>CAWEXO010000013.1:0-754314 GCA_963813025.1 uncultured Verrucomicrobiae bacterium | reverse complement strand
CTCTGAAGTATGAAACCGGCGGCGAAGGTGCGCCGGAACAACTTGTTTCGAGGATATGACTGGTTCTCCGGCAAGGGAGACAACTGCTTGTGAGGCGAGGGCCACAACGGCTAAGGCAATTAATCTTTTCATAGGAGTAGCTGTTTAGTTGTAGACTGCTTTGTATGGAGCCTTGGTATTTGGCAGCCTCTCGTTCACGGGTCCACGAAAGGCCCCCAGACCCCTTAGTCGAAGTAAAAGTGTATCAATCCTGACCGGCCACCGATATGGTACTTTAGGCCCATGCGCCGGTCTCTTTTTTCTCGCTGGTCTAAACCAGATCACTTCTGTTAGATTTATCGGCCGTTTATTTAGGAGAGTGCCCGGCGATGTAACCGGCTCGCGAGGTGTTTTGCTGCTAATCTGTCGCGAGCAGGAGTTCTGGCCGATGGAAAGAGAAATATACCCTTGTAAATGGTCATCGTCCCAAATCGAATCCAGTAAAGGGCCATGTGAACTCGGAACCATTTCATCATGTTTAAACTGCCCGACACTGAATCGATCGAGTTGCCATGAGCTGGGTCACGATCATTTGGGCGATGGTCGTATCCGCCTGTCTCACGCTGGGCGTGGTGCATGTACTGGTCTGGTGGCACCGACCTGGGGCGCGCGCCAATCTGCTTTTTGCGCTGACGGCGGTGGGGACCGCAGGCTCGGGGGCGAGCGAGTTGTGGATGATGCGGGCGGAGACGCCCGAAGCATTCGGCCTGGCGCTACGCTGGGGTCATGTGCCCGTCTGGGTGCTGATCCTATCGCTCGTCGGATTCGTGCGGATCTATTTGCGGGTTGGGCGTTTATGGCTGGCCTGGACGATCTGCGGCGTACGGACGCTATCGCTGATCCTTAATTTTGTTTGCACCCCGAATCTCAACTATCGGGAGATCAACGGCCTTCGACACGTCTCTTTTCTCGGTGAAAGAGTCGCTATCGCTGAGGGGGTTCTGAACCCATTGATGCTGATCGGCCAGTTGGGGCTGCTGTTGCTGGTGATCTTTGTGGCGGATGCCGCGATCACCGTCTGGCGGCGGGGTGACCGGCGACAGGCGCTGTTGGTCGGCGGCAGCATGGTTTTCTTTGTTTTGGCAGGAGCAGGGCAGGCGAGCCTGGTGCTCTGGGGAATCATTCATGTGCCAATCACAGCGAGCTTGTTCTATATGTCGATCGTGGCGGTGATGGGCTACGAACTGAGCCAGGATGTGTTCCGCGCCTCGTGGCTGTCGGATGAACTACGCGAGACCCGGGAGCAGATGGCCCTCGCGACTGATGCCGCCAACCTGGCCATGTGGGCGTGGGATGTGTTGAAAGATGAGGTTTGGATGACGGATAAAGGACGCGCTTTGTTTGCCTTCGCACCGGACACACGCCTGGACTATGCGAAGCTGATCACGCGGATACATTCCGATGACCGAGTAGCTCGAGAGGCGGCGATCAGGCGCGCGATCGATACCCAGGGTGAATACAACATGGAATATCGGGTGCTGTTGCCGGATGGGACGCAGCGTTGGATCGACGCGCGGGGGCACTGTATGAAGGTTGGGGACGCCAAAGGCCTCCGGCTCCTTGAAGTCTCGCTGGATGTGACCGCGCAGAAGCAGGCGCAGGACCGGTTCCGGCTCGTTGTAGAATCTTCTCCGGACGGTATCGTTCTGTTCGACGCGCAAGGTCACATCGTGCTGGTGAACGCCCGCGTGGAAAAGATGTTTGGTTATGGACGCGATGAACTCACCGGACAACGCATCGAACTCCTCGTGCCGGAACGGTTCCGCAGTGAGCGCCCTACTCATGGGGTCGACCTTCATGCCGCCCCTGCCGCCCGGGCCGCGGGGGCCGGCCTGGAGGTCTTCGCCCGGCGGAAGGACGGGACCGAGTTCCCGGTCGAGATCGGGATCAGCCCCATCCAAAGCCAGGAAGGCGCGCTGGTTTTGAGCGTCATCGTGGATATCTCCGCCCGCAAGCGGGCCGAAGCGGAAGCACGGCAGCACCGCGAAGAGCTCGCGCACCTCAGCCGCGTCGGACTCATGGGAGAAATGGCCGGAGCGCTGGCGCACGAGCTTAACCAGCCGCTGACCGGCATCGTAAACAACGCCAGCGCTGGCCGACGTTTCATCGCCAAGGGGCGTGCGGAGCTGCCGAAACTCGATGCCCTATTCGAAGCCGTCGTCGCGGACGGGCACCGGGCGGGTGAGATTATCCGGGGCATTCGTGGTATGGTGCGCAAAGGCGAGGAAGTCCGCGGCCCCGTGAACCTCAACGACGCCATCGGCAGTGTGCTGCGGTTCGCCCGCTCGGACGCGCTCGGACACCGCTGCGCGCTGGTCACGGAGATCGATCCGAAGTTGCCGTTGGTTGAAGCAGATCTGGTGCAGCTCCAGCAAGTGCTGCTCAACCTCGTTGTGAATGCCCTTGAAGCGATGCGCAATACGCCGGCCGCCGAGCGTCGCATGATCATCCGCAGTGAGCGCGAATTCGGCGGTCGGGTGCGAGTGAGCGTGCGCGATTTCGGCACCGGGCTGCCCGCGGAAGATCCCCTGCGAATTTTCGAGCGGTTCTTTTCAACCAAGCGCGACGGGATGGGCATGGGCCTCGCCATCGCGCATTCAATCATCGCGTCGCACGGCGGCGAGTTGGCTGCGGCGAATGCCCAGGGTGGCGGCGCGTGTGTGCATTTCTCGCTGCCGGTCATCGCAGAAGGCCATGGAGGATGAGAGCATCGTGACAGTCGATGGAGGACGAGACGCATGAGAGAGCTGGAATCGCGCGTTTTCGTGGTGGATGACGACCGCTCGGTCCGAACGAGCCTCGCTAATTTGCTGGCGACAGAGGACTACGCGGTCGAGATCTTCGCCAGCGCCGACGAATACTTCGCGCGCGTGCCACACCCCGGTCCAGCCTGCCTCGTGCTCGACGTGCAGCTGCCGGGACTCGACGGACTCGCCCTGCAGCGACAACTCACGAAGGAGGGTAGAATGGAGCAAATAGTCTTCATCGCCGGGCACGGTGATATACCAATGGCGATCAGTGCGATGAAAAGCGGGGCGTCCGATTTTTTGCCGAAACCGTTTAGGGACAACGAACTGCTCTCCGCCGTGACGAAGGCGCTGGTGCGATCCGCCGAGCAGTGGCAGCAGCGCGGCGAGATGGCGGAAAACCGCGCGCGACTGGCGAAGCTCACGCCACGAGAGTTCGAGGTCTTTCGGTTGGTGATCGCCGGACTGCTCAACAAGCAGATTGGCGCGGAACTCGGTATCACCCTTCGCACAGTTAAGACCCATCGCGCTCGCGTGATGCAGAAGATGGGCGTGGTCTCCGTGGCCGAGTTGGTAGGGCTGGCGCAGAAGGCAGGCATAGCGCCCGCGCTGTTGCATGGCCCCAAGGGACAATGGCGATCGCAGCGCGAAAACGTATGCTTGGTCCGGCACTTGGAGTAGATCCGGTGCTGATCCATGTGTGCAGAGCCTGAATCCATATGCATTCTCGATGACGATGCATCGGTGAGAAATTCGATTGAGCAACTGCTCGATTCGGATGGGCGGCAGGCACTGAGTTTCAAAACCGCAGAGGAGTTGATCGCGCATGCCCGCACCCATCCAGTGTCCTTGGCCGTTCTCGATGTGTGGATGCCGGAAACGAGCGGCCTGGAAGTGCAGGCGCAGCTGCGCGAGACCTCGCCCGATACAAAAGTGATTGTTGTGACCGGCCGGGAAACGCCCGCAATTCGTGCAGCTGCGCTGGAAGGTGGCGCGTTTGCCTTTCTCGTGAAGCCTTTCGACGACGAGGCGTTTCTTTCGCTTGTCAATCAGGCGCTCCTCTCCGCGGCGTGAGCACTGCGGGGAACCGCGGCGTAGTCCAGCACCTCCAAGGTGCAATATACAGCTCACCGCTGCACTCAGACGAACTCCTTCTGGGAGTTTCGCGAAAGGACCTGAGATCTTGACTCTGCCCGGTCTCTGGTCACGCGACCAGGGGCTATGGGACTGAGGTGCAATACCCATCCCTGAGGCAAGTAGATACGCTTCTTTCGTGGAAAATTCTGATACGACTTTTGCGACACCAGTGATCCCAAAGTTCCCGCAAATGAGGCACATCATGCGAATCATCGAGCGCTCGCCTCCAGCGCAGCCCGCTGCTCATCCAGGACCGGCTCAGAAACGCCGTGGCTCAGGCGCGCACGTCTCTCAATTTGCGCTGCCGCTCTGCTGAATCTCGCCGCGTGCAGCACTCAGAGCGGCTCAATGAGCCTGCAAGGCAAACCGCTGTCTGGGAACGTGACAATGACTCAGGTCCAGGCTGCCTATATAGGCAGCGGCAATGCGGGCAAAGGAACCCTCAGGTACCGGGGACGTGGCTATCCATTCACCGTCGGTGGGCTCGCTGTTGGAGGGATCGGCATCTCGAAGATCGAGGCGAAGGGCCAGGTCTACGGACTGGAGCGCCTCAACGACTTCCCGGGCGCGTATGTTCAGGGCTGCTATGGCTTCGCCCTGGGGGGACGGCGAGCACGGGCGACCTGTGGCTGAAAGAACTGAAATGGGTGATCATGCGTCTGGTCGCAAAGCGGCAAGGGCTCATGCTGAGTCTGGGCGGCGACGCCGTCGTTATCCAAATGCAGTGACATCGGACCGCGGGCATCCGCATCCGGGCCAGCGTTATTCGTAAGGAAGCGTTTCCCTCCCCCGCCGACCAAGCACTCCGCTCCGCGGCGTGATCGGTGCGGGAGTCCGCGGGTCCGCGCCGCAGCCCAGCATAGCCCCAAGGTACCATATACAAATCAAAGCCCTCCGCGGTCTATTTACGACTGCTGGAATCACCTATGCGTTTCTCGCGGATGAAAGGTCGGAGCGTCCCTCGTAGTGCGATCGCCACGATTTTGGAAGGCGCTCAACTCGCGTTGTTACTTTGCGTTCTTCTTGGGATTGCCTCGACACTAGTGGGCTCAAAAGGAACATCGGTAAGCGCGAACACTGCTGCCGCGAATTCCGACGAGCGGTCCGAGCATCAAGATCGCAGGCTGGCGCCGCCGGGAACGGTCTGGATCCCGGGAGGCACGTTCCTGATGGGAACCGACGATAAAGAGAGTTTTCCAAACGAGCGGCCGGCCCACCTCGTTCAGGTGCAGGGTTTTTGGATCGATGAGCACGACGTGACGAACGCCGAGTTCTCTAAATTCATTGAAGCGACCGGGTATGTGACCACCGCAGAACGTAAGATTGATTGGGAGAATTTGAAGAAAGAGCTTCCGCCCGGTACACCCAGGCCGGATGAGAGCGCTCTGGCGCCGGGAGCGCTGGTGTTTACCCGAACCGCTGGACCGGTCCCCCTCAATGACTTGTCGGCTTGGTGGCGTTGGGTACACGGGGCAAACTGGCGGCATCCGGAAGGCCCTGAAAGTTCTATCCAGGGGCGAGAAAATCATCCAGTCGTTCAGGTCTCCTGGTACGACGCGGTGGCCTATGCCCAATGGGCGGGTAAACGGCTGCCCACGGAAGCTGAGTGGGAATTCGCGGCCCGCGGCGGGTTGGAAGCAAAGCGCTACATCTGGGGTGACGAGTTCAAGCCGGGCGGAAAATTCATGGCAAACACCTGGCAGGGATTATTTCCGGTTCGAGACAGTGGCGAAGATGGATTTATCGGCACTTCGCCGGTCGGCTCCTTCCCTGCGAATGGCTACGGCTTGTACGACATGGCCGGCAACGTCTGGCAATGGTGCAGCGACTGGTATCGGGCCGATAGCCACATCGAGGCCGCCAGCAAAAATATGTGCCGCGACCCCGGTGGACCGGTGGAGAGTTATGATTCAGGCGATCCGTACTCTCCTAAGCGCGTGGTTAAAGGAGGATCATTCCTTTGCAACCCCTCTTATTGCGAGAGTTATCGCCCGAGCGCGCGTCGCGGGACGCCGCCCGACACCGGCTCGTCCCATACAGGTTTCCGGTGCGTGATCTCCGGAGACGATGCGCAAGTTACCCGCTCGGCGGGAGGTGACTTGTTTGCAAAATCGACGTCCGCTGACGCAGACAGCTCCAACTAACAACTCCCAAAATTATGAAATATAAACCAAAAGTAGTCGGTTACAGTCTATCATTACTGACCGCCACGGTTGCGCTCATCGGAGCAGCCGGACCATTGCAGGCGCAGGAAAAGAAACCCAACATCGTCTTCATCATGGGTGACGACATCGGCATGTGGAACATCGGTGCGTATCACCGGGGCATGATGGCCGGGAAGACGCCGAACCTCGATAAGATCGCCAAAGAAGGCATGTTGTTTACCGACTACTACGCCGAGGCAAGCTGCACGGCGGGTCGCGCGAACTTCATCACCGGCCAGCTGCCGATCCGCACCGGCATGACCACGGTCGGCCAGGCCGGTGCATCGATAGGATTGCCCGCCGAGGCGTGCACAATTGCCACCGCGCTCAAAGCGCAGGGCTACGCCACCGGCCAGTTCGGCAAGAATCACCTTGGCGACAAGAATGAGTTCCTGCCTACCGTCCACGGGTTCGATGAATTCTTCGGCTACCTCTATCACTTGGACGCGATGGAAGACCCGGCGCATCCCAACTACCCGCAAAATCTGTTGAACGTCGTCGGCCCGCGCAACATGGTCCATAGCTGGGCCACCGATACGGACGACACCACCGAGATGCCGCGCTGGGGCAAGATCGGCAAACAGAAGATCGAGGACGCCGGGACGCTTTTTCCCGAACGGATGAAAACCGTGGATAATGAGATTCGCGATCTCGCCTTGAATTTCATGGAAAAGGCCCAAAAGGACGGCAAGCCGTTCTTCTGCTGGCTCAACCCGACGCGCATGCACATTGTCACGCACCTCTCGGACAAGTATGAGAAGATGCGTAACTCGGAGAATGGCTGGTCGGAAGAAGAAGCCGGCATGGCCCAGCTCGATGACGACGTCGGTTTGGTGATGCAGAAGCTCAAGGACATGGGCGTTGATGACAACACGATCGTCGTTTTCACCACCGACAACGGCACCGAGGTCTTTACCTGGCCTGATGGCGGACAGACACCGTTCGCGCAGGCCAAAGGGACGGTCATGGAGGGCGGCTTCCGCGTGCCATGCATCCTGCGCTGGCCCGGCCATGTGCCGGCGGACTCCGTTCAGAACGGCATCTTCTCCGGCATGGACTGGTTTCCCACCTTCCTCGATGCCGCTGGCAACCCGAATATCACGGACCAGTTGCTCGAGGGTGTGAAACTCGGCGACCGGACTTACAAGAACCACCTCGACGGCTATGACCAGATGGCCGCCATCACCGGCAAAGGCCCGTCCACGCGTCACGAAATCTTCTACCTCGGCGAAAGCACCGTCGGCGCGGTGCGCATTGACGATTACAAGTTCCGCTTCATCGACCAACCCCAAGGCTGGCTCGGTGAGAAGACCAAACCTGACGTGCCGTACATCACCAACCTTCGCCTCGATCCGTTCGAGCGCACGGGCTGGCCAAACGATGGGACGAAAGAAGGGGCGCAGCAATACTTCGATTGGTTCAAGTATCAATTCTGGCGCTTTGTGTTTGTCCAGCAGCTGATGGGCAAAGAACTCCAGACCTTCCTGGATTTCCCGCCGATGCAAAGGGGCGCGAGCTTCAACCTCGATGCGGTGAAAGCGGAGATGGCGAAAAAGATGCAACAGGCGGAGGCGGCGAGCAAAGGCCCCAGCGAGTAGCAGAAATGACCTTCACGGCGGGCGGCTCGCAAGGTCCGCCCGCCCTTACTGGAGATGGAAAGCCCCGGGGCGGGTTTAATCAACGGATTCAGTCTTATCGGCGCCTTCGCTCTTTCTAGCCCTGGCAGTGGGCTGCACCGGCATGCAGGCGCAGAACAAAGAGAATCTTCTGATCGCCGCGGGTTTTAAAGTGATGGTCCCCCGTACTGCCGCGCATCAACAAAAACTCAAAACACTGCCGCCGGACAAAGTGACCTTGGTCCAGCAAGGCGGGAAGACTTATTACGTTTTCCCGGACGCAGCTAACAACTAGGCCTACGTGGGCGGTCCGCAACAGTATCAAGCCTACAAACAGCTTCGTTTGGCGAATAAATTGTCTAGCGAAAATCTTGAAGCCGCGGAGATGAACCAGGAGGCCTCAATGGACTGGGGCTCGTGGGGCGGCTGGGGTGGTGTAGGAGGGATGGGAGGGATAGGATTCCGCCGCTAAACGAGAGCGCCCGATGGACCGGGCGCTTTTTTTGCGAAATAACCTTGTTCTGGCGAAAACAATGCCAACTAACAACACCAAAAAAACTAATGAACTATAAACCAAAAATAGTCAGTTACGGATTGTTCGTTCCAATAGCCGCGGCGCGCTCATGGGCGCGACCGAGGCCCTGCAAGCACAGGAAAAGAAACCCAATATAGTCAGGCTGATGGCCGACGACACCGGTTGGAATGATTTCGGTTGCTATTCGCGCCGGGAAGGTATGCGGGCCAGGACAACGGCTGGGTTTTGGCGCTTATCGAGCCGGTAATCCTGGACTTCGACAAGTCGATCATGAAGTATCCGGACATCCGGAGATTCGCTGGTGGGGCCTCGACCGACATTAAGCCGGATCTGCAGCATCCTGAAATCCTCTACCGATATTGAAGCGACGACCCGCTGTTTCTCCAGGTTGAGGAAGCCGGAACCTCCGTCTTGAGCCCTACGCGGGTAAGAGCATTTATGCGAACCGCGGCCAGCGGGTGGTCACCGGCCTGAGGCTGATGCAGTCGGCCAGCGATCTGTTCCTTGGGTGGACGGAGGGCCGCGAGGGCCGCCACTTCTACGTTCGGCAACTGCACGACATGAAGATCAAGCTTTTGGTCGAGCTGTTCACCCTCAGCGTAATGGTCCAATACGCGGAGTATTGCGGTTGGGCGTTGGCCCGGGGACACGCCCGGGCCGGCCAACCTGCCCTGATCGCAGGCTATCTGGGCAAAGGCGATCAGTTTGACGAGGCTGTAGCCGATTTCGCAACTGCCTATGCGGAGCAGAACGAGCGCGATTATAAGGCACTGGTGCGCGCGGCCCGGCAAGGGCGTATCGAGGTGTACACCGAGAGCTAGGGCTTGGTGCTAGCGCGTCTCTCTTTCTTGTCTGGGTGCTTCGGACTGGCCGCGTTCTCTGCTGGAAAGAAGATGTTTATCATCATTCGCATCTCGCACGCGGCATTCCGTACGCGATCTCTACGATTTGCACTACCCTAACCTAAACAGTTTAACCCCGACCACTCCCCCAATGAAAAAGACCTCTACTTGGATCGCATTGCGAAACCCCGTCTTTAAAAGACTCTGGTTGGCAATGGTCGTCTCTGGCAGTTGCATCGGGGCCCACAACACAGCTGCCTATTGGGCATTGAACTCGTTGGGTGCCTCGACCCAGAATATCTCGCTGATGGCCACGGTTTCGGCACTTCCCGGCACGCTGTTCACCTTACCGGCGGGCGCTATCGCCGACATGGTAGATCGCAAAAAGATTTTATTAACAGTTCAACTCTGGCACGCCTCCATCGCGGTCGCCCTGGCTATTCTGTGGATGGCGCATCTGCTTAACCCTTACCTCATTCTGGCAAGCGCGTTCCTTTTCAGCGCGGGTTTTGCGTTTAGCTCCCCGGCCCACTCGTCCGTCATCGGTCGGAGTAAGCTTCATCTTTGGCGCCAACGCGCTGGGATTCCTTCTCATGTTCCTGGCGATTCTGCAGTGGAAGCGGGTACGTACGCAGTCAAACCTTCCACTGGAGAACTTCTTCGAGTCGTTAACAACGGCGATCCGTTATGTGCGTTACACTTCCGGAATTAAGATTCTTCTGGCGCGACACGCGTTGTTTTCGTTCTTTATCTCTATTATTCCGTCGTTGATGCCGGTTGTCGGCTTGAAGGAATTACATCTTAAAGCTTCCCACTTGGGATATCTCTTCACGAGCATGCCGTCGGTTCAGTTATCAGCGGCGCTTTCATTATTCCGTGGGCACGGGCCAAGTATTCGCCGCAACGGATCACCACCTTCGCGAATCTCGTGTTGCTGTTAAATTGCTGTCTAATGGCTTTTGTCCATCGACCGTACGTGTTCTTGCTGGTTGCAGCGTTTGGTGGCATGGGTTTGACCCTGTCTGCTTCCGAACTCTGGGTAGCAAGTCAGCGGGCGATGCCTGGTTGGGCGCGGGGGCGAATGAACGCGACCATGGTCATGGTTGCGCAGGCGGCGACTGCTCTTGGTGGGATAATCTGGGGACTGGCAGCGCATGACGCTGGAGTCATTCCCACTTTTCTGGGGGCGGCGGGATTCGCCCTCTTGCTTATGATCATCGTCCGTATCGTGCCGGGCCTTCAGATCTCGATCGACTTTACGAAAGGCCTGAGTTTCGAGCCTGCGCTTGGAAAGAGCACCTACTTCAACGCGAGCGACTCACCAAGGGCGAAAAGGAGGTGATCGATAAGCTGCGTAGAATGCGCATCGACCCGAATCCGCCGGAAGAATGGACTTCTCTCTCTGTCGATAGAGAAGTTCTCAAAAAGAGCGTCAGTTCTCGGAACTGACACCGGATTACCTCCGGCCCACGCGACCGCGGGCTATGGGACTAAGGTGCAATACCCATGCCCGAGGCAAGTTGATACGCTACGTTTATGAAAAATTCTGGTACGACCTTTGCGACACCCGTGATCCCAAAGTCGAAGCAAATGAGGCCTATCGTGCCGGATCATTCAGCGCTCGCCTCAAGAGCAGCGTGCCGCGCGCCCGGGGCCGGCGCAGAAACGCCGTGGCTACGACGCGCGTTTTTCCCAATTTGCGCGTTCGCTCTGACGAACCTCGCCGCGTGCACCACTCAGAGCGGCTCGATGAGCCTGCAAGGCAAGCCGCTGTCTGGTTATGTAGAAATGACCGAGATACAGGCTGCCTATCTGGGCAGTGGTAATGCGGGCAACGGTACCCTGAGATTTCGGGGACATACTTACCCATTCACAGTTGGCGGTCTCGGCATCGGAGGGATTGGCATCTCGAAGATTGAGGCAAAGGGCGAGGTCTACGGATTGAATCGACTCAGCGACTTCCCGGGCGCATACGCTCAGGGCCGCTATGGCTTTGCTCTGGGCAAAACAAGCGCGGGCGAGCTGCGACTGAGGAACGAAAATGGTGTGATCATGCGTCTAGTCGCGAAGCGGCAAGGGCTGATGTTGAGTCTGGGTGGCGACGCGGTTGTGATCCAAATGAAATGACATCGAGCCCGGGAAGACCCGCGGACATCATTCGGCTTCTCTTCGCGTCTTTTTTGATCTGCACTCAGTGCAAGCTGCCTTCATTCAACCGTTGCTCGTCCGGAGTACTCGGAGCGAGACGCGGCATTGGAGGTGCCATCCTTCCTTCGGCTGTCAGCGGGAACGCGAATGAGAGAAAGAGCAGCAGCGTAAAGTTATGCCCTGGGAATAGTGCGGCTGCCCTCGTGGCGCAGTCGGACGACTGTGAGCGCAGGAAAAGAAACCAATATTCGTCTTCATCGTGGGCGACGATGTTGGCCGGAGCAACAGCGGCGCAAAAAGGCAAGCAGTTTGGCGATCGCACCTATAAGGTCTATCTAGGTGGCGCAACCAGACAGACATAATCACCGGCAAGGGTCCTCAACTTGGAAGCCGTCAAAGCGCAGCCGTCAAAGCGCAGATCCAGAAAGCAATTAAGTGACACCTTGTAAGGAAGCTGATACCATAAGCGGCCGCCAGGGCGGAGCTGACCGCTCGCTTTTGCGATAACAGTGATGACGAACTGTGGGTGGTCCGAACGGGCAACCGCCTTTCGCGCCTGTTAGGCGATCGTGCGTGCGGTCCAGTACGGTCAAATCGAAGTGTACATAGAGGTGGAAAACAATTCTATTCCATAGATCCGTGACGCACCCAATGGGTCGACTCGCTTTACTGTTTATCCTGGTGTTGGTTGCGGGCAGTGCCCCGGCACCAGGCCAGCAAGCTGCTGTCTCACTGGCGAAACCAGGTCCGGCGCCTACACCCATCCCGCTAGCCAAAGTCCCTGTGGAAGCGCAGTCCGCGCTTGCCTCTCTCCAGGAGATTGACGCGAGCGTATCAAGGGATCAGTCAACCGCGGATATCGTCCGCACTCTCTCGGAACTAACAGGGGAAATCGATGCAAGAATTGCTAGCGACACCAAGCTCCTGGCGACTAGCCCATCCCTCGACGTACTTTATCGGCTCAAGCTTACCTGGCACAAATTTGGCCACGACCTGATCGTATCAGCTCGCGAGCTGACCCAGCACGCCACCAGGCTGGAAGAGCAGCTCGCTCACCTGGTTCAGATGAACGCGACCTGGCAGGCAACGCTCCAATCAGCCAAACAACCGGAAACGCCCCTGCCGATCGCGCAGGGCGTGCAGGGCGTCGCTGACTCCGTTGCGCGGACCCGACAGACGGCTGAAACCGGCCTCGCCCAGATTTTGACCCTACAAACCCAACTTTCTGGGGAGGAAGCCCGTGCACGAACAGTTCTGTCTTCAATTGAGCAAGCAGAAAAGCGGGCATTGAGGAACGTCTTTGTCAGAGATCGCCCGCCCCTCTGGAGCCTTAAAACCAGTCTGGGTACAGAGTGGGAGAAGCAGAGTGGCGAGTCATTTTCGTCAGAACTGAAAGCATCAACCGCGTTTACTAAACGACTCCCTTTTACCGTCCTGACCCGCGCTCTTCTCCTGTTGGTGATAGCTGCCGCGCTTCACTGGACGCGGCGGAGAATTCGGAAATTAGCGGATGAAAAACCGGATCTGCACCGGGCTCTGCCGATCCTCGATCTCCCCGTTTCAACTGCCTTCGTGCTTTCTATTCTGATCATCCCGTCAAACGTTGCGCAAGCTCCGTCCCTAATTCATGCCATTATGGGAGCGGTAACGCTTATCCCAACCGTAGTGATTCTTCGACGGCTACTTGAACGTAACTCATATCCAATCGTCAATGCTCTCGTCATCATGTACTTCGTCAGTCAAATCGAAGTACTCGCGGCACCTCTACCGATTTTGGCGAGGTTCATCTTTCTCGGCCAAATGCTGGGAGCCACTCTCTTTCTGATCTGGCTGCTTTGGAGCTGGCACCCAGCGATGGGTCCTGCTGAAACCCAGGGCCGCTTTTGGCGAGCACTCCGAGTGATTGCCAAAATCGGACTTATTCTTTTGCCGACGGCGTTCCTCGCAAATATCTTCGGTTACGTCAACTTGGGGAACCTTTTGGGAATTATTTTTCTCAGAAGCGTTTATGTCGCGGCCTTGCTGTATATCGCCATTCGGATCATCGAGGGATTGATCACGATTGCCTTGCAAGTCCAACCCCTTGGATCGTTGCGCGTCATCAGTCTGTATCGCATGATGCTTCAGCGGCGGACGTCCCGCGTACTCGAGTTTTTGGCTTTTTTGTTCTGGTTGAATCTGCTGCTGAGCTTTTTCGGTCTGCGAGATCCGCTGATCGCGAGGATCGAATCGGCGTTGAACGCGAACCTCGCCATCGGCTCCCTCAATATTACCCTGGGCCGCATCCTGGCATTCGTGATCGCGGTTTGTGCTTCTTTTCTACTCTCGAAATTCTTGCGTTTTCTGTTGGAGGAAGACATCTATCGTCATCTCCATCTCGCCAGCGGGATTCCGTACGCGATCTCAACTGTGCTTCACTATGTCCTCCTGCTCCTGGGATTCTTCGTCGGCTTGGGAGCGCTGGGCATCGATCTGACAAAAATTACCATCCTGGCTGGAGCATTCAGCGTGGGGATTGGATTTGGATTACAAAATGTGATTAACAACTTTGTGTCCGGCCTGATTCTCCTTTTTGAACGTCCGATTAAAATGGGTGACATCGTCGAGGTTAGCGGTAATGTGGGAGAGGTCGAGCGTATCGGCATCCGAGCCAGTGTTATTCGCACCGCGGACGGTTCTGAAGTCATCGTGCCGAATGGGTCGTTAATCTCGAATCAAGTGACAAACTGGACGCTTTCGGATCGAAAGCGCGCGGTCGAAGTCTCCGTCAGCGTGGTGGGAGGCGCCGATTCCCGGCGCGTGGTCGAATTGTTGAAAACGACGGTCGCCGGCTATCCTGATGTAGCAAAAGAACCATCACCGCAAGTGTATGTAGTCAACTTCACCGCTGCCGTTATAACCTTCCAACTTCGAGTTTGGACGGATCGGTATCAGGGCTGGGCTCAGCTGCGAAGCGATCTGTCGGTCGCCGTCAATGATGCCTTGGCCCGGGAGAAAATCGCGATTGCCTAGGAAGTCGTTTATGCCTAACTCACGTCTTATTGCATTTTCAGTCAAAGAACTCCGCGAACTCCTGCCGCCGACGATATTTTTCGCGGTCGGGTTCAATCTGATTGTCCTGACTACGAACCTCATTCTCGCAGATTACTCGCGCAGCGTTGCGAGCTTCCTAATTGCGACGATGGCGGCACTGGTGGTAGGCAAGTCCGTTCTGGTGGCGGACGCAATGCCATTCCTGCGCCATTTTGACAAGGCTCCGATGATCGAACCGGTCCTGTTCAAAACCGTCGTTTATTGGGCGGTGGTTTTCCTGGTGCGGTTCCTGGAAAAGTTGATCGAATACCTTTTCGGCGGAGGAACACTCGGTGCGATTCCTGAGTACGTGGCCACCCACTTTACCTGGCACCGCTTTGCCGCGATCCAGATCTGGATTTTCGTTCTATTCCTGATCTACACATCGGTCGCTGAGCTGAACACGCGTCTTGGTGAGGGCCAGCTCAGAAAGATGTTCTTTAGCAGGCGTTCGCCGGACCGACAGTCTTTCGTCCCTGGAACACAAAGACGAAGTTAATTACGTCAATGTTGGCCCTCGGAAGATTGGACCGTTATGCGATGCGAAAGGAGGGGATGCCGGTATTACGCTTGTGCTTCGGTGAATATCAAGGGCCGAGCGCTTGGCTAGTTAACGGTTTTTTAAAGATTACGGTATCCGTCAGCGCCGTTTGTCCTGGTTTAGCTGTTGTAAATCCGGAGATTTTGGAGCACTGGGCCGCTGTGGCGGAGCCACCTTGCCTTGGCCGGTGAGCGGGAAATGTATTCGAAAAAGAGCAGCTAACATGGCGACGGAGTTGTCGCTCCACAACCCGCCGTGACCCCAAATAATATCCTTGGGCACGCGCACGATCCAGCAGGGAACGCGGGCATTGCCGGTGTAAACAAATTGCCAGCGGCGCCAAAGTTCTCGTCCGGTTGATGGACGAATTTCATCCGGATTATAGTTGGCGTTGCGACAGAATTGCGCTTCATGGCCGTCGTTTCGCTCGCTTGTATAAAAGGTGTTTTCCGGGCGGTTGTCTCTAACGTTGGCCTCGAACGCGCGGTTCTCTGTGGCGCGCAGACCAGGCGGCGGCGCGCACTCACCACGCGGAACAACGTGATAATTGACCAGGTACTTTTCATTGCCGGGCGTATGCGTATAGAACTCCCGCTCAGAGATTTTTTGTCCATTGCTGCCCGGTATCGGTACCCGATCCCAATGGGCGCGCAGACCGACTAAATTAAACGCTCCAGTGCCGATCGGAAAGAATTTGCCGGTCGCTTGATCGTTCTCGGATTGGAGAACGATGAGAAAGGGCCGGTTTTCGTCGATGGCGGTGCCCGCTTCAGCCCCGGGAGATCGACCGAAGAACGCACGTCGTTGAGGGTCATATTGATAAAGGTAATCGAGTTCGGACATCAACTGCCGAGTACTGATGGAACTATCCGCTGAGTTAAATGCAACCGCCATGTCCCACGGGCTGGAATTACGCGCACCGGTGCTGCTGGCATCGAGAATGGAATGAGAAATCGTGTTTCCAAGCACCAATCCACCAAAAGAATGGCCGAGCAGCACGCAATGGTGGTAGCTCTTCTCTGGTGCCCGCGCGGCCAGGGCCAGCTCGCTGATCGTCGCGAGGCAACCGTTTTGCGCGGCGATTTGTCCGCCGGTAGATTTGCGGCTCCAGAAGGTAAGAAATTTTAGGACCGGCACAGTAATGTCTTCGCCGCGCCAAGCAATGTAGGCACCGATCACATTGATCTTTCGCCCGGTGATCTCGGGATAACGCGACATCGTGTCGATGAAGTGTTCGAACCGGCAGACATCCCCGGAATTTGCGTTATTTTGCCAGCCGTGGATATAGACGAAGAGCAGGGGACGCTCTGCTTGGTGGATTACTTGCAGAGCGGCAGTTCGTTGGGAGGTATCGAGGGCTGAGCCTTGATCCCCAAATTCGATAAAAGCCAACTTGTAACGCCCGTCCGCGGGCCCTCGGATTGAGTTGTACGGCTGGCTGGCGGTATTTCCGTGGTAGGGCCCATATGCGGCGCAGCCTCCCAACAGGATCAGAAACGAGGAAATAAAACAGACGCGGCGAATCAAGTTAATATTCAGCGCTGACCGATGATTCCGCCTTGCCAAGGCTGCTGCAATCGGTTTAGCAAAAATAGCGATTCCATTACTACACGCGTCGCCGGCTGGGGTTTCCGCCATATCAGTTCGATTTTAGGTCGCCGGGTACGCCGCCGTCTATTGGACTATGGTCCAATAGAAATGCCTTTTCAAAATTGATACGCTCTCCAGTTGAAAATACTGCGCTCCTCCAGCCACTGCAAGGAAATTGCGTGGAAAGCTGCGCCGATTTCAGAGTCACGCCGGAGCGCGGCGTTGACAAGCTGGAAGTTCGCTTTACGGGTAGCGCCGGCGAATGAGATCGGACTTCGCCTCGACAGCGGAAAGGATTGCCTGGCTGTTCTTCTCGCGCGTAGCCAAAGGCGGTTCATTCCTGTGCGACTCGCCGATTCGAGCATGGCGCAACCTGCGCACCAGTGCCAGAACCCAAGTGATACCAAAGTACAATAGCGGACGCCAATTTCTTTGAGTAGTTTGGAGAAGAACGCCTCATTATGTTTCCACGAACTCACGGTACGCTCGACAATGGAACGAATCGTTTTCCCGAGACACCAACTCTGAGCGACTTTCCACTCCTGATCGGTGAAATCCTGCGTCATAGCGAACTGCGTTCTCAGCGGCGAGCTCAACGTCGGTCGCTTGTTCAAAAGATCAGGGCGATTTGTGCAATTCGCTAACATCGGCGTCCCGAACAGGCGTTCCTAATTTTGGTTCACCGCGGCACACATAAACTCACCAACAGTAGACCGACCCCTACTGTTATGAACACTTCGTTCCGATTCTGCCTGGCTCGCCAGCTAGCCGGCCCGCTCCTGCTTTTGTGTTACCTGGCGGTTTCTGAGGGGCGCGCTACTGATGCGGTGGCGCCGCCCCCGAAGGGTTTGGCCCCGGAAGCGATCGTCTCTGAAGCCCGGCTGAGTCTAATCCAAGCGCGGAGGACACACTCCGATCCGAGGACTGCGGCCGGGGCATTACCTCGATGCGGCGGATGCGGCCGCGCGGTCGCTGGCCGTTTCCTCAGGGGACCAGGTGAACGAAGAAGCCCGGTCTATTTACAGCATCGCGTCGCAGGAAGTTGCGGTTTTGCTGCGGTCGTCTGCTGAGCTGTGGAATCGGACCGAAACGATTCCTTCGCGCGAAGGTAACTACCAGTTACACTTCGCGGCCGGTTCGCGGAAGGAGGGTACGTGGGATCCAGGTTATTTCGACTTCTTTCGTACTCCCAGCCAAGTACACGAAAAGGTCCCTCACCAGGAGGCGCGGATTAACGATTGGGGCGGGGTGCTAGTGGGAGTCCACAAGCCTGCGGATCCCCGGAAGTACTTTCTGCCGCGTGTTAGAGTGGCCGTCCCGATCACAGCGGTACTCGATTTCTCGCCGTCAGCCTCCGGGGTCGGGCAGGCGCGTGACGTCACGCTGGTGCTCTATGATCCTACCAGACGGGAAACGGTGCGAATTGCGTGCGCCCCAAAGCCGTTGGCCGCCGACTTCGGCGCGCCGCTCGCCTATTATCTTGAGCCCAAGTTGCTGGGATTCATGGCGATGCTTCGCCCCCAAGCTACGAGGAACGGGCCGGTCTCTACATGCTTGAACCCTACGATCCCCACCGGATCCCGGTGGTTCTGATCCACGGGTTGACGTCGATACCTCAGATGTGGCTCCCCACGATCAGCGCCGTCGAGTCCGATCCAGAGCTACGCGGCCGTTATCAGTTCTGGGTTTTTGCCTACCCGACAGGTGATCCGATTCTGCTGTCCGCGCTCAAACTTCGCGAGAGTTTGGCGCAAGTCTATCAACTTTATCCCAAAACAAAGAACGTAGTGCTCATTAGCCACAGTATGGGCGGACTCCTTTCCCAAATGCAGGCGGTAACGACCAGACGCGTCCTCTGGGACCGTGTTTTCCAAGGTGATGCGGATCGGCTCTACGCCAAGTTGCCACCGGATAACGTCGTTAAGCGAGCACTGATCTTTGACGCGAGCCCCCGGGTGCAAAGGATAGTGTTCATTTGCGTCCCTCATCGAGGCAGCGATCTGGCGATCAACTGGATCGGTTCGTTCGGCACCGGTCTCATTAGCCTGCCGGCCAAACTGTTGAGCGGAGCCGTGGACGTGGTCACCGCTCCGCTCGAGAGGGACGTCGGCATTAAACACATGCCGACGGGCATCAACGGCCTTTCGCCGCGATCTCCTGTGCTTCGCGGGCTCGACACGCTCCCGATCCATGCGCCGTACCACACCATCGCGGGAGACCGTGGGAGAGGCGATACGCCGAACAGTTCGGACGGCGTGGTTGCCTATTGGAGCTCGCACATGACCGGTGCCAGGTCGGAACTGATCGTGCCTGGTCCTCACGGTTCGTTTGCTCTTCCTCAGACCGTCACCGAGTTAAAACGCATCCTTCGCTTGAATTTAACCGCGGTGAGCGCCACACAGGAACACGATGTCAAAAAGCAGCGAATGGGCAGATCGCTCGCCTCCGAGAGAAAAAATCCTACCGTCATTGGAATCGCCGCGACTTCACCAACTGAGAAGACACGACCCCATTAAAGCTCTAACCAGCCTGATGCAATCCTCTGAGCCCACCGTGAAGGCCCGCGCCACGCAGGTGTGCCTTCTTTTGGTTCGTTTGCTCCTATTGAGTGTGGTCTGGCTGGTATTGCTGATCGGCATCGCGTGGGCCTTCGGCGCGCTCTGGTTCGATTTCCCGGTCCCGGCGTTGCGTCAACCTTTGGCGGCTGTTTTTGGGCTGAGTGCGATCGCAGCGCTCGCGTTCGTGCGACCCCACTGGCGGGCACAGCTCGGGGTTGCCCTCGCAATTGCGCTGCTCGCCGCGTGGTGGCTCACGATTCGCCCTTCCAATACGCGCGACTGGCAGCCGGACGTGGCCGAGACACCCTATGCCGAAATTGAGGGTGACCGGGTCGTGATCCACAGCTTCCGCGACTTCGACTACAAAAGCAGAACCGACTTCAGCCCGCGATGGGAAACCAAGACCGTCCACCTTTCTAATCTGCGGACGGTTGATTTCTTTACCAACTACTGGGGATCAAAGCTCATCTGCCACACGTTCGTGAGCTTCGACTTCGGTCCGGAGGGCTACGTCTGCATTTCGATCGAGACGCGGATGACGAAGGGCCAGCTTTATTCGGCACTCGCCGGTTTGTACCGGCAGTTCGAGCTCTATTACGTCATCGGCGACGAGCGCGATATCGTGCGGCTGCGCACCAATTACCGGCTGGAAGACGTCTATCTCTATCACCTGATTCCGGCGACCCCGGAACGGTCCCGAGCCCTTTTCCTTGATTACCTCCAAAGCGCCAACGAGCTCCACGAGCGAGCGCAATGGTACAACGAGCTCTTGAGCAATTGCACTTCGAACATCCGACTCCACATCAAGCACATCGGCTCGGCCCACCCCTGGGACTGGCAGCTCCTGGTCAATGGCTCGATCGACGAACACGCCTACGAACTCGGGGCGATCGACACGGCGCTGCCTTTTGCAGAACTCAAGCGCCTAAGCTACATTAACGACCGCGCTCGCACTGCCGACCACGATCCGGCTTTCTCGAGCCGCATCCGGGATGGACTACCGGGGATGCCGTGAAAAAACGGTTCCTGGTGCACCGACTCGCAATTACGAACGTGGTCTCTCCTTTAGACTGCAATCAAAGTACAACCCCCTAGGTAACGAAGATACGCCGCCGATGAAAGAACAAGCCTTCTACGTAAACAGGACCATCTCACCTTTTTTTTGGGCGATAGCCCTTTCGTTCACCTTTGTAGTAGTTCCAATTTCTGTAGACGCAGCCGAAGCGCAACAGTCCGCCGCTGAGCAGGAGGCCTACGCGATCGGAGTCGACGCTTACCTCTATTTTTACCCGCTCGTCACCATGGACATAACGCGCAAACAACTCAGCAATGTCGAGCCGGGGAAAGGACTTGGTGGGCCAATGAACTCGTTCGCAAACATTCCTGAGTATCCCTCAGCGGACCTGAAAGTCGTTGTCCGGCCGAATTTCGACACGCTCTACTCCTCCGGATGGCTGGACCTCACTGAGGAGCCGATGATCGTATCGGTTCCAGATACGGGCGGTCGCTATTACCTGCTGCCGATGCTCGACATGTGGACAGATGTGTTCGCCTCGCCGGGGTGGCGCACGACCGGCACAAACGCCGGCAATTTCATTGTCGTTCCGCCCGGGTGGCGACCCGATTTGAGAGATCGGCTCGTTGAGGATTCCAGCCTTCCGCCGAATACTCAGCGCATCGACGCTCCCACTCCCTATGTTTGGATCATCGGCCGTACGAAAACGGACGGCCCGCAGGACTACGAGGCGGTTCACCAGATCCAGGCTGGCTACAAGATCACGCCGCTTTCCCAGTGGGGAAAGTCGCCCAAGGCGGTCCAGGTCAAGATCGACCCTAGCGTGGACATGAAGACTCCGCCGAAGGTCCAGGTCGACACGATGCCGGCCGGTAAATACTTTGCTTACGCAGCAGAAGTCATGAAGCTGCAGCCGCCGCACATCACCGATCAACCGATCATCGCGAGGATGAAGCGCATCGGCATCGAACTCGGCAAGAGCTTCGACCTCTACAAGGTCGATCCCGTCGTGAAGAAGGCGCTCGAGGACGTGCCGAAGGCCGCGCAGAAGCTGATGGAATGGAAGATCCCGACCGTCGCCAGAGTCGTTAACGGCTGGTCGATGAACACCGATACGATGGGCGTTTATGGCAACTACTACCTTAAACGCGCCATTGTCGCGCAATTAGGCCTCGGGGCGAACCTGCCCGAGGATGCGATTTACCCCTTGAACCTTGGCGACGAGTCTGGCAAACCGCTCGACGGTGCGAACAAGTACACGATCCACTTCGACAAAGCGACCATTCCGCCGGTGAACTCTTTCTGGTCGATCACACTCTACGACCAGGAAGGCTTTCAGGTCGCGAATACCCTCAACCGTTTCGCCGTCAGTAGCTGGATGCCATTCCAGTACAATCCGGACGGGTCGCTCGATCTCTATTTTCAAAATGAGAGCCCAGGTGCAGAAAAGGAAGCGAATTGGCTTCCGGCTCCCAAAGGGCCTTTCAACCTTTGCCTGCGCCTCTATGCTCCGAAGTCCGAAGCGCTGACTGGCAAATGGAACCCGCCGCCGATCATGAGGGTGCAGGAACTCCCCGTCTTGACACCGCAATAATGTTTCTCAGCCAGTATCGAGCGAAACGCTGCAAGCCGTTCCAACCCATCGAAATCGACCGCTGCCCCCGAGCACGATTAGTTAGTCATGGGTACTGCTGATATTCGTTTCCCTATGGGCCCAAGGTCCAATAGAGACGGCCGTGGCGCTGAGCTAACTTCTTTGTTTCACTGACCGCGCGCCGGCTTTCTCGAGCCGTCTTCGGGAAGGACTGTTGGCATTGCCACGATGCCGTTGCTCTTCGAGACAGCTTATTGGACTAAGGTCCCATAGAATCGCTCTTCGGGTTTGGGCAACTTACCTGAGTAAATGGCGGTAGCCCTGCTGATTGTGGTCATGGACAACGAGGGACGGCTGCGGCAAGCCTCCCCAACTTGTCGGACCCGGCCCGTGCCTCTGGAGGAGCGGCGATCATGAATTCTATGGCCATCCGCTTGATCGTCCGCCAAGGTCGTCCTACTTGACCGCGTCCTGGCTCATTACGGGCCAGAGACAAAGGAAGTGCGTGATCTGTTGCACACCGCCGTTGTCCGCACGATCGATGCACTTTGGCCGAAAGATCCTCAGCAACATCCCCAAATGGAGCCGACCGCAGCGGGGGGTGAAATTCTCTTTGATAAAATTCAGGAACTCCCCCCGAAAAACGACATCCAACGCTCGCTCCAGGCCCAGGCATCAAATATGGCGATTGATCTCGGAAAAATGCGTTGGCTCATGTTCGAACAAGCAAGCAGCTTCATTTCCATGCCGCTCCTGGTGGTGCTCGTCTTGTGGACCGCCATTATTTTCAGCAGCTTCGGCCTCTTCGCACCCCGCAATGCAACCGCTATTGCCACCCTATTTGTCTGCGCGCTATCGGTCTCAGGGGCGATCTTCTTGATATTGGAGATGTACACGCCCTTCCAGGGATTGATGCAGATTTCCAGCGCTCCCCTGCGCAACGCCCTGGCGCATCTCGGCCAGTAGTAGTGGGCGAAAGCGCGAAGCACAACTGCCCAAATCGGGTTTTACATCACCAATTCATGCGTCAACTGTTTCTGGGGCGAAGAGAATCTCGATGGGTGATTGGATCGCTCGCCCTCGGGTTAATAGCCTTTCTGGCCGGATGCCAAAACGGAGGAACCGGCGCTTCTAAGACAGGAACAACGGATCCGAAGACGGCGTTCGCCGAATATGGTGCACGTCCCGGCAGCTCTACCGAACCTGCCGGGAGCGCTTCGCCTCGAAGAGGGCGTGGATTTTCCGGCGCACCTGATTCGCAGGGCGGGAGTAACCAAAGCGGTTTTTAGCGCGCTAGCGGAGGGAGTGGGATTCGAACCCACGGACCCTTGCGGGTCTCCGGTTTTCAAGACCGGTGCAATAACCGCTCTACCATCCCTCCGGTTAGCTAATTAGGAACCGACGAGGAGCGATCAACAGTTCCACAATCAGCGTGTAGTGTCTCGTAAATACCTGTAGTAACCGTGGGGTTGGTCGCCGCTTCCCAAGCGCGCTGAATTTTGTTCAGGACTTCTTGGCCGTTCAATGACTCCAGGTTCTACTTTGGCCCACCCGCGCTCGATTTCGATCAAACGGTTGTACTTCGCCAAACGCTCGGACTGCGTGATCGAGCCAACTTTCAAAAAATCTCCCGCCCAACCGACCGCTAAGTCCGCCAGCCAAGTGTCTTCTGTTTCACCGCTCCGAGCGCTTACGGACACTTTCCAACCGGCGGAACGGGCGAGCAGACAGGCTTCCCTCGCTTCAGAAAGTGTCCCAATTTGATTCACTTTCAGCAGGAGCGCATTTGCCGCGCTCGCCTCGATCGCACGCCTGATTCGGATTGGGTTTGTGCAGGTCAGATCGTCGGCCAACGTGAGCGACCTCGGACCGAGCTTCTGGCAAAGAGCCGGCCAATGGGCCCAGTCCTCTTCCCCCAGCCCGTCTTCGACGCTAGCGAGTCGGTAAGCTTTGCTCCATCCTTTTAACATTCCGATCATCTCCATCGGACCCAACTTCCGCCCATCCAGATGGTAATCGCCGGTGGGTCCTCGGAAATGGCTTGCGGCAACATCAATCGCCAGCGACATCTCCCGCCCTAATTCGAAGCCGGCCGCCTGAATTGCCTCCGCCGCAGTTTCGAGCATGATGGCGCTATTCTCGAAAGGCGGGGCCAAGCCGCCTTCGGCGGCGGTCAGTGGGCGGGATTGGTAACGTTTCGCGGCGATCGCGGCCGCGGTTTGGTATATTGCATAAGCCTTGGCCAGCTGATCCGCGATGGTGTCCTCAGACGAGGGAACCAGCAGCACGTCCTGGATACCGACTTGCCCAAAAGCGTGTATACCACCGCTGAAGAGGTTGATTGTTAATTTCGGTAACCGAAGTGAAGCATTCGGCAGAAGCGAGGAAAAGTGATCGAACAAGGTAATCCGCCGGTGCGCTGCCATCGTTCGAGCAAAAACGAGCGAAACAGCCAAAATGGCATTTGCACCCAGCCGGGATTTATCCGGCGAACCGTCAAGTTGTATCAGAAGACGATCCAGAGTCTCTTGGTCTTCGAACGCTCGGCCCACCAATGCCTCGCAAATGACGCTTCGTACGTTTGCAACCGCTTGCTGACAACCGAATCCCCCGAAACGACAACCGCCGTCACGCAGTTCCTTGGCCTCTGCCTGTCCAGTCGAAGCACCCGAAGGAATTGAGACCGATGCGCCAACGCCGTTCTCGGTGATCATCCGTGCGGCCAGCGTTGGACGACCCCGGCTATCGAGAACTTCCCAGGCGTCCAGTTCTTTGATTGTCATGAGGCGATGCGGCGTCCGAAAGACGCGATAAGGTCAGGCACTGTGGCTGGAACCTGCTCGATCAGATCCAGAGCGACAGACCGCTGAAGGCTGCGTTCGGACGCGGAGAGATACTCCAGAGGTGAACGCCCGCCTACTCGGGCGAGGACACAAGCGATGGTATGCCGGATCACACGTTGCTCGGTTCCGGCAAACCACGGAGCCGTTTCGACTTCGAGGCGATAGGACCGCCAATAATGAGCTGCAGCCTCTAAAAACGCTGATCGCCGTTCTAAAAAGTGCAGGGCTTTGCTCAGCAGGTGAGTCAAGCTGAAACCGAAGTCGAAGGCCGGATCTCCGAAGTGGGCAACTTCGTGATCGAGCAAAATGAATTTGCCATCATGGACCAAAAGATTCTTCGGACTGTAATCGCCGTGCACCAAAGTCAGGCTCTGCGCTCGAGTCTCATTCACCAAATGCTCCAAAAACATCTTCGCTTCCGGCACAACCGTGGCCGTGAAAAGGTAATATGGTTCCAGCCGTAGCGTTTCGAAAAAGGAGCGATCACGAAAGACCTTCTCCAGTTCGTCACGTTGTTCAAAGCTTCTGCCGTGAATTGTCGACAAGAGTTTTCCAAACTGTCGGACCAGCGAAGCATCAATCGCTCCCTTGAGCAGTTGCTCTTTCCAGTTCTGATGAGGTTCGGGTGCGGCCTCCATCGCTAGCAGGTGCTGTGAGAGATCCTCAAAGACGAGCGTCGGGATGCTCTTGGGAAGCGCCACTCGGGGAAGGTAGCGCAAGCCTTCCGCCTCTACGTGGATACGAGCCGGATCGCTGAACCAATCGCTGGCCACGCGTAACTTCGGCAAAGCTTGCTTCAACACCCAACGCTCACCGCTGGGGCGAGTGACCAGAACAGTTTTGTTCGACACGCCCCCGCGCAGGATCTGCACGGCCGGAATTTCCTCGCGGTTGATTCGATCGGTCGCACGCAGGTATTGGAATAACTCGGACTCGCTTTCGATGTCGATTGCTCCCGTTGTTGCTTCGGTATGTGCTGGCACGGAACGTACGTTCATAGTCGCTCGAGGAGCCGGCGAGTTGGTTGCAGTCTAGTCCGAAAATCTGTTACAGCGAAATTCGTCGAGCAAACTCAAAGGTATCAGAAGGATTGAACTCCCGTTGGACGGACCCGCGCAAACGACACAAATTTTTGCTATGGTCGAACGATCCCATACGCACCCGCACACCCACCCGGAAGAAACTCATTCCCATCCGCATTCGCACGACGATCCTCACCATCAGCATTCGCACCCAACAGGTGAGGAACCTGCGGACCCACGTGTAAGACACACGCACGAGCATCACCACCCGGAGAAGTCTCATGCGCACGAACACGTGCACGACGATTCACATCACCACCACGAGCACTGAGAGCGAGCGTGGGCAGTTGCCGACCTCAAGCGGGTTTTCGAGCCAGGAACTGAGAGGCCAATTGGAAGGCTTCCGTCAGGAGGGCACCCCCATTTTGGTTGGATCCAATAAAACCATTAAGAACGGGGTTGGGCGCCTGGGCATCTGTTTGGTGAGTGCCCGCGGCCAGCAGTTTCATCACCACGGGTATGGCCATTGGCAGAAAGGTCATGATCAGTTGCGAGTTCAGCCCGGTCCGACGCGAAAGCTCGCCGATCAAGCTATTGAAGCCTGATTGGCCAAAGAGATTTTCGAGATCCTGTACTCCAACACCTGGATGAGAAAGGTCGGATACAGTTTGTTGGGCTGCGGCGCTGCCCTGGTTTTGTTGTTGCTGGCTGAGTGCGGTCTGTACATGGGAGCCAAGGACCGACAGAATCGGCTGAATGGCTTGCGCATTCCCTCCACCCGGGAGGTATTGGGCCAAGTTCACCAAGCCGTGCAGATCCTGTTGGGTTCCGGCGTGATTTGGGTTTTCCACAGAATCGAGAATCGCTTGGAAAAGGCTCATACCCGTCAGTTCTACAGTATTACACGGGCAACGGGCAAGCCCGGAGCGGTTGCAGAAGATTCCGCCGGTTGCCCGAATTGCGCGCGAACTGGATAGCCGGTGCGAAAGATAGCTGACACCAGAGGGTTGAAGAGCGGACGCAGACAAGGTAGGCTGGACTTCTTTCTCCCACACAATTAGCGATGCTCGGCTTCAACTCAAAATTTCTTTCTTTGGTACTTGGCATCGCCGCTCTGAGCACGGCTCGGGCGGTTGCTCAGGCGACCCCAATCAGTGCTTTTGACAACGAGGTGAAAGCGCTCCAAGCAAAACTGAGCGGTTGCCCGCGCGATCCAATCATCTTTTATGGCAGTTCATCCATTCGCCTCTGGAAAACGCTCCAACAAGATTTCCCTGGCTACACCGTCCTTAACTGCGGCTTTGGAGGCTCCCGCTTGACCGACTGTGTCAAGTTTGCCCCCTTGCTGGTTCTGCCGCTCAAGCCCTCGGCAGTGGTAATCTACGCGGGGGACAATGACCTCGCCGTGGGGACGGCGCCGGAGAAGGTCTTTGACTTATTTCAGCGGCTTTTCACGCTTCTCCGAACGGATCTGCCTGAGACGCCGATCGCCTTCGTCTCGGTGAAGCCGAGCCCGGCTCGATTTAAGTATTTAAGCAACATCCTGCGCTTCAACGACTTAGTAGATAGCTTTCTTGACAAGAAACCGGACTGCGAGTTCATCGACGTCTGTTCAGCCATGCTCGGCGTGGACAAAAAGCCTGATCCCTCGCTCTTTGCAGCCGACCAGATTCATCTCAGCCCGGCCGGCTATCAGATCATGCGGAAAGACATAGGCGGCTTCCTTCGGACTGAATTCCCGCATGGGATGACAGCGCATCGATGACCGAAACTGTTTGACGACTTCGCAGTTTAACCTTCACATGGGGGCTTTCCTGCGGGCAGATGTCCGGTCTTGCAAATTCCAACATCGTTACCGAATTTGGCACGATTCACCTCGCGTCGATCCTGCACGGTCTGCAAGACTCCGCTCGTGTAACCGAGTAACGTTGGTATTCGTCACACTCGGCACGGAAATTGCCCTATAGATTGCAAAAATCGAATGAATAGACTGATCGAGCTTGATATTCTGCGAGGATTTTTGCTGCTGCTCATGGTCGTCAACCATTCGCCTTCCCGTCTCCGCGTGCTGACTGATCAACCAATCGGTTTCTTTTCCACCGCCGAGAGTTTTGTCTTTGTCGCCGCCTTCTTGGCCGGACTGCTCTTTCAGAGACGCGCCGAAAGGTCGGGGTTTGCCGCGGCCCGTTCTGCTACGGTTGGCCGCGCTATGCGAATCTATCGCGCCCATTTGTGTACGATCGTTTTTGCTTTCTTCGTTGCCGGATTTTTCCTGTCTGAGGTTCCCGGCATCCAAAACATCCTCAATCCTTTCCTGAAGAACCCGCGTACCGCGACTTTCGCTTCCTTGGCGCTCGCTTTTCAACCGCCCTTGCTGGACATCCTGCCGATGTACATTGTTTTTTCTTTACTCACGCCGCTCGCATTTTGGGCCGCAAAGAAGTGGGGCTGGAAAACGGTATTCCTGACCAGCGTGCTGGTCTGGGTCGTCTCGCAGTTCAGGTTGCGTGACTTTCTTCTCTCGACGATTAGCGGGATTCCCTATGTCAATTTTGGACCTTTCGATATTCTTTCGTGGCAGTTGCTCTGGATAGGAGGTCTGATTTTTGGCCGTTCGCTTCAGGAAAAACGCCCCGTGTTGCGGGTCGGCATCTGGTCCGAGGTAGTCCTCCTTGCGCTGGCGACCGGGTTTCTCGTCTGGCGATGGATTTCGATCTATCTCAATTTCGATCCGGGCAAGGAGTTCTGGTTTTTCGACAAATGGCATCTTGGTCCGTTGCGCGTGTTGAACTTCTTCGTGGTGGCCTGGTTTGCTTCCAAACTGCTCCCCATGATCACACGCTGGGCCAACCCTTTGCGCCCACTGGGCCTGGTTGGTCAGCACATGTTACCTGTGTTCTCGACAGAGATTTGCTTGTCATTATTGATGCTGGGCTGGCTGAGCACGGTTCAGGATGTTGATTTGCTCTCGACCTGGCTGGTTTGCGCCCAACTCGCGAGCGTTTTCCTGGCTGCTTGGTTCTTTGACTGGTTTTCACGCAGAAAAAGCGGCGTGAAGTCCGCAGTGGCAGCCGCACCAGCCGGCTAGGAGTTGACAAGTTCCGCGCTACCAAAGAGCACGGACCCGTGCCGCTAGGGCGAAATTTTCGAGGTTGTTACGCAGTACTCGCTGGTCCATCACCGGCAGCTGCCATGGGTGTCGTCAGGCTGTCGAATCGAAAGCAGCCTGACACAATGAAAAAACAAGCGGTAGAAACAGCCGGCTGGGTTCAAGGAATGTGACTCTGTCTGAACGTTCCGGGATTGTCATTCTTGCACACGAAATTCATTATTTTCGGTGCCCTTATGCGCGTCCGACTGATCCCTCTTGCTTTCGCGGCCATCGCTTTGGGCTGGGTCTATCTCAGCTCACCAACGTTTACGAACCCGGAGACGGGCCGGCGCAGCCACGTCGGACTATCGCCGCAGCAAGAGCAAAGCCTTGGTTTACAAAGCTTTCAGGATGTCGTCAGCCACTCAAGTCTGGTTACCTCTGGACCTGCCTATGATCTGGTGCAAAGAGTGGCCGGCCGTCTCGTCCGGGTAGTTAATACGAACACCCAGGGCTACCAGTGGCAGGCCGCTGTCATCGAAAATCCGGCACAGAATGCTTTTTGCCTTCCGGGTGGAAAAATCGTTGTCTACACGGGCATTTTGCCAGTCGCGCAAAGTGAGGCAGGCTTGGCCACCGTTCTCGGCCATGAGATAGCGCACGCGACATCGCGGCACGGCGCGCAGCGCGTTTTCCAGCAGCATGCTCTCCAGATCGCGATGATGGGAATCCAGGGCTCGACGGCCGATATGGACTATCAGGCCCGCCGCCAGCTCCTGGGTTTACTTGGAGCCGGGGTCCAGTACGGTGTCCTGCTCCCATTTAGCCGCCAGCATGAACTCGAGGCGGATCGGATCGGTTTGAGCTATATGGCCAGAGCAGGTTACGACCCACGTGAAGCGATCGCCTTCTGGCGCCGGATGATGCAGGCCAGCCAAAGCCGCAAACCACCCGAACTCATGTCGACCCATCCGGCCGACGAAACTCGCATCAGCCAGCTCGAACAGCTGATGCCTGCCGCACTCCAGGAGTATCGGAAGGCGGTGGCCGGCGGCTAAGGGTTCACGGGTCCAGAGGGAAGACAAACTCGGATCCGGCCAACCAGTAAATCGTTGCCGCCGACCACGTCCATATCTGGCAGCGGACGCAACGAGACGGTGTGTCTTACCACTTCAACTCCCGAACTCCTGGACTTCTGCCTTCCTACCTTCTACTGTTTGCCCCCTCACTCGTATGTCCTGGAAGCGCGCACAAATCCATGCTGAATCAATGCTCAGTGACCTCGGAGTGCCTGCTCCTAAAAAAGGCCGACGGGATCTGCGCGGATGCAAACTGTTCCTGATTGATGACGAGGCCAATGAATATCGCACGATGTGTTTCTCAATCGCGGCCAAACTCATCAAAAGGCGCGGCGCGGATATCGAGGTCCGTAAACCCGGTCCGGGCGAAATGCCTCATGCCAAATTCCTTCGGCAATCTTCGGGATCCCAAGCCGATCGACGACCCGCCAATCAAGGCGCTCGTCGCCCTGGATCAATCGGCAGTTCGACACGCCCAGGGAGATCTGATTAGCTGACCGCAGCCAACCGTGCGAGGTCTTCTGGTCGATCGATATCCAGCGATCCGTCTGGCCAGTCGATCATCTCGACTTTTCGAGCCGAACGCGCGAGGACGCGTGCTCCCACATCGCCGGACAATAATTGGAGCGGCTCGAACCAACGGCGACCGAACAGGATAGGCACACCAACGACGCCATCATAACGCGCCGCAATTACAGCATCAGGATCTCCCGTGAATCTCTGGAGAAACTGTTCGAGAACGGCAGCGGTGAGGGCAACCTGGTCGACCGTGACGATCAGCACCCCTTCGAACCCCAGAGAGGCAATTTCGGCAACTCCGCGCTTGAGCGATGAAGCCATACCGGTGCTCCACGCCGGATTCAACGACACGCTCACGCGCAGATCTGTCAAAGCCTGGCGGCACGCCTCAGCAGACGATCCGAGCACTACTGATACCGAATCGGCAGAGGAAGCGCAGGCCGCGCGAGTGATCCGGCGCAACAATGGTTCCTGGCCAATCGTCAAAAGTTGCTTGGGCTGACCCAGACGCTGGGACCCTCCTGCCGCGAGTATGACAATCCCGACCCGTGGCATGGTTCACCCCCAGCCCTTCAGATCTCGCGCATACTGATGTGCGTACCTTCGCTCATTGGCTGCAGCAGTCGCTCCGGCCGAATCGGAAAATCGCGCACCCGGATACCAGTCGCGTTAAAAACCGCATTAGCAATCGCCGCCGGAGTGCCGGTAATTCCAATCTCTCCAATTCCGCGCGCCCCGATGGGATTAAACACAAAATCGGGCCGATCAAGAAAATGGATATCGATCGCCGGCACATCTGCATTGGTTGCTACGAGATATTCCGCGAGGTTGGCATTGGTGAATCGCCCGGTCGCAGCCTCCAGATGACTTGCCTCCAGAAGAGCCATTCCAATTCCAAAGACCATGCCGCCCATAATCTGACTTCTGGCTGCCGTGGCATTCACAACGGTCCCAATATCCATCACGCTCGTCATCCGGGAGATACAGACCTCACCGGTCCAGTAGTTCACTCTCAATTCACAGAACTGTGAACCAAACGAATGAAAAGCGTATTTGCTCTCCTCGTCGCCAGGGGCAGCCATTTCCGTCGCTTCGACCGCGCCGCGCTCAAGCTTCGTCAAGAGGTCGCCGAATTTAATCGACCGGCCGTTTGCGCTTAACGATCCACGGTCATATGCGAGCTGATCAGGTTTCAGACCGCTGAAAGGTGACCTCTTATCTTTGATCGCCAGCTGAATTAATTTTAGTTTCGCCGATTCCGCGGCCGCTTTAATCGCGGGCGTTACACTGGCAACCGACTGGGACCCACCGGAGGCCGGCGCCGCGGGAAGAGCCGAATCGCCAAGCTGGGCTTTCACCTGCTCGATTGGCAGAGCAAGGAATTCCGCTCCGATGATGGCCAGAACCGTGTACGTGCCGGTGCCGAGATCTTGGGTCGAACAGGAAACAACCGCCATGCCATCCGCTTGCAGCCGCACCTTCGCCAAGCTCCGGGATCGACGCGCGGGGTAAAGGGAAGTTGCCATTCCATGCCCGATGAGCCAGTCTCCATCGCGATTGGCCCTTGGACGGGATGCGCGCTTAGACCAGCCAAACTTTTCTGCGCCTTGCAGATAGCATTCCCGCAAATTCTTAGCAGACCAGGGGATATTCGGTCCCGGATACACCTCCGCGTAATTCTTGAGCCGCAGTTCGATTGGATCCATTCCGAGCCTCACCGCGAGCTCGTCCATGGCCGACTCCAAAGCAAACATGCCAGGAGCATCCCCTGGTGCACGCATGAAAGTACCCGGAGGCACGTTCATCGGGACCAGTTTATGGCTCACCTGGATGTTCGGACTCTTATAGAGAAATCGCGAAGTTCGATGAGCCGCGGCTTCGACGAATACTTTCGACTCTGAAGTCGTGGTCGTCGCGTCGTGCTTGACGGCCTGCAGCGTTCCGTCGTTAGAGGCGCCGAGAGTAATTTCCTGAATCAACGCGGGTCGATGCCCGACCGAAGTGTACATCTGTTCCCTGGTCAGGACGGTCTTCACCGGACGCCCGATCGCGCGAGCGGCCGCCGCGGTGAGAGGCGAATGCATCCACATCGAGCCTTTGCACCCGAATGCCCCTCCCACGAAGGGGCAGAGCACCCGGACGTCGGCCTCGTCGATTCCGAGTACGGCCGCGAGACTGCGCCGCTGACCGATCATGTATTGTGTCGCGTCATAGATCGTTAGGCGATTATCTTCCCAGACCGCGACCGTCGCGTGGGGCTCCATCGGATTGTGATGTTCCATCGGCAGAGTGTACCGCGCCGACACGGTTACCGGACTGGCGTTCACGGCATCATCGATCGAGTTAACTCCCGGAGCGAGGACGCCAGTCACCGCCTTTTCGCTGTCAACTTTGTCCGGCGCAAAAGCCTTCGCCATGCCGGCCTCGAAAGAGGCCGCATGTTCGTTTTGCCCGTAACTGACTTTCACCAAAGCGGCGGCATCGCGCGCCTGTTCGAACGAATCGGCTACTACCAAACCGATCGTTTGTCCGTAGTAGTCGATCCTTTTGTCTTGTAACGCGGGCCCTCCATCTCCGGCGTTACCACCTTCCGTCCGGTCCAACGGCATGTATAACTTCAAAGGATGGAAAGGCGTAAAGACAGCGACGACACCCGGAGAATTTTCCGCAGCGCCCGTCTCCATCGACTCAATTGTGCCGTTGGCGATGGTGCTTTGCAGGAGATAGCCATAGGCCAGGTTCGGGAACGTGTTGTCCCCGGAATATCGGGCTGCGCCGGTCACCTTTAGACGGCCGTCGACCCGTTCGTGCGGTTTGCCGATGACGTTGTTCATACCAATCCTCCTACCTGCATCAGGGCGCGAACAAGCGTTCGCTGAACCAGTTCAACTTTGAAGCTATTCATGCTCAAAGGTCGGGCGCCAGCAGCCGCCAGCTTGGCCGCGGTCTCGAAGGTGTCTTGTCTGTTCGGTTGGCCAGCCAAAGCATGTTCGACTGCGGGCAAGGCCCAAGGCTTGGTTCCTACTCCGCCAACCGCGACTCTTGCGTCTCTGATCGTGCCGTCGGCCGCGATGTCCAAAGCCACGGCCGCCGAGGTTAACGCAAATTGATAGGAGTCGCGGTCCCGAATTTTTAAGTAAGCAGATCTTCGCGCCCAGGGAAGAAGCGGAACGATGATCTTCGCGATGATTTCGCCCGGTTCCAATTTGTTCTCGAGGTGAGGCGTTTCGCCAGGAAGCAAATAAAAATCGTTCAGCTTCAGGGTCCTTGTCCCTTCGGCGCTCCGGAGTTCCAACGATGCACCGAGAGCCACTAACGCCACTGCCAGGTCACTGGGGTGAGATGCCACACAGGCTTTACTCGTGCCGAGAATCGCCAGCATGCGATTGTCTCCTTCAATTGCCGGGCATCCGCTTCCCGGATCTCGCTTGTTACATGGGCTATGGACATCGCGGAAATAGCTGCAGCGAGTGCGTTGCAGCAGGTTTCCTCCTATGCTCGCCATATTGCGGATCTGCGCCGAAGCGCTCTTCAGCAGGGCGTCTGAGATAACTGGGTAGTTGGTTGCCACGGCCGGGTGAGCCGCCACGTCGCTCATCCGCTCGAGTGCACCGATCCGCAGCCCTGTCTCGTCGAGTTCAATGCCGCGAAGCGGAAGCGCGTTCAAATCGATAACCTTGCCGGGTGTCATCACCTCGAGCTTCATTAGATCGACCAACGTCGTTCCGCCGGCGATGAACGCGCTCTCTTGGCCGGCCTCGGAAGCCGCTTCAGCTGGTTGCGTCGCTACTGCAAAATCAAAGCTTCTCATCTTTATGCTCCTTGCATTTTGGGCGCGGCAACCTTGATCGCCTCAACGATATTCGGATAGGCGCCGCAGCGGCAAAGATTCCCCGACATGAACTCGCGGATCTCGCCATCAGAACGCGTGTGACCTTCCTGGATGCATCCGACCGCCGACATAATCTGACCAGGCGTGCAATAGCCGCATTGAAAGCCGTCACAGGCGATAAATGCCGCTTGTACTGGATGAAGTGCTTCGCCGTGAGCCAAGCCTTCGATCGTGGTAATGCCTTTGCCGTTAGCAACGGCCGCCAAGGTCAAACAGGACAACACCCGCCGTCCTTCAACCAACACCGTACACGCTCCACAAGCACCGTGATCGCAACCTTTCTTGGTCCCAGGAAGATCGAGCCGGTCCCGCAAGGCGTCCAACAAGGTCACCCGGGGATCTAGCTGCAGCGTAGAGCTTTCGCCATTAACCTTCAGTACGACCTTGATGGTGCCCGAAGCCGGTTTGACCGGCGCGGCGCCGCCACTGTCTGCTGTACTTGTACCTGGGTCGGTTGCCCGGGCGGTGAGTGGCCGAGCGACCGTCAGCCCCGCCGAGAGTGCCGCGAGCTGGCCGAGAAAACGCCTCCGCGTTGATCGGTGATCATCGCTGGCCGCCGAAGAACAGGGTGGCCGATTCTTTCTATCCATAGTTTTTGAGCCTTAGGGGTCAGGCTGCCAGTTGTTTAACATCGCCGGGACCCTCCGCCCTGATTCGGCTCACCGGACCGGACGGCCCCACGCGCAAACCGACATCGGGTTGCGGCTACGCCCCATTCCTTGCGTTGATGAAGAACAACCTCCTAAACAGCTTCTGTTCCCAAAAGTAAAGACATGATCGGCAAACAAACAAGGGCCAAACCGCTGCTTTATGTAACTTGCGGATCGATTATCTTTTCCGATGAATTTGGCTCTGACCGGTATCCATCACGTCACCGCAATCACTGCCCGGGCGCGGGACAACCTGGCTTTCTACACCGGCATTCTCGGAATGCGTCTTGTAAAAAAGACGGTCAACCAGGACGATGTCAGCGCGTATCATCTGTTTTATGCCGACGCCGTGGGTTCGCCGGGGAGCGATCTCACTTTTTTTGATTGGGAATCTGCGGTAGCCAACAGACCGGGAAACAGCACGATCTCGCGCATCGGACTGAGAGTGCCTGACTCCGAGAGCCTGGATTGGTGGCGTTCCCACTTCCGGAGCAAGGGTGTCCGGCAGTCGAATCCGAGTCAGGTAGACGACCGGCTCAGCATCGAGTTTGCCGATTTCGAAGGCCAGGCTCTGTCGCTGGTCGCTGACCCTTCCGCACATCCGCGCCACACCTGGGAAGGCAGCCCAATCCCGCCAGAGCATCAAATCATCGGTCTCGGCCCCGTGACTATCACCGTCGCAGAGCTCGCGCCGACTGCGCGGATTCTGACCGATTTGATGAATATGCAGCTCGTTCGCCAGTATCCCGACCCCGAAGTCCCCAGTTTCTCCGTGTATGTCTACCAAATGGAAAGGGAAGGGCCAGCGGCAGAGTTACATGTGCGGATTCGCCCGGACCTGGGCCAGGGCCGGCCAGGGGCGGGCGGAGTGCATCACGTCGCTTTTCGCGTACCGGACGAGAAGCGGTATCATGCCTGGGCTGAGCGGTTGCGCGAGTTTCGCATTCCGAACAGCGGCGAAGTGGATCGTTTCTATTTTCGCAGCCTTTATTTTCGCGAACCGAACGGAATCCTTTTTGAGCTGGCGACCGACGGACCCGGTTTTGCGGCCGACGAAACCGAAGACACACTCGGGACTCGGCTTTCACTCCCTCCATTCCTCGAGCCTCGCCGGGCCCAAATCGAGGCAGGCCTGAAGCCGCTCGATTGCCCTTGATGAAGCCGCTCGGGGACAGGTCCGAAGCCACTTGGGGACAGAGCCGCTTTGGGAGACACTGCTGAAGAAGATCCCGTCCAGTTCTCGGAAATAACCTCCTCCGCTGAACCCATACCCTTGGCTCCCTCCGCTGACCGGGCCGCTCAGAGGGACAGGTGAAGGTCAGGGGACGGAGACAGCTTAGCTTTTTCGGTGTTGCCGGCTTTTTGCGTTGGAGGGTCGTTTCGGTGGCCTCGCCCACCGCTTTAACACAGAAGCGGTGATCGGAAGAGTGGCGATACTAACTCGACCCCTTTCGCCCTTTCGCCTACGCACTTTCCGCGCTAAACATTTTTATGAGCGCGAATGAAACAGTGGGTGTCATCGGACTCGGCATTATCGGCTCGAGGGTCGCCCAAAACCTCCGCCGGAAAGATTTTGATGTTCATGTCTGGAATCGCACAAAAAAAGGACGAAGAAGGCTTCGTCGACTCACTGCCGGAACTCGCCGGCAAGAGCACGGTGATCCAAATTTTTGTCTCGAATGATGCAGCCGTGCTTGAAACCGTCACACAACTCCGACCAGCGTTGACCAGCCAGCATCTCCTCACGCTGCATTCGACAATATCACCGAACACGGCCCAAAAGGTAAAAGATGAAATCCGCTCCTCGGGCGCCGCAGTAATTGATGCACCCTTTACCGGCAGCAAAGGCGCTGCAGCAAACGGCCAGTTGGTTTATTATGTCGCTGGTGAAAAGGCGGCCGTCGATCGAGTTCGGCCCGTTCTGCAGGCCAGCAGCAAAACGATCCTATATCTGAACAAGTTCGGCGATGCCAGCGTGGTGAAGATCGCGACGAATCTGATTTCGGCAGCCATCGTGGAAGCTTTGGCCGAAGCCCTGACCATTGTCATTGGGACGGGTGTTGACCCTCATAAATTCGCCGAAGCGGTTGAAATGAACGCCTGCCGCTCTGGGGTAAGCGACCTGAAACTTAAGAGCATGATCGAGCGCGATTTTGAGCCGACCTTTTCTTTACGCAATATGCTGAAAGATTCCCGTCTTGCGCTCGACCTGGGCTCCCAGTGCGGAGTAGAGCTACCGGCAACGCGCGCAGTGGAGCAGGTCTTGGACAAGGGGCACAGGCTCGGGTTGGACGACAAAGATTACGCGGTCGTCGCTCAGATCATCAAAAACAATCAATAACGGACGGCAGATCGCGAATTGCGAAAGAACGTAGTGAAAACGGTTTTGAGTGCCGATGCCAACCGTTGGGTTGGGATTACCCGTCCCTACACCCCGGAACAGGTTGAACGGCTCGCTGGTTCAATTCGAATCGAGTACAGCCTTGCCCGCCTCGGTGCGGAACGCCTGTGGCGATTGCTCCAGGATGAACTCTATATCCCGGCTTTGGGCGCACTAACCGGCAACCAGGCAGTTCAGCAGGTGAAGGCTGGCCTCCAGGCGATTTATCTGAGTGGCTGGCAGGTTGCCGCCGACGCCAACCTGGCCGGTGACATGTACCCCGATCAAAGCCTTTATCCTTCCAATAGTGTTCCGGCTGTTGTCCGGCGGATCAACTGCGCGCTGTTGCGAGCCGATCAGATCGATCATCAGGAAGGAAAGCGCGGTACTCACTGGCTAGCCCCGATCGTTGCGGACGCCGAAGCCGGTTTCGGTGGACCTTTGAACGTGTTTGAACTAGCAAAATCGCTTATCGAAGCCGGTGCCGCCGGTCTCCATCTTGAGGACCAGCTTGCTTCCGAAAAGAAATGTGGCCATATGGGCGGCAAGGTGCTCATTCCGACTGAACACGCGATTCGGCATCTCGTGGCCGCTCGACTGGCTGCAGATGTTTCTGGCGTCCCGTTAGTTATCATTGCTCGGACCGATGCCAACTCCGTCGGCCTGCTGACGAATGATGTCGATGAGCGCGACCGCCCTTTCTTGACCGGAGAAAGAACCGGCGAGGGCTTTTTCCGAATTAGAGCCGGTCTGGACCAAGCCGTCGCCCGCAGTCTGGCGTACGCCCCGTATGCCGATCTTCTCTGGTGTGAAACGGCTGAGCCAAGCCTCGAGGAGGCCCGTCAGTTCGCGGAGTCGCTCCATGCCAGATTCCCGGGCAAACCGTTGGCCTATAATTGCTCGCCGTCGTTCAACTGGAAAAAGAAACTCGATCCGCCGACGATCGCCAGGTTTCAACGCGAGCTTGGCGCGATGGGTTTTAAGTTTCAATTCATCACGCTCGCGGGTTTTCACGCACTAAATTATGCGATGTTTCGGCTCGCCAAGGAATACCAGGCGCAGGGGATGTCGGCATACGCGGAGTTGCAGGAAGCGGAATTTGCCGCTGAGGCCCTGGGCTACACTGCAACCCGGCATCAGCGGGAAGTCGGGACCGGCTACTTTGATGAGGTCTCCCGAGTAATCTCGAGTGGCTCATCCTCGACGACTGCTTTGCGAGACTCGACCGAGACCGCTCAATTCCACTGAAACTTTACGGCCGTCTTCGGAAAAGCGTGTTAATCCGTCTAGCTCAAAGAGATATCTACCGGCTCTCCGGGACCGACCGAGTCCGCTTTCTCAACGGGCAGGTGACCAATGACATCCTCAATCTGCCCGAGGGGCAATCCCTTCATGCGTGCGCCTTGAGCGCAAAAGGCAAGCTGAACGGCGATCTCTTCGTGACGGCTTGGTCCGAAGATATTCTTCTTGATTGGGACCGTGTACTCTCCGAAGCCCTCGTGCCGCGTCTGGAGCGCTACATGATCGCGGATGATGTCACGCTCGATACACCGGACTACAACCTTTTCCATGTGCTGGCGCCGCTCGAAAGTGAACGACTGCCAACTGCGGTGCGCGTTGCCTCCTCTAACCGTTTTCGGCGGACCGGCGTCGATTTGTTTATCCCGAAATCGCTCCAATTGGACCTGCCGCAGGTGCTCAACCAGCCAGTCCTCAGCGATGCCGAAGTCGAGGAACTCAGAATCGAAAGAGGTATCCCCAAATGGGGCAAGGAACTGAATGACAATGTCATCCCCGTAGAGGCCGGCCTGGATCAGGACTCGATCAGCTACACCAAAGGCTGCTACCTCGGCCAGGAAGTCATCAGCCGGATACGCAGCATCGGCCACGTCAATCGGCATCTGCGCGGCGTGCGGTTAACGAAAGGCGAAACGCTCCCGATTGGGTCCACGTTGCTCGACATGGCGCAGAAAAGCATTGGCCAGGTCACGAGCACGATCTGCAGCCAGAGACTCGGCAAGAGGATCGGTTTAGCCTTTGTCCGCCGTGGGTACGAGCAACCCGGAACCCGGTGCTCGTTGAGACCTCCCGGGGAACCAGTAGAACCGGGCGAAGTCGAAATCTGCGATCTTCCGTTTTCTTGATCATGAAAGAAAATTTCAAAAGCAACCACGAGGTCGACATCTCGGCCGATAGACTGAGCACCACAGAGGCGGGAAACTTGAGCGCCGAGTTTCCGCCGCGCAAACGACCCAGCTTCTTCCCCCTTTTGTAATACTGATGTTGAACTTCACGCAAGTTCGGGAGGATTTTCATGCGGCGAGGATTTTTTGTCCTCGTCCTCTTGTAAGACGCGCCTCGTGCGTCACCTCGCAAATACGGAGGAGGCCGTCCGCGCTACAGGACTGCTCTCACTTCAACCTGGTGGCAGCCCGATATGTTCGAGGACGACGACGAGCACGAGGACGACGTGGTTGCGGCTACGCCGTGCTGTGGTTCTTCCTTATCGTCGTTCTGTCGGGCTTTGCCCGGATCTCCACTGCCGAAGAAGTCGCCGTGTTCGGCCTGGCCTGGGGTAAGGGAAAACAGAGAAATGTCCGCAGCTTTGCCGTGGCCCTCGATTCCACTGCCGCGGCCTACACTGCCTACAATTTTAAAAAACTGGTACGCGATAAATTTTACGTCAAGACAACCCTCCATCGGGTGATCCCAAACTACCTGGTTCAGGGCGGTGACCCGCTCAGCAAGCACAAAGACCGGGATGCAGTTGGCACCGGCGGCCCAGGATACACGCTGCCGGCAGAGATTCGTCTCCCACACATCCGCGGCTCGATCGCGATGGGCCGGCTCGCCGATCCAGTTAATCCGAACCGGCGGTCGAACGGCAGTCAGTTTTACATCTGCTTGCGCGCGATGCCGGAACAAGACCGGAAGGACACCGTTTTCGGTCATGTAATCTCGGGACTCCCCGCGCTCGATGAAATCAGCCGGCTCCCCACTGACACAAATTCCAACCCGGTGGAACGTGTCGTGATCACTCGAACTTATCTCATTGATCGCTCCGCGTTGTGGGGAGAGCGCTCCGCGATCGCAAATGGCAGATAGCAAAATCGGCGGATTGCCATTACGTCGAGAGAAGCAACGTCACGATCGACTTGAACGGCTTTATCTGCACTCTACTACCGTCGTCCACATCGGATATTACCGCCGGTATTCACGTAGAGCCTGCTCTACTTCGACGGGACTGGCTTGTGGGTTTTGAGCAAGACAAACGCTCCACAATGCCCGAAACGGTCGAGTGGGCGCCGTATTGGCAATGGAAGCATCCCGGCTTGCTCACAATAACCGCGACTGGCACCATTTGATCGATTTGTGCATGCTGCGCAGACACTTGTTGTGGGCGCGGAGGGCATCTACGATCCAGGGCTGCTCAACGATCGATTGCTGCTGGGATTGAAGGGCACGCTGAGCGAATTTGAATTAGGCATACTCCGAGAGCGGGCTCAAGAAGCCTATCGACAGAAGGTGCTCCGGGGTGAGGTATTGACCATCGTACCGGTTGGCTTTGTTCGCAGCCATTCAAACCGCATCGAAATGACGCCTGATCGCGAAGTACAGGAAGCGGTGCGGCGCGTCTTCAGCGATTTCGAACGCTTTGGGACGTTGCGCCAGCTGCTCCTATGGTATCACCCGGAAAAGATTACCATTCCGGTGGCCAGGGCTGGCGAGGCAGGGCGGCCAATGGTATGGCGACTGCCCAACTATCAGCATTTGTTGCGAATGCTTAAAAATCCAACCTACGCCGGGGCCTTCGCTTATGGCCGGACTCGATGTCAAACCGTAGTCGTAGAGGGTCGTTCCCGAAAACATGCAGGCCACAGAGTGGCGATGGAAAATTGGCAAGTCTTGCTAAAGGATTACCATGCGGGATATATCTCCTGGGCACAATACTTGGGAGTGACTGTTGTACGAACAATGATCAGAAACGAGCTCTTCGGCGCGTCAAGTCACAAAACACGCGCCGTGGACGATAACACGGGAGGATGTCGAGCGTCCTGAAATCCGCAGTTACGTGAAGGCAACGCGCGCTGGAAGTCAGGTGCTCCCCATCGTCTGGACAGGTTCGATGGGTTTGTTAGCTATAAATTTCCTTCAAAAGGAGCGGGGAAAACCAGCCGATTCTTCCGCGCGACCTTTTGTCGGAGTTTTGTAGGGATTCTGTTATATACGGCAGCAGGCGACCGATTGGCAAGACTGCTGTGCGGCCGCTGATCGTTGTAGAAGGAGAAGTAGCGACCGATACTCCGCCAGGCCTCGGTGACGGAGTCGTACTCACGCAAATAGACCTCCTCGTAACAGTCCATTAAGGCGAAAAGATAAACAAAGCCTTCGGCTAACCCGATGTAAGTGATGTCGCTACACCAGACCTGATTGCGGTGCTCGATGAGCAGGCCTTTGAGCAGATAGGGAAAACGCAGGTGTGCGCCGCCGTTGGAGCTCAGGCGAGGCCTGGGATAAACGGCTTCCAGTCCCATGAGGCGCATCAAGCGGCGGGTTCGCTTGTGGTTGACGGACCAACCCTGGTCGTGCAACGCAAGGGTCATCCGGCGTACCCCGTAAAAGGGCCAGCGGGTATAGATAGAGTCGGTCCAGGGCGCTCATCAGCACCAGATTAGCGCTACTCTCTTCCTGCGCTTGGTAATACCAGCTGCTGCGGGCCACCCCGAGCAAGGGCGCATTGCTGCACGAGGCTCATTTTGGCGGCTGGACCGATCAGCTGCCGCCGCTGCTGGAGCGTAAAGCCCCGTAGTTTTTTTTAAGCCACTCCAGTTCCATTTTGAGCCGTCCAATCTGCTCGAACAATTCGCTCTCCTGACGTCTGAATTCCTGGTCGCCCACCCGAATCTCCCCGTCGAAAAACCCGCTCAGGCTTTCGACCGCTTGGCGTTTCCACGCCGAAACTTGCGTCGGGTGCACGCCGTATTCAGAGGCGATCTCGTTGAGGGTCCGACGTTCTTGAATGGCCTCCAGGGCCCCTTGTGCCTTTAGGGTCGCGCTATGCTGTCGGCGGCGCCTCACGCCAGCTTTCTTGCCCTTCATCTCCAGGTCTTTTTTCGATCTTAGCGAACCTGTCCAGATTTTGGGGAGCAATTCACAGTTTACCAAAGCGCGAGCAATTTCCACCAAAGGCCGCCAACAATGAACCAGATCAAAATGTTTATGACACTGGCAAGCGCGCCTAACTTCCACCAGGTGCCAAGCTCGACGTAGCCCGAACCAAATAACACCGGCGCCGGCCCGGTTCCGTAATGGGTAAGGCTGCTGAATAGATTGCTGCAAAAACCAAGTACCAGAGCGGCTAACACAGGCGGCGTGCCCACAGCGACCGCCACGGACAGAAACGCAGCGTAAATCGAGCTAACGTGGGCAGTTTGACTCGCAAAGAAATAGTGACTGTAAAAATACGCGAGACACAGCGCCGGAAAAGCGATGTTCCAGCTGATGCCGCCAACCATTCCCTGCACGTGCTTGGTAAACCACGGAATCAGGCCAAATTCATTGAGAAAAGTAGCCATCATGACCAGTGCGGCGAACCAGACCAGTGTATCCCAGGCCCCTTCCTCCCGCAGAATGTCCTTCCAAGCGAGGACACCCGCGATCAGCAACACGCCCAGCTCCACGAGCGCGGTCGTCGCGCTGTCGATCTTTGCGATCCGATCGCCCATGATCCATAAGAACAATAACAAAAAAAGCACGGCCAGCATGATCCATTCGACTGGGCGCACGCTGCCCATTTCCGCGAGTTTTTGTTTTGCCAATGCACTCGCGGCAGGAGTTTCTTTGATCTCAGGGGGATAGACTTTGTAAAGCACGAGCGGCATCAGAATCAGGCTGACTAAGCCCGGCACGATCGCCGCCACAGCCCATTGTCCCCAGCTGACGACTGCATAACCCAGCTCTCCCAGGGACGCAGCGAGCGAACTACCCGCCAAACCTGTTCCGACAACTGCGATCCGAAATCTCTTCCGGTTAGTCGGACTGACCAGCTTGGCCGTCGATCGATAGCGATTCCACTTGTCCTCCAGCGGGCCATCCGGAATTTTCGCGTCCAACATAATTTACTATGCTCTGACGAAATAAAGGTAGATCGGGATCAGCGCGAATCCGGCGCTTATTCCAATGCTGTAAACCCAACCGAGGGCCTTAATCACGTGAACGTACTGGGGGTGGTAAACTCCCAGGGTTCGGGCTGCGCTGAAGAAACCGTGCAGCAGATGGTATCCGAGCGCGATCATTGATAATCCGTAGATCAGCACGTACCATCCGTTGCGGTAGACGGTAACGACCAAGGTATAGAGGTCTTTTTGCCCGTCCTTGTCCACAGGCACGTGGCTGAACTGCAAGCGATACCAGAAATCCCGCAGATGGATAATAAGGAAAACCAGGATGATCGTTCCCAGCAGGCCCATTTTTCGAGAATACCACTTACTGGCCGCGCCACGCCGGTCGTATGCGTAACGCTTTCCACTAGCCCGCCGGTTTTCGAGTGTGATCACCAGAGCATACAGCGTGTGGGCCAGGATGCTCGCGAACAACGCGTAGGAGATGAGTTTGATTAAGATATTCTCGGAGAGCAGCTTGGAATAGAAATTGAATTGCCACTGAGCCAGTCGCGCCGGCAAAAGGAGCTGCAGATTTCCGAAGAGATGGATCACGAGAAAAAGGCAGAGGAACAGCCCTGTGAGCCCCATCAAGTTCTTCCTGAACAGCGTTATCGAAAACCAGCTTTTCGCCGGACCTAGCCTTACCGGCCTCTTTTGCTCTGAGGAAATCTCCGGGTTCTGCACCGGACCATCCAAAGGGGCTACGCCCGTTTTGTTGTTTCCATTCCGGTCGGCCATCGCAAACCTCTCCTGGAGGAGACCTTGGCAGATCGCCGTCCGCTTCGCCATCGAATTCCGGCGCGAACCTCCAGTAGACGCTTTCAGCGAATCGTAAATTATGGGCTGAGGGCTTGCCCTCTACTGGCGCTCAGGCAGCCTCGCTTCGGCATGATCGAGATCGCTCTGGATGCGACGCAAGACTTCATCGTTGATGACATATTCATTGCGCAATTGGATGATGGTGCGGCGCTCGACGTCGAGCGCTTCTTGCTGCAAACGCTGATAGGGCGCAATAAACGCTCCAGCGCGATCTGCGCGCATGTTCGCACATACCTCCAACTGCCGGATCCGATCGTCATATTCGACGCGGAGCCGCTCCACGAGATCCCTCGGAAAGCGCTGATCGACTTCAGCAAGATAGGCTAAGGCGGCTTCGTTCGCTTTCAGCCGCGCCGTTCTCTCTTCTAAAGGGGCAATTCCATCGTCCATCACTCCAAGTCCGCGAATCAGCGCGGGCAAGCTCAAGCCTTGGACTACCAGCGTTGCCAGAATCACCCAAAACGTAATAAATAATATGTAGTCGCGTCCCGGGAAAGGGCGACCGTCCGAAAGCGTCAAAGGCAACGCGAGCGCTGCCGCAAGCGACACCACACCGCGCATTCCAGTCCAGCTAACGATTGCCGCGTTCCGCCAAGCGGGAAACCGATCTCTTTTCCCAAAAGCCAAGCGTGTCCAATGCCGGAGGTTCGTCGCGGTAAGAACCCAAATGATACGCACTGCAATGACGACGCCGCTGATCAGCGTGCCGTGCCAAATTAGCTGTTTCAGAGATTGCCCGGGGAGCCCATGGAGAATGCGGGGCAGTTGCAAACCGATTAGGACAAAGACCAGACCGTTTAAAAGAAATACCATCATTTCCCAGAACACGAATGCGTTGAGACGCGTCCGTGAGGTGAGCGTTTCCGGCGATCGCCAACCGAGAAACAGTCCAGCCGCGACTACGGCCAGCACTCCCGACACTTGAAAACGCTCCGCAGGGATGTATGCGGCAAAGGGCGTCAGCAGCGAAATAGTGATTTGCACCGGTGGGTCATCGAGACGGCGCTGGACTTGAGCAGCGAGCCAGCCGATGACCAACCCAATGGCCGTACCGCCCACTGCGACCAAAACAAAGCGTCCACTTGCGTCGGAAAGTGAAAACCTGCCGCTGACCATTGCGGCGATCGCGAAGCGGTAAGCGACAAGAGCCGTGGCGTCGTTGACGAGGCTTTCACCTTCCAAAATCGTTACGATTCCGCGCGGCACGCGCAAACGGCTCGCAATCGCGGTCGCCGCCACTGCATCCGTCGGCGAGACGATTGCCCCGAGCGAAAACGCTGCCGCCCAAGGTAAACCGGTCAGCGCGTGGGCAACAGCCCCGACGATGACAACAGTTAGCAAGACGAGTCCGATCGCGAGTAGCGCGATTGGCCGAAGGTTCGCCCGAAAATCACGCCAAGACGTGAAGAGCGCCGCCGGATAGAGCAGCGGTGGCAACAAAAATAGAAAAACAAAGTCTGGCTCCAGCTGAATCGACGGCAGGCCGGGGACAAAGCCGAGCGCAAGTCCGCCGATCACCTGCAGTACCGGATAGGGTAAAGAAACCTTGGTTGCCAGGACAGCCAAGCCAGCAACAGCAATCAGCAGTGTGCAGGTAACCTCAGCGCGATTCATAAGCGCTCCCTGATCTCGGAGCGATGCCTATACGTTTATCATTTTAGCGATTACCCAAAAGACAAACAAAGAAGGACCGGCCACGCGCCCATGAACTGGCACGCGCAAAGGATAACCACGCGCAAAGGGGGACAGGTCCGCGCATCCCAAATGCGCTAGAGACGGACCGCGACCCATTCGTTTTTGCTCCTCCCTCGAAGCTTAACGTCGCTGCGAAACTCCTCGACCATGACTTTCTCGTGCTACTGCTCTGCGATGGCCAATCCGTCCTGAACGGCAGCCAGCGAAGAGAAACAAAAAGGAGAGGTCGACTTGCACATAGAGTGAAACCAGACCAGCACCTGATCGTTTTTGCTTGCCCGTCTCAGCGTTGCCGAGAGTGCTTGTCTCTTTGAGTCACAAAAAGCGACAGCAATCGATCGACTTTGGGTGATTGGGCGGTCTTGAGAGTCTGGCTGACTCCAAGAATTCGGCCGTAGTCTCCAGAGCATCGTCTGCCGAGCTTTGTTCGCACTCGATGGATGCACTACTCGTCGATCCACCGACCCCGGAGAAGGCGACTGACCACGCTTCGATCTGATGCAGCCGATTACGAAAATTGCGCTTAATCACTCCAGACCAACGCGAGGACAGTTCCGAGCCGGTGTCGCCCACAGCGGATCTTAGTAATCGCCGCTGCGTTCGATTGCCGGCTTGATATCAATGATCGGAGTACCATCGATCGCCTCTAAACCCTGCACCTTAAGCCAGCGATTCTCGTCCACGCTGAGAACCTTTGCTCGATGTAGGCCTATTGGGTTCGGCCGGTCCGGAGAACGAGTTGCAAACACGCCCTGCACTGGGTTCAACACGTCATTTCGGGGGTGAACCTTGAGAACAGAGCGCTTCGCTTGGCGGAGCCACGTGAAAATCCAAACGTCTTCGCCGGCCTTGATGCCGTCGAGGCCCTGGAGAAAAGGCGTATGGACTTCCAGTCGTGCATTGGGAGCGCCCTCCCACCCCTGACGGGGGAGCGTAAAAGGGGTCTTCGATCGTGGAATGTACACGGCCCATCGGAGCGATAACGAAGCTCAACGCCATGGTTATTGTAGTAGACCTTTCTTAGCGCAGCCTTTCACGGCCTGGGTTGTTGTCCATCGATTCCTGCGCCGCAGAGTTTTCAGCTGCTAATGGCATCGACGACCAAGCAATTAATATTGATAACATTAACGCAATAGGTTATGTTAATCCTAATGCGGCATCCTCGAATCAAGCTCCCAGGCGATAGTTTCTACCACTGCATGTCGCGCGCCGTGGATGGGCTGACCATCTTTCCCAATCACTCGATGGTTTCGGCTGAAGCGGAACATTTCCGCGATCTGATGCGCCGCCTGGAACAAGCCTGCTGCGTACAGGTTTTAACCTATGCCGTGATGTCCAATCATTTCCACATTTTGTGCTATATCCCCCAACGGCGGCTCTTGTCGAATGCCGAATTGCTGGACTGCATTGCCGCAGGCTACGGAGAGATTCACCGCGCGATGGTCGCCGAACAGTTGGCAACATTGGCGCCGCCGGCGGCGCAGACGCTCAGAGAGCGCTATGCACGCCAGCTCTTCGACATATCGGTTTTTTTCAAAGAGTTGAAAAGTCGCTTTGCTCAATGGTTTAACCGGCGGCATCAACGCTATGGCGCGCTGTGGGCCGAGCGTTTTAAAAGCACCTTGATCGAAGAAGGACCCGCCCTGCGCGCCGTGGCGGCCTATATTGATCTGAACCCGTTGCGAGCTGGTCTGTGCCGAGACCCGAAGGATTATCGCTATTGCGGATACGCCGAAGCAGTGGCCAAAAATTGCCCACAGGCCAAGCAGGGCTTAAGCCGCGCGTTGCTTTTGAGCGCCGAAACACCCTGGTCGAGGGTTGGCAAGGAGTATCGGAAGCTGCTTTTTCAAACGGGAACTTCGGCTTCGAAGGCTGATGCGGTAAGAATTCCTCCTCGGGTTGCGGCGCACGTGATCGAGGAACTGGACGGCGAAATTCCGCTGCCGGAATTGCTGCGGTGCCGCATCCGCTATTTTACCGATGGCGGTATTCTTGGAAGTCGCGCCTTTGTCCAAGAACAATTCGCTCGTTGGAAGAGCCTTCTGCGCATTCCGCAAGCCCGTGACCCTCGGCCTCGACAATTACACGGCTCGGAGAACCAGCAGATCTGGGTGCTTCGCGCCTTTCAACGTGCCCCCAGCTGATATTGCTATCGCAAAAAAAGTCCCCTTTTGGGTGATTCGGGCGGCAATTCTTTAACGACACAGTTCGGGACGCCTAAGAATCGTAACCGTTCGCCCAAGGCTCTGGTCTCAAGCTTCACCGCTCGAACGCGATTGCGGTCTCCGAGTCTATTGAGGGAGGCTTTTTCGAATAGTTTGTCTGTTTGTTCTGTTCCACGGTCAGGATCTCTCGTTGCTCGAGCAAAAGCCGGTCACGCCTCGGCCTGTTGTTGCGTCTTAAGAGTCTGTCCCTTGAGGTTCGCGCGCTCCGTAAGGCCCGCCCCCAACTCGGACCTGTCCCTGAACTAGCCTTTCAACTCGGACCTGTCCCTGAACTAGCCTTTCCCAACTCGGACCTGTCCCTGAACTAGCCTTTCCAACTCGGACCTGTCCCTGAACTAGCCTTTCGAAGGCGAGTCCTCGAAGGCGAGGATCGCGGTCGTTGCTGTCGGTGATAGGTCAATCGGACTCCGGTATTCCCCATTCTGGGTCCTTACCCCTGATTCCGTTCCGGTATTCCCATTCCGGGTCCTAACCCCTGATTCCGTTCCGGTATTCCCATTCCGGGTCCTAACCCCTGATTCCGTCCGGTCCCGGAGAAGGAGCCTTCGCGTTGGCAAGTGGAGCGGTGCTTTCTCGCTCGATAAAAAACGGCTGAATCGTGCGACTCGATGAAGTTGCCTGGCTCTGATCTACCTGGGCCATCAAACATTGGATACTTCGCCGGCCAAGAGCGGCAAAATCCTGTTTGATGGTCGATAGAGGCGGGCGGAAAAAGCCGGCTTCCGGAATGTCGTCGAAGCCGACCAGCGAAATCTTTTGCGGAATACCGGATGGAGCTCTCCTCAAAAGCTCGGATTGCTCCTAGCGCCATTTGATCGTTAGCGACGACGACCGCGGTAAACTTCCCCCAATGATTGGAGATAAGTCTCTGGGCGGCCTCAAAGCCAGACTCAGCAGTCCAATCGCCATCAACGACCGGTCCAGCAGGGAGACGCGCCGCCTTTAGTTCCTTTTGCCAACCAACGTAGCGAAGTCTGGCGGCTCGCCACGGAACAGGCCCGCGAAGATGGGCGATTTTCTTATGACCGAGCTGAAGCAAATGACGAGTAGCCTTACGCGAGCCGAGCTCCTGGTTGACAAAAACGGAGGGACACTCGAATCCGAAATCAGAATCGACAGCCACAATGGGAACGTTTCGACAGACATCCTGGAGATCGCGCAAGTCCACTTCCCAAGGCAAATGGATGAGGATGCCACAGACCTGATGGGCGCAAAGCTCGTCCACTGCTCGGCGGATATCATTGAGTGCTCTGTTCGACGATGCCGCTGAACATGAAAGCTCAACCCGAGCTCCTTGGAAGCCTGCTCGCTGTTCACCATAATCTGGGAGGGACCGTAAAAACTGGTTGCAAAAGTGACCAAGCCAGACGGTGGTAGAACGCTTGCCCGCAAGCTGCCGGGCCGTTATGTTGGGTCGGAAACTAACTTCTGCGAGTACCTGTTGGACTCGGGCGCGAGTTGCGGCGCCACTTCGGGCATTCCATTGATGACCCGGGAGACAGTTTGGTAAGAAACCCCGGTCAGAGCCGCGACATCATGGATGGTAAGGTTCTTTTTTTGTGGGGGAAAGCCGCATGGGAAAGGTCAATAAAGGTTCGGTCAAGGAAGTAAAGTCGCATCGCAGCTTTGCGCACTTTTTTCTTGCAAACGCATTAAGCAACGAATTATTGGATGTGAACGGTCACGGCATCACGCTCTTTTTCTGGAAATGTAAGAATGATGGCCTCTTTGTGACCGTTCACGGTTTCCGACGCGTCGCTCCGGACGATTTCTACTAACGTCAGACGTGCTCCCCGGCGGGAGCCATCAATGCAGTCTCCCAGAAATATGAAAATAGCCACTTTTATCGAAGCAGCTATTGCCCTGCTTGGCGTTCCCATCGGTTTTTGCCCTCGACCCAGCCTCAAGCGTTCGCTGATGACACCGCTCAGAAAAAGCTAGTCGTCGGGATTCTCTCAGGTTGGCGCAGAAAGCGGTTGGCGCACCGCCAACACCGAATCAATCAAATCCGAAGCGCAAAAACGCGGAATCGATCTCCGGTTCTCCGATGCCCAGCAAAAGGAGGAAAATCAAATCAAAGCGATCCGATCCTTTATTGCTGAAGGAGTCGATGTGATCGCATTTTCACCGGTCGTCGAGACTGGTTTCGAGCCGGTCTTACAGGAAGCGAAGAAAGCTGGGATTCCGGTCGTTCTGTCGGACCGCGCCGTCAAAGTTTCCGACCCAAGCCTGTATGTCACTTTCCTGGGCTCCGACTTCGTCGAAGAAGGCCGGCGTGCGGCGAAGGCGGTGGTCAAACTGACCGGAGGCAAAGCCAACATCGCTGAATTGGTCGGCACCGTCGGATCTGCGCCGGCGATCGATCGCAAGAAAGGCTTCGAAGAAGTCTTGACCAAATATCCCGGACATGAAAATCATCATGTCGCAAAGCGGCGACTTCACCCGGGCGAAAGGCAAAGAGGTGATGGAAGCGTTTTTGAAATCACCGAACGCCAAAGAGATTAACGTGCTGTTTGCCCACAATGACGACATGGCCCTGGGAGCGATCCAGGCCATGGAAGAAGCCGGCATCAAGCCGGGTCAGGATATTAAAATCGTCTCAATTGACGGCGTCCGGGGAGCCTTCGAAGCGATGAAGGATGGCAAGCTGAATGTCACAGTCGAGTGCAATCCACTGCTCGGACCGCAGTTGTTTGACCTGATCGAAAAGGTCGCCAATAAACAGGATTCCCGAAACGCGTGGTCAGCCAAGAGGGTGTTTACGAACAATCACAGGCAGCCGCCGAGCTGCCAAAGAGACAATACTAAACCCTCGCTCATTTTTTGTTTCAAAGCGGGCGCTCGGCCGAAAGACAGAGCGCCCGAATTCTATTCTTAGATCATCGAGTGGCTAATCCGCTCTTAGAAATTGCTGGGCTGACAAAAGGCTTTCCCGGGGTCAAGGCGCTGGACGCGGTGGACTTTGCGCTCCAGCGCGGCGAAATCCATGCGCTCATGGGCGAGAACGGCGCGGGAAAGAGCACCTTAATCAAGGTGTTGACCGGGGTGTTTCCGCGTGACGCCGGCGAAACGCGCCTGGCGGGTCAGATCATTGTGCCGAAATCGCCGCGCGAGGCGGAGGTTCTTGGCATCAGCACGGTGTATCAGGAAGTTAATCTGATTCCGCACTTGTCTGTTGCCGAAAATATTTGTCTCGGACGCCAGCCGACCTGTGCTCGGGGCAATTCGTTGGCCCGCAATTACCAGGCGAGCACGAGCCGCGCTGGCACGGCTTGACCTGTCTCTCGATGTAAACCGTCAGCTCTCCTCTTACTCAATCGCCATTCAGCAGTTGGTCGCGATTGCTCGCGCGCTGGATATTTCGGCCAAACTATTAATTCTCGACGAGCCGACCTCCAGCCTGGATCGGACCGAGGTCGAAGAGCTGTTCAAAAAACTTCGAAAACTCCGGGAAAGCGGTCTGGGAATCATTTTTATCACTCACTTTCTCGATCAGGTTTACGAAATCTCTGATTTGATCACGATCTTACGCAACGGCTGCCGAGTCGGTTGTTTTGCGACCAAGGATCTTCCGAGGATCAACCTGGTTTCCCACATGATCGGCAAACCAGTTCACCAAGTGCAGGCGCTGGAGCAAAAGCGTGCCAGCTCCTCATCCATTCTTTCGGAAGCGCCGTTCTTGGAAGCGCGCGGACTAGGTCGAAAAGGCTCTCTCCAGCCTCTCGATCTGGAGATCCGGCCCGGAGAGGTGGTCGGATTGGCCGGCCTCCTCGGATCCGGCCGGACCGAAACGGCGAAGCTCCTTTTTGGCGTTGACCGGCCCGATCAGGGTGCCGTACGGATTAACCAGCAGGCTGTTAGATTCAGCTCGCCGCGCACAGCGATCCGTTACCGGATTGCTTTGACGCCGGAGGACCGGAAAGTTGCCGGGATCATTCCCAGCCTCACCGTCCGAGAGAATATCGTTTTAGCGCTCCAGGCGAGTCGAGGAAGCTGGCGACGCCTGACTGTTGCCGAGCAGGAGAAGCTCGCCGATCGATTTATCCAGGCATTGGCGATCAAGACTCCCAGCCGAGAGCAGCTAATTCGCAATCTGAGCGGCGGAAATCAGCAAAAGGTCCTTCTCGCCAGGTGGTTAGCAACCGAGCCGCAGCTGTTTATTCTCGATGAACCGACCCGGGGAATTGACGTGGGAGCGAAGGCTGAAGTTGAGAAATTGATCCAATCCCTTCGACAAGATGGATTAGCCGTGCTCTTCATCAGTTCGGAGCTGGAAGAAGTCGTCCGCCAGAGTCAGCGGGTAGTGGTCTTACGCGACCGCCGGAAGGTCGATGAACTGACAGAAGGACAGATTTCGGAGGCAGCGATCATGCAGTCCATCGCAACTCACCATCTGGAGCAACCGGCCGCATGATCGACTGGTCTTCTGATCTTCTGTTCTGGATTGCCTTTGGCTCCATTTTATTTTTCTTACGCGGCCAAAGGATCTTCTGGACGGTTGGTGCGCTCGGATTACTTCTGCTTTTTAATCAGTTTTTTACTCCTGGATTTTTTCACCTTCAGGTGCTCGACGGCCATTTGTACGGTTCCCGGATAGATGTGCTCAATCAAGGAGCCAAAGTAATGCTTTTATCGCTCGGGATGGTTTTAGTGATCGCCACTGGTGGGGTTGATCTTTCAGTCGGCGCGGTGATGGCCATTTCCGCGGCGGTTTCGTCCCGTTTGCTCGTAACCGAGCATCAACCCGCTGGCATAGCGATCGCGGTTGCCCTGGTTATCTCTATTTTGGCGGGAGCCTGGAATGGGATCCTGGTCGCGGGATTCGGTATCCAGCCGATCGTCGCGACCCTGGTATTGATGGTGGCGGGACGCGGCGTCGCCCAACTGATCACGGAAGGCCAGATCATTAACTTTCTTGATCCGACGATGGTCTATCTCGGGAACGGTCACCTGTTCGGTTTGCCGTTTACTCTCACGCTGGTTCTCGTGATGCTGGGGCTCACCTTTCTGCTCGTCCGGCGCACCGCCCTCGGGCTTTTTATCGAGTCGGTTGGCGATAACGATGAGGCTAGCCGCTACTCCGGAATTAATGCAAAGCAGGTCAAATTTCTGGTCTACACTTTTTCCGGATTTTGTGCCGGACTGGCGGGATTAGTCGCGTGTTCCAATATCAAAAGCGCGGACGCGAACAATATTGGTCTGTACTTGGAGTTGGATGCAATCCTCGCGGTCGTAGTTGGCGGCACCTCACTGCAGGGAGGTCGGTTTTATCTGATCGGTGCAGTTGTCGGCGGTCTTTTCATCCAGACACTTACTACGACAATGTATGCCAGAAACGTGAGTTCCGACATCTCGCCGGTGCCGAAAGCGTTGGTTATCATCGCGGTTTGCCTATTCCAAAGCGAAGCATTCCGAACGCGATTCTCACGCGTTATTCAGCCGTTGGCGAGGATGATGAAACCGTTGGGCTGCCGGGTTCCGAAGCTTCTATCTACCGTGACGCCGCATGACTCGCCTAAACCCTAAGTACATTCCGCTCCTGGCCACGGCTGTGGTCTTGGCGGCGGTCTTTGGAACCGGCTCTCTGCTTTACCCGAATTTCGGTACTCCCCGGGTGTTGGTAAACCTGCTGAATGATAGTGCGTTCGTGGGCGTCGCGGCCGTGGGAGAGTCGTTCGTCATCTTATCGGGCGGGATCGACCTGTCAGTCGGTTCGATGGTCGCGTTTGTGGGCATTTTGATGGCCAAGCTCCTTCAAATCGGCTGGGATCCTTTCCTGGCGATGGGTTTGGCGCTCTTTATCGGGACTGCCGCTGGAGCCATCATGGGTAGCTTGATTCACTTTTTCGAACTGCCCCCATTCCTGGTCACTCTCGCCGGTCTCTTCTGTCTGCGCGGACTGGGTTTTGTGATCTACCCTGAGTCCATTGGGATCGAGCACCCGTTCTATGCTCAGGTGCTGCCTCAGCTCTCGTTCTTAGTCGCTCCCAAGGCAGTGCTGCCGTTTACCGCGATGTGTTTCCTGGGCTCGGTTGTCATTGGGACTTTTCTGGCAAGTTTCACCCGCTTCGGGCGGAACGTGTACGCGATTGGATCCAACGAGAACTCCGCGCGTCTGATGGGGTTGCCGGTCGGCCGAACGAAGATCACGACGTATGGTCTCGCCGCGATTTTTTTCCGCGCTGGGCGGCATTGTCGCAACTTTCTATATGCAGTCGGGCAATCCGGCCTCTTTCGTTGGCTTAGAGCTCGACGCAATTGCCTCCGTAGTGATTGGAGGTACTCTCCTGACCGGTGGGGTTGGCTTTATTCCAGGGACACTGATGGGCGTCCTCATTCTCGGCTTAATCCAGCAAATCATCATCTTTAATGGAACGCTTAATAGTTGGTGGACCAAGATTGTGATCGGGGCGCTGCTCTTAGTGTTCATCGTTCTGCAAAAACTGATCTCGCGTCGAGGCGAGCAAGGAGCGCTCGTCGCGGGGCGCTAATCGAGCAACCTGCGGCCAACTTTTTAACAAATCGCTACACTCAATAGGCGGCCGATGCTCGTGAGACCGTGAGACGGTAGAACAAGGCTTTAGAACCACGCTTCGGCCATTCCTCGCGCAAGTCATCAATCCGCAGGAACGCTTGCCTCTTATGCTGCAAAAAGCGGGCGGTTGTTCTTGAGTCCCGGGCGCAAGGACAAGTCCGGCATACTCAACGAGTTTTTGCTGCTATTCTAACGAGATCTCGACGTCCTCCTCGGCCCGAGGCGTGAGTTGGTTGCCCATGATGATCCGGGCGCAGGTGTTCCAGTGTAGTAGCGCATCGTCGTTTCGGGCCGGACGGAGCGATTCGGCTTTTTCGTACCAGGTCATTGCTTCACGCAGGAATTCGTACGCGTTGTGGCCGGAGCCGGGATGGCGCTGTTGCAAGTGCGCCTTGGCTCGGCGCTCACAAATGATGCCGGCGTAATAAGCACGCTCATACGGATCGCGGAGGCGCGAGAGAATCTCCTGCGCCTGCGTAACGCCGATGGCGTAGCCTTCGGCGAAACGGTCGGTCAAGGCAAGAAGCAGAAGGACCAGCGCCTGCTGGTTCTCCGGATCGATCTGAAGCACATCGTGGCAAATACTCTCGGCCTCCGCTGGTTCGTTGAGCAGGCGATAGCGTAGTGCTTTTTCCAGGGCCGCCGGGATGGCTTCCTCGGAAAGTCGCTTGAGTTCAAACACAATTTTCTCCTTTCAGGCTTTCGGACGGATCAGCTTCAACAACTTCCCCAACGGATCATAAAACTCGTCAACCACGCGCTCTTTCAGCGGAATAATCGCGTTATCCGTGATGGTGATGTTTTCGGGACAGACTTTGGTGCAGCATTTCGTGATGTTGCAGTAGCCGATACCATTGGCTTGTTTCAGTTCCGGCAGCCGGTCCTCGGTGTCGAGCGGATGCATTTCCAGCGCGGCGGCAAAAACCAGAAAGCGCGGGCCGATGAATTCCTCGTGCTTGTGATGGTCACGCAAGACATGGCAGACGTCCTGGCACAGGAAACATTCGATGCACTTGCGAAATTCCTGGACACGGTCAATGTCGGCCTGAGCCATGCGCCAGGTGCCGTCCGGCGCGTCGGGCGGACGCGGCTTGAACTTCTTGATTTTCTTCTTCACGCGAAAATTCCACGAAACGTCCGTTGCCAAGTCCCGAATCCGCGGAAAGGCCCTCATCGGCTCGATCGTCATGGGCTGGTCCAGCGGTAAATCGTCCAGGCGCGTCATGCACATCAGCTTGGGCATGCCATTGATTTCGGCCGAACAGGAACCGCATTTGCCAGCCTTGCAATTCCATCGACACGCGAGGTCATTGGCCTGCGTAGCCTGGATTTTGTGAACGGCGTCGAGCACGACCATGCCTTCGGAAACGTCTGTAGTGTAGTCCACGAAAGTTCCACCATTCGCATCGCCGCGCCAGATCTTGAAAACCGCGGCCTTCACTTCATCTCCTCGATGATCTGCTTCAAGTGCTTCGGCATTTCCGTTATCTGCTCGCGCTGCACCTGCATCGAGCCGTCCGCAGCTTTGCGGAGAATGATGCGCATTGTGCCTTCCGTCGCGTCCTTATTCGGAAAATCGTCGCGGAAATGTCCGCCGCGACTTTCCTTTCGCTCAATCGCCGCGCGGGTGATCGCTTCGGAGACCGTGAGCAGATGCTTCAAATCAATTGCGGTGTGCCAGCCGGGATTGTATTCGCGATGGCCTGGCACCGCGACGTTTCGCGACCGTTCCCAAAGTTTACCTAGTCCGTCGAGCGCGCGAACCATTTCCTCCTCCTGCCGCACGATGCCGACAAGACTTTGCATCATTTCCTGCAAATCGTTTTGCACCTGGTAAGGGCCTTCGGAGCCGGCGGTCGCCCGAGCAGCGCGATCGAAGGGTTCCAGGGCCTCGCGTGCGGCGTCTTCAATTTGGCTATCGTGGATTTGTCCTTCGTCGTGCGCCTGGACAAATTCAGCGGCGAATTTGCCTGCGCGTTTGCCGAACACGAGCAGGTCGGACAACGAATTTCCGCCAAGCCGATTCGCTCCGTGTAATCCGGCGGCCACTTCCCCAGCGGCGAACAATCCTGGTACGTTGGACATCTGGGTTTCCGGGTCGACCCGCACGCCGCCCATTATGTAATGGGTGGTAGGACCGACTTCCATTGGTTCCCTGGTAATGTCGAGGTTAGCCAGTTGCATGAACTGGTGATACATGCTCGGGAGCTTCTTCTTGATGTGTTCCGCCGCGTTCGGGATTTTCTCTTTGATCCACGAAATGTCGAGAAACACGCCGCCGTGGGGACTGCCCCGGCCGGCTTTGACTTCGTTCATGATGCAGCGCGAGACGTGATCGCGGGTGAGAAGTTCGGGCGGACGGCGAGCATTCTTGTCGCCCTGGGTATAACGCCATCCCTCTTCCGGGTTGTCGGCAGTTTGCGATTTGTAGTTCTCGGGGATCTCCTCGAACATGAAGCGCTTGCCGTCCTTGTTGCACAAGATGCCGCCTTCGCCGCGCACGCCTTCAGTGACGAGAATTCCCATGACACTCGGCGGCCAAATCATTCCGGTCGGGTGAAATTGGACATACTCCATGTCCGTCAATTCGGCGCCCGCATGATAGGCCAGCGACTGTCCGTCACCGGTATATTCCCAGGAATTGCTGGTGATTTTATAGGCGCGACCAATGCCGCCGGTGGCCAGCACGATGGCTTTGGCCTTGAAAATCTTGAATCGGCCACGCTCGCGGTCGTAGCCGAAGGCGCCAACTACCCGATCGCCATCCTTCAGCAAAGTGACAATGGTGTGCTCCATATGGACTTCAATCCCCTGATGGATGCCGTGGTCCTGGAGTGTGCGAATCATTTCTAACCCAGTCCGATCCCCAACGTGAGCGAGTCGCGGATAGCGATGACCACCGAAATTCCGTTGAAGAATTCTTCCATCGGGGGTGCGGTCAAAGACCGCTCCCCACGCTTCGAGTTCGCGAACACAGTCGGGTGCTTCCTTAGCGTGCAATTCGGCCATGCGCCAGTTGTTGACGTATTGGCCGCCGCGCATCGTGTCGGCAAAGTGGACCTTCCAGTTGTCCCGATCGTCCACGTTGGCCAGCGCCGCGGCGATACCGCCTTCAGCCATCACCGTATGCGCCTTGCCGAGAAGCGATTTGCAAACCAAGCCCACCCGGACGCCAGCAGCCGAAGCTTCGATGGCCGAGCGCAACCCCGCACCGCCCGCACCGATGATCAGCACGTCGTATTTGAGAGTGTCGTAATTGGCCACTTGATTCGCCGAAACATTGAACGGTTAGAACATGGGAGCGCCAGGAGCAGTGTAACGAATGTCAACGATTCAAACGCTTAGATAATCCTCCAATCATGCCAGACGCCCATCGCGCAGAGACGTACATAAAGATCGGTGAAACCGACCCAAAACAAACTCATCCACGCCCACAGCATATGGCGGCGATTCAAGCAGCTCACGCAGGCGTAACCTCTGGCGCAAACCGCAGCTTTGGAAACTTCATCCAGGAAACCGCCGATCAAATGGCGCAGCGAATGACAGCCGAACGTGTAGCCGCCCAACAAGATTACGTTCAACGTGAGCACGATTGTTCCGACGCCGATGCCGAAATGATTCGAACCAGATGCGTCCGTAAACCACATCGCTTTCCACGCATCGTGCGCGAGAATGAGAATGAACAGCAGCGCGAGGTAAAGGAAGTAGCGGTGAATGTTTTGCATGATGAGCGGAAAAGAATTTTCACCGAGATATCCCTTTCGCGGCTCACCCACCGCACAGGCGGGCGGGTCCGCCCAAAACGCTTTGTAATAAGCGCCGCGGTAGTAATAACAGGTGAGCCGGAAACCGGCGGGCGCCCACAGAACCAAAAGGGCTGGAGAAAATAGCAGCGATAATGGCCACCAGGCGGGTTTCGGTCCAAAAATCGCGTGCGGCGAAACGCCGAAAATTTCGGGCGAATACAATGGCGAAAGATAGTGGGCGCCATTTTGTTCGAGCCAATAATGGGTTCCCTGAAATGCAGCCCAGGTTGAATATACGAGAAACATCGACAGCCCCAGAAATACGCACAGCGGTTGCGCCCACCATGCGCCACGCCGCATCGTTTCGCCAAACGAGCGTTGTTTCATTGACGCATTCGCGTAAGACATGACGGAAACCCTGTACTCTCGGGCAGGCGGGGACCGGCTGCAGCTTTACATATCGGCGAGGGTGCCTCATTTCAAGCTCATAGCGCGGTATCTCTCGCTTCCGATCTCCGAATGAGGCTTCGGCTGTTTGACCTGTCCTTCTTTCTCTTCATTGCGGGCGAGTGAACGCGCCGGGTCCGTTGCAAATTGGCCATCCCGATCACGAAAGCCTCGGAAGCGCATTGCGTGAAATCAAGTACCCCTTTTGGGGTGTAGGGCAGATTTCCGGTGATCGCCAGCTTTGCGATACCATGCACCACTGACCACGCCATTAGTGCCAGGCGATGCGGATCTCCAGCGGGCAAGGCAGCCTCTTTCTGCGATTCGACGATAAACGTGAGGAGGGTTTGAAAGGCATTTTTGCCGGCCGGCTCGTCCTTGGTCAGAGCGCGGGCAGGCAGATCAAACATGACCAGGAAGTGCTGTGGCCAGTGCAAGGCAAAGTCGACATAACCGCAGCCGCACAGCGCCAAACGTTCGGCCGCCGTCCGGCCTGGAGCCGCCCGCTCCTTCATCGCGGCGGTGAGCCGCTCAAAGCCTTCGACGGCGATCGCTTCGAGCAACTTCTCCTTATCTCGAAAGTGACGGTACGGCGCGTTGTGGGAAACTCCAGCCCGGCGAGCCACCTCTCGGATTGTAAAGTTCTGAGGTCCAACCTCCTGAATCAGCGCCACACCGGCGTGCAGCAAGGCTTGTCGGAGATTTCCATGATGATAGGAGCGCTTCGGGGACATTGTTGGTCAGCGTAACCAAAGATGTTGACACCAACAACATCCTTGTTCAATTTAATGTTGCCAATGTCCACATAGCGCGATGAGGGGTTTTGGCCCGCAAATCGAAGAATTAATTTCAAGGAGACAATGATCACCATGGTTATACCTGAACGCATGACAGCCCGGATGGAGAAGTCTTTTTGCGTCTTTCTCATCGGTATGCGCATCAATCGCGCATGGAACCTGCACAAGTGGTTGCCGGTGTTCCTGGCCATGCCAAAGATGTTGGTCGAACTTCGGCGCCAGCCCGATCTCGGATTTATGGGCGGCCACGTGTGGTTCGGAAGAACCATCTTGCTTCTTCAATACTGGCGATCCTTTGAGGCTCTCACCGGATATGCGAAACAGTCTGATCTAGCCCATTTGCCTGCCTGGACCCGCTTCCGCCAGAATATCGGTGACAGCGGCGATGTGGGCATCTGGCATGAAACCTACCTGATCGCGGAAGGACAGTACGAGAGCATTTATCACAATATGCCTTCTTTCGGACTTGGACGAGTTGGCGAACTCGTACGAGCTACCGGGCATCGCGAATCGGCGTCTCAGCGTGTCCGACCACCGCAAGAGCGGTACGGCTAACCGTTTTCTCCTCAGTCGGATTTTGCTGGCCGCTCGGCTGAGCATGTCTTACTACCAAATCCGGGCACGAGCGACTATGAAATTATCCGACCATAAAACCAAAATCGTTGCTACGATCGGTCCGGCGTCAGACTCGCCGGCAATGCTGGAACGCCTTATCCGAGCCGGCCTGAATATCGCACGGCTCAACTTCTCGCACGGCAGTTTCGATCAACACGCGAATCTCATCACCCGGATCCGGGCCGCTTCGCAGGCCTGCGGCCGGCGGGTCACGATCATGGCTGATCTTCCCGGACCCAAAATGCGATTGGGAACGATTGATCCTGACCCGATCCATCTCGACGTCGGCGACACTTTCATTCTCACCAGCGAGAACATTACCGGTAACGAGCGACGGGTCTCCATGAGTTTCGAGCCACTGCCCCGCGTCGTGAAACCCGGTGATCGCCTGTTTCTGAACGACGGATTGGTGCAACTTCTGGTGGATCGGGCCGAAGGCAAGGAAGTGCATTGCACGGTGGCTGTCGGCGGCGAACTTCGCTCACGCAAGGGCCTTAATCTTCCGCGCATCGATCTCGGCATCTCCGCCTTTACCGAGCACGACCGCAAATGCCTCGAATTCGCGCTCGCGCACGGTGTTGATGCCATCAGTCAGTCGTTCGTGGAAAGTAGTGCCGACATCGCGGCGGTGCGGAGCGCCGCTAGCGCCTTTGGCAAAAACCCCTTTCTTATCGCGAAGATCGAGCGCCATGAGGCTATCGAGCGTTTTGATGAAATTTTGGCAGCCGCGGATGGCATCATGATCGCGCGCGGTGACCTCGGCGTGGAGGTGCCGATTGAGGAAATGGCGGTTCTGCAAAAGCGGCTCATTGCCAAGGCGAACCTGGCCGGCAAACCGGTCATTACTGCCACGCAGATGCTGGAATCGATGACCACAAGTCGGCTCCCGACCCGAGCAGAAGCCACCGACGTGGCCAATGCCATTCTGGATGGCACCGATTGTGTCATGCTTTCCGGCGAATCGGCGACCGGCAAGTTTCCCGAGGAAGCAGTCACGATGTTGGCGAAGATCGCCGCCTTCACGGAAATCCACGGCACCCGGATGCCCCTGACGATGCGGAAGGACGCCACGGATATTCTTTCCAACCCGAGGGCCATGTTGGTCGAGCGCGCTCTGGAAATGGTTCCTTGCGACGCGGTTTTGGTACCGACCCGCGAGGGAAGAACCGCGCGGGCGGTAGCGCGGTGGAGAGCGCCGGTCTGGGTTGCCGCAGTGGGTCCCGAGCCTGCTGTTATGCAAGATTTGGCGTTTTCTTATGGAGTGTATCCAGCAGATCTAAAAGAGGAACCGACTGATTGGCGGAGTTATGCCTGGCATCTTCTCTCTGAGCTAGGGCTACCTTGCAAACAGGTCATGCTCATTGTTGGGCCCTCGTCTCAAAATCCGGAAGCCAATCAACGCCTGGAGCTCATGGTTTTTGACCAGACCAGGTCTTGAGACGGCTCGTAGGATAGTCTTCCAGGCTATCAAACGCACGGTGCCGACGTCATTTTCACCAGAAAGAGAACCTCGAAGGGGCGAGTGATCATCGCACTGCGCCAGGCGTCTCCACCAGGGTTACGGACGAGGCCGGCTCTGTCGGACTTTGGGCAATCTGTAGCGCGCAATCGAGCTATGGTTCGGAAGAGAGGTTCGACGCATGTCCCAAGGCGTCTTTGGTCCTGTAGCGGTAGGGCGAAAATTTATTCGAGCCTTAGCGAGAACTTGTTTGAGCCAGGCGCTTGGGTGAGCCACCCGCTCCAGATGGCTCAAACAAGTTCTCGCCTGGCGCTCGAATAAATTTTCGCCCTACCGCCACAGGACAGTGCGGCATTCTGAGACGATCTCTAGCGGTTCGCGCGACCAATCGCTTGATGGCGTGTTACAGACTTCCACGTCCGACACGCCCGAGGCCGTCCGCGCTACGCAGCACGTACGGCCTCCAAATCAGGCAGTTTTTGGTGCGGGATTCTGTACGTTTTGCCCTGTCGTAGCGGTCAAGGGTTTCATTTTCCGCAGTAGCGCCTTTTCGGCCTCGACCAACAGGAAAATGACGAAGCCGATGACAATCGGCAACAGCCAGTCACTCGCCGTAATCGGCGCTGAGTGGAACCACACATTCAGGAAAGGCACATACACGAACAACAGTTGCAGAACAGCCAGGATGCCGATGGCGATCCAAACCACGCGATTAGTAAACAGCAAATCCAACCGCAAGCTTGATTCTCTCAGAAAGCGGCTATTGAACAGATAAAACACCTGCCCGAGCGCGAGCATGTTCACCGCCATCGTTTGCGCCATCTCAATCGAATATCCCCGATGCTCTTCGTAAAGAAAGACCGCGATGGTCGCGCCGCCGATCAGCACCGAGACGAAGGCAATTCGCCAAAGCGCATGTTCACCCAGAATTGGCGCTCCCGGACGGCGCGGTGGACGGCGCATCAACCCCGGTTCGGCAGGTTCATAGGCTAACGCCAGGGACAGGGTTACCGCAGTGACCATGTTGACCCACAGGATCTGCACTGGCGAGAGCGGCAGATCCAGCCCCAGAAGCACTGCTACGAGGATCACGAGCGCTTGCGCGCCATTGGTCGGCAGGATGAAAAGAATCGCCTTCTGGAGATTGTCATAGATGGTGCGCCCTTCTTCTACGGCGCGCTCGATCGAAGCGAAGTTGTCGTCGGCCAGCACGATCTCGGCAGCCTCTTTGGTTGCCTCCGTACCTTTGATCCCCATCGCCACGCCGACGTCGGCGCGCTTCAGCGCAGGCGCATCATTGACGCCGTCCCCGGTCATGGCCACAACTTCATTATTGGCCTGTAAAGCCTGTACCAGGCGCAATTTATGTTCCGGACTGGTGCGAGCGAAGATGTCACTGTCGTGGGCGATTCGTTGCAGGTCCTCGTCGGAGGCGGCTTCGAGTTCGGCGCCAGTGATCGCTTTAGGATTTTCAGTAATCCCCATCTCGCGCCCGATGGCGGTAGCGGTGCCGGCGTGATCTCCGGTGATCATCTTGACCCGGATACCAGCTTGCCGACAGGCCGCGATGGCTTCGATAGCCTCCGGACGCGGAGGATCGACGATACCGACCAGCCCGACAAATACCATGCCCTTATCGAGGTCCGTCAGTGTCAGGCTACTCGTGCCCTCGTTAGCCTGACGACTGGCGGCGGCCAGAACGCGGAGGCCCTGACCACCCAGGGCGTCGATCTGCTTCTCCCAGAAAGCCCGGTCGATCGGTTCCAGGTCGCCGTTCGCAGCGCGCTGCTGCGAGCAGCGGTTGAGCAACCGATCAGGCGCTCCCTTGAGCAAAACGCGCACTCCATCTCCTGGCACGCGATCGAGCGTCGCCATGAACTTGTTTTCCGAATCGAAAGGTACCACGGCCAGCCGTTGATAGCCCTCTCGGTCAAAGTTGGCCTTTTGACCGAGGGTACGGAGCGCCCCTTCGGTAGGTTCCCCGACCACCTTCCATTGGCCGTCCTCCTCAGCGATTTCTGAATCGTTGCAAACAGCCATGATCTCGACCAAGGCTTGCAGATCCGGACTTATTGCCAGAGAAGCCTCCTGTCCTTCTCGCGTGACTCGGCCCTTGGGTGCGTAACCGATACCCTCGACGTCGGCTTGCCCGACACTGGTAACCAGATGGCGAACCGTCATTTCATTGCGCGTGAGCGTGCCGGTTTTATCCGAGCAAACGACCGTCACCGAGCCCAAGGTTTCCACGGCCGTCAGCTTGCGCGTGATCGCGTTGCGCTGCACCATCCGCTGCACGCCGATCGCCAGGGTAATCGTCATGATCGCCGGCAAACCTTCGGGTATGGCGGCGACTGCGAAACCTATAGCCGCGGAAAAAAGCTCGTCGATGCCGAAACCGTGGAGTAGCCAGCCAATCAAAAACATTACAATGGCCATTCCGAGGATCGCGAAAGACAAAACCTTGCCGAAGGCGGCCATCTGTTTGGTAAGCGGCGTCGCCAGGCTTTCCACCTCCGCCATCATTCGGCTGATCCGGCCTATTTCCGTTCCTGCTCCAGTTGCGGTCACGACCCCGAGGCCCGTGCCGGCTGCGACCAAGGTCCCGGAGTAGGCCATGCAGCGCCGGTCTCCGATTCCGGCGTTAGCCTCCACCAGCTGTACTCCCTTATCCGATGGCACGGACTCTCCCGTCAGGGCAGATTCCTCGATTCGCAGGTTGACTGCCTCCAGAAGCCGAACATCGGCGGGGACACGGTCACCGGAGCGAAGGCGCACGATGTCGCCAGGTACTAGGGCTTCTGCATCTAGCTCCTCCCACTGTGCCTCGCGCCGGGTGTGGGCACGCAGGGAGAGCATCTTTCGGATGCCTTCGAGGGCTTGCTCAGCCTTACCTTCCTGAAGGAAGCCAATCGTGGCGTTGATTACCGCCACCACCAGGATTACCCAGGCGTCAACCCAATGCCCGAGAACCGCTTTTGCCACGCCGGCGGCAAGGAGGATGTAAATCAAGATATCGTTGAAGTGTTTAAAAAACCGCTTCAACAGCCCTTCTTTCGGCGGAGCCGGGAGCCGGTTGGGGCCGACGGCTTTCAGTCGAATGGCGGCCTCGTCCGCAGACAGACCGTTGCGTTGACTTTGCATTTGGTTCAGCACGTCATCGGCTGACAACGCGTATGGGCCGCTGACGGTCGTAAGAGTATTCGGGTTGACTGAACTACTCGACGTTTGGCTCATGATCTTTCCACCCTTTCCGGCATACCTTTCACCTGTTCCGACCAACCTCAGCGGTTTAATCACCGCTGGTCTTCTATTTATTGAATGACGCGATCAAAGCAATCTCGATTGGCAGACTCGATCCGTGTCCAGCAAGGAATCGCGGCCTTGTGCTGAACAGCCAAGTCTGGAGAAAAGAAAAATAGTTCCCGAAAGCAAGTTTGCTTGCGGGCAAACAGGTTTGGCGGGTAAGGAATGGTCTTCGATGGCCGTTTGTTACGAAGAGGAACCGCTCTGTTGTCCGGGCAACAGAATTCCGGCGAACTAATGGATATCGTTCTCGCAGCGTTGCCAATCGCCTTTCTCATCTTCGTGATGACCAAGAAGAATCCGCTGCCGTCAACCATCGCTTTTACCCTCGCGGCGCTGCTGACTTACGGCATCCGGATCTGGTTTTTTCGAACGAGCCTGAACCTGGCCCACGCGGCGGTGATAAACGGTTTGCTGAGCGCGCTCACGCCGATCTCAATCGTGTTTGGCGCGATTTTTTTCTTTGTAGCGCTGGAGCGCTCAGGCGCCATGCAGACACTAAGCCAGTGGCTCGACGGCGTTTCGCGCAATCCGGTCGCGCAACTAATGATTGTCGGCTGGTCGTTTATCTTTCTGATCGAGGGGGCGAGCGGGTTCGGCACCCCGGCTGCTTTGGCTGCCCCGGTGTTGGTGGGGCTGGGGTTTCCTCCGCTGCGCGTCGCCGTACTGTGTCTCGCCATGAATACGGTCCCGACTTCGTTCGGCGCCGTTGGCACTCCGACCTGGTTCGGTTTTGGTTCTCTTGGATTAGCCGAATCGCAATTGCTTGAGGTCGGCCTGAAGAGCGCAATCCTGCATTCCGTTGCCGCACTGGTTATCCCAGTCATTGGCCTGCGCTTTGTTGTCGACTGGAAAACGATTCGCCACAACCTGCTCTTCGTTGAGCTCTCTGTTTTGGCGAGCGTTCTGCCGATGATTGCGGTGGCGACTTTCAGCTACGAGTTTCCATCGGTAGCTGGCGGGATGATTGGTTTGCTGACGACGATCTTTCTGGCGCGCCGGGGCATCGGTCTGGCCAAACAGGACAGCAATCCGCAGACTCCAGAAGCTGGCCCCTTACGTGCAAGTGATGTCCTGCGAGCTTTAACTCCCCTGCTTGCTACGGTTGGAATTCTGCTGGTGAGCCGGATCCCCGCTCTTGGATTGCGGCAGCTCCTGACGTCCGAGGCAGCCTGGGTGTCGGTTCGATTTGGTCACCTCGGCTTATTCCTGCTCAGTCCGTCGCTTGTCTTCCAATTGCGGGGAATTCTCGGCGAAGACCTGAATTGGTCACACGCGCTGCTCTACGTCCCCTCCATTCTGCCGTTTTTTGTGGCAGCCGCGCTGGCTCTTCTGCTTTATCGCTGCCCGCCAAGCGTTTTCGGGGAAGTCGCCAAAGAAACCGTCGCCCGTCTGCGCAATCCGGTGATCGCCCTTTTCGGAGCGCTCGTTTTCGTTCAGTTGCTCTCGATTGGTGGTGACCGAGCATCGACCCGGATTCTTGGTGATGCGCTGGCAGTCGGAACCGGGGACTTGTGGATCTATTTCGCCGGATTTCTTGGCGCGCTCGGAAGCTTTTTCTCAGGTTCTGCCACAATCTCGAACCTGACCTTTGGACCCATTCAGCTAAGGATCGCCCAGGATCTCGGTGTGTCGCCCACGACCATGCTGGCCGCCCAGACAGTGGGAGCAGCTCTCGGCAACATGGTTGCGGTACACAACATTGTGGCGGTGTGCGCAGTCCTGGGTTTGAAAAACCAGGAAGGCGTTATTCTGAAAATGACCTTTGTCCCAACGCTGGTGTACGGGATCATTCTGGCGGCGCTGGCGGGGATTTTGTTCGCGCTCGCCTAGGTCGTGCCAATGGCCAATGATCGATGACCCATGGCCGGAGCCGATTCGGACTCATACAAGAAACAGACCCGCGAAGACCGAATTAGATTCTGCAGCAGAATCTAATTGCTCACTCCAGGACAATTTGTTTATCTAACAGCCCAATATTCCCCGTGGGCGCGAGACCTTCTACACTGCAAGGCCTTCTAGCGCCCAAAATGAAAGAGCTGCCATGCCTGATCCATGGAAAGTTGCCGGATCCTACTTCGAGGCCTGTAATTGTGACCTCGCGTGTCCGTGTGTTTTTCTCAGCCCACCTACAAGGGGCGAGTGCACGGTGTTGCTTGCCTGGCACATTGATCAGGGTCGCTTTGGCGAGGCCAATCTGGAGGGGTTAAATACCGCCCTTGCGGCCTATGCACCTGGCCATATGCTGGAGGTAAAATGGAAAGTTGCCCTCTATGTGGATGAACGGGCAAATCAAAATCAACGGGACGGGTTAACTCAAATCTTCTCTGGCCAAGCAGGGGGGCATCTAGCGGGTCTTGCGCCGCTCATCGGCGAGGTCCTCGGGGTTAAGGCGGTGCCGATCGAATATCGTTCCGAAGGAAAACGCCGGAGCTTGCGTCTCGGCGCCATCGCGGTTTCGGAGATCGAGGGTTTGTCTGGCCAAGATGGCGGGGAAGTGACAGTCGGCAACCATCCCTTCACCGCGGTGCCAGGCTTTCCGGCAGTGGTGGCGAAATCCAAAGAAATGAGATTCAGCGATTACGGCCTGAAGTGGGAGGTGTCGAACAAAACCGGGTTTTTTTCGCCGTTCGTCTACGAGTCTGCCTGAGCCGGCGTGATCGCAAAGTCGACTCTGATACAAGTTCTCAAGCGTGACCGCGTTGTCGTCGCGTTTGGTCTCGCGGGATTAGCGACTCTGTCTTGGACATACCTGGTCTACATGGACTGGGGAATGCGCCATATGGATGGAGGGATGCAGATGATCATTATGCCCGCCATGCAGCATTGGACCGCTTGGGATCTTGTCCTCGTGTTTCTGATGTGGGTGATCATGATGTTTGCGATGATGGTCCCCGCAGCCAGCCCGGTGATTCTGCTTTTTGCTGAGATCAATCGGCGTCGCAACGAGCAGCAGGGCACGTTCACAGCAACCGGAGGATTCCTGCTGGGATATCTGACGGCGTGGACCGGCTTTAGCGTCCTGGCTACGCTCGCGCAATGGGGCTTGCTTACAGCGAATTTGATTTCACCGATGATGGAGAGCACGAGCAAAGCGCTGGGAGGCGGATTGCTGCTCGTCGCGGGTCTCTTCCAGTTCAGCCATCTGAAATATGCTTGTCTGGCTCATTGTCGATCTCCAATGGGATTTTTGGCTACGGAATGGCGCCCTGGCTCATGGGGCGCCTTTAGGATGGGATTGAAGCATGGCGGCTACTGTCTCGGCTGCTGTTGGGCTTTGATGAGTCTCCTTTTTGCCTTTGGCGTGATGAACCTGCTATGGGTTGCCGCTCTCGGTGCTTTTGTCCTCCTGGAGAAGATCACTCCCCCGAACCAATTGTTCAGCCGTGTCAGCGGGTTTTTGTTCATCGGTTGGGCGGTTTGGATTGTTTTCGGCTCGTAATGCCGGCGACATGGTTCATGGCGCGGATTCTACATTGCCGCTACCTCGTCGGGCATCGATCTCGGCAACATGGCGGCCAAACACAACATTGTGGTGCGCGACTCGCCATGCCGCCAAGATTGAGTGGTACGAGTCGGTTGAGCGCTTCTACGAAATTTGGCGGCGGCGGACGGCATCATGATTGCCCGAGGGGATCGTGGGGTTAAAGTGCCGATCGAAGAAATGGCGATTCTCCCATAGCGGCTCACTTGCCATTTTTTTGCGAGTTGATACTGATAGGGGCGCATGATCGAGACATTAGTCGGCTATTCGCGGATCCTGGCGATCATTGGGGACATTGTTCAGGTTCAAGTCCCAGGAGGATACGAGCACCGAGAGTATCGCACCGCGCTTGGAAGATCTCGCGATGATCGAAGCGCTCGACGGCTCGCGGTCCTTGGCGCAAGTGATCAGCATCAAACGCGATGTCGTCGCTCTTCAGGTTTTTCGAGGGACTCGCGGCATCTCGACCGAGTCTACGGTCCGCTTCCTCGGTCGCCCCATGCAGGTCAGTTACTCCGAAAATATTTTCGGCCGGGTATTTCGCGGTACCGGCGAACCGATTGACGGCGGTCCCGACCTGTCTCACGAACCGGCCGTGCCGATTGGTGGCCCCTCGGTAAATCCCATGCGGCGGATCCTGGCTTCCAGGATGATCCGCACGAACGTGCCGATGATCGACGTGTTTAATTGTCTGGTCGAAAGTCAGAAAATCCCGATCTTTTCGGTCGCCGGCGAGCCGTTCAACGCCCTGCTCGCGCGAATTGGAATCCAAGCCGATGCCGATGCGATCGTGTTCGGCGGGATGGGCTTGATCTTCGATGATTACTATTTTTTCCGCAAGACCTTCGAAGAAGCCGGGATGTTCACCCGCATGGTGATGTTTGTGAACCAGGCATCCGATCCCGTCGTGGAAAGACTTCTGATTCCTGACCTTTCGCTAGCGGTCGCCGAAAACATCGCCGTTGAAGAACAGAAACGCGTTCTGGTTCTGCTGACCGACATGACTGCCTATGGCGACGCCTTGAAAGAGGTCAGTATCGCAATGGATCAGGTGCCGGCAAACCGCGGCTACCCTGGCGACCTCTATTCGCAGCTCGCGCGCCGCTATGAGAAGGCTTGCGACTACGCCCAGGGAGGTTCGGTCACGATTCTGAGCGTTACCACCATGCCGGGGGACGACGTGACGCATCCAATGCCGGACAACACCGGGTATATCACCGAGGGACAGTTCTATCTCCATGGTGGAGTGATCGATCCGTTCGGATCTCTTTCCAGGTTAAAACAGCACGTCATCGGGAAAGTCACTCGCGAGGATCACGGTCAAATTATGAATACGATGATCCGTTTCTACTCGCAGGCGAGAGATGCCGAACAGAAACAGGCGATGGCTTTTGAGTTGTCCGGATTCGATCAGAAAGTATTGAAATTCGGCAAGCTTTTTCGGGAGCGCTTCATGGATATCAACATTTCGATGCCGCTCGAGGAAGCCCTCGACCTTTCCTGGCAAACCCTTGCTGAATGTTTTGCGCCGCAGGAACTGCTGATGAAGCAAGAGCTGGTCGACAAGTATTTTCCCGCGAAACAGCAAAATCCGGCCTTATCCGCCTGATTATGGCCAAGGTTGCCCTCAGCAAATCCAATCTGAGCGATCAAGTCCGTCAGCTTCGAGCCTGCCGAAATTTTCTGCCCTCCCTCGACCTGAAGCGCCAGCAGCTTTTATTGGAGCAACAGAAAGCGCGCCTTCAGCTCGCCGAGGTGGAGCAGCAACGGACGGCTCTGGAACCGACGATTGAGAAACAGTTGCCGATGCTAGGCGATGAATCGATCGACCTGACCGGACTCGTCAAGTTACAGGACGTCCAGTTTGTCGAGGAAAACGTCATGGGAATTACGTTGCCGAAGGTCGACCGGATCGATGTGCAGATTGCCGAGTACTCATTTCTGGCGAAACCGCCTTGGGTCGATCGGGTCGTTCACCTGTTGAAAGAGGCGATCGAGGTGACGATTCGGCGGCAAGTGGTTGAACGCCGCTTGGAGTTGTTGGCTCAGGCGGCCAGAATCGTCTCTCAACGAGTTAACCTTTTTGAAAAAGTGCTGATCCCGCGAATCCAGTCCAATATCAAACGGATCCGGCTTGCCCTGGCGGATTCCGAGAGGGCGAGCATCGTGAGCGCGAAAATCGCCAAGGGAAAAAAGGGTGCGGTATGAGTATTGTCCACCTCACCAAGATAACGCTCTTCGGGAGCAACCCGGAACGGCGAGAAGTTCTCGAAGAATTACAAACCCTCGGCTGCGTTCACATTATCACCGATGTAAAAGACTTGCCCTCAGTCGAGTTTACTCCGCCAAGCGCTGAAGAATCTGACGGGGAAGCGCTCCAACACCTGATGCTCTCTGGACGGCGGCGGCGGCAAATCGTCGACGAGAGCGAGTTCAACCTTGAGCAGGTCGTTGCGGCCGCGCTTCGGAACAAGCAACAACTGAGGAAGGCCATTGACAGAAAAATCCTCTTAACGAACCAAATCGAGGAAATCAGTCCTTGGGGGAATTTTATTTTCCCGTCACCCGATGAGCTGGGTGGTTACAAGCTATGGTTTTATCGGATTCCGTTTCGGGAACGCAAGAAGCTCGAAAATTTGGGGGAAACATGGACGATTGTCTCTGAAGATCATCGGCACGTTTACGTCGTGGTGATCGCAAAGGAAGAACTGCCCGAAAACCTGTTCGCAATTCCGCGAACCCAAGTCCCTCCAGCGCCCCTCAACGAGCTGAAACGGAGCCTCTATCGGGCCGAGCTGGAGATCGAGGAATTAGAAGCTGAGCATAATTCTCTGAGCCGTTGGATTTCCTTGCTCTCCAAACATCTGCTAAGGATTGAGGACCAGGCTGCCCTGGCGAAGGCTCTCCAAGAGATCCAGGAAGTGGAAAATTTCTTCTTTCTGCAAGGCTGGATCCCTAGTGTTCGCGTACCGGCAGTGGAAAGATTGGCAAAGGATCGCGGGTTGGCGCTCCTTGAGGAAAAGCCTACGCTTGAAGACAGCCCGCCGACTCTGCTGAGCAATCCCCCCGCCCTGGCCGGCGGGGAAGACCTGGTCGCCTTTTACACGACACCCGGTTATCACACTTGGGACCCGTCTATCATTGCGGCTTTTTCTTTTGCGATCTTCTTTGCGATGATCATGGCCGATGCCGGCTATGCGCTAATCCTCGCAATTCCGCTTTTGTGGTTCTACAAGCGGATTGGACGAAGCGTCGGCGGCAAACGCTTTCGGTCCCTCGCGCTCATGATTGTGATCGCCGGCTTTATCTATGGAGTATTGACCGGCAGCTACTTCGGGTATGAACCGGGCACAGATACGTGGCTGGGCTCTCTGCGCCTGCTTCCTTCGCACGATGTGACTTGGATGATGCTTTTTTCACTAGGGGTCGGCTGCCTGCATCTCATCCTGGCAAACGCGGCCGCCGCTTTTTCTGGTCACACTTTGTCGAGTAGACTTAAGCCCGTCGGCTGGATCGCGGTCATTCTCGCCGGAGTTCTTTTATTCGTTTCGCGGGGTGCGGTCGCGAAATCGACGCTTTCGGATACCGGGATCGCGTTGCTGGCCCTGGGAGCTTTGCTGTTGATCTTTTTTGGTAGCGATCGCCCGGTGACCTCACTGAAAGCCGGTCTCTTGCGGATTCTCGAAGGCCTCAGCTCGCTCACGAACATTACAAAACTTTTTGGCGATACCTTGAGTTATCTCCGCTTGTTTGCTTTAGGCTTGGCCAGTGCCTCGCTGGCTTTCACTTTTAACTCACTCGCCGGCAAAGTTCGCGGATCGTTGCCGGGCTTTGGTGTGCTCTTTGCCCTTCTGGTTCTTTTAGTCGGACACACCTTGAATCTGTCGCTCGGGATTATCAGCGGCCTTGTTCACGGACTCAGGCTTAACGTCATCGAATTCTTTAACTGGTCACTTTCCGCAGAAGGCTCCCCTTTCGCTGCTTTTCGAAAAAAGGAAACTAAAACATGAACGAACTCCTGAACATATTAGGCTGGATCGGCCTCTATTCCCCTGTCGTTTTGGGTGGTATTGGCAGCGGCATAGGCTGTACGATTGCCGGCCAAGCCGCGATCGGCGCAATGCTGGAAACGGAAGGCGGTCACGGCCGGTATATCGGTCTGTCGATTTTGCCTTCGTCCAACATCATCTATGGCATTGTCGTGATGTTCGCTCTGAACCGGCCGATCACACCCGGGGTGGCCGAAGGTTTGTTTGTCCTCGGCCTTGGGGCGGGAATCGCGCTGCTTGTACTTGGCATCTACCAAGGTTATCTGCTCGCTTCGGCGATAGCCGGTTCGAAAGAAAAGCCGGCTATCTTCGGCCTGTCGATTGCCCCCGCCGCTGTGGTGGAAGGTTTCTGCGTGTTTACGTTTATCTTTGTGCTGGTCCTGGCTGGAAGCCTGCCAGCGAAGTGAGAGGAGATACGAAAATGGCAGAAGATGGAAAACCGGTCGCCGATTCGAGTAACGCCAAAGTCGCGCTTGGGGTTGAATCTCTAATCGAACGGCTGCGCAGCGAGGGGGTCGCCAACGGGCGCGCTGAGGCAGACCGCATCGTTAAGGCGGCTCAAGCCGAGGCAAAGGCGACCAAAACTAAAGCCAAGGAAGAAGCCGAACAGATCGTGAGCAACGCTCGCAAGGGGGCAGCCAGCCTGGAAGCTGCCGGTCACCAGGCTTTGCAGGTGGCCGCTCGCGACGCGGCTTTGGACCTGCGAAATCAACTCGAACAACGGTTCGCCGGCGAGGTGCGGCGACTCGTCCGCGAAGAGGTCCAAAGGCAGGAACTTTTGGAAAAACTCATTCTTGAAGTCGGCGGGCGCGCTCGAGCAGAAGCGGAAAACTCCAAGCAAGTCGAGGTCCTGTTGCCGGAAAAGCCGATCGATCTCGACACTTTGACCAGAGACCCCGCTGCCGTTCGGGACGCCCCTCTAAGCCACTTCGCCGCCTTGGTATCGAGAGGCCTCTTGCGAGAGGGTGTTACACTTGCCACCAGTCGAGACCTGAAAGCGGGAATCAAGATTCGTTTGGCCGACAAAGGGATCGACCTGGATCTGAGCGATAAGGTAATCACCGATTTATTGTTGCAACATCTGCAACCGCGGTTTCGGGCGCTGCTCGAAGGCATCCAATAAACGAACCATGTCTGCCTCGCAGTACGTCATGCTGATGGCCAGTCTGCCGCCGCTGGGCGACCTCTTCGGCCATCAGCAACCGCCTTCGGAACTGCAAATAAAGCGAAGATTCCGATTTCTGACGGAATCGGACAGAGATCTGCTGTCGCGAATCGAGAAGCTCATCCGACGATCGAAACAACCCCGGGGATGGACCGACGTACAAATCGTTCGTTCGGCCAGAGCCTTGGTGGATGAGCTGAAATCGCCGGCCCTGAAGGAGGCAGTGCAATACGTGATGGATGTACGCACGATCGGTGTCGCCTACCGACGTCGTCGGCTTGGCCAGAACACTCCGCCGACCGAGCCCGATTGGGGCTATAGCCGCTGGCTTAAAAGGATTGAAAAACATTGGGCCGAACCCTATTTCGGTCTCAAGGGATTGGTCCCTTTGATAACTGAGGGGAGGCAACTCCTCGAAGGGGATGATCCGGGGGGGCTCGAGCGCTTCATTCTTGCCGAATTCTGGAAACGGTTTACCCGACTTAGCCAGGGACACTACTTCGATTTTACGGCGGTTGTGCTTTATTTCCTTCGCTGGAGTCTCATCGAACGGCGCGCCAACTATACTCGCGAAATCGCTCTCAAACACTTCAACTCGCTTATCCACGATGGCATCGGCAACTTTAAAGAACTCTTCCCAGCAACGACCGGCTGATTCGGAGGCGATGGCGGCAGGCGCTCAGATCGTTGCTGTCCAAGCGGGCCTTGTAACAATCAAGACTACCGGGGCCGGCCCAAAACCGCTGATCAAGAATGAGGTGGTCTACATCGTCGCCCGCCGGCAACCGGAAAAATACACCGAGCGGCTTAAAGCGGAGTTGCTCCGTGTCCGCGGCACGGAAGCCGATGCTCAAGTTTTCGAGAGTACGCGAGGAGTTGGTATCGGTGATCCGGTCGAGCAGACCGGAGGATTGCTTTCGGTTACCCTCGGCCCCGGGCTGCTTGGAAGAGTCTATGACGGGCTGCAGAACCCGCTGGCCGATCTTGCTACCGGATACGGAAATTTTCTTCCCCGTGGGGTGGTTGCTCCGCCCCTCGATCTGGAAAGGAAATGGCCCTTTAATCCGAGCGTCAAAGTCGGAGACCGAGTCGTCGCCGGAAGTACTCTCGGAACCGTGCTCGAAGGTCGGTGCACCCACAAGATCATGGTCCCGTTCGATTAGATCGGAGAAGTGGACGTGCTCTGGCTCCAGAGTGGCAGTCACACCGTGGATACGCCAATCGCCCGAATCCGAGATCAACGCGGTGACGAACGGATCCTTACGATGCAGCAGGCTTGGCCGGTGCGCCGCCCATTAGCCGAGTATCTTCTGGAACAGCGGCACTCCGAGCGTCTTTATCCTGACAAACCGCTCATAACTACCCAGCGCATCATCGACACCTTCTTTCCGATCGCGCGCGGTGGCGCCGGTTGCATTCCGGGGCCGTTCGGCGCCGGTAAGACGGTGCTGCAGAACCTGATCTCCCGGCACTCCGCGGTTGACGTCGTGGTCGTGGTTGCCTGCGGCGAACGCGCCGGAGAGGTGGTTGAAACAATCACCGAATTCCCCAAGCTGAACGATCCGAAGACTGGTAGGTCGCTGATGGAGCGAACCATCATCATATGCAATACGTCTTCGATGCCGGTGGCCGCCCGGGAAGCGTCGATCTATACCGGAATCACTTTGGGAGAGTATTATCGGCAAATGGGGTGTGACGTCCTCTTGATCGCTGATTCAACTTCCCGCTGGGCCCAGGCGATGCGGGAAACCTCCGGCCGCCTGGAAGAGATTCCCGGCGAAGAATCGTATCCAGCCTATCTGGATTCGGCCATCAAAGGGGTTTACGAGCGGGCCGGGGTGATTCAGAGCAACGATGGCAGCGTCGGCAGTTTAACGCTGATCGGAACGGTTTCGCCGGCAGGCGGAAATTTTGAGGAACCCGTTACTCAATCCACCCTGGCCACGGTAAAGACATTTTTGGGGTTAAGTTATGAGCGCGCTTATAAACGGTTTTATCCCGCGGTTGATCCGCTCATTTCATGGTCGCGTTATCTGACGCAAATGAGACCCTGGTTCGAAAAAAACGTCGCTCCGGACTGGGTTGATCGGGTTCTGGCTATGCAGGAGTTGCTGCAACGCGGGAACAGTGTCTCCCAAATGATGCAGGTTACGGGCGAAGAGGGCGTCAGCCTCGAGGATTATCTGGCCTACGAAAAGGCGCTTTTCCTCGACATGGCCTATTTGCAGCAGGACGCATTCGATAAGGTCGATTCCAGCGCGCCTTTGGAAAGACAGAAAAGAATCTTCGACCTGATTCAGGATCTGATCGGCCGTCAGTACAATTTTTCTGATAAGGCGGGGGTGCGCGATTACTTCACTCAGCTGACCGGCCTCTTTAAGAATCTTAATTATAGCCCGGATAACAGCACGCTGTACGAGGAGTATCACGGAAAAATTCTTGAGCTGGCGAATGCCCGAACAGCCTGAGATCCGAACCGCCGCTGCTCCGTGGCGAGAATTTGTTCGTGCTGGCCTAGACCGGATTCGGGTCTCACCTATTTCTTGAAGTGCACTTCGTTTGGCGAAGGGCGGCCGGCTGTAAAATCGTCCAGGTTCTGTATTGTTGTCTGAGAAATGTTGGTAAGAGCGGTGTCGGTAAAAAATGCCTGGTGCGAAGTGACAATTACATTGGGAAAGGAAAGCAGGAGCTGGAGCACGTCATCCTGAATGATTGTGTCAGACAAATCCTCGTAAAACAGTTCCTCTTCCTTTTCATAGACATCGAGCCCCAGAGCCGTTAGATGGCCGCTCTTGAGCGCTTCAATAGCCGCTTCGGTGTCTACCAGTGCGCCCCGGCTCGTGTTGATTAAAACAAGACCTCGTTTGGTCTTTTTGAGCGATTCCCGATTGATAAGCCGATGGCTTTCGGGGGTAAGCGGGCAATGGAGGCTAATGATGTCGCTGGATGCGTAGAGATCATCCAGCGAAACATATGCTCCGACCTCACGAAACGCGTCATTAGCAAAGGGGTCGAACCCGAGCACTCGGCAACCCATGCCGGAGAGTATGTGAGCGAAAAGCACCCCAATCTTGCCCGTACCGATGATACCTACCGTCTTGCCGTTAATGTCGAAGCCAAGTAAGCCCTCGAGCGAAAAGTTTCCCTCCCGCACTCGATTGTAGGCGCGATGGGTCTTGCGGTTGAGCGTCATGAGGAGCGCAAGGGCGTGCTCGGCTACGGCGTGGGGCGAGTAGGCGGGAACCCGCAGAACCTTGATTCCGAGGTTGGTCGCAGTCTCGAGGCTGACATTGTTGAAGCCCGAACTGCGCAGAACGACCAGTCTGATCCCAAGAGCGTGCAATTTCTCGAGCGTCGGCGTTGAGAGATCGTCATTGATAAAGGGACAGACCGCCTCGGTACCAGCCGCGGCGCTGGCCGTATCGGGTTCGAGCCGGAAATCGTGAAACTCGAAGGCATGCCCGGTGTTGGCTGCTTCCAGGAAACGACGGTCGTAAGGTTTGGTGCTGAAGACGCTGACTTTCATAGGGGGCGAGGACTTGTGCTATTCGAAGCGCGCGGGCTGGCCGGTCGACGCTAGAACAGCGTTCCACCAGATGTCGTTGGGATCGATATGTTTTTTTTCCTTAGCGAGCATTTCGATTGGGATATGTATATAGGAATCGTGCAGCAACCCGATGACCAGTCCCGTCTTGCCAGCCATAGCGGCGTGTACTGCGTTGCGCGCATAAAAATCGCAGAGCACCGAATCCGCCGCATTTGCCGGGCTGCTGCGAATCGTATAGCTCGGATCGAAGTACCGCATGACGATCGGGATGTTCGCCTCTCTGAAGTACGTCTCGATCTGCCCGCGGAGGAACACCCCGATATCTTTCAACTTGATGTTTCCGGACGCGTCCCGGTCCGTTGAGCCCTCAAGCAATTCCTGGCCGGCGCCTTCAGCCACCACAACTACCGCGTGCGCCCGGTCGAGAATGCGCTTTTTCAACGCGGAAAGAAATCCATTCTTGCCCTCCAGCTTGAAAGGCACCTCGGGGATCAGCGTAAAATTCGCATCATGATTTGCTACCGTAGCTCCAGCCGCGATGAATCCCGCATGTCGGCCCATCAGTTTTACAAGAGCTATCCCGTTGTGAACGCTGCGTGCCTCAGTATGGGCGCAGTCAAGGACCCTGACCGCTTCCTCAACGGCGGTCAAATAGCCGAAAGTGCGCTCCACAAACGCGACATCGTTGTCGATCGTTTTTGGAATGCCCACCACCGAGAGCGCGTGGCCCCGTTGTCTGGATTGCTGAAAGAGTTCGTGGCCGCCGCGCTGGGTGCCGTCGCCGCCAATGGTGAACAGGACATCCACTTTCCGCCGGATAAGATTGTCCACCGCTACCGCCATATCGACCGGACCGCGCGAAGTGCCCAGGATCGTGCCGCCATGATGATGAATCGGATCAACAAAATCACGCGTCAGCACGAACGGCTCCGCCCCGTGCACCGGATCGAGGCCTTGATAACCGCCCCGGAATCCTAAAACTTCGGCCACCCCATAGGTTTGGCGGAGTTCAAAAAAGAGCGTCCGGATCACGTTGTTCAGGCCAGGACATAAGCCGCCACAAGTCACGATGCCCGCACGGGTCTGGCCTGGATCGAAAAATAACTTTGCTCGAGGTCCGGCGATCTCGAATGACGTTTCATCGCTCTCGAGAGCACCTGGGTCGCGAACAATCTCCGCGGGGAGCCGGGTCTCATCGCTAACCGAGTACCACAAAGGGGAAGGAAATCGGGCTTCGCCGAGACTATTTATCTTCATGTGCCAACTTCTGAATGGGCGGGGGCGCCGTCCGCTAGATTGAGACGTAAGACCACGACCGAGCGGCCTTGTAACGCGTATTCGTTGAGATGCTGCAGGCGGTGGATCTTTACGTCGGGGTCCGCGGTGTCTAGGACAAGGTCCCAATCCAGCCCGCCGGCGCGTCCACCAAGGCGGAACGTCACTAAGTCGTCCTCCGCATTGAAAAGAACGAGGAAAGATTCGCCCACGATACGCTGACCGTGCGCGTCCGTTTCGTCTATTTGCTTGCCCATCAAGCCCATGCCTAGGCAGCGAGCGTGTCCTTTGTTCCAGTCGGCATCTCCCATCTCGGTTCCATTCGGTGTAAGCCAATAGAGATCCTTGACGTCAAGACCGTGAATCGGCCTGCCTTGGAAAAAATGCCGGCGACGAAAGACTGGATTTTCTTTGCGCAGACAAATGAGCTTCCGCACAAATTCGAATAGATCCTTTTGCTCGGCAGAAAGTTCCCAGTTGATCCAGGAGAGCTCGGAATCCTGACAATATGCATTGTTGTTACCGTTTTGCGTGTGACCAAATTCGTCTCCGGCGAGGAGCATGGGTACACCTTGGGACAAAAACAGAGTGGCGAGAAAGTTCCGCTGCTGCCGCTGCCGCAATGCATTGATCGTTGGGTTGGTAGTCGGTCCTTCGACTCCGCAGTTCCAACTCATATTGTTATTGTTGCCATCACGATTCTGTTCGCCGTTAGCTTCATTATGTTTCTGATTGTAGCTGACGAGATCGCGGAGGGTGAAGCCATCGTGGCAAGTTATAAAATTCAGGCTCGCGCTGGGGCGGCGACCATTATGTTCGTAAAGATCGCTGCTGCCGGATAGGCGGCTGGCCAGCTCTCCAATCTTGCCGCCATCGCCTTTCCAAAAGCGTCTGATGCAATCGCGATACTTCCCGTTCCATTCCGTCCACAGCACTGGGAAGTTGCCAACCTGATAGCCGTTGGGACCGAGATCCCAGGGCTCTGCCATCAGCTTCGTCTGCGAAATCACCGGGTCCTGATGAATGATGTCAAAGAAAGCGGCCAGGCGATCGACATGCCAAACGTCACGAGCCAAGGCGGTCGCCAAGTCAAACCGGAAGCCGTCGACATGCATCTCCAGCAGCCAGTAGCGCAGACTATCCATGATGAGCTGCAGCGCATGCGGATTCCCCACATTGAGCGTATTGCCGCAACCAGTAAAATCGATGTAATGTCGACGGTCGTCCGCCAGACGATAATAAGAGGCGTTATCGATGCCGCGCATTGACAACGTGGGACCCTCATAATTTCCCTCGGCCGTATGATTGTAGACAACATCAAGAATGATTTCCAGCCCCTCGTAATGGAGAGTCCGGACCATCGACTTGAATTCCTGCGCGGCCCGCAGCGATCCGGTGGCGCCGTACCGCGGATCGGGCGCGAAATACCCAAGGGTGTTATATCCCCAGTAGTTCACCAGTCCTTTGTCTACAAGAAACTGCTCATCGATATGGTAGTGAATGGGCAACAGCTCGACGGTCGTTACCCCTAGATCGCGAAGATATTGAATCACCGCCGGAGAGGCCATCCCAGCATAGGTGCCGCGCAGCTCTTCTGGCACATCCGGGTGTCGACGCGTAAAGCCTTTCACGTGGGTCTCGTAGACAGTGGTCTTATGCCAGGGTATCCCCGCAGTGGATGATCGTCGCCCCAACTGAAAGCTTCGTCGGCGACGCTCGCCAACGGGGCGAACGGAGCGCTGTCCCGTTCATCAAAGCCGCCGGCATCAGCCGAGCCGCGCGGAAACCCATATACGGCATCGTTCCATTGCAGGTCGCGGCCAATCGCTTTTGCATAGGGATCGAGCAGGATTTTATGGGGATTAAATCGATGACCTTCCTGCGGTGCATTCGGACCATGCACCCGATAACCATAGAGTTGCCCAGGCTTGGTATCGGGAAGGTAGCAGTGCCAGACCTGGTTAGTCACCGACGGCAAATCAATCCGTATAGTCTCGACTTGGGCGTCAGCGGAATCAAAGAGGCAAAGCTCCACCTTGGTCGCATTCTCCGAGAACAGAGCAAAGTTCACCCCCATTCCATCCCAGGTCGCACCCAAGGGATAAGGTTGGCCAGGCCAGACGCGTCTAAACATTCGTTCGCCTCCCCTTCACCAAATCGCTTCGGGGTTCGACAGTTTTGGGATTGGGCTATTTTAGCGCTGATCCATCTGGACGTGAACCGGTTTCACCTTCCAGATCTGCTCGCAGTAATCGTCGATTGAGCGGTCCGCGGAAAACTTGCCCATTCGCGCGACGTTCAGGATCGATTTGCGCGTCCAATTCGACTGATCAGCCCAAAGGGCATTCACCTGGTCCTGGCAGTCGATATAGGCCTGATAATCGGCGAGCAGGAAAAATGGATCGTGCCAGAGCAGATTGTCGACAATCGGCCGGAAAAGTTCCTTGTCGCCCCCGCTCAGCACACCAGAGGCGATTAAGTCAAGCACTTCGCGCAATGTTGAATTCTGGTCGTAATAATCGCGCGGCCGGTAGCCGTGCGATCGCAGTTCCATCACCTGTTCGACGGTGAGGCCAAACAAGAAAAAATTTTCGGCACCTACTTCCTCACGAATCTCGACATTCGCGCCATCAAGCGTTCCGATCGTCAGCGCACCGTTCAGGGCGAACTTCATGTTTCCGGTACCGGATGCCTCTTTTCCGGCCGTCGAAATTTGTTCAGAAAGATCAGCAGCCGGATAAATATGCTGTGCTGTCTTGACATTAAAGCCGGGAAAGAAAACTACCTTTAGCCGATCCTTGGCAGCGGTATCTTTTTCGATGAAGGCAGAAACTGCGTTGACCAGCTTAATAATCAGCTTCGCCATGAAATAGCCAGGCGCCGCCTTCCCCCCGATGACGAACGTCCGGAGCGGAAAATCGGCTTGTGGATTATTTTTAAGCCGCAAGTAAAGCGTCAGGATATGCAGGACGCACAGGTGCTGCCGTTTGTACTCATGGATGCGTTTCACCAGGATATCGAACATCGACTGCGGATTGACCTCGATCCCGGTGCTCGCCTTGATCAGCCCTGCGAACTTTTGCTTATCGCCGAATTTAGTATCTCGCCAACGGCTCTGGAAATCCGCGTCCTCGGCAAAAGGTTCCAGCTTGCGCAGTTCACAAAGTTCATACAACCAGCCGTCCCCGATGCGATCCGTGATCAGTTGAGTGAGAGCTGGATTCCCGACCCCGACAAAACGACGCGGATTAACTCCGTTGGTTACATTACAGAATTTTTCCGGCCAAAGCTCAGCGAAATCGGCGAGAACGGTTTTCTTGAGAAGGTTTGAATGGAGCTGGGCGACTCCGTTCACCCGGCAGGCGGCGACCGTTGCCAGGTTCGCCATGCGGACAAAGCGCTGTCCGCTTTCATCGATCAGCGACATCCGGGCAAGCCGTTCTTGATCGCCAGGAAACTTGGCGCGCACCTCGCGAAGGAAACGCTGGTTGATTTCGTAAACGATTTCCAGGTGTCGTGGAAGCACGCGACCGAAGAGTTCGACTGGCCATTTCTCCAAAGCTTCCGGGAGCAGAGTGTGGTTGGTGTAGGCTATTGCTTGGCTGGTCACCTTCCAAGCAGTGTCCCAATCGAGTTCATGTTCATCGAGCAACAGACGCATCAGTTCCGCCACCGCCACGGCCGGATGCGTATCGTTGAGCTGAACGGCATTCTTTTCGTGGAAATTGTCTGGCCGGCCACCGCGCACCTGGTGCACCCGCAACAAGTCCTGCAGAGAACAGGAGACAAAAAAGAACTGCTGTTGCAGCCGGAGGATCTTGCCTTGGACAAGCTCGTCATTCGGGTAGAGCACCTTGGTGATATTCTCGGAACTCATCTTATCCTCTACCGCCCGATAGTAATCGCCCTGGTTGTAAGCTGCGAAATTAAACGACTCAACCGCTTCCGCCTTCCAGAGACGCAGAAGATTTGCGGTACCCACACGATAGCCGAGAATCGGAGTATCGTAGGCTTCACCCTTGACCACATTGTCCGGCACCCAGCGCACCCGATGATGACCCTTAGCGTCCTGCCAAGTTTCCGTGTGGCCCCCGAATTGCACAGCATAGTAAATTTCGGGGCGAACAACCTCCCAAGGATTGCCAAACCGAAGCCATTTGTCGGTCCGTTCCTCTTGCCAACCGTCGCGGATCGTCTGCTCGAAAATTCCGAATTCGTAGCGGATACCGTAACCGATGGCCGGTATCTGCAGTGAGGCGCACGAATCCATGTAGCAAGCGGCGAGTCGACCAAGACCGCCGTTGCCTAAACCCGGTTCGTCCTCTTGCTCAAGTAACTCGTCCAGATCGTAGCCGAGTTGGGACAGCGCCTGCCGCGTTTCCTCGGTGATCCCGAGGTCCAGCAAGTTGAGCCCAAGATGGGGCCCGGGCAGGTATTCCGCTGAGAGATAAGCGACTCTTCGGGCTTGCTCTTCCTCGTGACTTTCCACCGTGCGCACGCCGCGGTGAAACACGCGGTCGCGCACCGTGAGTGCCAGAGCCGTGTAGAGATCGTTGCGCGTGGCGACCGCTGGCACGCGGCCAAGACCGTAGAAGAGATGATCAATAAATGACTGCTTAATATCCTCAACACTAAGACCGGTACGCAGTCCGCGGAGGCTCGATGGGTCAGCGGGATTGTCTTTCATTGGTTTGAGAAGCTGTTGGGATGACTTCATTCACTGCGTCTACTGAATGTCGTCAGAAGGCAAGGGCAATCAGATTGAAATTAGACCATATTTCAATTCCCGATTTTCACGCAGTAGCGCGAGAATCAGAGGGACGGCAATTTCGAACGTGACCGGGACGTGGATTCCACATTTAAAACCTAACTTGAGTGATGAACCATCATCTTACCGGTGTTCGGGCGTTTGTTTTCGATGCTACGGTACCCTCTGTGACGTTAATAGCGCGGCCCAGCGAGCCCAAGAGATGTTACCCGCTAAATGGGAGCAACTGGCGCAGACGTGGCAGACGAAACAGCTACAGTACACTTGGTTGCGCAGTCTAACAGGAAAGTACGTCGACTTCTGGCAGGTCACGGGTGAAGCGCTCGACTTACATATTTCCATGTCCTAGTGCGGCGTAGCGTTTAAACCTGATACGGGATTGATACGACGCTCTGCTGATCGGTAGGTCCACTTAAAGGGTTTGGCCTTTATGTTATAGCGTCGGATATAGGTCATGAGTTTTTTAGCCAAGTCTTTGACCGAACGGAAGATTCCGCGGGCGATGACGTCGCGTTGGATCTTGGAAAACCAGATCTCGACTTGGTTAAGCCATGAAGAATAGGTCGGTGTAAAATGGATCCGCACGTGGCGATGACGATCGATAAACTGCCAGACTCTGGAGGTGCGATGTGCCGAGAGATTATCTGCGATAATGTGGATCTGCTGGCCCTCGGGAAAGCTGGCGACGATCTGTTCAAGAAAAGCAACAAACTCGGCACTGGTGTGACGAGGCGCAGTTTGGCCCAGCACCTGGCCGGTTTTGGTGTTGAGCGCTGCGTAGAGCGAAAGCGTGCCGTGACGGTAGTACTCAAAACCGTGCCGCTCGGCTCTTCCGGGCGAGAGCGGCAACACTGGATCGAGCCGGTCCAGCGCTTGGATGGCGCTCTTTTCGTCGACGCAGAAAACTGCGGCATTGACCGGAGGCTTCAGATACAAACCAATGATATCAGCAGCCTTGGTTTCAAAATCCGGGTCGTCGCTGGCCATGTAGCGGCGCAGGCGGTGCGGCTGCAGTCCGGCTTTGGCCAGAACACGGGCGACTCGGGTATGGTTGGTGCCAAGTTCGGCCGCCAACTTCCGAGTACTCCAGTGCGTCGAGCCATCCGTGGGTTTATGTCGGGCCGCGGCCAAAATCTGAGCTTCGAGCTTGGCGCTCTGTTGGCTGGCTACCTTGCCACGATGACGACTGAAAAGACCTGCCAAACGTTCCTCCATAAAGCGCTTCAGCCAAAGTCGCACGGTGTTGATGCTGCATCCCAGTTGCCGACTTACCGCCCATTGCGATCTGCCGCTAGCAATCAAGAGGACAATCTTGGCTCGCTGCGCCTCCTCTGCTCGCCCGCTACGGGATCGGACCCGCTGCCTAAGTCGTCGACGTTCTGGCGGAGAAAGAACCAATCGTTTTAACACTCCTTTTTGCTAGCAGATCATCATATCAGAAGTCAATGCTACAATGCACTAGCATTGCGATCGGCTTCTTAGTCCTACCTCAGTCCACGTGATTTTAGCACCAGCCGATGAAGCTTCTCAGCCCGGAAAACGCGCCCGAGAGTAAGGCGTCGCACGCGCGCACCAAGACGTCCATCAAAGAACAGATACACTGCGGCGACGAAAAATTCGTCACCGGCCTTGAACAGGAAAAAGGTGCCGTTACCGCCTTTTTTCAGCCAGTCGGGATAGCGCTTCACGAATTGCTTAATCTGCGCTTGCGTGAGGGCGAGACGATCGACCGCCACGGCGAAACCACCAAACATTTCCTGAAAGGTGCTATCTCTGACCATTTCGTAGACTTGTACTAGGGTTTCTTCCGCAGCCGGCGCTGCCAGATCGCAATTCCAATGCTCGAAATTCGCATCAATGTATCTGAAGACGTCTGTAGCTCGGGCAATCGTTTCCTGACCATCGGTCGGATCAAGCACCAAGGACTGTTTTCCGGAAATGAGCTTGAGGCGGTCATTCATAACTGGCGGGAGATCGAAGGTCTGCTGCGCGGCTCTTTCACTCGGTTATTGACGCTAAAGCCGGTCCTGCGTCATACGCCAGAAAGGAGACAAACCAAGAAAGATCCCGTGTTGGTATGTCAGCCAGCCAGCAAGAGACCAAATTAACCAAGCGACCGTTGTCGGTGTTTCAAGGTATTCTCCCTCTCGATCGATCGCGGATTCTGTCAGACGTCTTGGCTGGCCTCACCCTTGCTGCGGTGGGCATTCCCGAAGTGATGGGCTACACCAAGATCATCAACACACCGGTGGTCACGGGGCTTTACACGATGTTGTTGCCCATTCTGGCATTTGCCATCTTCGGATCGTCGCGCCACCTCGTCGTCGCTGCGGACTCGGCTACAGCCGTGATTGTGGCTGCGGCTCTGGGTTCACTCGCCGCTCCCTCGACCACCAAATACGTCGCCCTCACTGGACTGGTGGCCCTTCTCGCGGGCGGAATGCTGCTGATGGCCCGGTTGTTGCGGCTGGGTTTCCTCGCCGACTTCCTGTCACGCACCGTTCTGGTAGGTTTCTTGAGCGGCGTCGGTATTCAGGTTGCCGTCGGCCAGATACCCGGGATGCTCGGTCTGGAAAAGGGAGGACATGGGTTCTTCGGGAACATGCTCTTTCTGCTTCAGCACCTCTCTGCAACTCATTTGCCCAGTGTGATCATCTCTTTGTCCGTCCTGGGGGTGGTCGCTGGCTGCGATCGGATCGCCGCCCATTTTCCCGGCGCGCTGGTCGCTGTGGTGGGAATGATCGCGGCAACAATCGCTTTCCACCTGGAAAAAAGTGGGATCAAGCTTGTCGGTGAAGTGCCGAGTGGTTTGCCTCGCTTGGGTCTGCCGGATGTTTCGTGGGGCGATATTCCTATGGTCCTTTCGGTCTCAGTGTCCTGTTTCATCGTAATCCTGGCTCAGAGCGCTGCCACCTCCCGGGCGTATGCGCTGCGTTACCGCGAGCGTTTCGCGGAAGACGTGGACCTGACGGGCTTGGCGCTCGCCAATGCTGCTGCAGCCTGCAGCGGCACTTTTGTCGTGAATGGCAGCCCAACCAAAACCGCCATCGTAGACGACGCGGGAGGTCGCAGCCAGTTGTCGCACCTCGTCACCGCGACAATGGTGTTGTCAGTGTTGCTATTCCTGACCGGGCCACTAAGCCACCTGCCCAATGCGGCGCTTGCTGCTATCGTGTTTCTGATTGGCATCAAATTGATCGACTATCGCGGGCTCGCGGCGATCCGGCAAAAGAGCATTGCGGAATTCCGCCTGGCAATAATTACGATGGCCACCGTGGTGCTCGTCGGAGTGAAAGAAGGCATTCTCCTGGCGATCGTGCTGTCGCTGCTGGATCACGTGCGCCACGGTTACCGGCCGCACACAGCTGTGCTGCTGCGGGATCCGGATGACCACTGGCGTATGGTCAACGCGGAACCGGGTAAGCTGGTTGAGCCGGGGCTGGTGGTCTATTGGTTCGGTGCCGACCTTTATTACGCGAACGCAAATTATTTTGCCGACCAGGTGCTGGCCTTGGTAACACCGGTGCAGGCTGTCGATTGGCTTGTCCTGGATGCCGGGGCGATTACGGCAATCGACTATTCCGCCGGCAGCACTCTCAAGGAACTCCAGCGGGAATTGGCGGCGAGGAGTGTCTCTCTGGTGTTAGCCCACGTTAACGCCGATCTGCGCAGAGAACTGGATCGTCAAAGACTAAGCGAACTGATTGGCACTAACCGCCTCTTCGACACTTTGCGAGAATGTCTCGAAGCCTATCAGGCCAGAAACGTTGCGCGGAACCCAAAGACGCTATCGTGATCGGTTTGACGTAACATCTTTGCCCTGCTTTCCTTCTGCTAACGGTTAAAGCATTTTGGAGGACAGTCATGAAACTCGGATACGATAAGCCACTTTATATTCAGCCATTCGACCACCGCGGATCTTTTCAAACGAAAATGTTCGGGTGGAAAGGGAAGTTAACGGAAGAACAGACGGCGCAAATTGCCGCCACGAAACGGGTGATTTATGACGGTTTCAAGGTGGCCGTAGCGGCCGGCATCCCCAAGGAAAAGACCGGCATTCTGGTCGATGAACAGTTCGGCGCAGCCATCCTGCATGATGCCAAGGCGGAAGGCTTTGCCACCGCTTGCCCAGCCGAAAAGAGTGGACAAGATGAATTCGATTTTGAGTACGGCAAAGATTTTGGGAAACATATTGAGGCCTTTGATCCAACCTTCTGCAAAGTCCTCGTACGCTATAATCCTGAGGGCGAGGCAGACCTGAACCAGCGACAGGCGGCGCGGCTGAAGGAGCTGGGGGATTACCTTCACAGCAAGGGCCGAAGCCTGTTTATGTTCGAGCTGCTGGTGCCCGCCGAGAAAGCTCAACTCGACCGAGTCAACGGCGACGTTAAGCGGTACGATCTCGAGATCCGGCCTCGGCTGATGGTCCATGCGATCGAAGAGTTGCAGGATGCCGGAGTTGAGGCCGATGTGTGGAAAATCGAGGGCCTCGATCGCGTGGAAGATTGCGAGAGGGTGGTCCAGGCGGCTCATCGAGGTGGACGCGACAAGGTCGGAGCCATCCTTTTGGGTCGAGGCGAGGACGACAAGAAAGTGCACGAATGGCTGATTACAGCCGCCAAGGTCCCCGGGTTCATTGGTTTTGCGGTGGGTCGTACCGTTTTCTGGGAACCGCTAATCGAGTGGCGGGAGCAAAAGATTTCGCGTGAAGCAGCTGTTAATGAAATCGCCCGCCGATATAGCGAGCTGGTCCACGTGTTCGAACAGGCGCGGATTGGCTGAGCTCATCGAATCCGGTCGAGATCAAAGATCGCCTTTCCCGGATCCGGAGCGAACGTCGCCCCCACGAAAACACCTGGTCGGGTAGAGAACTTCCGGAGGAAGACCGTCGCCCCGGACATGCCCGACGGTCATTCCCGCACACCTCACCAGCTCGCCGAGCCTGCAACATATATAGCAAAGCAGGCGTACCCGGCTTTACCTTCGCAGCCTCGGAGATTTCTCCCATGTCACAGATAAGGTGAGGGTCTGACCGAGCGAGAATGAGCGATTTCCGAGTGCGGTTTGGCCATAGACGAGTTTGCCGTAGTTGTGTGAAGTTTATCGAGGAGTGAAGCTTCGATTGAAGAACTGAAGCAGCTTGCGTCTCTGGTTCGAAATGGCCGGCTGTTCGACGCGCAAGGGTGGCTAGAAAGGGGTAAGCCTTCTGCAACCCCCATGTTCTTTTCAGTGGTCGCCGACTAGTCCACATTGAACTGCCGAATAAGCCTGGCGAAGTTGCTCGCAAGCTCGCCGATGAAAACTTCAACATCACCTGCGGGCTATGTGACACTCCGGACGGGCTCCAGGAAGACTGTGCAGCCGACCTCCCGGTGACGTCGAAGCGTTGAATCTCAGAGGAGTTGTTGAAGAAGAAGTTTTTGGTTGAACCTCCGGGCCGAGGCCAGCGCGCAAGTGTCGACGCCATGATACCAGCCTGACCCGCCAACCGGTGAGACGCGCTCGCCGCGCCCGAACCCGGCGCTGCTAACCCACGACGACAAGTGCGGCACAGCAAGTGTTCTTATTGACAGAGAATAGGGCGAGGCGTCCATTCCTATTGTCGCCCAGCGGTCTTTGACCATAGGCGTTCCCTCTGCTCCGGCGGCATGGATGTTACTGGCGACTCTGAGAATCTCGCAGCAGGTCGTTAGCCGACAGGCTGCCTGTCCAACGATTTGATGGCGCAGGAGGTTAGAGATAGCGGTTGCATCACAAAATCGTCCCGGGAGCGCAAGCAAGTGTTCTGTCCCCAGTCTGAAAACAGCCACTTCCAGGGCCGGCTAGCGAAGGGTACGTGATTCGATGAGTGCCGGATCAAGCACGATGTGTTCATCGTGTCAGGAGACTGCGGACTCCGGCTAGCGGAATCGGCAAAGTTCCAAGCAGATTTATGCATCGAGACAGAGCTCTGTTTCCAGGCTTGCCGCTTCTTACGGCCAGCCCCTTTACGGGCGTTGCATCCGAAGTCGCATCCCGGCCGAATAAATAGCAGGGGCAAATACTATGACGAATCTAGATCGACGTTCATTTCTCAAACAGACATCGGTAGGCGCGGCGACGCTCGGCTTGCTATCTTCTTTACCTGCCTTGGCAGGCGTTTCTGGATCGCCGCAAGACACAATACCGGAGGTGGCCGCCACTGCGTTTAGCGGTCCCTTGATAGCACATGTGAGCGATGTAGCCACGGGCGAGGTCGCTCTTCTTCTGGGATCCCGTGAGATTGTCTTCCGCGATCCCCAACTTGTCGCACGACTGATGAAAGCGGCAAGCTGGAGCGGGCGCGCTGAGTAGATCCCTATATACAACACAGCACGACTTCTTGATAGAATACGACCGTACGAAGGAGAGTTGCACATATGTCATCCCATCGTGAAGCCCCTGAGATTTCCAAGGACCCGGTGGCGGATAACACCGATGTCTATGCGTTTGTCAGTCCTGACAATCCAAACATGGTTACCCTCATCATGAATTATATTCCTTTGGAGGGGCCAGCAGGCGGACCGAACTTCTTTGAGTTCGGCGACGATGTTTTGTACGAGATCCACGTCGACAACGACGGGGATGCCGACGCCGATATCACCTACCAGTTCCAATTCCGGACCGAGTTGCGCAATCCTGACACCTTTCTTTACAACACTGGCCCGATCAGCTCCCTGCATGATCCGAATTGGAATAAACGCCAGTTCTATTCCGTGACCAGGATGGAGGAGCACGGTAAGAAGACCGTTTTGGCCGAGAGGTTGGCCTCCCCGCCCTGCAACATCGGCCCATTTTCTACCCCCAACTATGCCGTGCTGGCTGAGGCGGCGGTTCACCGTCTGCCCACCGGCGAGACAGTGTTTGCTGGACAGCGTGCCGAGGGTTTCTATGTAGACCTGGGTTCGGTCTTCGACCTCCTCGACCTCCGACCGTTTCAGAATTTGCGTGTGAATCCGCTTCCCGCCGCCGCAGGTGTCAATGGGACTAACAGGCTGAACATCCACACTATTGCCCTCCAGTTGCCCAAAAACCGGCTGACGAGCGATGGCTCTTATCCCAGTGATCCGAGCGACCGGCGCTCAGTCATCGGCGTGTACGCCTCAGCGAGTCGCCGGAAGGCGACGATCCTTAACGATGACGCGGAAATCCAGGAGGCCGGGCCATGGATACAGGTTTCGCGCCTCGGCAGTCCCCTGTTCAACGAAGTCATGATTCCGCTGGGGAAGAAGGACTTTTGGAACACGCAGGCTCCCAAGGACGACTCGCAATTCCTCGGCTTTGTGCAGCACCAGGAAGTCCCACTTCGGCTGACGATCTTTTATCCTGGGGTATTTCCAAACCTAGCCGCATATACCAAACCCCGAGCGGACATGGTTGCCATCTTTCTGACCGGCATCCCGGCTGGGATCATTCCAGGTTTCCAGAATTTCACGGGCAAGACGCTCGCGGATCTGCTACGGCTGAACACGGCGATTCCACCGGCGACAGCCCCAAATGTCCTAGGGATCTTGGGACGCGACCTCGCCGGGTTTCCGAATGGGCGCCGGGTCTTCGATGACGTGTTCACAATCGAGCTGCGCGCGCTAGCTGGCGTCACGATCCCTTTGGTCGACCCTTCCTTCAGCCCCGACGCGAGTGCGTCCTTGGTCACGGATGGCCTGGGCCCGAGCAAGATCAATTCACCCTTCTTAGCGAGTTTTCCCTATCTGGGCGTGCCATACGACGGGTTCGACAACCCGAGCTCCTAACGGGGCGCCTTCCGGCTTGTGCTTGCTCGAACGGGAGCTAAGCGCCCCGCGCTCAGCTTCGGTTCGAGCAAGTGCCAATTTGGATGGGACGGCGGCTCAAAACTTGCGTGATAGGAGCGACAGAAAGGATACCAAGGCAAATGGCTGAGCAAAAAAATGACCGGGTCCACCCCGAAAGCGTGGTGCTGGACATCGGCCAGGACATCGGAGCACTGATCATCTATGCCGACTCGGAGCTGCGAGGTAAGGAAATCGAGGTCAGTCCGCTAGGCAGCGCCGCCATACGAGTCCACGTGGAGGTCTTGGAACGGCGGGTTAACGGCCGGCAAGTCTTCGCTGCAGTCTTCCCAAAGCTCCGTGCAGGCGGCTACGATATCTGGCTGCACTCTCCCAACCCGAGCGGTACCGCCAGTATAATTGGGGGTGAGGTTACGACGGTGGACTGGCGCTCGGGCTAGAGAGAGAAATGCGGCACGATCAATGAAGACACTTCAGATCTTTGTTTCCGGTGCCCTTCACAATTCGGTGCTAGGCTTTTATGGTTTATTGGCTTGCTTCAACGCAGGTGCATGGGTCTGGGCCTTTTTCGCGTTCCATGATAAACCAGTTCTCCTCGGGACCGCGTTTCTGGCTTACACGTTTGGTCTTCGGCATGCAGTGGACGCTGATCACATCGCAGCGATCGACAATGTAACGCGAAAGCTCATGCAGGATGGTAAACGCCCACTCTCCGTGGGCTTATTCTTTTCCCTTGGCCATTCAACGATCGTTGTGATCGCATCCCTGGTCGTTTACTTAACCATGGCCGTCGTTGCGACGCAGTTCGAGGCCGTTAAAAGCGTTGGCGGAATCGTCGGAACCTCGGTCTCAGCCTTTTTCCTGATTGCAATCGCTCTAGTCAATATGGTGGTCCTTCGAGGCTTGTGGCAAAACTTCCGAGACGTAAGGAGGGGAGGAAGTTACACCAATCAAAGTGCCGACATGTTAATGGGAGGCGGTGGCATGACGGCCCGGATCTTCCGTCCGCTCTTCCGGATTATTTCTCGCCCTTGGCACATGTATCCGATTGGATTTTTGTTCGGCCTCGGTTTCGATACGGCAACGGAAGTTGCCCTTCTTGGGATCTCTGCGGCGGCGGCAGCCAAAGGATTATCCGTGATTGCGATGGCGGTCTTTCCGATCCTTTTTACGGCCGGAATGACCCTGGTCGATACGACAGATGGCATACTAATGGTTGGAGCGTACGGATGGGCATTCGTGAAACCAATTCGCAAAATGTATTACAACCTCACGATCACCTTCGTCTCAGTAATTGTGGCGCTGCTGGTAGCCGGGATAGAAGTCTTTGGAGTCCTGAAGGATCAGCTAAAACTGACCGGAGGATTCTGGGATATGATCGGGAGCCTAAATGAAAATTTTTGCACTTTGGGCTTCGTGACTGTGGGGATCTTCGCGCTGAGTTGGGTGATCTCTGTGATAATCTATCGCATCAAAGGATTCGACCAGATCGGATCGAGAACGACGACAGCCAATTGAGTTGAAATACTCCGGGCTGTATCCAGATAGGTCGAGTTGAAGTCTACCCCAACGGCATCGCTCACCCGCATATATGTAGCCGACGAGCAACGAACCGAAGTATAAGCGACTGCCTTCGGGCGGCGTGTAGCCGTCAATGACGAACTCCTGCTGCTGGGTGAGTTTGACTTTGACCCAGGCCCCGCTGCGTCGGCCTGGCTCGTAGAGAGAGTCCGGCTTTTTTGCGATCAGGCCTTCGAGTCCGAATCGTTGCGCGAGCTGGAGAAGTTCTTCTTTCGTTCCCTGCAGCTCCTCGGAGAAGCGCATATTGTCCGAAGCTTTCTTTAAGACCTTTGCTAACAGCTTGCCTCGCTCGATGAGCGGTCGAGAGCGTAAATCAGTTCCCTCTATATTGAGCAGGTCGAAGACGTAGTATACCAACGGGGTTCGCTTCCCGCCGCCGTACGATTGCAAGAGTTGGAACGACGTCTTCCCGTTCGGATCCAGTGCAGCGGTTTCGCCGGTCGATAACCATGCTTTTTACAGTTATCACTTTCAGGGCATCGATAAGTTGGGGGTAATTGTCGTTGAAGTTCGTTCGGTTGCGAGAGAGGAGCCGCACCTCTTTACCAGATTTGAAGGCGAGCGTCCGGTAACCATCGAACTTCGGTTCGTAGAGCCGATTGCCGACCGGCAACTCCCGGACTCGGAGCGCCTTCATGGGTTCAATGAAGTTGGTTGCCGCTGGGGGTTCTGTTTCATCGATTTCCATGCGGTTCGCCGGCTGGCCAGGTCGAACCTGTTGCACAGACTCAAATCGGCGCGAAGTCTCCGGCGGCGTTCACCTCCTGAACTATATACCTGGTAAACCCTTTCTTGTCCGAATTAAACACGTTGCTAACTGTGACGTAGACGGAGTTATAAACGATCCCGATGAGGTACTTTTCTTCGTTCAGAACTCCGTAAACTCGATAATGCGAAGAAGGCTCGAATGAATCGCTCCAATCCAAGACGTCGGCGGACGGGAATGGCCTCGTCCATGGTTTCTTTACAGCCTGAGCCCTGTCCAGAAAGGTTAATTCGCCCAAACGGATCTCGCCCTCAGGAGAAGCCTGCTTCACTCTAATGTGGATGCCGCTCAGGGTTTGGCCTTCCAGACTCGCTGGTACGGTATAGGTCATCTGTTTCCAGCCGTTGGTGACCGGCACTACTTGCGGGTTGGTTAGCTCATGATCCCCGAGGATCGGCGCCACATCGACGCCTTGTCCCTTGACGGTGAGGGACAGGATGTTTGTCGCCGTAAGGATGATCTCAGTCTTGTACAACCAGATGGTGATCGGATCAGTGAGGTTAACGCCTTTGAATGAAATACGCAGGCTCGAACCGCCTGTAAACGCATCGTCGTAATCAACGGCAGTGTCGTCTATCCTGGTATCGCTCGTGCCGCCGGAAAAGTTGAAACGCCAGGTCGGCAACAGGCTCTGGTCACTTAAGTTATTCCATGGTCCCATTGATTTCCTTTCGCCGCGGATATTGTAAAAGTCGCCTTCGCCACCGTTGAACCAGGTCACGAAAGGAGTGGAACTGATGACGGACCTTTCTTTCACGTAATGACCAATACATTCCTCGGGCTTGATTGGATTCTTTCCCGGCTTAGGCCAATCCACGAAGAACTTCGTCGTCCCCGCCCAGAACGCCCGGTCATTATAATGAAAGGTCTCGCGGGAGGGCAGTTTCTGGGTGTTTAAGTCAATTCCGTGGTACATGACCCAATCGGGTGCATAGGATCCCAAGGCTGTGTAGTATCCCGGTGGTTGGCCTGCAGGGACATCGGCGAGCGCAAGGGCAGTGAAAAAGGAGCCTTGATAAGGCTGCGTGTCCCGATAACAGTCCATCATCATACAGACCCGATTGCGCGCCTCAAGAGCATCATTTTCTGAGAAATGCTGTTTCAGCACTTCCCAGGAAAGCTCAGGGTAGTTGTTTCTGCCTGGATACGCCGGCCCCCACGCGTAATTAGCTTGAAAATAACCCGCGGCCTCGAAAAACGGATATGCGTGTTCTGTCAATCGGTTGTCGTAATCTCCCATTTCGCTACTGATGGGTGAATCGTACCATACTACGGTGAGCCCGGCGTCTCTCAGGTTCAACATAATCTCCCGCATGCCGTTTCCAATTGTGAAATTCGACTCTTCATAGTTGAACAGATAGCCATCAAATCTATAGTAATCGGCAATGTCTTTTAGTATTGTTATAGCTTCTTCAAGATAAATTGGCTTCGGCTGAGGGGACGTTGGCTCTTTGCTGAGGAAATTCACGACGTCGGCTTCTGTGAACTTCCCGCCACTCTCATTCCAGTTCAAATTCAGCGTACCCAGGCACCTCACGCCATTCTTGTGTGCGGAGTTGGTCCAAACAGTGGGAGGGATCGTTACTAACTGGTGCCCAAAATAGTAGAAGATATCCAGGTGCTGCCAGAAACTGAAGTTGTACACATTCGCTGCTGTTCGATTGCCGTCATCTGACTGCCCATGCGCACCCTGACTCTTCTCGTCAAACCAGGTATCATACTGCCAGGGTCCCATGTCAAACCCCGCCCATGAACTTTTGCCATCGACTGGGATTCTCTGTGCTAGCGGCACCCGCCCCACATTAGCGTCGTCCTTCAGCGACGCCCAGTCCCGAAGTGCGCTCATAGTTTCGATCGCCTTAATTGTTGGCTCAATTGCCGCGCTGTCTCTGCCACTCATCTTGGTCTCCTTCCCTGCCTATGCCTCGATTTCTAAGCAAGCGCGACGTTTTTTTGCAGCGCTGGCCTCGACTCGAACGTGACGATTCCAAGAACGAAAACCTGTACCGGCTGCGGCCAGCGCAAGCCCCGACAGAATATTTTCGCTTCCGCTGTTCTCTAGATGGCTTGGGCCGGCGCTGCAAAGCCCGCTGCGCCGTTCCTTTCGCAGCATGAAGACGAAGCATCAAACGGAGACGGAATCGCGTCGAAGACCATGTCATCGGGAATCTCCGTCCGAAGCGCGGCATCCAGGATTTCGTGCGAAACATAGTAGGTCGGCACCGTCGTAGCGCAGGGCAGAGCGGCCCGGCCATTTGTTTCGCCACACGCAACTTGGCTTCTATGACGCCTTCCGCTCTTCAACGCTCATTTCGGCGTGATCTATTCGCGAACGACATCCTTCGCCTTTTTGTCGGTCCGCAGGCCGAGGAACACGGGTTGACGTAGCTGGCCGTCACTGGTCTGACGGGTGAACTTGACCTGGGCGATCAGCACCGGCCCGACCCACTGGCATCGCCTCACGATTGCAGAGGTAATGCCTTGGCCCTACCGCCTAGTCTTTCTCTGGCAGGTTTACAAAAGGACAAGTCGCGCGTTTGATCTTCTGCATGCCACCGTACAGCGTCGCTAAAGCTTTTTCGGAGAAGTTGGATCCAGATTTGGACAGCATTTGTAGCCAGGCCGCTGCTCAAAACCCTGCAGCAGCGTAGTACTTTTGGCGGGGTCTTGTGCAACCTGATTACCGAGATATTTCGCTGCTTTATCGCGGTTCAGTATCTGCCGGTACCTCTTCGAGCTGCTTAAGCAGCTGCTCATCGGAAGGGGCGACGCCTTTGACGGCAAACAAGTCAAAAGTCTTACGCGAGGCTACGGTCTGTTGAGACGCCAGGATCAATACGCGAGCAAGATCGCCACGCGAGATCTTTGGTCCAGCTGTTAACTTGTTAATTGCTCTAGCAATGCGGATATCAGCTCCGCCAGCCGGCGCGTTTGTGAGGATCGGCGCGCGCACGATAGTATAGTCTAGTCCACTTGCTCGCAGATAGAGTTCTCTTTCAACTATGTTCCGCTGCAGACCCGATTTGATCTTATCAAGCATGCTAATCACGACCGAGGATCGGTCTGCGCCCACAACCGACGAGAGCATAATGCGTCCTTCGAAACCGCTTGAACGCGCTGCATCAACCACGTTCAGCAGCCCTTGGTATGTTACCTTGCGGATCATGGTCCTTGATCCGAACGCGCCGCGCCCGTCGATTCCACCTGTAGCAGCAACAGTGAAAAATATCGCCCGGTAGTCTTCGGCTAGAGCGTCTCGAATCGACCGAGCATTAGTCACGTCACCCTGGCGTACATCCGCTCGATTACCTAGGAGCCGGCTGGCCTTATCGGGATCGCGCGCGACGACCCGGACACTTGATCCGCCTTCCAATAATTGCTGAGTGATCAGTAAGCCTGTACCGCGCGTAGCTCCGATGATGCAGAATTGGGTCTTCATTTATCTCATCGGAACTGCGCAGAAACATGGCCGCGCTGAGAACCTGTCGTACCAAAGGCCCGAGAGCCTGCGCCGTCAGTGACGCTGGCCTTACGGAAGATCAGTTGAGGACGCATGGTTTCACTAGAGCAGCACTCCTTCCTGAAACTGTTAATATGCCATAGGGAGCAGAATATCCCGCAATCTCCGCTCCCGTCATCGGCGCGCGCCACTGAACACTGAAAGCAAACACTGAAAAACTTTGGAGTTTCGCCAAAGGAGCACGAGCGCCCGGAACAGACAGGCAGCACAGGCATTGTGCCTGTGTCCGATTCTTCCTGGCAAATTCTTTCCTAATCCACCATAAGCAGACCCCCATTGACATGGAGGGTCTGGCCGGTGATGTAGGCACTGGCATCCGAGGCGAGAAAGATCACGGCCCCAGCGAGGTCCTCCGCTACCTGGATCCTGCCGAGCGGGATGTATTTCTCGAACTCGAAAAGGAGCGCACGGTGGTCGGCATGCATTGGGGTATCCACGGCGCCCGGAGCGATGGTGTTCACGCGAATTTTTTTCGGAGCCACGTCCTGAGCGTCGCTCGCGTCAGCGCATGCAGGGCGGCCTTCGACGAGCAATAGTCCACTCCGCCTCCGTCCTGGTTGAAAACGGACGCCCGTGTCGACCAGGAGCTTCCGATGTTGATGATGCTGCCCCGGCACGGCTTGACCATCTCGGCAAGCACGGCCCGCGTGATCCGCATCGGTGCGCGACATTCACGTTGAAAATCTCATCCCACGTCTCGTCGTTGATGTTGAAGGGATCGGCAAACGTCATAAACCCCGTATTGTTCACCAGGACGTCGATGCGGCCACCCAATCCCAGCGCCGCCTCGACGATCCGCTCTGGGGCGTCGTCGTCCGCCACATCGGCCGCTACCGCGACGGCCCGGCGGCCGATCGCCCGCACCTTTCCGGCCGCCTCCTCGAGGCGTTCCGCATTCCGGCTCACCAGAACGAGATCCGACCCCCTGTAGGCAAGTGCTTCGGCGATGTTGAGGCCGATTCCCACACTCGCGCCGGTCACAATGCTGCAATATCCGGTCAGGCAGAACAGGTCTCGGGAAATGTCGACGAATGGGTGCTTTCATTGAACGCGCTGGACGCGGCGGAGTTCGCGGACGGCCTTCATGTGGTGCCAATGTCTGAGCGTCCTTCCTCGAACTCCCACTGGATGCCGTAGCGGTCAATGGCATAAAAAAAACGGATCCCTTTGACGATTTCGCAAATCGCTTCCCTGGCGCCCGCCGAGTTGCGGTCCGCGCCAGGAAGTTCGATGGCGCCCGGCTTGATCGGGCTGATGAAATACGGTTCGTACTTGGGCGAATTGTTGATCAAGTGCACCGCCATCGAGGGACTTCACATGCGCGAACACTCGTCGATGTTTCTGACCCGGAGGCAAACGTGCCTCGGCCCGCCGACGTCGTTCGTCTTGCTGGGCTTAATCTCCTGCCCGCCGGCCGGACTGTGAAACGTGAACAGTTCCATAAACAAATCTTCCGATCGGCCAAACGGAATCTTCAGGAAACGAATACTCACATCGACGGATTCGGGGTCCTCCAAAAAACCGGCCGACCGCGCGAATCCCACATTCTTGAAGTGCGGAAAGGTTTGCTCGACACTCGCATTGAAGAGCGTTTGATAAAAGCGTGTCGCCTCTTTGAGATCAGGCACGACGACATTGATGTGTCCCAACGAATCAAATGAGAACATGCGTGCGTTGAAATTCGAGCGTTGAACGGTTCCCGCGGGCTTCACGCCGCGGCACACGCGATGGAAGCCGACGGCCCGGAGGAGGTCAAGCAAATTGGATTGCGGCGGTTCCTGCGATTGCCGCAATAGACATCGGGGTTGCCGCGCCGGGGAAAGTCCACCATTCTCCTGGCGCACTCAATGAACCCTCCTCCTTCGCACAGAAAAGAGCCGTCGTGACCGGCGGCGACCTGCGCGTCGGATTCGGAATCGGCGCTCTGGGCAAAACATGAAGCCGAGTTCCTTTATCGACCCGATGCAGGCGCTGCCCGTCGAAAAGCTCCCTTTCGTGGACGAAGCTCTGCTTTGACTGTTGCTACGGCGATCTCGGCGTTGCAATTCACCTACCCCCCATCACCCAGCCATCCAGAGTCGCTCGGCAGAGCTGGATACCGGTTTCGCGCTCCAGCATGGCACTTTGGCGATAGAGCGGTTGGTGGTCAACATATTTGCTGACTACCGTATCGACTACCACCCGATCACTGGCCAGCCCTTTCTCGCTTTCTCGATAACCCGGGGCGGCAGCGGCGCGCACCGCACTCCTTGCTCCTCACAGTCCGTACAGGCTCGCTTGCGCGTTTGAACACCCGCGTGAAGTATCGAGCCGGTTCGACATCGAGTTGTTCAGAACTCTCGTAGCCGATGCAATCAGTCTGTTTGCCACACTTGCCGCAGACGCATTGTTGGGGTGTGCAAGCAATAATCTGCTCTTTCCTCGGCAGATCCGCTGGTAGTTCCTGCCGGCCCGGATGCTTGAGCGCCGCTTTAACCGGCAGTTGCAACTGGTCTCGTTGACTCTCGGCCTCTACTTCGATGCTGCTGACCCCCAGGCTCTAATTCCAGCAGGCGTGAGGCCAAATACCGTGGCGTTTTACCTACCTTTGTTGGAATATCTAAGGTGCACTGAAAAAAAACTATATGGCGCTTCAATTCTGGTCTATCGCCGCAGGGAGGAGGGAAGTCGGTCAAGCGCGGCAAGCATCGCCATCTGCGGGAGCTTACGGGGCTGGAATCCTCTGTTGGTTGCTATCGGCCGGCGTCTACATCGCAGTAAAATCCACGGCAGCCGAGATGCCACCCTGGGCGCTTTGCTTCTGGCGCGTGACCATCGCCGCACTGATTTTGCTTCCGGCTACGCATTCCCAGGTGAAGGCCGTCGCAGCGACCTTAAAGAAACGCTGGCCGGAGCTCCTGGTGATTGGCGGCCTCGGACTCGCCATCACCCCAGGCTTGATGTTCATCGGGCTTAATTACACTACCGCGATCAACGCTGGTCTTATCCTCGCGCTCATGCCAGTCTTTACAATGGTCCTGGCCCGATTCTTCCTCAGGGAGGTAGTGGGCCCCTGGCAGGCCATTGGCTCGGTCGTCGCCTGTGTCGGAATGGGGATTATCATCGTACGGGGTGACCTTTCCGCCCTTCTCCGTTTTGACTTTAATGCCGGCGACCTCTTTATCGTTGCTGGAGCATCGTGTCTCGCGCTCTACACGGTGTTGCTCCGGCGGGCAAACTTTGCTCTTGAACGCTTGCCGCTGCTGGTTGTATTGCTCGCTGCCGCGGCGATTACCACTTTACCATTCTACACTTGGGAGATACTGCACGACGAACGATCCGCGCTCAGGCCTGCCGGGCTATTGGGACTGGCCTACCTGGCTGTTCCCGGAGGAGCTCTGATGTACTACCTGTTTAACTGGAGCGTGGAAAAGCTCGGCGCGTCAAGAGCAGGAATGTTACTTTATTCGCAGACGGTATTTATTGCTGTCCTGGCGTATATTTTCCTCGGCGAGCGCCTGCACCTTTATCATGTGATTGGCGCTGGCTTCATCTTGGCTGGCGTACTGTTGGTCATGCTGCTAAAGCCACAGCCAGTCGGTTCGGCAGCTGTCCCTTCGAAAGCCGAGCGTTGAGCCATTGCGCCTTTCCTTCATCGTAGCTCTGGAAGGTCGGGATCGCGCGATACGTCTCAGCGATTTCAATCTCAAACTCGTCTGAAACCTTCTGGAGCTTACCAGAAGGCTGCCCTTGTCGCTCCCCAGGAACTGGCGGTACAACACATTGAATTCCACCAAGTTGTATGAATTGCGACTTTACTTGCTTGCGCATTGAGCACCAAACGCCAGTTCCATGCACAAGTCACAAATCCGCAGGTATCTGTGATCGCTAGCTAACCGCCTGCTCCCGCTTCCTGGCTCAGGGCAAATAATTGCAGCTTCTGCAATGTCTATCTATTCACGAACAGCATACTTTGCCTCTTTGTCGGTTCGCAGCCCGAGGAAGATGGGCTGACGGAGCTGATCGTCGAGCGTCCACTCGGTAAACTTAACCTGGGCGACCAGCACCGGCTCGACCGAACTACAGCGCTCATGTCTGCAGGGATGATAGTCTGACGTCATAGACCTCGCGTTTTCTCCGGCAGGTCTACAAAAGGACAAGTCTCGCGTCTGATTTTTTGCAGGCCGCCGTACAGCGCTGCCAAAGCGCTTTCGGAGAAGCCGGTGCCGACTCTACCGGCGAAAACCAATCCGCTTGAGTCGTAGTAGCCGACCAGCAGCGACCCGAAATATTTGCTGCTGCCTTCGGGGAGCGTGTAACCGCAAGCCAGGCTCAATCTGACCACGGTCTTCGGCCGGTCCAATCGCCGATAAACTCTATGGTTGAAAAATCAGGAAAGCAGCCTTTGCTTTTTAACTAAGCCATAGCATATGAAGAAGTTCCATGTGTTTCGTTGGCTTTTTGCGGCGGCCCTCGCAGCCGCAATAACGTTCACCACGCAATCCGTAGCTGGTCACGGAGCAGGAGGCGGGTCCGGAACCGGAGGTGGGCATGGAGCCGGAAGCGGGTCTGGAACAGCAGGCGGACATGGAACGGGCGCCGGGCATGGAGCCGCCACCGGACAGGCGAAAGGTGGACATCAAGCTTTTTTGGGACACCGATTTTCGCAAGAGACCGGCGACAGGCGCTTCGCTCATGAAAACCATTTCTTTCGCCATCAGCCCCGATTCTCCACCGGTTTCGATTTTGCTGGCTTTGCTCTCCCTTATTGGTGGTACCCCTACGATTGGGGGTACCCCTACGCTTATGCGAGTTATGATTACCGATTTTGGCAAGATTTGGCCATGAAAGTACAGTCCGAGCTTGCCCGGCGCGGTTACTACCGGGGTCCGATTGACGGAGCGATCGGCTCCGATAGTCGCCAAGCGATTCGCGGGTTCCAGGAGGCCCAAGGGTTACCTGCGACCGGACTGGTTGACCCCAACGTATTAAGAGCTTTGAAGCCACCCATTCCGCAAGTCTCTGCACGGTTCAGGTGAGAGCCGAAAGTGAACCTCATCTGCGGTATGGAGGGCGCACTTTCGAGCGCAGCCTGCCTTGCCTCAAACACTGGAACGCCTGCTTAATGCTCGCTCCGCGAATGAGCGGAACACTCTTAAAATAGGTAACGTTCAGCGGAGCCTCCGGCATATGCGTCGTCACGAGAACGGCGTCCTGTTCAGCCGTGACGCTGAAATGCAGTTCGGGAATTGGAAGGAAAAAAGTCCGCCCTTTGCTGGTTCGCGAGAGGACAAAGAACGGCCAATCGCCTTCGATTGGGTGACGCACTGTTCCTTTCGGCAGCATGAAGACCAAGGCATCGAACGGAAACGGAATCGCCTCAAAGAAAATGTCATCGGGAAGCTCTGGCCGAAGCGCGGTAGCCAAGAGTTCCCGGGAAACGTAGTAGGTGCGGCACCTCGTAGCGCAGGAGCAGCGCCGCCTGGCCATGGACCGCTGCGAGCGCCGGATTAGGCCTGGTCTGGTGTTCGTGGATGCTGACGTAGTTCTGCATCGCGGCGTTCGCCGATGAGACTGCCAGCACTTTCTGCGGCCAGTAGTCCGCAGGCGCGTTGATGTGCCGGGGCATCAAGGCGCGGAGCCAATCTGGATGCTCTCTTTCCAGGTAGGTCCGGACCTCGTTATAGTTGTGTAAGCGAGTGCCCACTGCAGTAGTGTATCTCCAAAATGGCTAGCGAAACAGCCTCTCGCGAATAGGTCCGGCCCGCCGGTTTACGTTCGCTTTGTCCGTTGAACGAAAGGGCAGAATGTTAAGAAGTTAGCAAAGAGGTAGTCGGAATCCACGTCCTCCTGACGCGCTCGCTTTTTGCCTGCGATATTCTGCGTAGGTTGCTTCTGCGCGTGTCGCCAGTGAAATTGACTTCTGCTCCTGTGCGATTCTGATGGCTTCGCAAAACGAAGCCTCAATTTGGGTCTCCTCAGCACCAATTGCTGCGAGAAGCACACCGCGGAGCCGGTGGTGTTCGGCGCGCCAATAGCATTCTCCAGTTCTTTCGATTATTGCTTCCGCTTGGCTTATTGCCTCCAGAGCTTCAGAGGTACGATCCGCTAGGTACAAAGCTTCAGCCTTTAGCCTTAGATGAGATGCCAATCCCGTAATCGCGCCAATTGCCCGAAAGTCTTTTATCCCGTGCTCGATCCATGAAATGCCTCCAGCTGGGTCACCCAGAGCGCTACGCGCCCAACCGCGATAAACGGTTCCGGCGGCTATATAATGCGCAAAATGGTGACGCGTTGACAGGTCAATCAAATCCGACCCGCAGCGTTCCACCTCAGCAGGATTACGCTCGCAATAGCTGAGAACCGTTGCCCACATCAGGTCCACGGCCAGTCCGTGCATATCATTGAGTCCCTTCGCTAGTGAGATCGCTTCCGCTATGTTTGCCTTGCTAGAGGCGATCTCTCCTAAATGCCATTCGGACATTGCCGCATAACACAGAGTACTGGTGACAGGTACGTCTACCTCTTCGACCGAAGACTGTACGCCCTCCGAGCGCCAGATCTGAATAGCGCGCATCGCGTATTCTCGCGCGCTCTCGAATTCGCCCAAAAAGTAGAGCGTGCATGCCAGAGCATGACAGGCTCCTATCACGAGCGCAGATTCATTATGCTCCTGCGCAAGCGAGTAAAGGCGTTTGGCAATTTGTAACGCTTCGGACAGCTTGCCGATGGTGTTGGAATGACGCCACTGACCCATCAGTGCCGCATACAAGAGCAGGGGACGATTGAGCGAATTACACAAAGACTCCGCGCGCTCGTAACAAAGTCGGGCCTCCGGTGCTGTATATCCTCGCGTGGCCATTAGATATGATCCCGCCTGCGTGAGAATGAAGAGCTGATCTTCTGCAGTGAGACTGTGCTCCTCGACGCCCGTTTCAACGGGTGAACCCCAGCGTCCGTGTTCGAAAAAGTGAGCTAAAACCAAGAGCAGCGCTCCCCTGGCTCCCAGGACCTTAGCTGCAAAGGAGGAATCTCCTCGCTGAATTCGGGGAATGTAAACTTCATGCAGCGCTTTGCGAAACAAACCTGCATTGCAGCCGCAGATAACGGCTAAGAGAAGTGGCTCCATTTCCCTGAAATGACTTGGGAGCTGGGGCGCAATTGCTCGATAATATTCATAGAGCCGCTTGTTGCATTCCTTCCAGGCTTCGCTTCGTTGATTCCGAAGCTGTTCTCCAAAGAATTCACGAACGAGAGGATGGGCATCCAGATAGCTAGGATTGTGCGGATCTTCCCCGGCCAGGAGTCTAGCCCTTCTTAACTTGCCAAGAATCGTTCGCCACTCGGTTGGGCTCAAATCAGTTAACGACTCTGTAAGGCCCCGGATAGCAGGTGGTTTTAGTAGGGCTCCAAGCGCCAGTTCGTCTGCGGGCCTATCAAACAGACCCAGGATGCGAAGAACGGACAGCTCCGGACCCTCGCCAAACCAGGTCTGGTAAGATTCCATGACTTTTCGGGCATGGACTCCCTGCCTTACGTCGTGACCAAGACGCGCTGATACTTCTTGGCGAAAACAGATATCTCCATTAAAGGCATCGGCCAGATAACTGCCAAGCAGCGTTAGCGCTAGGCAATGGCCGCTGAACTCCTCGCTGGCACTTTGCAATTCCGTCTCATCTCCCTTAACGCTCAGCGCTCTGAGCAGCTGCGCCCCAGCATCTCTGGATAATTGCTCCAGGTCACGACGCAGGGCCGAGGTGCCTGCGTGATCGGCCAGATCAGCGACTGGCAGGCGTGTGGTGATCACGCAAAGCCCGTTATTGAAGGCAGCGAGTTCGCGCAAAAGCGCCTGAAGGGAAGGTTCACGCAGTCGTCCTTCTTGTGGACCAGGCGGATTTTGGAGCGGCTCCAGGCCGTCGAGAATCAGTAAAGTTCGCCGATGTGCGATGAGCTTCGCCAATCTTTCGCCGTTCTCCCACGCCGTTCCGAGCCGCGGATCTGAATCGCCAAACCATGCGAGCGCCGCATCAAGAAATTCGTCTGCGGAAGAAGATTGCCCGCTTGTGCCTTGCCTGTAGAAAGACCAGCCAAACACGCATTCCGCGGACCGGTAACGATCTGCCGCCATCCGCCGAAGCCAATGGTTGACGAGAGTGGACTTCCCGACACCGGCCCAGGCAATGATCGAAACGACATTTACATCCTGGTTTGCCCATGCATCATCCAGGAAAGCGATATCCTCCTCTCGACCAAAAACATCGCTTCCGGTAACGGGCAATCTGGCGACGGAAATTCTCTTTGGCACGGATCCCGGCGAGCGCGATTCACGCACCGGACTCCCGCCTTGGGTATTTGAGGGTGAAACGTTCGCTCGGCCAAGGATGAAGGATACGAACTGACCCAATCTTGCCGGCGGCTTACGAGCTACGACCGGCGAGGCGGCCGGGAACATCGTCTGCAAGCTCTGACGAGTGATTCGACGCCCCGCATCGATAGCGCCGGTTATCGTCGGTATCACCTTCAGGAGTTCGACCGGGTTCTGAAAACGCCGCCCTGGGTCTTTCTCAAGAAGCACTTCAAGTAAAACGACGAGTGGTCGTGGGACACCTTCGAGTTCTTCGAGCGGTAACGGCGTGTGCTGATGCTGGTACATCACCTCACCAGGTGTGCCCCGGAATCGCGTTTTGCCCGTCAACATCTTCCAGAGTGTCACGCCGAGTGAATACAGATCTGACCGGATGTCCGCACCGATTCCAGCGAATTGCTCAGGACTGGCGAACTCCGGTGTTCCGGCGAAAGCCCCAGGTGTTGAAATCGCGGTTTGAGCGCCCGGCTCGTTGACCGCCTTGGCTAGGCCCAGGTCGATGATTTTCGCGGTCACAGCACCCGTGTCCTCCAAGCTCACCATGATGTTACTTGGTTTAATGTCTCGGTGAACGAGCTGCTGCTTGTGCACCGCAGCCAAACCGGCAGCCACCTGCGTCGCGATTTCCAGCGCCAATTTCATATTGACCCGGCCTGAGCGCTTGATGAGATGCTCAAGGGTCTCCCCCTCGACAAACTCCATTGCGTAGAAGTAATTTTCGCCGGTTCTGCCCAGATGGAAGACCGAGGCGACATTTGTATGTCGCACTTTTGCTGCGGCGCGTGCCTCGCGCAAGAAACGAAGCCGCGCTGACTCCTCACCCAGATACCGCTCGCTAATGACTTTCAAAGTCACGGAGCACTGGAGATCGACGTCGAGTGCCTTGTAGGTGACGCCCATTGCCCCACGACCCAACTCGATCGGCGTGCCGCGCTCGTCCAGCATCACTTCATAGTTCTCAAACCGGCGAGTCCGCGACGCACCTTCCGTCTCCTCAGCGCTGTCCGCCGACCCAGATATTGAACCCTGTTCCCCGGTCGTGGCAGATTCCCCGCTAGTAGCTCCGCGCAGGATACAAACTGGACAGAATCCACTGTCGGCGGTGGCGAAGAACTTCGTGCCGCAGACCGGGCAAGTACGCGCTTCCTGCTCTCCTGATCCCACCTCCTTGCCGGGTTCCTCCACAGGTTCTCCAGAGTCTGGTTTCACGGCCTCAGCCGTCCTTCGGCGGCGATTAACGCATCGCAGAGGGCGCGAATCTCTCCTTCAATCTCTCCTGGATCTGAGACCGTGCTGGCGACTTCTTCGCGCACGACGGCTAGATAGCGCTTACGTAGGCGGTGAATAAGTGTCTTCACGGTGCCGACGCCGATGCCCAGCACTTTTGCAGCTTCTTCGTAGGCGGCCGCAGGCTTGCTTTCGCCAATCCCTACGTACCCCTTCAACGTGTCAAAGACTAATCCTTTGCCTCTGCCAAGGTATTCCTGCCGCAAGATCGTCATCGCGTGCTCCAGCAGCGTCAGCGCCCAGCGGGCTTCGAAGATCTTCTCCGCTGTCAAATGATCCGCCGGTTCGAGCCCGTAACGGTTTTCGGCCGTTTCCAGATCGAGGGAAACGACCTGACACTGGCCGCCTCGCTTGAGTGCGTGGGCTCGCTGCGCCTCGACCGAAAGGTAGTTCCGAAAGCAGGCGAGCAGAAAGGATCGGAACTTGCCTTTGAGCGGATCAGCCTGGCTGAGCGCCCGATGTTCCAAAAGGTGCAGGAAAAACCCCTGGGTCAAATCCTGTGCGTCATGCGGTGAATGTCCGCGCCGGCGAGCAAAGGTGTACAATGGGTACCAATAAGTCTGACAAAGGGCGGATAAAGCGGCTTGACCAGTCCGGCTTTGCTCATGCGAGGAAGCCATCACCAGCGTCCAGCGCGTGGTGTGAAATTGGCCCGCGCCAGCTCCCACCGAGCTATCGCTTCCCCTCATCAGCAACCCGCTTTCAATCCGACATTAACGGATAAGCACAAATTTTTCACTCTTTTCGCAAAGCTCTGACACGCGTGCCCCCAAATTCATTGTAACAAAGCAAGGCGGGAATATAAGCACAAGTGCTGCAGAGGATCGCCACTCGAATGAGCCTAGTCAGCGAAGCCATCGGGTTCTCGGCCCTTGGGATACTGATCATAGTGAACCGGTATCAGGCAGACCTGAAGGGTCTCTCCGGCGGCAGTTCCATTGCGATGGTCGGTGGCATCAGCTAGGCCCCAGCCAGCCATGACATTCGCTGTGCTGTCTTTGATAAACACCAGCGCTCGACGGAGAAAAGAATGAGCGAAAAAAATCAAGAAAGCGAAGCACCGAGAGGTCCGCTGATTTTCACGGTACCTGCTTGCGGCTTGATAGTCGCCCTAAATCCGGGATCGCGCCGCCCGACTCTTACCGACCGACCGCCGGTTTCTGAAAACTCCGGCTTGCTTCAAGAAGAGAGTGCCCCTCTTGCGAGCATCTTACGCAATGTAGCTCTCCCGACGCCTTCGCCGTCACGATAACGTTCTTGATCGACGAGCAGTTGTCTTGTGGCTCAGGATCGACTTTCTTTGATCCAGCTCTAGAATCGTTTGAACGCTCTCAATCAGGGTGCGAGGACTCACCACCTGGACTTCGCCAAGCGGGGGAAAGCCGCATCAGACGCGGCTCCCGGAAGCTCGGGAAGCGTATTGACTGGTTTTGGGAAGCATACTGGAAAGAGAACGGCAGAGATGTATCAAGGAGATTCAGCGAAAATGCCTATGGTGATGGCATAGCTGAACGCAAGGCCAGGGAAGCGCGACGAGCTGCCGAGGAGCGGTTGCCGAATCTGAGGCGAAGTAGCTAGATGAGGTTCGGTATGGCCTCATCGTCATTCTTCGGACTGCTCACTCGCGCGCGGATGGGGCACATCTTCATGCGCTCTGCCGAAAAGGCTTCAGCAGTTCTTTGAGGTCGCCGTCCTCCGCTTCGCCTAACTATTTCGCGTGGTGTTCTTCTGGCAAGATTACTAGCATCCGGGTGTGCACCTGGGGAACCAGTTCGTAGGGTTTGCCGGTAATGATCGTGCAGGTGCGCAGCCATTCGTCGGTCGACGGATCTTTCCATGCCTCCCATAGCCCGGCGAAACCAAAAGGTGCGTCGTCTCGCATCCCGATTGCGCGGGGGATCTTTCCGCCGGGAACCTTCTTGCACTCATAGAATCCGTCAGCCGGAATGAGACATCGTCGCCTCCTGAATGCTTCTCGGTAGCTCGGCGCGGTATCGACGGTTTCAAGCCGGGCGTTGATGGCCTTAAAGGCGATATGGTCGTCCTTTGCGGATAAAAAAGCACCCTCGGCCAAAGATGTGATTCCCGAGCTTCCATTGCTCAAGATGTTTCCGCGAAGAGTCCCGAACCCGAAGGCGGGGCCACCCGATAAAGCCTGGGATCGACCGGCGCCCCACCCCAAAGGAGTATAGACGCGGAGAAGAGCCTGGGCGTCGTTTGGGAGGTCGGCCCTAAACTTCAATGCCGTCCTCACGATGAAGCCTTGCGTCCTGTACTTCCCGCCCCCCACCGAGCCCCTCTTGCGAAACGTCCCTTTTCCCAAGGGGAATCCCCTACAAAGGAAACCGAAGATGCATCGAATCCACTGCTGCCTTGTTTCAACAGTGCTTTCTTTGGCTGCCCAGACGGTTGGCTCCGTAGCGCATGCCCAAGGCATCCCTTCAGAGTCGACAACTCCTCAAGAGCTAACAAGCCTTAAAGGGTTGTTAAGAGAACTTCCGGCTTTGAAAGCGGAGGTGGCGGCCCTGAAAACACAAGTCTCTTCGCTGCAGAACCAGTTAGCCGCGGTCAAATCCAATCACGCGCTACTGCTTGGCTCTTTTGTTAGCGTCGATCCCAACCCGGAGAGCGGCGTGGCAGGGCCGAATATCACTATTAGCGGCGCGAACATTCACATCGTCAGCGGCTCGGGCACGACCGATGACAATGGCAATCCCCTCGGGCTGGGCAACTTGATCATTGGCTATGACGAAATAATTCCGACGGTCCCCCTGAATCCCGGCGAACGCGGCGGGTCGCACAACCTGGTCATTGGGCGCTATAATCGGTTTACCAAGACTGCTTTCGGAGGCCTTGTTGCAGGGGATCGTAATACCATCAGCAATGAGGCGACCAGCATCAGCGGCGGCTCGGAGAACACCGCCAGCCAAGTCTACGGCAGCGTCAGTGGCGGCTCGCAGAACACCGCCAGCGGCCGCCAGGCCAGCGTCAGCGGCGGCTCGCAGAACACCGCTAGCGGCACCTCAGCCAGCGTCAGCGGCGGCAGTCTGAACACCGCCAGCGGCAACTCGGCCAGCATCAGCGGCGGCGCGGAGAACACTGCCAGCAATACTGACACCAGCGTCAGCGGGGGCGGGCTCAATACCGCCAGTGGCTTCGGGGCCAGCGTTAGCGGCGGCGAGTTCAGCAGCGCTAGTGGTTTTTTCACGGTGGTAATCGGCGGTTCGAAGGTCACCGACAACGGGGATCACTCGATCGCTCCTCAGCCGCCCTTCCCCTAAACAAAGCATTCTCGCGCTTCGAAGAGCCCAGCTCTTGCGACGATATTCAAACTTGCTTGGCCCAGTTGGGCGGTACCTCCCGCGTGGGCAATGGCAGAAAGCGTCTGCCAAGCATCAAGAGATCGGCCAGATTCGCTTCGATCGCCTGAGACGCGTTGTCACATACCAGCGTTACAGCGAATCCGACTCTAACTGATCGAATCCGTCTAGCCAACTACACGATTGACAGAGTTGCAGAAGTTCGCTGAAAAAGGAAATCCCATGGCAGCAACGGAGAACAAAGCAGTGATCATCAGTTTTGTTGAGGAAGTCATCAATCAAGGTCAGCTTGAGCGGGCGGACGATCTCGTGGCCGTTGATTTTGTGGAACTCGAGCCTCTTCCTGGCCAGCAGCAGGGGCGCGAAGGTCTTAAACAGGTGATTGGTGCGTTTCGCACCGCCTTTCCCGACATCCATTGGGTGATCGAGGAGATGGTAGCAGAAGGGGAAAAGGTATTTAGCCGCTTTACCTGGCATGGCACTCATCGCGGCGAATTCTTCGGCGTTCCTGCCACAGGCAAGCAGATAACCGTGAAAGGTATGGTTGTCGATCGGCTGGTGGCCGGCAAGATGGCGGAGAGTCGAATCCTAATGGATGGCCTGAGCATGATGACGCAGCTTGGTGCCATTCCCGTGGGGAAGCCACCGGAAGAGAGGTAGTGGCCTGAACCCCAAAAAGTGGACGATTGAAAACTGTAGTTCTGCTCCATCAAAAGGAAGCAGAACGAATGAAGCGAAGTCGATTTAGCGAAGAGCAAATCATCGGGATACTGAAAGAAGGTAAGCGTCATACGATCCCCACCTAGTCGTCGCGCGGCTTTTTTGCTGGACTGTTTCAATGACTGAAAACCAAGAAGGCCCTGGGCGGAAGCGACGAAGTGGTGAGGAGATCAAGCGGTTGGTGCTTGAATTTGAAGCGAGTGGTTTGCGACAGAGCGAGTTTTGCCGCAATCACGGTTTGGCGCTGAGCACCTTACAGCGCCAACTTAAAAAGCGGCGCTTGAACAAGAGTGAAGCCAAGGAGGGCGGCGGGTTTGTCGCCGTGAAGCTGGCCGGGCGGGAGCCCAATGGGAATAGTCGGTCGCACTCCGCATTGGAAGTAGTGCTCTTCCGAGGACGTAGAATCGAGGTATGGCCCGGATTTGACGCCCCGACCTTGGAAGGACTTATCGCGGTACTGGAAAGGGCGTGAAAAGCGGTGTTTGGAATCGGACCGGCGACCCAGATCTATCTGGCGGTGGGGGCCACCGACATGCGAAAAGGCTTCAATGGATTGCACGGACTGGTGCGTGATCGGCTCGCACTCGAGCCGACAAGCGGACATCTGTTTTCGTTCTGCAATGGATCGCGCAATCGACTTAAAATTTTGTTCTGGGATGGGAGCGGACTATGGATTTGTGCAAAACGGCTGGAAAAGGGACGCTTCAGCTGGCCCATTGATGCAGAGCCATCGAATCGAGTGACGTTGAGTCATGAGGAACTCTCGCTGCTCTTAGGCGGTATTGATCTGACGCGCACGCGACGCAAAGACTGGTATCGAAAAGAACTAGAGCTCTAGCAAAAAAAATAGCACGATCCCGGCTTCCAGTACTTCCCGTTCCTTGTATTCACCCAGACCTTGCCTGATGTGGCCCAAGCCCGGAAGCCCGATGGAGGGCCGGCTCCGCTCCAGGCGGATTTGGACTGACATACTTCTGATAAGCTTCGATCCAGTTCGACGCTATTGCTTGTTGCGCTGTCTTGAGGTCAAGCTAGCCCGCTGCAAACCAGCTCATGAAGCTTATCTTCCAGCCGATCTTTAACTCGGGCATTTCAGGGTAAAGTCCGGTATGACTCCGGCGAGAGATTCTTGATAGAATTGGAACCGCCAAGTTCGAAGGAGATGAGGTGATCAACCCGTTTTAGACCCTCTCCCCTGCCGCAAGTACCCTGCTGAGCTCTTAAAGCGCGGTCCTGAGCGATCGTGGTGATTTCGCCACTATAGTTGTCCTCATCTAATTTGGTCCGGAAGGGCGATGTTATCGGTTTTAGCCGATTACGGTTTCAGTCCGCTACAGCATAAAATCGACGATGTTCGCGAAGCAGCCATCCTACGCCGCAACCAAAAGCTGAAGCGTTTTGAGAACCAAAAGTCTAGTTCGGGCTGAACCTCCCAGATACTTCGTCTATTTGGCGCGCTTCCAGACCGAGGTAGCGCTTCCAGCCGTGGATGATTTAGGATTAGTCAAGGTGAGTTCGTCCCCGGAAAGCTTGAGAACTCGTTTCTGATCGGCTCCCCTCCAGTTTGGGAACGTGCTGCCCTCAATGTGAGAGTTGAGCGTATGATCTGCCTCGCTTACCGAGTACGTGCCGAAGTAGGCAAGGCTCCCCTGCGTGGCTGCCTTGTTTTCTTCTGGAGTTCCTGCCTCGCGATTGTTGGACGCGAATTTAGGAACATCCGAACGAATAAACATTATGGAAAAGCGGCCATTTGGTTCGAAAATTGCTTGGCCTTGTGGATTGGGACCAAAATAATCGGTCTTCTTGCCGCCCTGCTCTCGCGTGATGGAAACGAGCGTCCACGTTCCCACAAGATCCTTGGCCGTTTGCGCGACCGCCTCCTCTCTGGGCAGAAAAACTCCGAAAATCAGGGCTGACGCCGTGACAACAGCCGAAATGATGCGATTCATGGTGTTCCTTTGGTTCGGGGGTGTAGTTTGGCGCTCGGGATTGAGCGCGCATTAGGAATGCCGGAGCATATCACAATTTCCAGCCGAACCTCTTGGTCAAAGGATGCTGTTGGTCAAACGCTTACAAAAGAAGGCCAGGCCGGAACGGTGAGAGCGACGTGTGCCAAGCACAATGTCAGCGAGCAAACCTATTATGGCTGGAAACGAAAATACGGAGGGATGGAAGTCGATGAAGCGCGCCGGCTGCGGACCCTCGAGGATGAGAACGGCCGATTGAAACGGGTAATGGCTGACCAAGCGCTGCAGATCCAGATCCTCAAAGAGGTCAACGCAAAAAAATGGTGAGTCCGTCCAGCCGGCGACGGGCGGTGAAGCACATTGTGGAAAAGGCTTGGGTCGCGCCGACCAAGCTTGCCGAGCCATCGGATTAGCGCGTTCCAGCTATTATCGGGAAGAGCAGGTCAGCCAGAGCACCGTCCAAGCTGAGAGCCAAGTGATTGCTCTTAGCGAGCAGCATCCGCGTTACGGCTACAGATTTATCACCGCCTTACTGCGAGCTGCTGGGCATCAGGTCAATGCCAAGCGAGTTCAGCGGGTGCGACGAGAGGCCGGTCTCCAGGTGCGAAAAAGCAGCGCCGGACCAGGCGGCTGGGAACCGCGATGGCCCAGCGTCAGAGAGCCAAGCAGGCTAATCATGTCTGGAGCTGGGATATCATCCATGAGCAGCTGGAAAACGGCAGAGCCTTACGCATTCTGACCTTGATCGATGAGTTCACCAAACAAAGCCTTGCGATTGAGCCCCGGCGCTCCATTCGGGCCATCGACGCGATCGCCGTAATCGAAGAAGCTATCGAGCAATACGGGTTACCTCAGCACATCCGCAGTGACAACGGTTCGGAGTTCATCGCCGGGGCTATTCGGGACTGGATGAGTACCAAAGAGATTAGAACCCTCTATATCCAGCCTGGCGCCCCGTGGGAAACAACCCTACATCGAAAGCTTCCATGATAAGTTTCGTGACGAGTGTCTGAATCGCGAAATGTTCGTTTCACTGGCCGAAGCCCGGGTCATCATCGAGGCTTGGCGGGTGGAGTACAATCAACGACGACCCCATAGCGCCTTGAGCTATCTGACGCCGGATCGATGCGCTGCCCAGCAGCCAGAGAAGGCCCACAAAGACAAACCTTCGGCTTCGGAGCCGGGCGGCTTCAATGCGCGACCTACCCACAATCGCCTTTTTCCGGTCCGGCGCGCTGCTGCGACGTCGCGTACCTGTCCCAGGCATTCTCGCAGCACGCCGGACCGGGGCGATTATGGATAAGTCTGGACGCCACCTTGTAATAACAATTAGCTACCAGTCCACTAGTCCCATAACAACCAGCAGAACTACATTTAAGACCTGTCCCGTTCCGGGGTCATGTCACCTGAAATCAGCCTTGGAGTCTGAGCGATTGTGCTGACGAGCCGGATCAAGTGGAATAATAGCAGCTTACTCGCTTTGTCTTCACGTTCGAATCGGGTCAAGACGCGACTGGCACAATCTGATTAGCCCGAATCACGAATCTGACCAGCTCGGTGCCGGAGAGGGAAAGCGCCGCTCCGCTTCTCGTCGTGCTTCGATCGCTTTCTGCTTGGTTAGACCTGAGTCTAAAAGACGTAATTGAAAAAATACTTGCGCTCGGTTTGGCCATTCGCTCGCCAGTAAGCTACCCAATACAGTTAGGTTTTCCGGTAGGCCAGTAATTCAGCCGTGTAAACTCCCACGCGCCTCTTGGGCTCGGAGCGCCGCCGAGCCTTCTTCTTTTTCGGAGGCGCGGCGCCTAGAACTTGTATGAGCCGGTCGCGTTCGGCCATGGCTAGACGCTTAGCTGCATCATGTCCAGCCCAAGTTTCCGGGTCGAAAAAGTCTGATGGTAGATGTGCTTGGCTCCGGTAGCGTCGACGTGGGTATTGGGATCCGGTAGCCGTGGCCGTGGGACCAATCTACTTTGTCTATGAAGTACTCGAAGCGTTTTGGGCGTGCCGCTCTTACGTTGACTCATAGGCGCTTTTCTCGGGCTGAGCCTAACCTTGTGTGGTCGGATCACCATTCATTTTGATTGCAGTCGAAGTCGCGATCGACTGCCGCTCACTTATGCGCCTTTGACCAGACCAATCTGCGTTGCTTTGCCGCCCCACTAACTAAACAGCATGCTTAAGCCATTCGGAGTCCCAATAACTGATCCGGTAAAGGGCGATTCGGCCCGAGCGGTTCTTTGCCCCTCCTCAGAACGGTGGACCGACCAGATGGTTCACGGTACTCGCCGTCGATTTGCTGCGGTGAAGCCGGCTGAAAATGTTGTTATCCCCGTAAATCGCCCAGGGACCGGATAGCACATGATTGAAGTCGACGAATTTCCAGTCACAGAAATCGATGTTGTCGAGGCCCAGATAGTCGCGGACCGCCGGAGACACGTCCAGCCCGGCGTCTCGGTTTCCGTTTGGTCTGGGACGTTCATCCCCGAACACATATTGCCAGTGATCCGTCTGAAACGGGCCGACATCCTCCCACTGCGCGTAACATACTTTGTTACCAGCCTGATCGCTACCCAGCGGCCCTTGCAAACGGATTGCCCATCTCGCACAAAGGAATTTTGGTACCATGGTATTACCTGCACGGCTTCGGGTTTGGTATGGTGATCATCGACGTCGTTGTATGGAAGCGCGACGTAGAACGGATTTTGCCGCGGGATAAAACTTGCCGGCGCAAATTTCAATCGTTCTTCCGAAACCGGAGTATCCGTGCCGCCGTAACTAGAAATCCAACTGCTATCCCACGCGCTCTTCTCATTCGACACGGGGTTGCTGGTGGACGCTTGTTCGCCTATCCAAAATACAGTGGTCGCAATTCTGAGTTTCCAGGTGTAATCGCTCGATCCGATTCCGCGACTATTTCTTACGCTAATAGCTGAGACGGGTTCGTTACTCAGATCCGAAATCTGGAGCCTGTTGTTGACCAGCGTTCTCGCAATCTTCGGCTCGATCCTGACCAAAGAGCTTTCGCGCAGTTTCATCGCATATTTTGCGAGATCCGCCGCGCTCTCGGACGGTGGTTGAGAGAAGACTGGTATCCCGCACAAAAAAGGAGCGAAGCGCACAAGACCAGTTGGAGTCTGTGCCTGCGTAACCTTGCGTGATCGATTCGGGCTGGTAATCGGCCCCCCACAAGTCATTCAGGTACATCTCTCAAAATGAATTCGGCAAAAACAGCGCACTTTTCAGCATAAATCGCCTTGCCGAAAGCATAAGCAATGAAATTGTAGCAATTGGTTCTCAGGAAATAAGCGTATTGACTGGTTTTGGGAAAGAAACGGCAGAGACGCGATTCAGTGAAAATGCCTATGGTGAAGGCATAGCTGAACGGAAGGCTCACGAAGCGCGACTAGCTGCGGAGGGGAGGTTGCCGAACCTGCGGCGAAGTAGCTAGGCGAGTAATATGCGTGAGAAAACACGAATACATTATGAAGGGCAGGATGGGGATCCGCTTGGCCAGTACAACAACGCCCGACGGCGTCTCCTTGGCATAGGACGCGTTTGATCGAGAAACCGTTCGCGCATGTTCCAGGTTCTTACGACACGGTTTTGTATCTGACTTTCTGCGCGGGAATGCTGGCTACATTCCGAAGGGATGTCAGTCGTGGGGTCTAGGCAACGACCTATTGAAGCATTATTCTTTCAGAATGAACCCGTTCTCGTTAAGGCACCGGCAAGCGCTACAAGAAAAGCGCGTTCAGGTTTCGATGAAGGTGCCCCTTCGAAACCGTCTTTGGTCGACTCTGGCCGAATATAACGAAGCCTACGAGTACCAACCAGATTGCAATGACAACTGGAACGTGCGGACGAGCCATTTAGACCAAACGGAGCGGAAGCTTCGGAAGTTGCTGGGCGCAACAGACAAGCTCCAAATTAAGACTTCTACCGGATTCGAGGACGCCGACTTAGAGTCCTATTTCAAGTTTGGTTATCCTTCCTGCGCATTGGATGTGATTGAGCAGTTCTTTGAAGAGGTCGTTAACCAGAGTACGATCAGGGGTTCTGAGCTGCAAAAGGAAATCAACGAAGCCATGTTGGCGTTTCATTGCCCATGGAGGTTTTCAGATGGCCAATTCTTCCAAGTCGACTCCGACTTTCTGGATCATGAGCTCAACCAGAGGGCAGAGGGTCTACTTCGCCAGCACGAATTTCAGGGCGCGCATGACGAGTTCAGATCGGCGCTGGAAGATCTCTCAGGAGACGAGCCAAAAGACGCCATTGTGAAAGCGTCAAAGAGCTTCGAGAGCACGCTGAAGACTGCAACCGGGCAAAACGGAGACTTTACTGCCCTTCAAGATGCGTTTCGGAAGGCGGGCTTTATGGACGACATCCCCGAAGACGACGCTAAAGCCATCTGCAAACAGGTGCTCGGCTCTCTGCCGACGCTTCGTAATAAACTAGGAGGCCACGGCCAAGGTGATCGCGTAATCCAGGTTCCGAGGCCGTACGCACTTCTTGCGGTGCATCTTGCTGGGGCGCTTAACCAGTTCGTAGTCGATCTTTACTTACGGAAAAAACCCTCGGATGAAGCGGATCAAAAGCCTAAAGACCCGACAAGTCTGGCCGATGAGCCGGACGACATACCATTCTGATCTGGTGAGGGCGGATTCAGTGCGCCGGCGCATGAAAAGTTTAATCGGAGCGACGCCCGCCACGCTCCAATGAAAAAGACATCTGACCTGTCTACCGACGAAGAGAAAGCGCAACTGAGCTGCCTCGGTTCCAAGCTACATCAGAAACCTACGGAGGAAGAGCAGGAGCAGCAGGGGATCATTGACGCGATGGACAGCCGCGAGTGGGCAAAACTAATCGCGTTGAAGGGTGTTAAGCCACAGGGGGAAGAGGTAGAGCAGAGGGACGCGGAGTAGGAAGACAGCTCGAATCCCGAAGCTCGCCCGCGCCTCGAAGTTTCAATATTTTAGCGCAACTATTTCGCAACTAAATCTTTAAGACGAGCGTATTTTAGAAATGCCCATTGACGTAGATCCTTTACTGGAGAGCCGTGGGCAGGGCTGGATTCGAACCAGCGAAGGCGTAAGCCAGCAGATTTACAGTCTGTCCCGTTTCCCTCGAGAAACCACTTGCGACTGCCCAATACCTGCCCAAAATTGCGGCCTTATGGGCCGTCAGAAGAACAAATCGCCACAGAAAGGGCGCTCCCCGATCAATCGGGAGTGGCCAGTCGTTTATCCGATTAAGAACAAAAGCGGCACCGCTTCATGGTGCGTCGATCTCGGCCGGATACCGGATCCTCTGACCGGCAAGCTAAGGCGAGTGCGCAACTCTTATCCCAGCGAAGCCCGAGCCCGGCATGAAGCCGAACAGGTGCGCAAACGTCAGATGAATCATGGGCAGCAGTCGCTGATTGAGCTGACACCCAGCCAGGAAGAAGAGGCTCGCCGCGCCTTCGCACGGTTGCAATCTCACGATGTGACTTTGAGCCAGTGTATTGATTTCTATCTCCGCAACGGATTACCGCTGCGTACCAATTCAAAGCCGCTCGAGGCGATCTTGGCCGAGGCACTGGAATACAAGAAGCAGGATGGTGCCGCCACTCGTTATCTGAAGGATTTCCGACTCAAGGTGACTCGTTTTGTCAATGCTTTTAGTCCACGCCCGATGCATGAAATTTCATCTGCAGAGATTGACGATTGGTTGCGCTCACTCGAGTTGGCTCCAACCACCCGCAAGGGGTACCGTCAGTGTCTGGGCGTCTTTTTCAGTCACGCCCGAAAACGTGGATATATCGTCAAAAATCCGATACCGGATGTTGAAACAGCCACCATACCGCCCAAACGCCCCGGCATCCTCACCCCAGCGGAATTAAAAGCGCTTCTGTCTGCAGCCAGTCCGCAGATTGTCCCGGCCATCTGTTTGGGAGCTTTTGCCGGATGTCGACCAGAAAGTGAGATAATTCCTATGCGATGGTCTGCGATCGATCTCAAAACACGTCAGATTACAATCGACAAAAGCAAAAATGTCGGCTCTCACCGCTTTATCCATATCGAAGACAACCTGTTGGCTTGGCTCAAACGTTATGCGCCTGAACATCAAGGTCAGGAGTTCGTCGGTTTAAAGGACGACGCTTACCTTGCGCATTTAGCGATTGCTCGGGAGCGCGCGGCTGAACAACTCGGTGCGCGCGGAATTGACGCCTCCAATCTCCTCAGGTGGCCGCAGGATGCGCTCCGGCACTCGTACGGCTCTTATCACTCCGTTTACGGCCAGAACGACGCGGCAACGGCTCAGTCGATGGGGCACTCGGGCGGATTGCGCTTGTTTCAGCGTTTTTATCGTCATCGGGTGACTCCCAAGGCCGCGAAGGCGTATTGGTCGATTTTTCCGCCGAAGGCTGCGTAGCGGCTCGAAACTCAAGAATTTTGTACAGGTGCGGCCTGACCTGGTCTCGATTAGCTCGTATTTGTGGGTCACGCCCGATCCAGGTCAGCGTCTCAAGAGCCTGGCGAACGTGGTCTTCAGCAGACCAGGACCGAGTTAGAAAATCGGTTTTAGGGTTCTGGCCTTGTACGCCCATGCCGTAGTTTTTCAGCAGCTCGTATATGCTTTGTCCTAGTCTTAGCTCCTTTATGAAGTCCCTGAGCACGCTGAAAAGCGATGCCGTAACGCTTCGATAACGCCCCTCCTGATTAGCAGCATCTAAAATTGCTTGGACCATAAACCCAATCGCTTGGCCATCCCCGTCCGCCTGCGATTGTTCCGCGAAGCCGCTTCTGACGTACGTGCGATAGAATTCGGTCGTAAATTCTTCGCCGGAAGGCACTATCGGCCTTTCCGGCTCCATGTTGTCCAGGAGCTGGCTCCAATCACAGCCGAGTTCAAAGGAGATTCGTTTCGCCAGTTTCTCCGAGAGTCGCGCCCTTCCATTCTCGAACTGCTGCAGCATTCCCGGAGTGCATCCAATCCGGTCCGCAAGAACGCGCTGAGTTAAACCCGCCCGTTCCCGGACCGTGCGCAAGACGTGTGATTGAGCAGGTCTACGTGGCATGACTTTCAGCGCAAGAGTCACTCCATTGTCCTACGAATACAAGGATTAAAAGGAATCAGATAGCAATATTAGGATCTTTCAAAATATTTCTTGTGCAGTCGTTGCTAATCTGTTGTTCTATCTCTCGACTGAAAATTGAATTTACCAACCATGACTCCTTCAAAACGTAAGTGGAGCTCGAAGGCCGAAACGCTTCGCCTCTGTGCGGACACAGGGTGTTCGCCGTGGAAACTTGATACGCTGCGCAAACTCCGATTAATAGACTACAGAAAGGATGGCTACCGGTCCTTTTTTTACGATGCCGAGCAGGTGCGGCGCTATCTGGAAAGCGAAATCGTTTGCGCATCGATCGCAGAATAATCCTCAGATCTCGAAGGTTCCCTTGCCTTAAAACAAAATGAGCCGCGGACTTGACCATTTCGCCAGCACCCTGCTGGCACCGGTCCAAACGAGGCGGAGCCGGAACCAAATTCCGCCTCACAAAGAAAAAAGGGGTCGTGACCCAGCAAAGAATCACGACCCGAAGAAAGAAACGCGATGTCAAATACCCCCATCGTTGCCTCAGTGCAACTTAAACCAACCAAGCGGGAAGTCTTCCCGCCCAGGTCTCGTTCTCCGAAACGCAATCCCGCATGTCGGGACCAAGAGGTGCGTTTATGAGCTGTCTTGGCCAAGCAAACGCGGTGGGCCCAGCCCCGTCCGCTAATGGCCACGCCCAGAAGCTGCGGTCCGTTTTTTACCAGGCTAAAACGCATTGCGTGAATTTTTGTTCCGACGGCACCTGTCTCGGGACAGGCGTAGATCTCCTAACTGCCTGCCACTTCCGGTGGCAGAAGGCCGGCAGCCGATGTCTGCTCGCCCTGGGCCAACGTTGTCCGTACTTCGAAGAAAGCGTCCTGCCGATGGAAAAGCGGGGCGAGCGGGATTGGCCAACATTCACCCAAGGCAAAACATTTCGGGAAGCGGCACAGCTCTATCGCGAGGCTTTCCCGGAGACCGTAGTTGTTCAGCCGATAACCCGGCGGTGCCCAGACTGCGGAAAACACCGAATCGAACCCCGAAAACGGTACTGCGCCAAGTGTCGGATCAGGCGTCGGAAGGTGACCGATACAGCAAAGAAACGCAGATGGCGAAATAAAGGGGGTCAGTGTCCACCAGTTAAGCAAAACGGATCAAGTCTGGGAGCCGCTTCGCGAGCCACTGATTCGAGCACCCGCTACTATGACCCTGCCGAACGAGTTTTGACCCCTTAACTGGTGGACGGTCTCAGGCCAAGGAGGAAGTGAGTGAGCAAAATTGGCAGGCTACGCGACGCGTTGTTTGAGCTAGTAAAGGAGCACGAGCACGACCAGGCGCTCCCGACCTCGCCGCGGTTCTTGTACTATGAGCTGATCACGCGCGGAGTCGTTTCTAAAGAGAAGAAGGCGGGTGCGGGCCGACGGCCGGACCAAGATATGAGCGATGCGCTGACGGACTTGCGTGAGTCCGGCGCCATTCCTTGGGACTGGATCGTGGATGAAACCCGATCTCTGGAAGACTTCACCGGTTCAACTACGGTCAGAGAATGGGTACTAGGGGTGTTGTCAGCAGCGCGGCTTGATCCGTGGAACGGTAACGCCCCCTTAATCCTTACTGAAAGCCGCTCGCTCGCTGGTGTCTTACGCGCAGTCGCCCGCCATTACGGCGTCCGGATTGCTCCAACCAATGGTCAATGTGGAGGATTTCTTCACACGGATATCGCCCCGATTCTGCGTCCTTCTCATCAGGTAATTTATCTGGGCGACTACGACCTATGCGGAAATTTGATTGAGCAGAATACTTGGCGCGTACTGGAACGTGAAGTAGGCGAACTGTGCTGGGAACGACTAGCGCTCATGCTGGAACAGGTCGAGCGATACCAGCTCCCTGTCATTATCAAGCAGGATCGTCGTTACAAGGACGGCGGGCAACACGAAGCGGTAGAAACCGAAGCCTTGAGTCAACGAATCATCGTCGAGATTTTACGCAATCGACTGGAAAAACTTTTGCCTGAACCGCTGGAACACGTACAGGAACGCGAAAGTCACCAGCAAGTCGTTATCCGAAGATTGTTAGAAGGAGAGGCGGCATGAGCTCCCTGGAACTACTCTGGAGCGGCTCAGCCGTTTTCATCATCGAAGATAGCGGCCGAAACTTAGGAGCCGAAATCAGAAATTATCCATGACAAGCAAAGAACGGAGAGAGCCTATGAGATTTACTAACGCCACTATTTTGGACGGCTATCGCCCGCTACTGCCAGAACCCGCCGTCGAAACGCGAAATGGATTGTTCGAGTTCTACACAAAAGAAAGTTCAGGTGAACCGGGAGAACGCTTCCAGTGCATCTTTATCGGCGTTCCGAAAAGGCTCCCGGAATTGGCCGCTCCTCTCTGGAGCATGTTCAGCGACGACTTGGCGGAACTAAAATCAAAGGTCGAGGAACTCACCAGAAGGCGATGGGCAGGCAAGCGAGCATATGGTACCCGGTTTAATCGCACGACAGGACCTATCTTAAACAGTCTCAGAAAAGATGATAGTGAGCGCCCTTGAGAGGGAGGGTTCCCAGAGGGGGAAGAAAACCAATAATTATGAAACGTGTTACCGTTAAAAGACCAGAATTCTTAGAAGTCCGCGGCACCCAGTTTGCGCTGCTTAATTCTCTTCCCTGCTGGAGAGAGAACAAGCACCGGGAACTTAGCTGCGATAAGTGCCAGCAGCCGCTCGTCGTATTATTTGCGGCGCGAGCAGACTCCCGAATTACGAACGAGAACCACCGGTGGTGGATACCTACCGCGGTGAGCTGCTCCTGTCTCCTACCCGAAGTGTTTACGCTTTACGAGCTGCCCCGCAGGCCGCGCAAGGCTAAACGGGATGGGCGGCAGCTAGAGTTTCAAACCTAATCAGTGAAAACCCCCGGCAATCTAACTTTTATGAAAAAACGCGAGACAGTTAGTTTTGATACATTCAGCTCGGATGGCGCCCAAAACCACATATCCGAAGTAAGTCCGTCGGCTCAGCCAGAACCGGTTGAAGCTTCACGCAGCGAACCAAAACCCGCATTTGACCCATTCGACCCGGTCAACATGCGTTTGAGCCAGGCAACGCTAAAAGCCCCGGCTAAGAAGTTAGTCACCAGCTACAGCATTAGAAAAGTTCCGCGGCCTGGCTCCTTTTGTCGGGTGCATCCCGGGGAAGACTATCAGCACCTGACTTACATCTTTGAAGACACCGATGAGGCAGGGATGGAAAGGGATACCTACCTGATTTCTCCTCCCTTTTTGCAGGAGCTGGCAGAGGAATACAAGGTGCTCATGAAAAGTGTCATTCTTTGTCTGGCTTTGGAGCGCCACGCGGAAAAGCCTTTCGTCTGGAAAATACGCCTCCCCCTGGATGGGGCCAGGGACAATGATTATTGGAGAACCGCCAGAGAGATTGCCGATATGTGCAAAACCGAATGGTTGCGTGTCTATGCCGAAGGCGGCTGTTATGCCTATGTCCGGCCTAACGGAAAGATGCCCGAACCGATTTGGCCGGAGGTATCTTTTGGCGAAATTCTGCGGCTAGCCTTCAAGAATCGGGTGATCGATTCCATGGAACATCCGATCATGCAGAACCTGGCTGGCGTGGAGTAGGGCAAGCGTGTCCTTCCTGCTCGATCGGTTCCGGCACATTACCATTGCTGACTTTGAGTTTATTCCGCAAGGCAACGGTAATGTGCAGCCGATCTGTTTGGTCGCGCGCGAACTGCGCTCGAACCGGAAAATCAAACTTTGGTACACGGAATTTGAGGACCGTCCACCCTACGATATAGGGCCAGGTTCCCTCTTTGTATCATACCAGACAAGCGCCGAAGCTTCCTGTCACCTGGCGCTTGGCTGGGCCAAACCGCAGTGCATTCTGGATCTCTATAGCGAATATCGCTGGCTCATAAACGGCCAGACGAAGAAGCCCACGCCAACTTCCCTGTTACGGGCTCTAGTGGACTTCGGCATTGTCGCGATCACCAAAGAAGAAAAGGCCGCGAAGCGAGATCTGGTCTTGCGTGGCGGACCTTGGAGCTCGGAAGAACGCCAGGAAATTCTGGATTATTGCGAAAGTGACGTGGATGAAACTGCGGAGCTTTTTAGAAAGATGTTGCCTCTGTTGGACCTCCCCCGAGCCACTCTGCGCGGACGCTACATGTACAGCCTGGCTTGGATTGAGCGAGTCGGCGTACCTTTTGATGAACCGCTGCGCGATCGTCTCCGGGAAGAGATGTCACGGATTAAACAAGAGTTGATTGCCGAAGTCGATCGAGACTACGGAGTTTATGAAGGCGCTTCGTTTAACACGAACAAATTTGTTGAGTACCTGACGCGAGAAGGCATTGAATGGCCGGTTCTTAAAAGCGGCACACTTCGCCTGGATGACGAGGCTTTTGAAGAACGGGCTCGAGTTTATCCCCAGCTTCTGAAGTTGCGCTACCTGCGAGGCATTCTCTCCAAAACGCGACTTTTAGATTTTCCTGTCGGTTCGGATGGCTGCAATCGCGCGTACATGAACCCATTCTGGACAATCACGGGCCGTAACATGCCCTCGCCTGCCAAATCCATTCTCGGCGCTCCCTCGTGGCTGCGCGGCTTAGTTAAACCGGCGCCGGGCGAAACCTTCGCTGTCCTGGACTGGGTGGCTCAGGAGTTTGGCATTGCCGCAGTGCTCTCCGGCGATCCCAACATGATCCGGGCTTACGAAAGTCCCGATATCTACCTGTGGTTTGCCATGGAGGTCGGAGATGCTCCGCCCGGCGTGACCAAGGAGACTCACGAGGAGCTGCGTGAGCGTTACAAACCCTGCATCCTTGGCACTCAGTACGAGATTCACGACCAAACCCTCGCCGGCCAGCTGGGACAACCACAAACGGTAGCCAGGCGGTTGCTGCGCCTGCATCGGGAGATTTTCCCGCGCTACTGGGAGTGGCTGGAGGACGTCAAGAATCACGCCTTTATCCATACCTTTCAATTTACCACCTTCGGCTGGCGTAAACGCATCACCGACGCCAGCTGCAATGCCCGGGCTGCCGGCAATTATCACAGCCAGGGCAACGCTGGCGACATGCTGCGGCTGGCGGCCATCTTTGCGACGGAAGCTGAACTCCCCGTCTGCGGTTTGATGCATGATGCCATGGCTGTGGTAGCGCCGGCCGCCGAGATTGAAACTGTCGTAGATGCACTGCAGGCCTGCATGGGGAAAGCCTCCGCCATGGTTCTGGACGGCTACCAACTGCGAGTGGAGTCGACCCTCGTTCGGTATCCAGACCGCTACATGAAAAAGAAGGGCAAACCCATGTGGGACGAAATCATGCGGAGATTGTGAGTTCCTCGAAATATCGAAAGTTGGAGCGCTTGACGCTTCCGAAATCGGTCCTGCTTACAATCATTGCGAGTGGCTACATGCCCGCCTTGACTGTCCTCTTGGTGCTCTACGAAACGTGTTACTTGGACTGGAAACATAAAAATCCCATCGCTCTCACCTCAGAAAGCCTGCGTCCCTACAGAATCTCAAAGAATCAAAAACAAAAAGCGTTGCAGGTGTTGAAAAAATACAGAGCCATTACGTGGGAACGGACAAATGGCAAAAATCCAAAAATAACCCTGAATTGGAAACTGCCCTGGGAGTGATACCTTCCCGCCAGCTTCGTGCAGGTACCTTCCCGGCAGCTTCGGGAAGACGTACCCCGTTCCTTGTTTCTTTCTTATTCTTCTCTTCTATTACTATTTACTAAAGTGGAGAAGCTTAAGTGGGAAGGATCTCTTCTTTCCTTCTCTTCTTTGTCTAACCGCGTTCTTTATGGAACATTCTTGTGGAACATGCCCGAACCCACCGTCGTGAGCGAGTTACGAACCCGGAGTGATGCGGATTCCCGCTCCTTCGTGGAGCGCTACGATCGGTTCAAAGAACTGACCACTCTGAAATTCCAACGCTCGTTGGACCGCGCTGAACTTAAGGAGCTGCTCCTGTTGCGCCACCTTGTTTTCCAAAGTCTGGCGCTCTGGATTGAGAAACGCTAAACCCCCGAGGCTGATGTTTCGACCAAACGCGCGATGCCCTAATCCGGGCTGGTTCAGTTTTTGAATGGTCGCCTTCCACCGCCATCAGCATGAAAGACCCTATTCAGTCAGTTCACTCGTTTCTACCCTATGAGAACAAAGCAAGTAAAACGTCGTCTCTTCCTTGGCCAGCTCCTGGCCTTTTTGCTGTTGCCTTGGCCTCGCCGAAAGATTTCGCGGTTCAGTGCCAGCATCACTGCCAGCTGAGGACCTTATCTTAAGAGGTCTTACTAAGCCGGTGACCATAGCGGCTAGTGGCTATGTCCCGCCAAACATCGAGCGCGAAGAAGAGCTTTGCGTACAAAGCATGTGTCAGAGGCCGTGCGTAACGCATTATGGAGGCGGACGAGCACTGATCATAAAGTCATGACTGCCCAAAACCGAACTCGTACCAATTTCCATAGACCATCCTAAACCCCACAAACCCACAAAAAATCCCTATGTCCACCCAAGCCTGGAGTTACAGAACCCTCCGCACCTGCACGAGATGCGGATCTGTTTTTGAGTTTTCCTATGACGAGGCCAGTGACCGAATGACTGGGAGGTGTCTCGGCCCTGAGTGCGGTAACCTCTACGAAGGTTGCACCAGTTTTGAGCTAACCGGCGTGCTTTCCTCGGCGCACGGCCCGGTCTACTCCGGCCAGATTAATCGCACCCTGATCCGAGCTGTACTCGCACAGCGGAGGCGTCAGCTCACCTTCACGCGTGACAACGCCCTCTGGCGTTCCCGGTGGAATTCGCCAAGTCACGAAGTGCAAATCTACGAGGTCGTCCCACCAGAAGAAGGGTCGGTTTACTTTGCCGCCGTAATTTCTGACAATGATCGGGCCGAACTAGATACTCAGCGTTACGCCACTTTTGATGAGGCGTACCTGAAAACCTTCAGGACCGCTTTCAGCGAGGAGCTGAAACGAAACTCTTTGTGAAAACAAGTTTCCCACGGCTCTTCGAAAGCCTGGATGCCTGCACAATAAGGCTCAATCGGAAGTCTTCCAAAACCGAACTTTGGCAGCCTGATTTCGTTGGCGTGCTTTATCGGGAAAGCGGTACCGTCAGTCTCCAGGCCTGGCTGCTGCCTTCCTCAGTGGCCGGCCAATTCGAGGGGCTCTCCATTAAGTTTTCCTGTAACCCAAAAATAGAAAGATCCCACTCATGACACTTACCATCCAGCTATCGAGCAGCGACTACCAGCGGCTTCGCGAAGGCGCCCAGTTGCTCGGTCGTTCCCCAGCCGATCACGCCGGGCGGCTTATCGCCGCTAGCCTCCGCCCTCCAGTAAAAAGCAAAGCTACGCTTCCCAAAAGCGAAGCCGAGTACCTGAGATCAACCCGGGCCGAAAACTCGAAGCAGCCTTCCCCGATTATTACTTCTCTCAAAAAGGCAGCAGCTCGAAACAAATGAACCCGACGACTGAATCCCCCGTCCGTCCACCCATTGTTCCATCAACTCCGGCACTCCCAGTCCGCGAGGCTCCGCCTCCATCCTATCCTCCAGAACTGTTGGCTAATGCACCTCAGGTGCCGGCAATTCCCTTCCGAAAATCGGCCGATCCAGGCGACGTCTGGCTGACGTTGGAGAAGGCCCATGACATTTTTCGGAAGCTCGCCCTCCAGGAAACCGAATTGAACGCCAAGCTTACCTCAGCCAAGGCCGCCGAGGAGCGTCTCACCAATGACGAGCGGGAGGACGAGGAGAGCTTGGTCGCTGAACTTTCGGTTGCTCAGGCCAGAACCCGTGTTTTGCAATCGCGGTTGCAGAAGACCAGCCAGAAACGACAGGCCGCCGCTGAAGAACTTAGGACCCGGCTTGATTGCGCAAAGACCTTGTTGCAACAACAGGCCGAAACACTCCGGGCTCAGCGCGTCATTGCCGTAGTCGAATGGCTCAAAGAGCGGATCGATCCCGCAGCCGGCCTGGCGGATGTGGCAAAGTATGCGTTCGGTGTTCAAGCTTTGAATAAGTTTTGTCCGCCAGAACTGGTCAGGCATCTCGGGGTATCTCCTACCTCCGAGCTGCGCCCCGCGGCCATGGAGAAGGAGATTGCCGCGCTTTTACAGAAGCGGGAAGCGTTCGAGGCAGAAGCTAAAAAGACTAGCCCCTAAACCCATCCCCCTCCCATCCTCCAGTCCCCAACCTAAAGCAGAGCACGTGCACCGGCTACCCCACGGCCCACCCCTGTAGCCGCGAATCTATTCTTCCCATGAGTCTTGAGCCGCATGGCGTTCAGCTGCGTCGTGTCCGTGGCTATCGGAACCCCCCCGGTGCTGTCGTAGTGACATGGGGAGGACACTTTGGAAATCCGTTCCGAGTCGGGGATGTGTCCGTGCCAGATGCCGCAACTGCAGTCCGTCTCTTCGAAGACTGGCTGCTTCATTCAGATGATCACCGAGCACAATGGATGCGGGACAACCTTCACCTGTTGCGCGGTCACGACTTGGCTTGCTGGTGCCGGCTTGACCAACCATGTCATCCCGATGTTTTGCTGCGGGCGAGCCAATGAAACATTTGCCCCGAATGTTTTGAACCCCTGGGTGCGGATCCTTTCGTGAACTTTCCGAGCCAGCGGGTGCAGCAGATCACAAAATCTCAGGGAAACTTTTTCACAATCCTAACAAAAAGCTGTACGGGTTGTAGCCGATGGGGCGCAAACTTCGACCGCCGATCCTGGAAGAATTATGCGAGCTGGAGGTGACCACTTCGGAGATTGCTCAAATTCTCCGGATCACCGACACGGAGGTGTCCAAGCTGGGGCGGAGCGGAGTGCTCCCGGTCAAGATCAACCCACAGAACACTAACCAGAACCTGTACCCACTGATCGCAACGCTCAGCGCTTATGTGGATTATCAACGCCGGGATGACGCGCAAGCTCGGCGCAAATGGCTCAGGGAACGGGCTGACGGCGCTGCCGCGTCCCGTGCTCGGACAGAACTGGAGGTGGCGGTGCGCCGCGGCGCGCTGGTTCCTCAGGCGCAGGTATTGGCGAGCTTCGGGCAAGCGATCACGGTCTTCCGCCGGCAACTCTTATCCCTCCCTGCACGGGTAAGCCGACGGCTGTTCCAAGCCAAAGATCACCTGGAGGTATCGGCAGTCTTGGAAGGGGAAATATTGGATGCTCTCGCAACTTTGTCCGTATTGCTCCAGAATCCGGATTCGGACAAAAATGGCGAGTTCAGCCAAAAACAAACGCGCTAGGAAGCCACAGGAACGCGTTTCTCAGGGCCTGGGCTATGATGACCCTCGGGCTTTGCGAGAGCTCTTCGGACAGCTTGCTCTGATCGCTCGACCACCTGAACCGATGGATGTGATCGCCTGGCTGGAGCGCTACCGGAGACTGTCAGTAGAAGCCAGCGCCGAGCCTGGTCCCTGGCATTTCAGCCGGGTTCCTTATGGCGAGGAGATCACCCGCGCAATCGCCGACACTAACGTCCGCGAAGTGTGTATCATGGCCGCGTCTCAAGTCGGCAAGTCCGAGTTTGCCACGCTAAATCCAATCTTGTTTTTCTCGGCCACCGATCCGGCGCCGATGCTCCTGATTTGCCCAACCTTGCAAGCTTGCCGCTCGATGAGCCTGGACCGGATTGATCCGATGCTCCGAGATTCGCCGATTGCTCGGCCCTTCGTGTCCGAACAGATCGGCGGACCCGGATCAGATAACTCGATGTTCCGCAAGAGTTTTGAGAACGGTTGCCAGCTTGCTATCGTCGCCGGCCTGAGCGCGACGGGTCTTTCGATGCGCCCGATCAAGTACCTGTTTTTCGAGGAAGTCAGCCGGCTTCCTTTGATGGCGGTCGGTCGAACCGCGGAAGGCGATGTCATCCAGCTGGCGAAGGTCAGAACGAGCACGTTCGGCTCCCAAGCCAAGATCATCTATTCCAGCTCGCCCGTAGAGGAACAAAGCTGCCGGATCACCGCGCTATTCCGGGATTCAACCGAAGAGCACTACTACAGTCAGTGTCCTCACGGTCATTTCCAGATTCTCGGGTTGCCGGAGATGATCTTTGAGAGTGGCGAGTGCACCTGCCTGGAGTGCGGCCGGAGCTATGATCAGGCGACTTGGCTGGAACGAGACGGAGAGTGGCGAGCGCACGCCCAGCACCCGTTCCGTCGCGGGTTCCACCTAGGCTGCTGGGTGAGTCCCTTCATTGACTGGCGCATCGTTCACTCTGAGTTCAGAGCGGCCGAGCATCTGCGCCAGGCGGGCGATTCCAGCGCGTTCCGAGCGTTTCTCAATACCAGGTTGGCTGAGCCCTACGTTCCGCCTCGGATTGAGGTGGCAAGCGAGAACCTGAACGACCGGCGTGAGGTCTACCCGGCCGAGGCGCCTGATCCAGTCAAGGTGTTGGTAGGTGCAGTTGATACCCAAGATCATTATCTGCAGTATCTGGTTGCCGGAGTCGGCAAAGGCCGCGAGCTCTGGCTCCTGGAGTTCGGTGAGATTCAAGGCTCGATCACGACCCAGACCGCCGAGGTCGCCAAGCAGCTGGACGCGCTGGTTGTGCAAAAGATGTGGAAACGCGGCGATGGCAGCTTTATGCGAATCCGGCGTTCACTCATGGATGCTGGCGGCCATCATGGCAGCGCGGTCTATCGCGAATGCAAGAAACGGCATCCGCACTTGATCGCTTCCCGCGGGCTGTCGCTTTCCGGGAGCCAGCTTTACCGGATCGGCCAGAATACGACGGAGCGTTGTCAGGTGGTCAACGTTTCGCCTGACCTGGCAAAGGACCGGGTAGCCGAAGCCCTGGCTTTGACTGAGCCGGGACCAGGCTACATCCATCTCTGTTGCGGTCCTTCCGGAGAAGCGGTCCGCGGCTTTGACGACAACTTCTTTGCCCAACTTCGTGCGGAGACAAAGGAGGTCCGCTACCGGAACGGCGTGCGGGTCTCAAGCTGGAAACGGATCGGGAGCCGACGGAACGAAGCCCTGGATTGCCTCGCCATGATCATGGTCGCGACTGAATCCTTGCGGCTCAACCTGGAGGAGATACCGGTCCAGACTGAAGCTCCTGCAGGCGATCATTCCCAATCCCAGCCGGGCGTGACCACAGCTCAATGGGGAGCACAGCCGGTGCGACGGGATATCGTCTATCAGCCGGCTGAACGTTCGATCAGCGTGGAAGGAGAGAGCACGCCCACGCCCCAGCGCCGGTACGGAGTCCAGAACCGGCCGGTTGTGTGGTGATTGGCGAATTCCAGAGCACTAGGCGGCTGGTTACTGTTCGGCATCCTTTTTCTTCTTTGCATGTTCTCTAATCGAAATCTGAGAAAGCCGCTCAATCACATCGACTTTTAACCAGCGACGATCGACAACATATTCGTCCTCTTGGTAGTGATCACCTTCAGCCTTGCAAGCCCAAATGGTTGATTCGGGGGAAGCTACGGTGGTAAGCACTACGCTTCCGCCCTTGAAGGTGCGCCAGATGCCTCCGGCGTGGGCCCGCGCAATGTCGATATTTGCAGTCCAAGATAGTCCGTAGGTGCGGTGGCGGCGGTTATGTGCGCTGTCCCCGCGGTAGAGCCGGATTGCCGAGCCCCGATAAGGAGGCAAGAGAGCCCGTAATCCGGCAATTAGGATAAGATCGCTGTTCACCTCGCCGCGAATGTGGTCGCCCGAGGATAGCCATGACCATTGAAAGTAGTCGCGTACCTCTTTTGCGGCTGAGTGTCGGGCTATGGCCCGGAAGGCGCGATTCCAAACACAATGCTTGTCTACCAAGCGGATCCCGGAACTAAACAATTCGGTATCTCCGGATACTGCACCTTCAATAAAAGCTTTGATTGCCGCTCGCTCCTCGCGCCGGCGTTCAGCAATCGCCTTGTAGAAGTCTCCCGCGGTTTCAATCATCATTTGGATTCGGCGGGACGGGTTTCATGGAAGTAGAGACCACTTAAGGGGGGCAAGGGATGTCTCCTCCCCATCTTTCAGTCGAGGCCGTTTTTTCAGCTCGATTTGGACCAGTTTGCGTTGAAATACTTGTCGACCAGGCCTCGACAAATCGGCCTGGGTTCACTCCTCTCAAGATGGCGGATAATGACATTTCATCGAAGTGGCCGAATCTCACAGTCGGATTTACTTTCCTCAGCGCTGTCGTATTCCTTGCCTCGCTTCTTTTCGTCTCTGGCCTCTCGTTGGGGTTGAATCACAACCTCTTAGGACTCTGTGATCTCTCCGACTATCTCCGGGTTGCACCCAGCTGGGCAATTCCGACATCGATGGGGGTTGGGGTTGTTATTGGCATGTTGTTTCGCTTGGGTATTGAGCGGCCTCCCAGCGTCTTGGCGGCTAACGTCGAGGACAGGAAGCGATTCCGTGAGTCAATTATCAGCTTGCCGCGTTGGTTGGCCAACCTTAACAAGCCTCTCTTTTATGCAGTCCTTGGAATCGTCTTCGTCGTCATACAAGCTTTTCCTAAGGACATCCTTTTGACGTTGTTCGCATGGTGGTACTGTCCGACTGTAGTCCTGTTGGTGTCCTTAACCTTAATCCCGGGTTGGGTCCACTTGTTTCGGTTGCCTCCGCTCTTCTCTTCCTTCATTCAGATTACTATTTGGATATTAGCATTTTCCTTTTGGACAGGACTCTATTTCCTAACGATCGCCGGTCCGATACTCTCTTTTCGGACGATCATGATGAAAGATCATTCAAAGTTCGAAGGGCGGGTCGTCCTCGAATTGAACCGTTATGTGGTTGTCCAGAATTCAGACAAAAAGTTGATCGCTCTGCAGTCTTCCGAAATTCAAGTGATGAATCTACTCGACCATCCTCCTCAAGGGAGTGCTGTCTCAGCAGTCACCGGTTCCGGCACTGCTAGCCCTTCAGCACCATAACCGTAACGACATGTACTGCCGACGCGGTTGGCGAAGTCCACGACGAAGCGGCGGTAATTTGAGAGTGGTAGCGCCGAGCGAAGGAAAAAAGGGCAACTCGCCGAAACCAATCCGAAGCGGCACAAAGCGCTGCGAATGACGTGCGAATTCGACTCCACGTTTTTATGAGTGGCAGCCGGTGATCACCGCAATTGCTGCCGGGGGAGCTTCAGCCACTATCGCCGAATGCACATCCCGAGGCACCCGCCATTTTACGGTGATGCTGTCCTCGATCGGGCGTCGCTCTGCTCCTGGTCGTTTTCCACCCTGCGCCATGGTTTCCTCCTAGCGAGGCAGACTCCCCCCGAGATCGCCAGCCAGGTTCAAGAGCCGATCCAGCTCGACTTCAGCCGGAGGCGGCAAAAGCTTGCTGGTGTGCTGGAGATTGGACTTTGGTGGAGGTGCGGTCCTCTGGGAGTCGGCCAGCTGGCAAATTCCGGAGTCTGCGCCCATCAGCTCTTGAGCAATGATTTTGCGAGCGATCGCCGTTCGGTATTCGCCGGTCTGGGTCTCCAGTTCACGCAATCGGTCGAAAACGTTGCGAGGAATGGTCAACTGCATTCGCTCATCACCGACTCGTGGGCGGCCGATCTTTCTCGCCATTGAAACAGACTTTTCGCGGGCAAAGTCGGCCCTAGCAAAAACCCGGACAAATCTGCTACGGTGAATGCGTGCGTCATGCGACTCACGGCAAAGCTTCCCGCCCAAACGGCCGGCCGCCGGCTAATACTGAATGCGTTGGTTGGCAGTTGCCCCGAGCGACCACCTCCATGATCCGTGCCGAGTGTCAGCGGTTGGGAACTACGCCGGGGCATTTCGTCAGCTGTGTGCTGATGACCCGGTATTTCTCCTGCTCCGAAACCGAACAGACTCTACTCGGGCTAAAGCCTCCGCGCGGCCGCATCTAGTTCGCCGACTTGATGCACGAACTCGACTCGGTGGCTAGTGCCCCTGCTTGAACTTCTCCTGGAGGGACGAGGGACTCGAGGAGTCATCCGGTGCACCTTTGGAGAGCTTGGCCGAGTAGGACGATCTAAGATGATAGGTGAAATTATGGGCATAACGAAGCAACGCTCAAATCGGGAGGCGTTCAAGTTCTAGTGGAGGAAGCGTTGCGTGGCTTCCGGATCGGCCAGAACGTTTGTGATGATATTGGCCACGATCCGGGTGCGGTACTTGCCCGTCAGATTCTCGAAGCTGCGCAACTGATTAGCAACCGATCGCGGCAGAGTCACATCGATCCGTTCATCACCCAGCCGGGGCCGTCCGGCGCGAGATTTTGTGGCGGTCGGCATGTTCCAGGAACAAAATCTCTCGAGTTGCTCCTAGCAAAAACCCGGACAAATCTGCTACGGTGAAGGCGTGCGTCATGCGACCCACGTCAAAGCCTCCCGCCCAAACGGCCGGCCGCCGGCTAATACTGAATGCGTCGGTTGGCAGTTGCCTCGAGCGACAACTTCCATGATCCGAGCCGAGTGTCAGCGATTGGGAACTACGCCAGGGCATTTCGTCAGCTGTGTGCTGAGAGCCCGGTATTTCTCCTGCTCCGAAACCGAACCGATTGATTCGCTAAATCCTCCGAGCGGCGGCATCTAGTTCGCCGACCTGAGGCACAAGCTCGACTCGGAGGAGGGCGGCTCTGATGCCTGTGCTCGAGTTTCTCCTATAAGCGAGGACGAAAGTTTTCAAGAGTTGGTAAAGTCGTAGAGCTCCGCTAGCTCATTCCGAAGAAGAAGAAGCTTGGAAGGGACTTGTTCGACCGGCGAAAGAAATGGAGACCGAGCTTGCCGAGAGTGTCGCCCGGCGGCAGCAGAATTAATGCGCGCGCGACGGGTGCCCCACTGTTGGCCGATTTTTGGTGTTTTGATCTTTGGTGTTTTGATCATTCGGTAGATGCTTTAATTCAAAGGAAAAGAGTACCAGTACAGACCGTTGGGTTGTTTGTGCGTTACAAAGCGGAACATCTTTTCCATTTTCCACGGCAGAAACCACGGTTTATACGTGATGCCGATCGCAACGTCTGCGAAGCTTATTTTGCCGCTTCCCTTCGAAAAGATATCCGAAGGCGTAATAGCAAATCGTTCGTCTCTACCGAGATAATGGTTCTCCCAATCGTTCGTCTTAACCAGATGGGTGCTAAAATTCGGGTGAAAATTCGGGATCGCTGCCGCGGGTTCACTTTCAATCTGACCAATGCCTAGAAATGCAGTGACATGTTCAAGTGGGATGAAGGTGTTATTTGTGATAGTAAAAGATGCTGAGAATGGATTGCTGGGATCCACCGGATCGCTCTGTGTTACAGTGGGTCTCGGATAGAAGGTAATCACGGCGACAATGAAACCGATCAAAGTCATCGCTCCCGAGAGTGCGGAGAGTGCTTTCTTATGCACTACCATCCATGCTGCATTTTTTGGATTTTTTGCCTTACTTGGACGCCCTTTTTTCTTTGACATTGCCGGGTCTTAAAAAATGCAAGGCTAAGTCCGACGAGTGAATGCCACACGGTGCGGGCAATTAAACGCCTCGATATGGGTGAGGGTGACAGTGGTTTTCATGGTTTTAGAGTATTGGAGGTCAGTCCAGATCGACTGACCACGACTGACCAAAAATGTACCCAAACTGCCCAAAATCCAGCTATTTCATCGAAGGAATCACTTTGAATAAATCGAACGAAACAGCCGGTTCAGGCGTCAGCTCCCACCATTGAAACCGCTCTGGTGGCTGCTCTTAGGCTTTGGCAGCGGAAATGGGCAGGGCTGGATTCGAACCAGCGAAGGCGTAAGCCAGCAGATTTACAGTCTGCCCCGTTTGGCCGCTTCGGTACCTACCCGTCAGCTTAGCGCCGCGTTGCGAGATGCGATTTTCGACCCGGCTCAGCGGGAGGAGCTTATATAGGAGTCTGCGCGCCGCGGTGCAAGCGATTTTTGGCAGGCCGGACCATGTCATCGTTTTGAGGCACTAGACGAGAGAGATTGCCAGACTGACGCTGGCCACGAGAAAGAACATCTCACTGCACACGATGAGCCCGGTAGACCACTGCTTGCTCCGATTCACCTGCTGGCGGAGTTGGCCGGCTGCCTGCTGGCGCTCGCTACTTTCAGGGTAACTCTTCAATTCCCAAAATTCTGCCCACGCCTGATTGGTTCGTCGCAGATACAGGCCAGCAAACACCGCAGTAAAGATCCCGAGACAAAACAGCAGAACAATAATCGGAACGGTTGCCGGGTGAAGCACCACGTCCGTGTGCGCCCTGAAGAAACCCAAGACTGTGACTACGCCGGCACCATTGATCAGAATCATGCTCTGAATGAGCATTCGGCTGGTCAAAACGGTCTGTCGCGCCTCTTCTGAACTGCGTTCCCGAGCGATCATTCGTTCCGTCTCCAAAGTACTCTCAGTATCCATGGTTTTTCTTGTCAGATTCGCGTACGACGTTGTGTTTGGGCGGACCAGGACTCCGGCGCATCGCTTGAAGAACCTCGGTAGCCTTGGCTTGGAGCAGACGCACGTCGGTACCAACTGTGACAAAGCGGAACCCCTTCGCTAACATCTGCTCCGCGTACACTGGCGATTCGGTATGAATACCGGCCGGAATTTTTGCCTCCAGTGCCCGCGCCAAGACGTACTCTATGGCGTCTACCACTGCCTTTTCGGTGGGATCAAGTCTCGGTCTGTACCCGAGCGCCAGCGCCAGGTCGGAGGGTCCGACATAAATCGCATCCAAACCTCCGACCGACAGAATCTCGTCCAGCTGCTCCAGGGCAGGTCGAGTCTCAATCATCGCAATCGCCAGGATCTCGCCGTTTGCCTGCGCAACATAGTCCGGACCGGCGTAGATGCTGGCCCGGATGGGTCCGGAACTTCTGCTTCCCTGCGGAGGATACCGACACGCTGCCACAAGCCTGATCACATCGGCTGCACTATTGATCAAAGGACAGATGATCCCGTAGGCACCAGCGTCGAGCAGCTTCATGATCATTGCGGGATCGAGGCCGGGAACCCGGACCAGCGGCACCGTGTCCGTAGTCGAAATGGCCTGGAGCATCTGCACAGCCATCTGGTAATCGACCAGTCCATGTTGCAAATCGATGGTCAGCGAGTTCCACCCCTGGTGCGCCATGAGCTCGGCGGAGAAGCTGCACGGCAAGGCTAACCATCCATTGACCCCGTAAGTCCCCCGTTCCCACAGTGTTCGCAATGCGTTCCGTCGCATATTACTAATCTTCCTGCCGCGATGGGTCACAGTCATCCTGCCGAGTTTTTCCGGTTCTCGGACGCTCGTCGCGCAATCGGTAGAGAATGGACGTCCGGCAACCACCCCCCTGCAGAATGGGTTCAACTCGCTGACCCTCCTGCCGCATTCCGATTTTTTCAAGAACCCGCCCCGATTGGAGATTGCTTTCCAGCCGGCGAGCGTGGATGCGACGACATCGCAGGACATCGAAACCGTAAAAAACCAAAGCTTCCGCCGCCTCCGTACAATAACCTTGGTTCCAGAACGGCACGCCAATCCAATAACCAAGTTCGGCCGAGTTTTCGGCCCGATTGACCGTGAGGCTGATAGCGCCGATGAGCACCGCCTGTTGTCTTAGGCAGACGGCAAAAACCGCGCCACGATCCTCGAAGAAAATCGTTTGATGCGTGGCAATCCAGCGCTCCGCCATCTCTTCCTCATACGGATAAGGGATATTGAAAGTGTTCTGGCTGATCCGTCGATCCTGGAGAAGTTCGTAAACCCGCGCTGCATCGCGAATCCGAAACGGGCGCAAGCAGAGGCGACCTGTGGTCATCGATTCCTGGTGTCGCATTAAAAGAGAGTTCTTAGTTACGAGTCCCCGGTCCCGAGTTAACGAGTCCCGAGTCCCGGGTCACTAGTCCCGAGTTACGAGGCCCGAGTGGTTGGCATCGCAGAATGGTAATAGTGGACACCGAAACCAGGACACCATCAAGAGGTCTGAGCTGTTCTCAACAAGATCTGTAAAAAGAGTTGCGAGTCCCGCGTCTCGAGTCACTAGTCCCGAGACCTGCATCGTGCATCTGCTTCGTAATTCGCTCTCTTTCTGCAACTGGAAAGAGCGAAAGCCGCAAAGTGCTCAAAACCAGGGGGCATTTTCCAGCAAAGACAAACGTTGGGCGCTTTGCCGGTCGGGTTCAATTGGCGACTTACCCACAATCACATTTTTCCGGACCGGCCCGCTGCTACGACCATAATGAACATGTACCAGGCGTTCTCGCAGCGCACCGGCGACTCGGGACTCAGGAGTCGCAACTCGGGACCAGCGACTCGGGACTCGTGACTCGCGACCCGGGACTCGTGACCAGTGACTCGGGACTCGGCGCCACTCACCACGCCCCTTGCGTTTCGATCAGCTAAGCCGCATGATTTTCCGTATGCCTTCGCTCGGCTGCATCGCAGACGATTTCACCGGCGGCACCGACTTGGCGAACAATCTGGCGAAGACCGGCTTTCGCACGATCCAGACACTTGGACTGCCCACGCCCGATCTCGCGTTGACTTCCGTCGATGCCGTGGTGATCGCTCTTAAAAGCCGAACCCTGCCGGTGAATGCCGCAGTCGAACAATCCGTCGCGGCTCTCGACTCGCTTATCCAGACCAGCTGCCGACAATTCTATTTTAAATATTGCTCAACCTTTGATTCGACAGCACACGGCAATATCGGGCCGGTGATCGACGCCTTATCAGCAAAACTTGGGATAGATTTTACTATCGTCTGTCCAGCATTTCCCGACACCGGCCGTACGGTCTACCGGGGACATCTTTTCGTTCATGACGCGCTGCTGAACGAGAGCGGGATGGAGAATCATCCGCTCACCCCGATGCGGGATCCGAATCTCCTTCGCGTGCTCGCGAGCCAGACCGCTTCCGCCATCGGGCTGCTGCGTTTCAATCAGGTGCGCCAAGGTGCCGCAGCTCTGCGCGAAGAAATGGAACGCCTCCAGGCCGGCGGATGCCGCATGGCGGTGGTCGACGTTCTCGAAAACAGCGACCTCCAGATCATCGGAGAAGTAGCGAAGAACCTTCGCCTGTTGACCGGCGGATCGGGTCTTGCCTTGTTCCTGGCCGAGAACTTCGGACTGAAAAAAGCCGATGCAATCCAAGGGAAAGCTTCGCCCGGAACTCGGGCAATCCTGGCTGGCAGTTGTTCGCCGGCAACTATGCGCCAGCTTTCCCGTGTTTCCTCGCTCTATCCCTCTCGACAGATTCGCGTGGAAGAAGTGCTGAACGATTTCACCGGCACTGTCGATCGCGTGGCGACCTGGGCAGTGGAACAGTTGAGCGAGGCCGTTCCCGTGGTGATCTATACGAGTGCCCTGCCCGAACAAATTCGGACGGCGCAAGCGGCGTACGGCATTGCTCAGACGGGCCGCGCGGCTGAGGCGGCCCTCGCGTCTCTGGCCGTTGAACTGGTGCGGCGCGATGTGACGCAAATGATTGTCGCGGGCGGAGAAACCTCCGGCTCGGTCCTGAAAGCCTTGGAAATTCAGAGCCTCACGATTGGTACCGAAATCGCTCCCGGCGTCCCTTGGACGCTCGCTTCTTTCGGAAAAAAGCGTCTCGCGCTGGCTCTGAAATCCGGGAACTTCGGAGGGGACAATTTTTTTATCGATGCATGGCAGGCGCTCCCATGAATACCGAATCAGCTTTACGAGAAAAGATCGCCAGGGTTGGACAAACCCTTTATCAACGCGGGCTAAGTCCAGGCACCAGCGGAAATATTAGTGTTCGTTTAGAAGACGGCTGGCTCGTAACTCCGACCAACTCCTCTCTCGGCCAACTCGACCCGGATCATCTCGCGAAACTTGACTGGGACGGACGCCAACTCTCCGGAGCAAAGGCGAGCAAGGAATCTTTTCTGCACATAGCGCTATACCAGAACCGGCCGCAGAGCGGAGCGATCGTTCACCTCCACAGCACCTACGCCGCGGCAGTTTCATGCCTGGATGGACTGGACCCCGAGAGCTGTCTCCAGCCGATCACCCCTTATTTTGTCATGCGGGTCGGGAAATTACCCCTTATCCCCTACTTTCGACCGGGTGACCGCGCACTGGCCGGCGAGATCGGAAAACACGCGAGTAAACATTCTTCCGTTCTGTTGGCCAATCACGGACCGGTCGTTTCCGGAAAAGACCTGGATTCGGCGCAGCATGCGATTGAAGAACTCGAGGAAACCGCCAAGTTGACTTTGCTGTTGCAGAATCAAAAGATTCGGATACTCTCGCCCGACGATATCCGGGACTTAACCGAAACCTTCGGCGCAAGCTGGTGATCATCCCATGCCGAGGCTTGCCGCGAATCTGTCCTGGTTATATTCCGAGCAACCATTCCTGCAACGTTTTCGGGCGGCGGCAGAAGCTGGTTTTGCGGGGGTCGAATTCCTTTTTCCTTACGAGCACGAGGCGGCGAAGATCAAACACGCGTTGGATGAAAACCGGCTCAGCCCGGTCCTTTTCAACGGTCCACCGGGCGACTTCGCGCGGGGCGAGCGCGGCCTGGCCGCTTTGCCCGGGCGCGAGAAAGATTTTCGCGAGTCGCTTAAAAAAGCGCTGGAGTACTCTGACACATTGCAGGTGCCTCGCTTGCATATCATGTCGGGAATCGTGGATCGGTCGGAAAGGGAAGCTGCTTCGGGTGTTCTTCGGCACAATCTCGAATTCGCGCTGCAGCAGCTCGACAACCGCGAACTGGAGCTCCTGCTGGAACCGATCAACTCGCGCGACATCCCCGGCTATTTCCTGACGACCCTCGAAGAGGCTGCAACGTTGATCAATCAGCTCAGCCATCCGCGACTAAAGCTCCAGCTCGATTGGTACCACGCGCAGATTATGGGCGGTGATTTAGCGCGACGTACCGAGCACTACTTGAATCTAGTCGGGCACATCCAACTGGCGAGCGTCCCCGATCGCAATGAGCCTGATCGCGGTGAGATAAACTATGCATATCTGCTGCGCCAGCTCGACAGGTTGGCCTATCGCGGCTGGGTAGGATGTGAGTACAAACCACGGACGACAACGGGCGATGGGCTGGCTTGGGCGACGCCGTGGCTGCACGGAACTAGTGGGCGAGTGGGCGTAAGGGCGAGTGGGCGTAAGGGCGAGTGGGCGTAAGGGCGAGTGGGCGTAAGGGCGAGTGGGCGTAAGGGCGAGTGGGCGTAAGGGCGAGTGGGCGTAAGGGCGAGTGGGCGTAAGGGCGAGTAGGAGCGGACTCATAGGACCTACAGGCCTCATAGGTCCTATCCTGATCGGGCGAGGGTGTCGGCAAACTTTGTGTGTGAGGTCACAACCTGAGATAAAAGATGGAAGTGACCAAGCAGGAAAAAGCGGACCAAGATAAAGAAGCAAAGCGTCACACACAAAAGCTGATACTACCGACCAGGCCGACGTCGGCCCCGGAGCGCCCATTCGCCCTTTCGCCCACTCTCCTACCAACGTCTCCGCCCTTGCCGCCCCCCGGTAGCGCTGCGAACCAGCATGAATTCACCAATATTTTCGGTGGTAAACAGTCCGACCAGACGTCCAGCGTGGTCCAGGACCGGCAAGGCCGGTGCCTTGGCCGACTGCAGAATCGTTAGCGCACTTTGAAAACTGGTGTGCGGTAAGATTGAGGGAAGCCCCTTGATCATGACATCGGTCACCAGGGTTTCCGAACCCGATCTCTTCAAGGCAAGAAGTAGATTATGCTTCGTCAAAAGCCCGGCGAATCCACCGTTATCGTCGAGTACCGGAAAATCGTGTTGAGTGGTGCCGAGCAGGGCATCGACCGCTTGATCCAACGTCGAGGAGGAGTTTAATGTATCGAACCGCGTAATCATTGCGCTCGAGACAGGCATCCCGGATGTGGCCGTTCGCAGTTGTACGATCGCCGACTCGCTCTCTGCCCCGATGTAGATGAACATCGCAATAAGGATCAGGAGCATATTGAATTTGTAGGCCGCGAAGACGCCGAGAGCTAAGGCGAGGCCCTGTCCGATTGTCGCCGCGATGTGCGTGGCCTTTACGTAATCCATGCGGGTCGCGAGCAGCGCTCGAAGCACCCGGCCACCGTCCAGCGGAAACGCGGGAATCAGGTTGAACAGGCCCATCACAATGTTCGTGTAGAGCAGCAACGACAGAAGTCCCAGCGAGTCAAGATGACGCCAGAAATATAGGTCCAGAGTTCCCCGAGCTATGAGAATCGCCGCAAGAACAAGAGCTATCAGCACATTGACAAAAGGGCCGGCCAAGGCCACCACCAGCTCCTGCAGCGGTTTTTCGGGCAATCGCTCCATGCGTGCGATACCTCCGATTGGCAGAAGCGTAATGTCGGCCGTTCTCACCCCGTAGCGGCGCGCTGCCAGCGCATGGCCGAATTCATGAAGGAGCACACAAACAAAGAGAAGACAGATGAAAAGAGCGCTGATCGCTCCGCCCTCCGCGCCAGCATCGCTCCCCGCGTAGATGACATAGGCCACCAGAAGGAAGAAGGTGGCGTGGATCCGGATATCGATTCCGGCAATCCGCGCGATTTTGAACGACCATCGCATGGAGAAGGAGAAGTTCAGGGAAGTTCGAGGAAGTTCAGGGAAGTTCAAGGAAGTTCGGGGAAGTTCGGGGAAGTTCAGGGAGGCGCCGCCGGGCCGTGTTTCGCTCCTGAGCGATCGCATGGGTAGCGCGAACCTTGTCGCGCCATGGTGCCGCGGAGCGGGCACGCAGGCGGACGGCCTCGCCCGTATCTGCGACGTGACGCACGAGGGCGTGCGTCTTACTCCAGGAGGAACTTCCTTGAACTTCCCTGAACTTCCTCGAACTTCTTCTTCCCGCATGAATTACAAAGACACTCTCAACCTGCCGAAGACGGACTTCCCGATGAAGGCGAACCTTGCCCGGCGGGAACCGGAGATTTTGGCAGAATGGGAACGGTCGCGGCTCTACGACCAGATTCAAGCGGCTCATCGCGACGATCCGCTGTTTGTCCTCCACGACGGACCGCCCTTCGCGAATGGCGACGTGCACATGGGCACCGCGCTCAACAAGATTCTGAAAGACTTTATCATCAAAAGCCGGACAATGGCTGGATTGCGGGCGCCATTTATTCCTGGTTGGGATTGTCATGGTTTGCCCATCGAATACAAAGTGGTCAAGGAATCACGAGGGCTGAGTGCACTGGAAATCCGCCAAAAATCAGAGGCCTTTGCGCGCAAATTCATCGCAATCCAACGTGAGCAGTTCAAACGGTTGGGGGTCCTCGGGCGCTGGGAAAGACCGTATCTCACACTCGATCCAGGGTATGAAGCGGAAATACTGCGAGTATTTGCCGAGATCGTGCGGCGCGGTCTGGTTTATCGGAGCAAGAAACCGGTGTTCTGGAGCACCGGAGCGCAAACCGCGCTGGCAGAAGCGGAAGTCGAGTACAAGGAGCGTAACGATCCAGCCATTTACGTACGATTTCCTATCGCGACCGGACCCTTGGCCGGCAGGGCTTCTCTGGCCATCTGGACCACTACTCCGTGGACCTTGCCGGCGAACCTGGCGATCGCGGTACACCCGAAACACGAGTACGTCGCGCAGACTTTCAGCCATCCGACTCGACCTGAACCGATCGTTCTCGTGCTCGCCAGGGAGTTGGTAGCATCCTTTGCCGAAGAGACCGGGTGGAAACCGATCGATCAAACACAGGGCTCATTTTCTGGTCGCGAGATGGAGCGATGGGAATGCCAGCATCCTTTTCTACCGAGGCAGTCGGTCGTTCTTCTGGGCGACTTCGTAACGCTTGATAGCGGGACTGGCTGCGTTCACATAGCGCCTGGGCATGGCGAAGACGACTACATCCTCGGACAGCGTTACGGCCTGCCTGTTCTGTCGCCGGTCGATGATGACGGACGTTATACTGCGGAAGTTGGCGTACCCCATTTGGTTGGACTCTACGTCTTCGCGGCCAACCGGGAAATCATTGCCTTGCTGCAGCGCAACGAAATGCTGCTGGGCGAAGAAGTCTATCACCATAGTTATCCCCACTGTTGGCGATCGAAAACGCCGATCATCTTTCGGGCGGTTGAGCAATTTTTTATTCGAATGGACAAACTCAAACCCGCAGCGCTGGCGACGATCGATCGGGTCACGTGGCTTCCGAGCTGGGGACGGAACCGGATTTATGGCACGGTCGAATCACGGCCTGACTGGTGCATCTCGCGCCAACGGAGCTGGGGCGTTCCACTGCCGGTATTTTATCAGGAGGGCACTCCGCTGCTGCGCCCGGAATGGATTAATCGTTTTGCTGACCTGGTGGCAGGCCGCGGCAGCAACGTCTGGTACGAGCTAACGGATGCGCAACTGGCGGAGCAACTTGGGTTGCCGCCGGAGCTGACTCGCCGAAACGATACGCTCGATGTTTGGATCGACTCCGGTGTCAGCCATGAAGCGGTTCTCCGCCACGAACCCGAGCTCCGCTGGCCGGCTGACGTGTACATCGAAGCAACCGATCAACACCGCGGCTGGTTCCAATCCTCGCTGATCACCAGTGTGGCGGTCCGCGGGGAAGCTCCCTACAAAGAAGTCATCACGCATGGATTTGTGGTGGATGTCGATAGCCGGCAGAAAATCTCCAAATCGCAGCAAGGCACATACGACAAGCCGACCGAAGCCGAGCATTTTGTGAACAAATACGGCGCGGACATTGTTCGTCTCTGGGTAGCCAGCGTCAATTACGGGGACGAAGTGCCTTTCGGGGGACGTATGTTCGACCAATTGGCCGATACCTATCGTAGGATCAGAAACACTCTCCGCGTCCTCCTGGGAAATCTGCACGACTTCGCGGCGGAAGCCCAGCCACAATACACGCTGGTCGATCGCTGGCTCATGAGCCGGTTGCAACAACTGATCCAACAGTGCCGGGCGGCTTACCAGACTTATGAGTTCCACAAAGTCTACCACGCGATTAACCAGTTTTGTGCCGTGGACCTGAGCAGTCTCTACGTCGATATCACGAAAGATCGCCTGTATTGCGATCATCCCAACTCGCCGCGTCGCCGAGCAACCCAGGAGGTGATGCGCCAGGCTTTCGAGGCGATCGTTCGCCTTACCGCGCCGATTCTCTCTTTTACCGCGGAAGAAGTTTGGCGGACCTCCGGCAGCTCCAGATCGGTGCATCTGGAGCTATTCCCGACTCTCGAGTCTGAATACTTTGATGAGGCAGCGGAGCGGGACGTCCAGGCCTTGCTCGGAGCGCGCAGTGTGGTTGCCCAGGTAATGGAGGCAGCTCGCCAGCAGAAGTTTATCGGAAACAATCTCGAAGCCCGGGTCGAGCTTAGCGTTCCGCCGGAAGATCGCGTACTTGAACTGCCGCTGGACGAGGTGGAAGAGTTTTTGATTTTGAGCGATCTCCACGTCCGGACTGTTGAGGGCGAACCAAGAGCGATCGTTTCGAAAACGAGCCATGCTCGCTGTGGGCGCTGCTGGCGTCATCGCCCAGCGGTCGGGACTTTTGTCGAGCATCCGGCGCTCTGTGATCGTTGCGTGGCCGTAGTGAACGAATTGGCTATCTCTGAATGAGATTTCTTCTTTTCCTGACCTTGCCCCTGCTCGTCATTGACCAGGTCACAAAATGGCTGGTTCTTCAGCAGATCCCACCCGGCGCGGAGGTGCCAGTGATCCAGGGGTTTTTCAGTCTGGTGCACGTCACCAATACCGGCGCGGCCTTTGGCCTGTTTCAGAACAACAACTTGTTCTTCATTGTTTTGGCAGTCGCGGCGCTGATCACACTGTTCTTTCTTTTGATCCGGGACTCGCAGACCACTGACCCCAAAAAGCGGCTGAAGCTCCTCACGAAAATTGCCCTGAGCTTGTTGGCCGCCGGGGTGCTCGGCAACCTGATTGACCGGTTGTTCCGGGGGAGCGTCGTGGACTTCCTCAACTTCTACATCCGGGAATACGTCTGGCCCTCCTTTAATGTGGCCGACAGCTGCATCTGCATAGCCGCCGGGTTATTGATCCTGGGTTCTTTTCTGAATCGACCTGAGAAACAAACGATAACTCGGCGAAGCGACCAACCAATGAAGCGATGAGCGGACCGTTCGGTTAGGGAGTGCTCCTGCAAACTTCGGGAAATTCAGGCCAGGTTATCCGGCAAAATTAAGGCTCTCTTGCATCGTTAAGATATGAGGTTGCTTCGGCCCCGCTGCTGCGATCGAATCCGAGATTGACGATGGATAGGGAGAGGGTGCGGTCTTGGTTCATGCAGTTATTCTTTCTGGTGACTTTATGAGAATCGAGGTCTTTGTTCTTATTTAGCCAATGCTTGCTCCAGGTCCTCCAACAAATCAGCGGGATCTTCGCAACCGACACTTAGGCGGATAAACCCGTCCTCGACCTGATCGCCGCCCCATCTGGCCCGGCGCTCCGCGCTGGAATGAATTCCACCGAAGCTTGTCGCCTCCAGAGCTTGCACGCCTTCAAAAAAGCGTCCGCCTTTTCTCTGCTCGGGAGAACGAAGCTGACGATCGGACCGAAATAACGCATTTGCCGGGAAGCGACCGGAAACGCCGGATCGGACTTCAGACCGGGATAGCGAACAAAACGTACCTTCGGTTGTTCACTTAGAAACTCGGCTATTTGCAACGCGCCCCTGCACTGTTGTTGTACCCGCAAATAGAGAGTAGCGAGAGAACGATGTGCCAGCCATGCCTCCATTGGCCCTAAAATGGCGCCATTTTGCGAGCGCCAGGTTCGCATCCTTGAAATCAACTCCGGATCGCGGCTTGCCACATATCCAAGCAGGATATCGCTATGACCAGTGAGGCCTTTGGTTCCGCTCGCCAGTGAAACGTCGGCCCCAAGCTCCAGCGGTTGCTGCCCGAGGCACGTGGCTGTGGTGTTATCGACGATGACCAAAGCTCCACAACGGTGCGCCTCCGCAGCGAGAACTGTTATGTCATAGACCTCAAGCTGTGGATTGGTTGGCGTTTCCAACCAGAGTATGCCCGCACCTTCGATCAACCCGAAAAGGTCATTCTGGGAAGTGGCGGTGCGAAGCTGTACGTGCATTTTTTCTTCCATGGCTCGGGCGAGCTGTCGAACCGCGTAGTAGCCGTCGGAGGGTAAGACCACGCTCATATGCGGTCTTATCAAACAGCCGAGGGTGGCAGAAACGGCGGCCATTCCCGAGCTGAACACACAGGCTTCCCCACCCTCCAGCGATCCGATCGCCGCTTCCAAGCGCACCCAGGTCGGATTGCCCAACCTTCCGTAGCTATACGGTGAATCGGCTGGGTCGCCCGGCGTATGGAACGGAGCGGCAAAAGTCGGACCGGCGAGGAAAGGTTCCCCAGCTTCCGGGGCCGCCAAGCCTGCCTTGAGCACACGGGTCGCGGGACGCACGATGCAAGTTCAGGGAAGTTCAAGGAAGTTCGGGGAAGTTCAGGGAAGTTCAGGGAAGTTCAGGGAAGTTCAGGGAAGTTCAGGGAAGGGAAACCTCGCGCGGATCATTTTGATTCTTTGCAATTGCATTTGCGTACCGAATTAAAAGGCGTGAAACATGCTCTAGTTCTGCCTCCAGTAAAGACACAACACCGTATCCTAGGTCGTTGCTTAGAATGAGATAGTATCGTGATTCTTCCAGTGACCCTTGTGCGATATTCAGATAGCGAGTTTTGTCCGCGCGACTCCGTTTTTTGAACCCTTCGGCGATATTGGCTGGAATGGAAATAGCGGCCCTCCTCATCTGGGAGGTCAAGCAGAACTGCTCATATTTCGGGAATAACTCAGTAAATTTATATAACTGCAGGACATATTGATGTGCTCTCTGCCAGACCACCAAGTCTCGAAACGTTTTTGCGGATTTCATAACATTGAAATAGAACGTTTCTTTATTGTGATCAAGCCGATTTTCGCAAGAACCAAACCCGGACAATTCCCTGAACTTCCTTGAACTTCCTTCTTCCCCGAACTTCCCTGAACTTCCCTGAACTTCCTTGAACTTCCTCGAACTTCCTCGAACTTCCTTGAGCTTCAGCTCCCCTCTCCGATCAATCTCCGCACGAACTGGAGCGCTTCTTCCTTCGTGCCGATCTCATTCTCCAATTGCGCCGTCTCAACCGCCTCAAGAATTTTCCCGAACAGTGGTCCGGGCTTCAATCCGAGCGCGATCAGATCCCTGCCACTCAGAAGCCGCGGCGGGATCAAAGGTTCTGCCGAGAACTCGGCGGCCTTGTCTTTGAGGAAATGGTAATTGTCGATGCTACCGTGGCTGCTCTCGCAATCAATTCGGTGTAACTCGATCTCCAGCGGGAAAGTCTCCCGGGCCATAAAGCGGCGCAGACGCGCCGGCCGCATCCGCTGGACATCTTTGAAAACCATGTGATTGCGGACCGCTTCGACCACTGCATCGATCTCGGCCCGCGAGAAGCGCAGCCGGGTTAGCACTCGTTCCGTCATCTCCGCTCCCACCCGATCGTGGCCATTGAAGCGAATCCGGTTCTCCTGCGGATCAAACGTCTGGGTTGGTCGCTTACCAATATCGTGAAGCAAGACGGAAAGGACAAGCAACGGCGGCGAATCTGGCTCCAAAGACTCTAACATTTTCCTGGTATGAACATAAACGTCTCCCTCGGGATGAAATTCCGCGGGCTGTTCCACACCTTTCAAGGAAAAGACTTCGGGCAAGACAATTGCGAGCAATCCGCTCGCATCCAGCAGATCGAGTCCGCGTAGACGTGCTGGATGGGATAGAATTTTCATGAGCTCATCGCGAATCCGTTCCAGACTTACTTGCCCGATTTCGGCTGCTTGCGATTGAAGTGCTTTCCAGGTAAGCGGCTCGACCGAAAAGCCAAGCGTCGCAGCAAACCGGACGGCCCGGAGCAGGCGAAGACGATCTTCCCGGAACCGGTGCGCGGGCTCACCAATGGCTCGAATCAGGCGGCGCTCGATGTCTGCCTGACCTCCGACGAAGTCCAACACTGATTCCGCGATCGGGTCATAGAACATCCCGTTGATCGTGAAGTCACGCCGCTGCGCATCCTCTTCCGGCGAGGAAAACCGTACTGACTGCGGATGGCGCCCATCGATATACCGTCCATCGGATCGAAACGTGGCTACCTCAAACTCGCATCCCGCTTCCAGCACGCGGACCACCCCAAATTGAACTCCAACCGGGACCGTCTTCCGAAACAACCTCTGGACGTCCGCCGGAGTTGCGCTGGTCGCGATGTCGATGTCTTTCGAGGGCATCCCACGCAAGGCGTCCCGCACGCTGCCCCCCGCAAAAAAGGCGACAAAACCGTTGCCCTGCAATCTTCGGACCAGGGAAGTAGCGGTTTGCCACGATGTTGCGCGCACCAGGTTTGCCGGTAGAGCCACTAGGCAGCTTCCGCGACCAGAAATTCGGCGTCAAGGTCCTGCAGGTCGGCCAGGGCAGCCTCAACAGCTGCCGACAAGGGCAGAGCCAACTCAAGATACAATTGGGCGAGAGCAGCCATCTGTTGCTCCAGGTTCAGCTCGATGTCTTGGTTATTGTTCATTGGGGTTCTCCGGTTTCGCGAACCGGCGGTAGGAAAATAAAAAACCCACCGCCGTTGCTCAGCGGTGGGTTTGCTTTAAAATCTTGATTCGTTTATCTGGACTTTTTAGCGAACCCACCACTTCGGGTGATGGACAGATCGCGAAGCGCAATCCGGTCACACCACGCCGTAGCCGGCATGTGACCGATGCAATTGCGCTTGAAGTCAGGTACGAACATTGAATGGAGAGTACCAAGGGACAGGCATTTGGCAACGGAAAGATTCGCCATTCTTTAGATCGCGCACGTGATAGCTGTGCCCGGCTGCGTCCCGCCGAGGCTCTTGAGCGAAGGAGGGCGGGCCGCTATGCCTAAGATCCCACGATGGCCTGCGGTGCACTCGTGCAGCCAAAGGAGTACGGACTAGGGATGGCCCGTCGGGCTTTAACTTGTTTAGTCCCGAAGGAACATGAGGACTCAGTCCGCAGGTTTTAACCTGGCGTTAACCCGGGAAAACCGTTCCTCTCCGTCTCGCCCTCATTAGGGCGGAAGGTTCCAGCGCTTTAATCCGCTGGGAGCGCCCATGGCCGCCCGCGCTACATGACTCTGAATCGACGTAGGTGCTCCTCAGCCCGGCACTCCCGGGTGGAAACCTGGTGGAAACCCTTGGGTGGCATCGACACCGGCAATGAATTGTCGGCCTATTTTCCATCGCCCTTCGGGACGAGCATTTCACTTTCCGCATTGCTTCGTGCATCTGGGACAGCGACTGCGACGCAACAGAATAGGAAGTACACCAAACGCAATTTGCTAAAGCAAATCGGAACCCAACCAGCTGCCCGGGATCTTATTCGACCGAGCCGATCCCGGAATGCGGCAGGACCGATCCAACCAGGATTTTTACGAATGAACTCTGTGGCGAACAACAGTCCGACGGCCGAAAATAAACGAACAACCAGCGTGCGATTAGAGAACCTGGGCTCTCTGGAACGAGTGGTCCGCGAATTCGGTTTCAAAGATCGAAGCCATTTTTTTCAACTATGCACCGATGCCCTTCTCCGGGCTTATCGTGAGAATCAGAGGCTTGACTGGCCTCCCAGTTTTGTCGTCCGAGAACAAGGAACTAGTGCCTAATTGCGTAAGTTAGTTATATGTATGGCGACTTTCCCCTGATGTACCTGGGATTTGGTCCATTCGAAGGGAGCCGCATTGTTATTGTAGTTCTTGATGAAGGTGTCGATGGCGTTGCGCAGCTCTGCCACGCTGGTGAAGTTTGCCCCCTGGAGGGCTTGGCGGCTCAAGATACTAAACCAGATCTCAATCTGGTTGAGCCAAGAAGCGTGGGTTGGAGTGAAATGAAAATGCACATTGGGGTGAGCCTTCAACCAGCGATCTTGCTTTGGCTTATGGGTCGCAAGGTTGTCTAAGACCACATGAATTTCTTTGTCGAGATTTCCGGCAACTACCTGGTTCATAAACTCCAGGAATTCCCGTCGGCGCTGGCGCCGGTAATGACCAGCCTGCACTTGGCCGCTGGCAATGTTGAGGGCGGCAAAGAGAGTGGAGGTGCCATGGCGCTTGTACTCGTGGCTAAAACCCGTCAGCGCCCTGCCATTGGGCAAGCGAATCCAACCTTGGGCTCTTTCCAGGGCTTGAATGGCTGGTTTTTCATCAATGGCCAAGATGAGCGCATTCTGGGGCGGATTGAGATAAAGACCGACAATGTCAGCGGCCTTGCGCACAAACTCCGGATCGGTGGAAATGCACCAGCTGCGGCGCCGTTCCAATTCAATGCCTTGTTGGCGCAAAATGCGCCAGACTTGATCGGAGGAAACATCGGCCAGACTCTGCGCCAGCAGTCGCCCATTCCAGCGCCCGTAGCCCGCCGGTGGATCTTCATCCAGCAGCGCCAAGACCCGCTTGACCGTCATTTGATCATACTTGGCCGGCTTTCCACTGCGTGGCGCGTCTTCCAAGCCAGCCAGGCCTTGGCGCACAAAGCGCCGCCGCCATTTACTCACCGTCACCTCGGGAATGCGCAGGCTCTTGGCAATCGCACGTCCACTCAAGCCCGCTGCCGCCTTCAAGATAATCTGACTCCTGACCTTGAGCCGGTGTTCGACCCGTTGCGCTCGACTCCAACCCTCCAAGAGCTTGCGCTTTTCCACAGAAAGTTTGATGCGACCCGTTGCCATCCATCCAACAAATCATAATTTTTCATAAATATAAAGAACTAAAGCAACTAAGTACTAGCGGAGTTTCGCGGGTTAGCCCAGCACTACGGTAAACGTCAGAGAAAAGTCGTGCGTGCAGGTCATCGGTCATCGGTCATCGGTCATCACTAATTCTATCAGCCCTCGATGCCCGGGTATTTTCCGGGGTTGCGCGTTGGGAATCGACGGGCCTGATTTCGCAAAAAATGCCGCAGTTCAAGCAGGGGTTGCCTTTGGCGATCTGCACGGCTTCGTCGAGGCTGTTCGCGAGAATGAACCAGTAACCACCAATCACTTCCTTGGTTTCGCCAAATGGACCGTCGGTTACCAGATTTTGTCCCGCGATCGTTTTGCCTTCGTACGTGAGCCGACTCCCTCGCTTAATTTTTCCTTCATTCGCCAATCGCTCATACCAAGTGTAGAACTGATCGATCGCGCTCTGTATTTCACTCCCCGAAAGGGTTGGGTCCCATTGTCCCCGTGAAATCACGAGGTATTCGGCTAAAGCAGGTTGTTCGGTCATGATGGAGGATGTTCTGAAGTCGTCAGTGGTGTTCTTGAATTCATCTGGTGGTGCGCTCTACAGGACTCGAACCTGTGACCTAGGGATTAGAAATCCCTTGCTCTATCCACCTGAGCTAAGAGCGCTTTTCACGGTTGCGTTCACGGTGGGTTCGGGTACAGTGCTGTTACGGCCACATGGATTCAAACCAAAGTTCAGCATCTCTATCGCCATCGTGATTCCGGAAGGTACTATGTGCGTGGCTTCCGGCAAGGCAGCGAGATGTGGAAAGCTCTTAAGACAACTTCCTTCGAGATAGCCCGCGCCCAAGCGCCGAAGGTCCTCCAAGAGATCAACAAGACCCGCAACATATCCGACGCCCTTCTGTCTGGAAAACCGACGCTAGGCCAAGCCGCTGAACTCTACCGGGCCAAGGTCGAAACTGATAGTGAGATCAAACAATCGAGCAAGGATTATCGGTTCCAGACGATCAAAACTTTGTTTCGTTCATGGCCCGGATTAGCTGACACAAGAATTTCAGCGATCAGCCAATCTCAATGCCGGGAGTGGGCCAAGGTCTTCTTAAATTCAAAGCGGGCCAATGGCCATGGGTGGAAGACCGACGGAGCACAGAAAACCATTTCAGCCGGCCGATTCAATAACACTGTCGACACCCTTCGGCACATCTTGGATGTTGGCGTTGAACACGGCGCTATTCTAGACAATCCGGCGAACGTCATCGGCAAGATTACGCCCAAGCAGAAGACGATGCGGATACCTACTGGCACTCAGTTCGCGGCACTCGTTAAAGAAATCCGCAGCGCCGAGGGCGCGGTCAGTCAGTGTTCGGCAGACTTGGTTGAGTTCTTATCTTACACCGGCTGTCGAGTCGATGAGGCGCGGTGCGTGCTCTGGGATCATGTAGACGAAAACGGTGCCCGAATCAAAATCTGTGGCGATCCCCTTAACTCCACCAAGAGCGGCAAGACTCGCTGGATTCCGATTATCGAGCCTTTGGCAAAGCTGCTTATCGACCTGCGCCAGACGCCGCGTTACCCGCGTTCTGCGGCCCGGAGAAAGGCCGGATACGTGCTTGCAGTCACTGAATGCCAGAAAGCCATTGACCGGGCATGCGCCAGACTGGGGATCGCCCGCTTTACGCATCACGACCTTCGTCACCTGTTCGCCACCCGTTGTATTGAATCCGGGGTGGACATTCCCATCGTATCGCGCTGGCTTGGTCATTCGGATGGCGGTTCCCTGGCGATGCGAACCTATGGTCACCTCCGCGATGAGCACAGCCAGGCTATGGCAGCGCGTGTGACGTTCTGAAAGAATCTCTCACCGGCGAAAAGGTGTTCGTCACCAAGAATAAAAACTCCAAGGTCGGGTTTATTTACAACGTCGGAGACGAGAGGTCCGCGGATCTGCTGGCCAGGTACATTGCTAAGAACAATGATGGCTGTTGGATTTTAAGTAATCCAGTCAATGGCGAGGTGGTTAACGGGTCTATCCGGTCAGAGGGAAATCTGACAAGCTTTCGCCATGCTGTTCTTGAGTCAGACCTAGCACCGGAGGATCTATGGCTGCGGTTACTAATGCAGCTCCACCTCCCCATTGTCGCGCTTTACACCTCGGGCAACCGGAGTGTGCATGCCTTGTTCCGCACCGGGGCAGGATCCAAAGAAGACTTTGACCGCATTGTGCGCGACAAGCTTATGCCGCTACTGATCCCGTTCGGGGCCGATCCTGGCGCACTAACCGCGGTGCGGCTGACGCGGTTGCCGTGCGTAACGCGAGGGGATAACGGGCGGGAGCAGAAACTTCTGTGGCTGTACGAGAAGCCTAACGGTGGGCCAATAGCTAAGACAGTTAGGAACTGTTCCGAGCACCTAAAAATCAATTAGTACTTATTGAAATGACCACAGTTACCGAAAACGACCTAACAGCAAAGAAGCTGCAAAATACGTGGGCTTGGACCATGGCAGTCTCATGTATTTTGTCTATACCGACAGACTGCCGTCCAATAAATTTAAAGGCCGGTATTTTTTTACGAAAGAGACTCTGGACAAATTTATTCTGGCCCGAGGCAAGGGTTTCCCGCGCACCGGGGGTCCCCGGAAGAAAGCAACCCAGCCATGAGCCCATCTGAGGAAAAAGAAGGGCCAGCGGTTGGCGACCACTGGCGCCCCACAGATTAACCAGAGTAATGGTTCAGTTGTATTTTCGCTTTGTTGCCGCTAAGAGGTGGGAGCATATCGGGTGGAGCGGCAAGGTTCGCTTCTACCGTCATAGCCGAAGAGATATTGTCAAAAGTTGTGTATTGGGAACGGGCGCATCCTTTGAAATGATCGATTAAGCGGCCTGTTGGGTTTGTTCTTCGCCATCGACGAACCGGACACCAGTAACTACCTTTGGGATCAGTTCGAAGCCCTGAAGCCGGCGCCAATGCTTTTGGGCTTCCAGACCGAGTTTAAAGACCATTGTCAGTGTCGCGATTCGTGAACCGCAACCCTTTGTTCGGTGAGTTCGTAATCGGACGGTAGCAAAGGTGGATTCGATGGGGTTGGTGGTCCGTAAATGCGGCCAATGTTGGGCTGGGAAGTCGTAAAAGGTAAACAGGACTTCTTTATCTTTGTCCAAGCATTCGCAGGCTTTTGGGAACTTGATTTGGTAACTGGAGATGAACTGATCGTAGGCCGCCAGAGCTGCTTTGCGGGTCGGCGCCAGGTACATTTCATGGATGAGTTGCTTAGCTTTACCTTGCACACTCTTGGGCATTTTATCCAGGATGTTGGCTGTCTTATGCACCCAACAACGTTGCTGGGCGATCGGGCCATATTCTTCCTGCAGAGCGATCCAGAAGCCGAGCGAACCGTCACCGATGGCCAACTTCGGCGCGGCGGACAGGCCTAGGCGTTTGAGCTGCCCAAGCAGTTCACGCCAGGATTGGGTGCTTTCGCGATAACCGTCGACAACAGCTAAGAGTTCTTTGGTGCCATCCTCGGTGGCTCCGATCAAGACCAGCACGCAGGTTCGCTCTTCGTCGAGTCGGACGTTGAAATAGACGCCGTCGGCCCACCAATAAACGTAACGCTTCTGCCTCAAGTCACGCTGAGTCCATGCCTTGTAATCGGCTTCCCAACTGCTCTTGAGTCTGACGATGTTGGTGGCTGAAAGCCCACTGGCTCCTTCGCCCAAAATCGCTGTCAACGCTTCGCTGAAATCTCCGGTTGAGATCCCTTTGAGGTAAAGGGCTGGAATCAAAGCATCGACGCTGGGAGCCCGACGCATATACTTGGGCAGAATCGCGCTGGAAAATCGACCTTGGTCGCGATGCCGGATCCGTGGCTGACGAACCCGGATCGGACCCACTCCACTGACCACCTCCCGCTCCGGCAGATGTCCATTGCGTACCACCAGCCGCTGCCCATTCTCATCCCGCTGATCTTTGTGGAATTGGATATAGTCGATCACCTCATTCTCGATTGCCGCCTGTAACAGCTTCCTGGCCCCTTCCTGCAGTAACTGTTCCAGGAAGGGCTTCTCTTCATCTTTTGCTCGCTCATCAAGCGAGACCACTTTATTCTCTGGCATTGGTGCATCCTTTCTTTTTGGCGTCCTCGAGTGAGGCTGCCGTGTTTCTTTTTCTCACTGAAAGGATGCGCCTTTCTTTATCTCCTCATCCACAAAATTCGGTTATAGCTCTCGCGCAGCTCGGGCGGCGCTTAAGCGACCGCAGCTCGGCAGCACTACTTGCTTGACTCCCAGCTCCAAGCGCAGCCTTTTCGTTGGCACTACTCCAGAAGCCTCGGTCAGCCGCAGCCAATTCTGGTGCTCGACCGAATCGCTCCAGATGTGTTTCCAGCGCCGGCATCCACCGTTGCCGATCGCAAAGGTTGCCCGGGGCCACAGCATAATTGCTGACCAGCCCGTTTTCGACTTCGTCGATCCGGACCAAGCGACCAAATTCATTGGGTTTGTGAGCTTTACCCTTGCGAATGACCACACTGTGGGGCTCAAAGAGGCTCAAGATTTTCTCCGGATGGCGCGTCTGTGCCTGGAAAATTCGCGCCCAACTCTGAGCGATAACTTTCTCAACCAAGGGCAGGTAATGTTTGAGAGAAGCTTCTGCTGCAAGGACCTTCAAAGAAGTCTCCTGCCGGGCCACTAATTGGCCATTTTTGAGAGCCGTAAGCACCGATAGGCCCTGAGTCCTTACTCCTTGGGTCAGTCCGATGAGCTTTTTATAGCTTTGCTTTAACTGCTCCTGGCCTGCTTGCGTACAAGTCCGGGCCGCTCGGCCAATCTCCAACACTCGATGTTTGACCGCCCGAGCATGATGGACAATGCGAAGCTCCGATTCCTGACAACCTCCGGCGATACGTTGCAAAGACCGGCTCATGACCCGCACTGAATCGGCCAGCAACGAGCTGTCGGTTGGGTGGTGAATATTCGTTTCGACCGCGGTGGTATCGGTGCGCAGCTTCTTTCCGGCAAGGATGGTCGCCTCTTTGGCCTGCTCTACGATCTGCTGGTGAATCTGCTGGAGTGCCTTCCTTGCCAAAGAGCGCAAAAGCCCGACACAGATTGCTAAAATCTGGAATCGGATCCTCATAAAAGCGCGTGAAGCGTCGATAGAGAAGGCTGACTCGCAGTTCGTGGTGCAGTTCACGGTAGGACCAACCTTTGATGTGCTTAAGCACCGCACAGCGCAGCAGCCGATCCGGCGCAATTCCTTCGCGGCCAACTTTGCCTGAGCCTGGCGAGCGGCTCGTCAAAGCCCGAGTGCTCAAAGCCAATAAGCCCGGGTCGTCAAGCAGCCCATCAACCGAATCGAGCACCGGGTCAGTAATGGTGGCTACTTCCTTGAAGAAAGCGAAAGCAAATAGAGAAACTGGCCGAACGGTCTTACCGATCACTACCTAATCGATATAGTCGATTAGGTAACTCTCGACAACAACAAAATCAAAATTTCTTTGAAGAACTACTCGTTCGCCCTCCGCCGCGCCACGCCGAGGGGAAAAACCATTTCGCAACAGCCTTTAGCTAGGGATAACCGTGCGGGCTGTCCCGATTCGTTCCTGGGGGCTTTTCTGAGGCGCCACGCTGAACCGCTGAAGCTTGACATGCCGCGGCATGTCTGAATTGTAATGTTGCCGCAACGTCGCCGTAATCTGTGTCGATACATTCAGTCGACTATGCTCGAACGGAACCTAGCGTGCTTTCTTGCGGTGATTATTGCTCTCAGCGTGGTTGGGCTCATCGCTCTATTGACAGGTTTGGGCTAAAGGCACCGGCGCTGTCTCGACCGCTTTCTCCCACACCTCGCGCTGCTGCTCGGGTTCAAGGTTGGCGAGTGGGCGAGTCTGCTCCAGGTTAGCTGGGATGGCTCCGATCGGAGTCAAATTCTGGATGACTTCCGCAGAAGCCACGAGTCGCTTGGAACGTGCCAGACTCATCTGCCACCGACCACGGCAGTAGTCTTCGAAGGTTGGAATGATGGTCCCAAAATTTTCAATGACTTCGGCGGACTTCCGGCAAGCACTGCCGCAGGCTCCGCCCAATCCAGCATTTCCTCGGTAGGCGGGAAACGGCGGTCTAGCGGGTGGTCGCATCGTCATGAATCAGCTTCTGCCACCTTTCCGGCGACAGCGCCGATTGCCGGAATCGATTTCTTCAGTTCCCGCGCCGCGCTATGAGTATATCGAGCACCCATCGGACCGCGTAGTACACCACAACCCCTGTGAGAAATGGGCGCACTAGATCGTGTCCGACAAGAAGACCAGCAGAGGTGCTCGGACGTATAGGCGGGCCATCAAAACGCGTCTACGGTCATCCTAGCGCCAGGAAACGGCATTCTGGAGTTGACACCGACCTTAGAGCTTCGCCTGGTCAGCGCGGTACTCCGAAAGAGTAAATCTTAACTACCATTTAGTGCAGGCAAGAAATGCTCTTTTGGATAGTAGCGACAGCACCAATCTATCACTAAACTACAAATGTTAAAAGAACATGCTATGCACCGTATTAAAGGGCGAAGCAAGCGTCGTTTAACTTACAAACAATGTGAATTACTAAAAAGGAGATTATCATGTTTACTACATCTGGAGTTACGATAGGCACCGGCTCGAGTCATGTGATTGATGTTCCGGGATCAAGCAAGGAACCAGCTGTTCAGCCGACTCAGTGCGATCAGCAAAGGGAGGACGATATCCGTTTGAAGAGCTGCAAGAGCCTCCTCGACTCTGTGGTCGCGCAGATTCGACGAACCTCCTCCACCCTCCCCTAGCCCAAGGGGCGATGGGTCTGCGAAGATAGAAATTCCCGGGCCAAGAACATTTTCGGGAATAATTCTGCCAATTGGCGGACTGCCACAGCGCGGGCAATTCCCCTGTTGACAGGCTGACCCTCCACTTTGGGGCTGGCTGGAGTTGGGAGTGGATTTGAAGCGCACGCTGGCGGGCCGTCCCGCGGGTTGACATGCCGCGGTATAGCGTGGCGCAAATCAAACTGGTCCCGGTTCCACTCACAAAAGATGAATACATGCTTTGCGGGTCGCACGGTGTGCTGGGGTTCATCCAGATTGTGGTTCCCGATCCTGGCAACGGCACAACGCTGCAGACTACTTCCACAGTCAATCCGAAACAAGGCTTCCTTTTTACCAGAGGTTGGCACGGCTAGCCGGGCCCCAGTGAACCCAGGAGAATATTAACATTATGAATTCAACTGAATCACAACGGCGGCTAGATTATCTATGGGATCAATGCGACGCCAAGGGCCTATCGCGGGCCGAAAAGAAGGCGATAATTCTGGACGCGGTCGCGAACCCTGGACGAGTTTATACTGTGCGTCGAGGCGACCAGAGATTGTCTAAAGCGCAAATCGCGGCGCTTTATAAGAGAACGTGCAATGGCAATGGGTTTGGCACGACAGCTGTTGAATTACCGGCCCGCAAATAACGCGGTGAAAAGCATTGCAAAAAGGTGGGCTCAGCTCGGTGGGCGAAAACCGGGCAACTGTTGGTGTTACACAGCGCCCTGCCAGTTTTATTCCATGGGCTGGCAGGGCGTACCTCCAAAAACCTTTCAGTGTGCCTACTTGGGCACCCAGCCGTTGCGGTAAAAATGGTAACTAATTGATGCTCCCGCGGCGGCTCCCCCTGTTTTACGAACTAACATAAATGAAGCCACCTTTTTATAAACTTACCGCAGCAGAAGCGGACGCGATCCTTTTCGCAGGTGGCTGCGGTGCGACGGTGGACAACGTTATCCGATTAGCGATCCGAACGCTTCATGATCCCGCAGTTGATACCCGAGCACTACAATGTGCGGATATCCGGCGCCGAATGATGTGGTAGGAAGGCGGTTAAGGCGGATCACGCAATTAGGAGTTAGATAATATGACCAGAACCCTTGTTGCGGCCTCCAGCCAGTACCTGAGTAAGGCTAGTCCCGTCACCAACACCACTTTGACCATTGCGGCGCGGGTTAACATGACCACCATACCGGGGATCCGGCAACGTCTATATGGTCGCGTGCGTCTTTGCGTCTTCAAACAATTTGATCCAATACAACCTCTACATGAGTTCCCTAGGTAAGTTTTCTATTACTCAGGGAGACGCAACGGGGGCCTTATCCACGCCTGTCCGAGAGACGAGCACAAGTACCACCTCCACCTGGTATCACGTTGCTGCGGTTTTTACCAGTTCTTCTGGTCGTACGATTTACAAAAACGGCGCCAACAATGCCACCGACACAACGTCTCTGACAGGGAGCACGACTGCGAACTCAATCAACCTCGGCGCCGACAGCATAGCGCAGGCAGCTTCCTGGATGCGGCAATTGCGTTTCCGGGAGTGTGGAACGTGGCGCTTGGCTCGGCTGACATTGCCGCGCTAGTGCTGGTCACCCGGAAATGGCGCAGAGTCTGGATCAGGCAATCCGTAACGCGGAAGGTCAATCGACGCCGCGTGTTTACTCTGAGCTGATGGATGTTGCGGCACAGCTGATGTCCTCCAATGCCAAGCGCTTTGGTTCCACCGATGCCGTGATGAAGATGATCGGCCAGCTGTCTGACCTGTCTCACGATACGGAATCGTTCAAGATGGGCACCCGGGCTATTACCCGGATGTATGCGGGCGGCCAGGTCGATTACAAGCATTTACAGGAGTTCAGTGCGAATACTGGTTACAACCTAGCGGCGGCCTTGATGAAAGCGGGCGGCCTTAAGAATAAAGACGAGTTGGAAAAGGCCTTGGGCGAGAGCGGGCAGTGGGGTCAATTTTTTTCTGATCTGCGAAAATATGAACTGGTCGAAGCAGCTAAACCTAGTCCGGAGCATGTAGAACAAACGGAACAGATCAGGGCCGCCCAGGATAACTTAATTCGTTAATAAATGCCGGCGCTCCGGATGCCGAGACTCAGAGGGCGAAGCAAAATTTACTCGATGCTGAGCGGGCGCAGAAGGACATGGTTAACCAGTTAACGGAAAGTATGGGGCAGCTTAAGGACGCACTGCCCAAGGGCAGCGGATATGTTCCCGGACAAGGACTGCAGATGCACGGCTGACGTCCTTCGCTCGGACTCGAAGCAGACCAGGAATAATGCCACCCTTTTTCATCACCGAGCGAGAGGCTCAAGACCTTTGCTACGCCCGTTTACGGCCTCCATCGTTATTTGTCCTCGCCTTCGGGAGGGGGCTCGCTGAAGATTCGGATGTAGGGTTCGTACCTAAAGAGCCTGTTGCGTCGATTGCCAGTGGTTTCTTGGATAATGCCGAGATCGGAAAGGCGGGAAACCAGGTTATTGGCGGCGGTATAAGTTGTGCCAGTGAGTTTCTGCACATCGGCGACGCCTAGAATGGGACGCTGATAGAGATGTTCGAGTACGCGGTGAGCGTTAGCAGCGGCGCGTCCGAGCTGCGCGGTCACTATGGTGCGATGGCCTTCGCGCAAGGCGAGAATGCGCCGGGCGGTTTCGGTCGCCTCCCGACTTACGCTAGTCACGCCGAGCAGAAAGAATGCAAGCCATTTTCCCCAATCGCCGGTGTCGCGGACGGATTGGAGACGCTCATAGTAGGAAGTGCGATGCCGTTTGAAAAAATGGGAGAGATAGAGCACAGGCTTGAGGAGAATCTCACGCTGACAGAGCAGGAAGGTGATGAGGAGCCGCCCGACACGTCCGTTGCCGTCGAGGAAAGGGTGAATCGTCTCGAACTGGGCATGAGCGAGACCAATTTGGATAAGCACAGGCAGATCGGTTGGAGTGTGAAGGAATGTTTCCAACGCTCCAAGGGCTGCAGGCACTTCATCTGGAGGCGGCGGAACGAAGATAGCCTCGCTAAGAGTGCATCCGCCAGCGCCGATCCAATTTTGGGAACGTCGGAGTTCACCAGGAGTAAGTCGTGCTCCGCGCACTCCATGAAGTAGCCTCTCATGGATTTCTTTGATCAGGCCGACCGAGAGAGGCAGTTCGCGCAGGCGTTCAAGCCCGTAATTCATGGCGTTAACGTAGTTTATCACCTCGTCCACGTCGTGAGGGCGATCCGGAGAGAGGATTTTCGCTTCGGCAGCAAGTAGGTCTTGCAAGGAGCTTTCAGTCCCCTCTATCTGGCTGGAGAGCACGGCTTCTTTGCGAACATACATGAAGACGAACAAATCGGGATTGGGTAGAGTCTGAATGGACCCGTCTAGACGGCCCATGGCGCGGTCTGCGTCGGAAAGCAGAAATTGAAGTTCGCCCTCCAATCGGATGGGAGGTACTGGCGGCAGAGTAGCCGGGATAAAGGCGCGATATCCTGAAGGTTGACGCATGTAGCGGCCGGCACGATTGGAAGAGCCGGCGATTTGGTCGGCAACGTCACTCATTGCTTGAAAGTTGTATATGGAGCTTGGTCACTCCCATATTAAAGGCTGCCTTCAATATGGAGGCAATTTATAGCCATATGAAACGCTTCCTTGTTTAAGCGATAAGAATGAAGAGAAAAACCCATCGCTACAATTGTGGTCGCTTCGACCTAAGCGAGGAGTTCCGCCCGAACGAGGGCAGCGTTTTTTGAAGCGTCGCATGCCAGGCTGCCGAAGCTTGCTGATCTTGAGGAATTGATTGAAGAGATCATGCGGGTCTATCGGCGGAAATAGTGGCGGCGAGAGGGCACATTCGCAAGGGGCAGCGCCGAGGGCGGCAGTAGCCACCGACCATCCAACGCCTGAATTCACGGTTGCTTTCACTGTTAAGCGCGAAAACGGTGCAACCGTGCGCAAAACCCTGACAACGTAGCCCCTTGATCCACAAGGAGAAGTCCGGTTTTGCGAAACAGTGCAAAAAAATGAAACGCCCCAGAATCGGATTAGAAATCCTTGCTCTATCCACCTGAGCTAAGAGCGTTCAGCGATGAATCGGTAGAGAAGCACAGCCCCGTAAAGCTGCAACCCGATCGTAGGCCCGGGGGGTCACCGCATGTTGACGTCAGGCGTCTTTTTGGGAGGTCCAAAAAACCAGGATCGGTTCGCCCGCCACTGATATCGATCGAGTCGCGCACGGAGGTCACGGAGCACACGGAGGATCCTTTAGCCGTTGATCAAACGTTTGATGCCTCCGTACTACTTTCTTCTTATTTGATGGTTTCCTGCGAAGATTTGGGAGGAGCCGGACGGGTGTTCATGCAGCCACAAAGCCCGAGTGTGCGTCGCCTGGAAGATCGGCTTTTGGCCGAACAGATCGGTCTGATCCATCGGGAGAGTCGTGGCACTTACGGCACGCCGCGGCTGCACGCCGAACTGGAAAGTCAGGGACGTCATCACAGTCGCAAACGCATCGATCGGATCCGGCGAGAGCTGGGGCTCTGCGGGAGGCAGAAGCGGCATTACCGGCCAAAAACCACCGATAGTGGCGAGAGTGGAAATCTTCTCCTTCATCGAAGCCTTTTACAACCGGCGCCGCCGGCACAGTGCACTTGGATATCTGGCCCGCAGAGTTCGAAAACCTGGCAAACTAAGCCCTGTGATAACGCGCCAAAAAGACTTCCAGTGGAGAAGCACTTTTCCGAAGGAAAATGACAGTACCCCTTTTCAGAACGTCGACAGCTTCGAGTTTTCAAGGACTCTAAGCGTTGCGCGTGAGGTAAATGCGTCCGGGTAGTCTCGCTCAGACTAAGCACCGGCAAGTTCAGATCAAGGTTCCGGCCGGGATAACGGCGCCTTTTGGGACAACCACAACCCCATCTCGAACGCAATAGTATTCGGCATCCAGATTCGGAGCTTTCCCGTCAGGTGTGATCACGACTCCTTCTCCGATGCGAGCGTTTTTGTCGATAATGGCGCCCTCAATGTGGCAACGGCCTCCGATGCCAAGCGACGGGCTGCCCGGCTTCGGCTCCGGGGCTTCGTCTTGGTAGAAGTCCGCCCCCATCAGGACCGAGTTGCGGATCGTGGTGCCGCTTTCGATCACGCTCCGAATCCCGATGACCGCGCGGTCGATGTGCGCGTCGGTAATGATGCAGCCGTCGGAGATGATCGCCCGCTGAACCTGCGTTCCGCTAACCTTGCTGCCCGGCAGAAAACGCTGCTGGGTATAGATTGGATTAATGCGGTCAAAAAAATTGAATGTCGGCGCCGGGTCGGTCAGAGCCAGATTGGCTTCGAAAAATGCCCGTACCGTCCCAATATCTTCCCAGTACTCCTGAAAGATGTAGGCAAAGACCTTGTACTTCTGCAGCGAGGCCGGGATGATGTGTTTGCCGAAGTCGGCGTGATCGTTGGCTAGCGCGTCGACTAAGATTTGGCGGTTGAAGACGTAGATGCCCATCGAGCCCTGGTAGAGCTCGGCATCGGCCGGACGGCCCAACTCGTTCAGCAGATCGGGGGGGATGCGCAGTTCGTCCAACAGCTTGGGGTCCTTGGGCTTTTCCTCAAAGCGGAAAATGTGTCGCTTGGCATCGCTGTGCAGAATCCCAAAGCCCGAAGCCGCCTGGCGGTCGACCGGGGTGGTGCCCAGCGTGACGTCGGCACCTCTTTGGAGGTGCGCTTGCAACAGGTCTCCGTAATCCATGCGGTAGAGCTGATCGCCACTCAGGATGATGTAATGGTCGTAAGGGCGCTCCAGAAAGTAGTGGAGGTTCTGGCGCACCGCGTCCGCCGTACCCTGGTACCAGCGGGCGCCCTCGGGTGTTTGCTGAGCGGCAAGAATCTCAACAAAGCTTTTAGTAAAGCTGTCAAATTTATAGCTGGCCGTGATGTGGCGGTGCAAGGACTCGCTGTTAAACTGCGTCAGAACGTAGACCTGGCGAAAACCGCTGTTGAGGCAATTGCTGATTGGGATGTCCACCAAACGATATTTGCCGGCCAGCGGCACTGCTGGTTTGGCACGCTTCTGAGTCAAGGGGAAAAGGCGGGTGCCGGCACCGCCGCCCATCACAATGGCAAGGGTCTTGTTTTGGAGGGTCATCATGTGAATTTTTGTCTCTGGTTACCATCGTAGCAGGCTTCTATATTGCCAAACTAAAACATGACCTTCCTACAGTTCACATTTGTCATTTTCAGTCAGGGCTGGAATCGGCTTGTCAACTTGTGCGGGCGCAAGTGGATTAACTGACGATCATACAAAACTCCGCCGACTACGCCGGCGGGCGTAGCGCATGATGAGGAAATTACTCAAGTCGATCCGGAGCGTGACTTAAGATCGCCTTCCTTGAAGACGAGTCACTAACTAATGGACGCCCAAAGACACCGGTTTACAGGTTGATAGTAGAGGTGCGTGAGTCTGGACCGTCCGGAGAGAATCGGCTAGCACCGACTTGCGGGCGTACTTGACGCTTACAAGTTCTTCGTGTAGGCGAGTTGAAGGGATTGCGGAGCTCCCCCGGACTGTTATGTGACCGAGCGAGACGGCGGCGCTCCAGCGGGTGGCGTCAGGTCATAATCGAATTTTCAAACATCTCCAACCTCCCCAAAAAATGAAAGCTCGTAACAAAAACAGGGTCGTCACCGATGACGGCAAAAGCGTTCCCCAAAAAACGCGCGCTAAGGAAAGCATGTTCGTGACTGATGACGGCAAGAACGTTATCTTCACCTTCGTCCTGCTCATCTCCCTGTTTGCCCTTTGGGGATTCTGCAACGGGATGATCGACGTCATGGATAAGCACTTCCAGGAACAACTGCACCTGGATTTGGGCCAATCTGCCTGGGTGCAATTTGCGCACTATCTGGGTTATTTCCTGATGGCACTCCCGGCCGGGTGGCTGGCGACCAAGCTGGGTTACAAAGGCGGCATCATTACCGGGCTCTTGATAGTTGCAGTGGGTGGAATTTGGTTCCTCCCGGCGACGCACATCGCAGCTTTCTGGGCGTTTTTGCTTGGCGTCTGCCTCATTGCCGCTGGTCTCACGTTTCTCGAAACCATCGCCAATCCCTACACCACGGTCTTGGGATCGCCGAAACATGCCGCCACCCGCATCAATCTCGCCCAATCCTGCAACGGCATCGGCTTGATTTTCGGACCGATCGCCGGCGGCATGTTTTTCTATTCCAAGAACGCCGCAGGAACGAACACGGGTAGCGAGACGCTCTGGATTCCTTACGCCGCTGTCGCGGTCGTGGTCATTATCCTCGCCGTCGTATTCTTTTTTGCCGAGGTTCCCGACATCAAAGCCGAGGACGACTATCACCTCGACGATTCGACACGGGGGGTTTCCCACTCCATTTGGTCGCACCCACACTTTGTTATGGCCGTCATAGCCCAATTCCTATACGTCGCCGCCCAGGCTGGCATTTTCAGCTTCTTCATCAACTACATGACCTCTCAGGTCCCGGAAATTCCTCCTAAGCTGGACGCGGCGATACACCAGAACGCCGGCTTCTTGCAGCACTGGCTAAACAGCCTGACTGAGATCCGCACGACTGGGGCTATTGTTTTCAACAACAGAGGTGCCTCCAACCTGGTATCGGTGGGCCTGCTTCTCTTCCTGGTCGGCCGGTTCATCGGGACTGCTCTCCTGAAAAGATTCTCCGCCCACAAACTACTTGGTCTCTATGCCGCTATCAATACGCTGCTCTGTCTGCTGATCTTCTCCAAATTGGGCTGGTTATCGGCGGTTTGCGTCTTTGGGACTTACTTTTTTATGTCGATCATGTTCCCGACCATCTTTGCCCTGGGCATTTTCGGCCTCGGTCAACGGGCAAAAAAGGCATCCTCCTTTATTGTCATGGCGATCATGGGTGGGGCGATTCTACCAAAGGTGATGGGAACTATTGCCGATGCGTACGATCTGTCCCGCGGATTTATTGTGCCGATGTTGTGCTTTGCGTTCATCGCGGTTTATGCGTTTTTGTGGCCGAGACTCAGCGGTGCTGAGTCTATGGTCGGGGTGTCGGCTTCAGGCGGGCACTGACGCTCGGTCAATCACTGGTGTGATCGGCCGAGACGGGAGACGATGCACTAGCGTTCTAATACGATGAAGCGGTCAGGAGATGTCACTGAGCGGTTCGTAGATGAACACGAGGTCCTGGTCCATCCCCTTGGGATCAACCGATCGCTCGAACACGAGCAGATTCTCCGTTCCGATCAGACAATGCTCCATTCCGGGCTCGAAATGAAACCTGTCCCCCGGCGCGAGCGGCGCCACGGTAAGCGGCTGACCGGCGGCGCGCCGCCACAGGATGAGCCCCGCGCCCTCCTGCACCTCCAAGCGTTCATCCTTTTGTTCATGCGTTTCAAGAGCGAGGTATCCACCTTGACGGATTACGAGATACTTTTCGACCCGCGGATGCGAATGGAGCACGACGACCACACCTCCCCAAGGCGTTTGTATAGTCTTTTCGCCACGCCGTTCGATGCGCTCGAGAAGTTCAGTAAACAAGGCGGACGTTCTAAGGGGCGCATCGCTGAAGTGCTCACTCCAGAACAGGCAGGCCTTTCGGCAATAGCGATTGAACGCCTCCCTGGAATCGATGCGCGACTCGGTGCTGAGATTGCCCGCCAAGCTGGCAAACTTCGGATCACCCGTTAGCCTATCGTGATTTAGAACAAAATTGGCAGCCATCTCGAGAAAAAAGTTTCCTTCTCTACTAACATATTTCAACTTGGAAAACGCGAAGCGTTTGTTGCCTCTCCACCTCTCTGCTCACCCCTCTTCCTCCGCCCGTGGACGCGAACTGGTGCGGTTTCACGTGCCAACCACATACAATCTCCCTGATGAACACTGAATTCTACGCCTTTGGCGAAATACTCTGGGACTGCCTCCCCTCTGGCAAGCACGCTGGCGGCGCTCCGTTCAACGTCGCCTGTCATCTCGTCCAATTGGGAGTCTCCGCGTCTCTACTCTCAGCGGTCGGCCGGGACCCTCTCGGCGACGAAATTCTGCAGGTTGCGCGAGACAAAGGGGTCAACGTCCAGTTTGTGAGCCGTGCGCGCGTCGGTCTTCCCACCGGGACCGTAATTGCCACGGTCGACGCCTTGGGCAACGCGACCTACGAACTCGTTCAGCCGGTGGCATGGGACGAGATCACATTTTCCCCCGAAGTCATCGAAGCCGTGGAGAAAGGCGGCGCGTTGATCTTCGGGTCACTAGCCACCCGCTCGCCGTACAACCTCGAGCAGTTGGATCGGCTTCTTGCGCTGAAGGGCCCATTGAAATTCTTCGATGTCAATCTGCGTCCTCCGTTCGCCAATCCGGAGCGTATCGTCGAAATGGCGGCCCGCGCCGACGTCATCAAACTCAACCATGACGAAGTCGGCCAGATCGCTTCGTGGCTGCGAACCGGCCAGGCGACCCCCAATCCGCCCGGGAATGCCGATGCCGTCGCGGAAGCTTGTGCAGCACTCGCAGAAGCAACAAACACACCTCGCATCTGCGTCACGATGGCTGCGGCGGGTGCGGCGCTGTGGGATCGGGGCACGCTCGTTTGCGCTCCGGCTCCAAAAGTGGTCGTCAAGGATACGGTTGGCGCGGGGGACGCATTCATGGCCGGCCTGATGGTTGGACTGACGCGCGGAACCGACAGTCAAGCGGTTCTGGAAACTGCTTGCCGTCTGGGCGCCTTTGTTGCCTCGCATGATGGGGCGACGCCCTTAGTGCCGCCAGAGATGATCCAGGAATTTAGAGCCAGCTTAGGCAGGTGAGCGATCACAGGACAGCCGCAGTGCTTGACCCAGTCCCGAGGGGCCAGTCCGCAGGTTCACCTCTTTAACGACGCAATCCGGGGAAGTTCTTAGTCATCCCGCGCACTTCCAGCCCGGCCAGATTCGCTCACTTGGTCCAGCCTGCGTACCGATCGACATTTTCTTTGGTGATTAGCCCCACTGGGATGAGGGTCAGCTCCTCCTTGGGCTTTTTGCCCTGCATGAGGTTGTAGCCGATCTCGACGGCCGTTTCTGCCATCAGGTAGGGATCCTGCGCAGCGGTGGCCGCGATCAGGCTGTTGGGGTCTTTCAAGAACGGCACGATATCGGGCGAGCCGTCCACGCCCACGATGAAGAAATCCTTGCGCTGGGCTTGCTTGGCGGCCAAGTCACAGCCGATAGCCGTCGGGTCGTTAATTGCAAAAACCGCATCGATTTTTGGGAATCCAGTCAACAGATCCGTCATCACTCGAAGCCCGCCGTCACGGCTGCCTCCAGCATTTTGATCCTGCGAGAGGACCTTGATGCCCGGATATTGCTTGAGGACTTCAAGAAAACCCGCGACGCGATCGGACACCGCCGTAACCGGCGGCCCGTTGACGATGATGATTTGGCCCTTGCCCTTGAGCCGCTCGGCCACATATCGGCCGTCCTCGGTGCCGGCCTGCTTGTTATTGGAGGTGACCGTGGCATCCACGCCGCCTTCGGCCCCCACGTCAACGGCCACTACCGTGATGCCCGCTTGCTTGGCCCGCATGACTGCCGGCGCGATCCCCTTACTGTCCGCCGCGCCTAACAAGATCAGGTTCACGTTCGAGGAAATGAAGTTGTCAATTTGGTTGGTTTGGTTGTTGACGTCGTAGTTGCTCGACAGGGCCGTGAACTTCACCTTGTTGTTAATCTTCTTGGCCTTGTATTCCGCCCCGTGGACGATTTGCACAAAGAAGGGATTTCCAAGGTCGCCCACCGTCACGGCCGCCGAGTTGAGTTTTTTGCTTTCGGCAAAGGTCGGATTCGCCAGGACGCCTGCCAAAAGCAAGCCGGCAGCGGTTTGACTTCCAAACCGGAAAAAGATGCTGATGCTCATGTTCGAGGAGTGATTAGGGTAAGTTCGTTCAAGATAAGTTAAGAGTGTAGGGGCTTAAGTCGCATGGAGTTGGCGTAGGAACCCTCAGACCCTGAGCCGGTCGCGTGAGATTCCCCAAAACCGAGGGAAACGCCGCTGCCACAAGGCGGTCCTCAGCGTTCGGCTAAAATCGACGCGTACCCGCCTTTTTTTTATGAAGGAACACATCAGCAGTCTATACCAAACTTGAAAAGTTTTTCGTATTTTCCGGAGCCTTTATCCTCTCCCCGGATGAAGTATTACCTCCGCCCCAGCGAAGGCAAACGGTAGCCGGTGCACTAGATCGCGTGCTCTGCGGGGAGTCGTCCGGACTTGACGGCCTGTTGAAGCGCCTGGTGATCGGCTTCCGTCTGGTCTGCGTAGGCACGTGCGAAGCGCGCGAATGCTCGGTCAGCGACGTCGCCCTTGCCGAGATAGCCGGACAGCATCGTGGCACCCGTTGAGCGGGCGTGGCCCTTTGCGAGCAGGGCGCCGCAGATGCGGCCATAGTCCATGAGGGCGGACCCATCCATGCCTTCCACGCTGACCGCGCCCTTCATGTCGCGGAACTGGCGGACGTAGTAGTCGCGTTTGTCTACCGTGGTCCAGCCGAGCAGCGGGTCGCTGACAGTCTGCAACGTCTGCTGATACTCCACCGCCCGCTGCCCCTGATGCGCGTGCCACGCAGTGGCACCGTGCACGAACGCGGCCACGCACGATCGTCTGGCCTGCTTCAACTGCAGGAAGAGCATGTCGTGCGCACCGTTGCCTTGCAGCAGCACCACGAACGCTCGCAGTCCCACGCTGCCCACACCGACCACCTTATGGGCTACATCGAGGACCACATACGAACTGAGCACCCGGCGCCAGTGGGGCGGAATCGTTTTCAAATACGCCTCCAGCCCGTCGATGAGACGCTCCTTCTCCTCATCGGATACGTGCATCACGACAGGCGGTTGGTCCACGATGTGGCGCACGCCATCGTGCTCGCGGGTCAGCTTGGGGAGCGCACGGTCGCTGGTCCGCAGCCGTGCCAGGTTCGCCGACCGTTCGATCTCCGCTCGCAGCGACCAGTCTGCCATCTCCAGCCGCATTCGGTCGATGTCCATCCGGTCGAACGAGCGGGCTAGTAGCGGCTGTCCGGCAAGCCGGCCAATCTGCCGGCGGTACGCCGCCGCGCACCACAACACGGCATCCTCGCAGGTCCCTTCGGCCAAGCCGTTCTGACGGCCGGCCACCCAGATGCTTGCGGTGAGCCGCCACAAGTCCCACTCCCATGGGCCGGGGTGCGCCTCGTCAAAGTCGTTGAGGTCGAACACTAGGTCGCGCTCCGGTGAGGCGTAGAAGCCGAAATTGCCAAGGTGTGCATCGCCGCAGATCACCGGCTCGATCCCCGTTCTGGGCATGCGCTGGAAATCCTCTGCCATCAGGGAGGCCGCCCCGCGCAGAAAAGCGTACGGCGACGTCACCATCCGGCCGACCCTCACGGGAATCAGCCGTTCCAGGCGCCCCGAGTGCGCCTCCTCGACGAGACCGACCGGATCGGCCCGGTCCTCCGGAGTGCGCCAGTGCCCAAGAGCGCCGCGTTTCACCTGGTCCCGCAGCGCACGACCTGCCGTTCTTCGCTCCTCGTACGTGGGCAACGCGGTGCGCAGTTCGTTTGCCATTGGCCTCCTGCGAGGTTCAGCCGTTACTCACCCGCCCAACGAGCGACTGACGATCTCCTGTGCTTGCTCGATGATGGCGCTGAGATGGTCGGCGCTTTTCAGGCTCTCGGCGTAGAGTTTGTAGATGTTTTCCGTGCCCGACGGGCGCGCAGCGAACCAGCCGGTGGCTGAGACCACCTTCAACCCGCCGATCGGGGCGTCGTTGCCGGGAGCACGAGTGAGTTTCGCCGTGATGGGTTCGCCGGCGAGTTCGGTGGCAGTGACGGCTTCCGGCGAGAGTTTCTTGAGCCGGTTCTTCTGCTCAGGCGTGGCGGGAGCGTCGATGCGAGTGTAAAATGGCGTGCCGAACTCGGCGGAGAGCTCCTGGTAATGCAAGCCGGGATCCTTCCCAGCGCGCGCGGTGATTTCCGCGGCGAGCAGGCCAAGAATCAGGCCGTCTTTGTCCGTGCTCCAGACTGTGCCGTCGCGCCGGATGAAGCTTGCGCCGGCACTTTCCTCGCCGCCGAAACAACAGGAGCCATCGAACAGGCGAGGCGTGAACCATTTGAAGCCGACGGGCACTTCCCAAAGCTTGCCACCGAGGCTGGCGACAACGCGATCGATCAGAGAACTACTGACGAGCGTTTTGCCGACGACTGCGCTAACAGGCCAATGGGGGCGATTGGTGAGAAGATAACGGATTGCGACCGCGAGATAGTGGTTCGGGTTTAGAAGACCGGCGGAGGGAGTGACAATGCCGTGCCGGTCAGAGTCCGGATCGTTGCCAAACGCGATATCGAAGCGGTCCTTGAGTTCAACCAGTCCGGCCATCGCGTAGGGGCTGGAGCAATCCATCCGGATCTTGCCGTCGTGATCTACTGGCATGAATGCGAAGGTTGGGTCAATCTTGGGGTTCACGACTTTGATGTTGAGCCCGTAGCGCTCGGCCAGCGGTTGCCAATACGCCGACGCCGCGCCACCAAGCGGATCGACGCCGATCCTCACGCCGGAAGAACGGATGGCTTCCAGATCGATGACGTTAGCAAGGTCCCCCACATAAGGCGCGACGAAGTCTTCTGTTCGAGTTGTGGACGCCTCGAAGGCGGCTTTGAAGACGAGGCGCTGAACGCCTTTGTTCCCCGCCCGCAGCAGCTCGTTGGCTCTGGTTTGAATCTGGTCGGTGACGTCCGTGTCGGCCGGACCGCCGTTAGGCGGGTTGTATTTGAAGCCGCCGTCGGTGGGCGGGTTGTGCGAGGGGGTGACGACAATGCCGTCGGCGAGACCATTCGACCTACCCCGGTTGTGCACCAGGATGGAGCGTGATATGACCGGGGTCGGTGTGAAGCCGTCATCGCGCTGAATGAATGTCTCCACTCCATTCGCGGCGAGTACTTCGAGTGCCACGCGTTCGGCAGGCCGGGAAAGCGCGTGGGTGTCTTTGCCCATGAACAACGGGCCCGTGATGCCCTGGTGGCGCCGGTATTCGCAGATAGCTTGGGTGATGGCCAGGATGTGCGCTTCGGTAAACGTCGCGTTCGAGCTGGTGCCGCGATGGCCGCTGGTGCCGAAGCTTACGAGCTGATTCGGGTCTGTCGGATCGGGCTTGGCCTCGTAGAATGCGGCTTCGACTCGGCTCACGTCGATCAAGAGGTCTTTCGGTGCGGGTTTACCTGCAAGTGGATGTGTAGTCATGAAAGCGTGACACTTAGAGCGTTCAGGCCGCAATCGGCCAGACCGGGTCAAAGCGTTTCTCGGGAAGCGCCGGAAGGCGGGTTAGAAGCTTTTTCTGCGCAACGTTCAAAGCGGGTGTCTTGACAGTGTTTGACGCGAGCGCCTTTGGGGACGCGATCTCTCGTTGCCTCAGGCCATCGTAGAAGTTCAGGCGCACGCCCTCTTGCTGCGCCTCCGGTAATTGTCGAGGTAACTTTTTCATGAGCTCCGCCCAAACCAATGGTGGTACACGGATTGCCGACTCTACCCGGTGATGATACTCGGGAGCGAGGTGGGTTTCCAATCGTTTATGAAAGGCTTTTGTACGGGATTAAAGCCGCAATTGCCCGTGGAGGGCAGGCCATTTCCAGTTATGCGTCTTTTTTGGGAGGGTCAAGGAACCAGGATCGGTTCGCCCGTCAGGTCGCGGAAAAGTCCAACGCTACGCTTCACTTCAGGAGGCCTTTTATCCGTCCTTGTCCGTCCTATAGCTCCAAGGCATCGCCGGCCTCAAGGATCGAGATCTCGGCTCCTTTTCCTTGAGCCAGACGGGCGAACTCTTTCGGATCTCCATAGAGCACAGGAAAAGTGCCGTAATGCATCGGAACAACGTGTTTCGGTTTGAGGAATTCGACTGCTTTGGCGGCGTCTTTTGGACCCATGACAAAATGTTCGCCAATCGGAAGACAAGCCAAGTCGATCGGAGCGTCTTCCCCAATTAAGCGCATGTCGGAAAACAGGGCCGTATCGCCGGCGTGATAAACCCGTTTCCCATGGAAATCGAGCAAGATACCAGCCGGTTCGCCCAGGTAGATAGGTTTCCCGTCGTCGCCGGTGGCAGATGAGCTGTGGATTGCCGCAGTAAATTTTACCGCTCCAAAAGGAAACTTCGACCAACCACCATACCCCATCGGCTGGGCATCAACTCCCTGGCCGCCAAGCCAGTTGCCCAGCTCAAAGGGCGCGATCACTTTTGCGTGGGTGCGTTTGGCGATCGCTACGGTATCGCCCACGTGATCGCCGTGCCCATGGCTCAGTACGATAAACCCGGGTCGAAAGTCTTCCGGCTTAGCCTTCGCCTTTGGATTGCCGGTCAGAAAAGGATCAATGAGCAGCTGCGTACCATCGCTTTCGAGGCAGAAAGCGGCATGACCTAGGAAAGTTACTTTAAGCATATCGCAAAATAGCTCGGATGAGCCTTGAGCGAAAACGCCGGCGGCCAATATTCGAGCGCCCTCGCGCGGACAACGCGAGCATAAGCGTCATGGAGTGCGTCCGACTTGTCGCCGCTCCTCCTTCGCTGAAGCTATGGCGAACACGCCGTCCGCTCCGGGGCAGGAGCAAGATACGCCATGAGTCGGGGCCGGCTCGCCTCGCTCTCACAGCTCGCCGCTGATCAGGTCGGCAATCTCTTCGGTTGAAAGACCCGTCATCAGCGGTTCCTCGCTTTCCACAGTGGCGTCGATAATTGCTCTCTTCTTTTGTTGTAGCGCGACAATCTTCTCTTCGACCGTGCCGCGGCTGATTAATTTATAGGAAGTGACAGTGCGTTCCTGTCCGATGCGATGCGCCCGGTCCGTTGCCTGATCCTCGACAGCCGGATTCCACCAGGGATCATAGTGGAAAATAGTGTCCGCTCCGGTAAGCGTCAGCCCGACACCGCCGGCCTTGAGGCTGATCAGAAATGCGGGAATATCCGAGTTTGCCTGAAAACGATTTACCACTTCTTCTCGATCTTTGCTTTGGCCGTCGAGATAACAAAAATTTATGCCCGAGTTCTCCAGCTCGGTTCGCAGCAGGTGTAGCATTTGCACAAACTGGCTGAAAACGAGGACACGATGACCGCCGTCAATCACCTCTTCCAGCAGCTCGAGAAACATCTCCAGTTTCCCGGAGCTCCCGTCTTGACCGACCAGACGAACGTCACAGCAGACCTGGCGTAAACGCAAGAGAGTGGTTAACATTGTCATCCGGGCAGCACCACGATTCTTTTCTCCCTGAAGTTCATCCAGCTTTCGCTGGGCCTCGGAGTGAATTTTTCGGTACAGCTCGCGTTGTTCCGGCGAAAGTTCGCAGAGCGACACTTGCTCGATCTTTTCGGGCAATTCGCGCGCCACCTCGCGTTTTAACCGCCGGAGCATGACGGGGCGAATCCGTTTGGCCAGCCTGATTTTCTCGGCTTCCGATCCGCGGCTGATTGGCAGCTCATATCGCTCACGAAAATCGTTGCGTGAACTGAGGTACCCAGGGAGAACGAAATTCATGATCGACCACAGATCCCGCACCGAATTTTCCACCGGAGTGCCGGTCAAGACAAACCGGTAGCGGCCGCGGAGCGCCATAGCCGCCTGGGTGTTTTGCGTATCCGGGTTCTTAATGTGGGTCGCCTCGTCCAGGACGATCGCGGAAAATTCAAACGGCCGGTAAGCGTCGCTGTCGCGTCGGAGCAGTGGATAACTGGTCAGAACCAAATTGTGGTTCTTTATCTCCGGAAACAGCTTGGAGCGATTAGGTCCTTCGATGGTTAAGACACGCAGATGAGGTGCGAACCGCTCTGTTTCGCGTCGCCAATTGAACAGGAGCGAGGCAGGACACACAACCAATGCCGGACCGGGGAGCGATGAAAGAAAGGCGAGAGACTGGACCGTTTTACCCAGACCCATTTCATCGGCCAGGATCCCTCCAAGCCGGTTTTGATAGAGGAAATGCAACCAGTACGCGCCCTGCTTCTGATACGGCCGGAGCAGGGATTCAAACGAACCGAGTGGGACCGGCTCAAACGGCTTGAGCTGCTGTTGGCGAAGCGCCCATTCGTTGAACCAGCCGCCTGCTTCCATTACCGCGCCCGGCAAAGCGCCTAAGGTTCCGCTGACAAAACCGGCCTGAGCACGGCCCAGCCGATAGGTGCCGGGCACGACCTGATCTGGAGAACAATCAGTCAGGACATCCTGTACGGTTTCGAGGTCGATCGAATTGAATACCGCCAATTTCCCATTCTTCAGTCGGGTAAATCCCTGGCCTAGTTGCAGCAGCCGCTGGACCTCGGCGTTGGAAAAACGCTCGCCGCTCGCGCTGGCCAACGAAAACGAAAGATCGAACCAGTCTTCCCCGGAACTGGTGATGGCGAAGTGCGGCGCAATCCGTTCGACCTGTTTTGTGACGTTCGCAAACCGGCTGCCGATCGACACCTTCCAGATCTTTTCCAGTCTGGGTAACTCGGAGGCAAAGAACTGCAGGATAGCATTCTGACCGCGCAAAACGAACTCGCCGGTCGAACGCGAAAGTGCAAAGCCAGCTCTCGCGAGGCGCTCCACGCATCGACTCTCAAACTCCAGGTTACGCGTCCAAGGCCGTCCGTTCGCTTCATAGATGAAGGCGTCGCTGGCCGGGGTTAATCCCGCTGTGACAATCCGGTTGTCATAAAAACATTGCACCCGTCCCGAAAGATGATTGAGGGAACCCTCGAATGTCGCGACCACACCGGGTGTCCCCGGCTGCGCCTCCGGAACCGTTTCCCCGCCCTCGATCGAAAAAAATGCAGATAACTTGGGAAGTTCATCGCGCGCAAAGATGAGTCCCTGTACACGGGACAGAATGATGGGCTTGAATAGAACGGGAAAATAAGCAGCCGGAACACCGGGCGCGACGGGGATAAAAGTATGACCGCGCAATACCCACGCCGATTGGTCGCCAGCCAGGAGAGCGCCGTCGATTTTGCACGTGATCTCGCAGCGATCGTCAGCGAGGCGCCTTATGCGCAGGGGCGGCCGCAGTCCTTGCTTTTCCACAGTTGCTTTGGCATTCCGGCCAAACGAAACTCTGGGATGCTCCGGTAGCCGCCGAAGCAATTCCAGAAAATCGTTGCGGGACAACGTCGCCATCCCCGGCAACTTCCCATTGAACAAAGGACGATAACCATCGAGAATTTCCCGATCGGGCACAGAGCAAACGAACGCGCGATCCGCTGGCAGGGCGCTGGCCAGAATTCGGTTCGTCTTAATTGAAACTTCAAAACCGACCATCACCTGGTCCTTCGGCCACGTATTCAGAAGGGTTGGCGCGATCACAACATGAAGTTCGATTCGATCCCCGGAGCCTTCCGTGAGCAGCCGCGGACCGCGCACCGGCGTGGCCGGCGTCAACTTTGCTGCGACCGGCGTGCTCGGCTGAATCGTCGCCAATCCAACAGCTAGAGAATGGGGGCAGATCTTTCCCCACTGCCGCGAATCACGACAGGAACAGAGGTTTTCGACCCGGCTATAATCCGCTATCTTCAGGCCGGCGCGGTATTCAATATCTCCTTCACGCACCACGCCTTGGAGCACTGGCGGCCGATACCGAGCAGTCACCACCCGGCCCATCTCGACCAGGGCTTTGGCGTGCTTCATCGCCGGCCACCCACCCGTGTCCATAAGAAAGCGTTCAGTGATAGTGACCGGAGGCATGGGACAGGGAAGATGGCAACTGAACAAAGGAGAGTCAATGGAAGCGGTGGGAGCGGAGGAAGCGGTGGGAGCGGCTCAGCGGAGGGATGTAGCGCGAGAGCACGGAAGCGAAGAGAAATGCGGTTGGGCTGCCTGGAAACTCTTCGTTGCTAACTGCCAAGTACCTCACGCCGCTGAAGCCGCTCCCACTGCCCCGTCCCCGCTATGCAAATTTTCTTTCCACCGAGGTCCGCGACGACCACACTCTCTGAAAAATGAAGTTGCTGGCGATTGCCAATCAGAAAGGAGGCGTCGGCAAGACAACAACCGCGGTTAATCTTTCGTCCTGTCTGGCGGCTAAGGGTAAGAGGGTTCTCCTGATCGATCTGGACCCTCAAGGAAATGCGACCAGCGCGCTCGGAGTGGAAGATACGGCCGGCAAGAGCCTCTACGAGCCGCTGATTGGGCTTGCCAAGATCGCCGACAAAGTTATCGCGACACGCTTCGCGAACCTTTCGATTATCCCGGCGGACCTTGACCTGGCTGGAGCCGAGATTGAGATCGCCCGCGTCGATGATCACTTGACCCGGTTACGAACTGTACTCGCCCAGCTCGGAGATGCCGCACGCTTTGACTATATATTTTTGGACTGCCCGCCCTCGCTCGGCATTTTAATGACGAACGCGCTGGCCGCGGCTGACCAGCTCCTCATCCCATTGCAATGCGAGTATTTCGCCTTGGAGGGGCTCTCTAAGATTGTCCAGATTGTCGAGCGGATGAAAACGGTCAACGCCAAGCTCCAGATTGGCGGAATCGTGATGACAATGTACGATGCCCGCACGAATCTCAGCCAGCAGGTGGTTGGTGAGGTGCGCCGGCATTTCGACGCATTGGTTTACCAAACAATTGTTCCGCGCTCGGTGCGCCTGGGCGAAGCGCCAAGCTTCGGTAAGCCGATCATCGAATATGAACCGAACGGGGTTGGAGCAATTGCCTACCGCGCGTTGGCCGAGGAATTTGTGCAGAGGGAGCGAGGGCAGATCAAGTTCGTCAACGCCGAGAGACTGGAGGAGTGAGAGAGGATTCGCAGGAGTTCCAGGAATCAGGAGTCGGGAGTGATCGGCAATCGGTCATCGGTCATCGGCCGACGGCCATGGGCCGCCACTCCTGCCACTCCTAAAATTCTAGACTTCCGAACTCTTCATCTCCTAAACTCCACGGCATGGTTCCGCGAAGTCATTTGTCGGCTCTCGTTCTTCTCGCACTGACACCATTCGCCTCCGCTCGGGAGTTCCGGGCAGCTTGGGTTGCTTCGGTTTATAACCTCAACTTTCCCTCCAGCTTGGGCCTGAGTGAAACGCAACAAAAGGCCGAGATTCGTTTGCTCGTCCGGATTGCGGCAGCTGACGGGCTGAACGCGTTAATGGTCCAGGTACGCCCGGAAGGAGACGCGCTTTATGCCTCTCGGCTGGAACCGTGGAGCCGCTATCTGACCGGCACGCAAGGCGAATCACCCGGCTATGACCCCCTCGCCTATTTTATTCATGAAGGGGCTCAATGCGGAGTAGCGATCCATGCCTGGATTAATCCGTATCGGGCTGCGACCAACGCTTCCGCACCGCTCGCATCCTCGCACGAAGCCAACGAGTTTCGCCATAGTCTCCATCGGGTTGGCTCTGCTTTATGGATGGATCCGGGCGATCCCGCTGTCCGCGAACACGTCGTCCGAGTCGCGCGTGATCTTGTCGGGCGCTATGCGATTGCGGGTCTGGTGATAGACGACTATTTCTATCCTTACCCCGGCAATGGCTATTCCCGAGGCAGTTTTCCGGATCAGGCGATCTATGCAAACTATCTTGCGCGCGGTGGGAAACTCCCGCTCGATAGCTGGCGACGCGCAAATGTAAACGAGCTGGTCCGCGATCTGCACGCCGCGGTAAAATCGATTCGCTCCGATGCGCAGTTCGGGGTGAGCCCTTTTGGCATCTACACCCACGGAGAACCTCCTGAAGTCAGCGCCGATCTTGATCAACTCCGGGATCTTTATGCCGATCCGGTGGCGTGGCTGAAGAACGGCTGGGTCGACTACCTTTCTCCCCAACTCTATTGGCCGGACGGCGGAGCGCAGAGCTTCTCTGCCTTGCTCCGCTGGTGGCGAAGCGCGGAAGTGAACCCACGGGGCGTTCCGGTCTATCCGAGTATTGCCTTAGAAAGAATGGGTGCCGGCTTCGGCTGGCCTTCTGGGGAAATTCAACGTCAGCTCATTATAGAATCCTCGATCAAACCACGGGAGTCCGGCGGTTTCATTCTGTGGAATGTCGGTCAGCTGTTGCGCAACCAGAAAGGTGTTGCCAGCATCGTGGCCGCACAGGCGCGTGCAGAGTGACTCGAGCACGCCGCTGCCAACATTGAACCTTCCTCTTTCCACATATTCAGGCTGATGCTCTCGCCCGGGCTGATCCGTCGTTTAAATAGCTTCCTGGAAATGCAACCTGTTTCTGCGTGAGTCGTACATAGCCAGACAATGGCTTGCCCTGCACGTTAGGCAGGACGCCCTGATTGGCACAGCCGACGAGACACAGTAACCAGCTGCCGCGATTAAAAACAGCACCTGAACAACGACTTTGCTTACTCTGGCTGCTTTATGACAGCGCGGGGTGCGCAAAACTTCCGAAAAGACGCTTCTTCGGCAACCCGCAACTCGCGACATGGGGCTCGGGACACGGGACTCGAAACTCGGGACCCCTAGAAACCCAGCACCGGATGGGGTCGATACGGTTCTTCGAGCCTTTTCATTTCCTCTGGTGTGAGCTTGAGGTCCAGCGCTTTGATGGCGTCCGCGAGATGATTCGGCTTTGTCGCGCCGATAATTGGCGAAGTCACTGCGCGCTGCTGAAGAAGCCAGGCCAACGCGATTGACGCGTTGCTCACGCCCCGTTCTTTGGCAAGTTCCGTGACTCGATCTACCACGTCAAAGTCGCCCGGCTGGAAGTACATTCCATGCGCGAACTGATCGCTTTTCGCCCTCGTGGTATCCCCTTTGTCAGCAGCCGCGCGCCGGTTTCCGGTGAGGAATCCTCGAGCGAGCGGACTCCAAGGGATCACGGCTACGCCTTGATCCAGACACAGCGGATTCATCTCACGCTCCTCTTCGCGGTAGACCAGATTGTAATGATTTTGCATGGAAACGAAACGCGCCAAGCCATGCTGATCCGCGAGATTGAGAAACTTGAGGAACTCCCACGCGTACATAGAAGAAGCTCCGATGTACAGCGCTTTACCAGCGGAGACGACGTCGGTCAGTGCTTCGAGAGTCTCTTCCATCGGAGTGGAATGGTCGTAACGGTGAATCTGATAAAGATCGACATAATCGAGGCCGAGCCGCCGAAGACTGGCCTCGATCGCGTGACGGACGTGTTTCTTTGAGGTCCCTCGTTCGTTCGGACTCTCCCCCATCGGGTTGTACACTTTGGTGGCCAAAACGTAAGTCTCCCGCTTTAGACCCAATTTCTTCAAAGACCGGCCCGTCACCCCTTCGCTAGCACCGTCTGAATACATATCGGCGGTATCAAAGAAATTAATCCCAGCGTCAACCGCCTGTTTGAAGAAGGGTCGGGCATCATCTTCGTTAAGCACCCAGTCTCGCCATTGCGAACTGCCGTAGGTCATGCAGCCAAGGCACAGCCGGGAAACTTTGAGGCCGGTATTTCCGAAGGATACGTAGTCCATGGCAATAGACTGGAGGAGGGGTTTAAGGAGTCAAGGGATCTGCTAAGACGCAAGTCTCCTCCGTCGCCCCTCCCCCGACTCCGCTTTCTCCATCATTTCAAGCAGCTTGAGGACGGTGCTCCAAGTCCTGATCGTGCCTTGAATGCCGAGCTTTGCATCAAAATAGGAATTCGTCAGCTTGTTCCGGGCAAAACCTTCCGGGAAAAGCAAATAGACTTCCTTTCCTCGCGCGGCGAAACGATTAGGCGGCGATCGATTTGGATCCAGGCTCTGAACGGCGGACGCTTTCGGGAGATCCGCCAGGAAGAGCACATGCAGTTTGTCCGCCGGCGCCTTTTCTTCCAGGAAAGGGTTGATGCGAACGACTTTTTTGATGTCGGGCAGGGTCCGCAAAATTACCGGCGCACGAAATCCAAACCGGTCGTGAATTCTTGTCGCAACTCTTTTCGAGACTTCGCCAACGAGTTCAGAGCTCGCTTCGAAGATGATATTTCCGCTCTGAATGTAACTCCGAACATTGTGACAGCCGGTTTCAGCAAAAACTTTGATCAGATCCGGCATCGAGATTTTGTTGATTGGACCAAGGTTAATTGCGCGCAGAAGCGCGAGGTGCACGGCGGACATAGGGGAGGAACTTCCCTGAACTTCCTTGAACTTCCCCGAACTTCCCTGAACTCCCCCCGCTCCCATTCAAATTTCCCCGACCCGAATACAGGCGGCAAATCGATTGGACATTTTTTGTTCCAAAGGCGGCACTTGCTCTTGGCAGGGGCCGATCGCGTAGGGACAACGCGGATGGAAACTGCAACCGCGCGGCGGATTCAGTGGAGAAGGCGGGTCACCGGAGAGAATTAGACGGTGGCGCGCCCTTTCCCGGAAAGGGTCCGGAATCGGCACCGCACTCACCAATGCTTGTGTGTAAGGGTGCAAAGGATGCTCCACAACGTCCGAAGCCGGGCCAATTTCGACTAGCCGGCCGAGATACATAACTGCGATCCGATCGGAAATGTATTTCACGACAGAAATATCGTGAGAGATAAAGATCATCGTCAGTTGTCGTTCCCGGCAAAGCTGCAGAAGCAGATTGATGATCTGGCTCTGAATGGAAACATCCAGAGCCGAAACGGGTTCGTCCGCGAGAATGAGTTTCGGTTCCGGCGCCAAGGCCCGTGCGATCGCGATTCGCTGCCGTTGACCGCCCGAGAACTCGTGGGGGTAACGCCGCAACGCGACCGGCGGGTAATCCGACCGTTCTCATCAACCCGCTAACTTTGGCGGCCAGCACTTTTCGCGGCAGCCTTTTCCGCGTTTGCAGCGCTTCGGCCAGAGTATCAAAAACCGTCATCCGCGGATTCAGCGAGGCGTATGGATCCTGAAAGATCATCTGGAAATTCGCCCGCTCGCGCCGCACCGTTTCCGATTTCAAGCCGGCCAGATTGCGCCCCTCCAGAATAACTTCTCCGCCAGTTGCCGGAACTAACTGCATGACGGTACGCGCCAGCGTTGATTTACCACAACCGGACTCTCCAACTAATCCAAGAATCTCGCCTTTCCTCAGCTGCAGAGAAATTCCATCGACCGCCTTCACCGCACCGGCTGCCCTTCGCAGCACGACGCCCCGGTACATCGCGAAATGCGTTTTGAGATCAGACAGCTCAAGAAAACCGCTCATACCACTGCAGGTTCCGGCGCCGGCTTCGTTCGGAGATCGGTGATCTCGCCATTTTGAAAACGGAGACAGGCCGTTTCGTGTCCCGGATCCAATTCCTGGAGCTCGATCGGGTGAAGCCGGCAATGGTCAACCGCCCAGGCGCATCGGGGAGCGAACGGGCAGCCCCGAATGTCTTTCGTCAAATCGGGCGGCAGACCGGGGATGGTATAAAGCAGCTGCCCTTTCTGGTGCAAGGCGGGGATCGATTGCTGCAGGGCCGCATTGTACGGATGCATCGGACGCTGAAAGATCTGGTCGATCAGACCGGCCTCAACGATCCGCCCGGCGTACATAACTTTCACTTTCTGGCAGAAAGATGCCACCACTCCCAAATCGTGAGTAACAAAAATTACGGCAGTCCCCAGGTCTTTCTGGCGCTTCCGAATCAACTCAAGAATCTGCGCCTGAACCGTGACATCCAAAGCGGTGGTTGGTTCATCGGCGATCAGAAGCTCCGGCCGGGCAATCAATGCCATCGCGATCATGACCCGTTGCCGCATTCCTCCGGAAAATTGATGGGGATAAAAACCGATCCGGCGGGCAGCGTCCTGGATTCCCACCTCTTCCAAACTTTCAATGCCGCGCTTTATCGCCTCAGGCCGTGAGAGCCGATCGTGAACTAACAGCGGCTCAATCAACTGATCGACCACCCGCAGGTAAGGGTTGAGCGAAGTCATCGGATCCTGGAAGATCATCGAAATCCGTTTCCCGCGGATGCGTCGAACCTGCTCTTCCGAGCAGGTCAGACAGGTCGATTCCGGAGAAGAGCGCCCGACCCGATTCAATCTTACCCGGCGGCTGCGGAATGAGTCGCAGAAGAGAGTAACAGGTGACCGATTTGCCTGACCCAGACTCGCCAACGATTCCCAGCGTTTCCCCTGGCTCAATGGAAAAAGAAACATCATTGACCGCCCGAACCACTCCCGCGCGAGTGTGGAAAAAAGTCTTCAGATGTTCAACTTCGAGCAGCGACATAAGACAAAGCTACGTTTTGTTTTCGTGCGAAGAATTCGAATGCGCCCAAAAAACGCACTCCGGAGTAAGGCACACCTGGTGTTTCGGCTTTCGGCTAATCTTTGCTCGATTTTGGGTCCAGAGCATCGCGCAAACCGTCTCCGAGGAAGTTGAGCGAAAAAAGAGTCAGCGAAAAGAAAACCGCCGGAATACAAAGCAGCCACGGGTATGTTTCCATTGCTTTCGCTCCCTCCGAAATGAGGACTCCCCAGGAACTCATCGGAGGAGGAACACCCAAACCAAGGAAACTAAGCACCGCCTCAAGCAGCATCACGTTAGGAACCGTTAACGTGGCGTAGATAATAATCGGCCCGAGCACATTCGGCAGGAGGTGACGAAAGAGAATCCGGCGCTGACGGAGGCCGAGGGAGATTGCCGCCTCAATGAACTCCTGGTTCTTGAGCGACATGATCTGGCCACGGACAATGCGAGCCATGTTCAGCCATTCCACTGCGCCAATAGCGACAAAGAGCAGGATGATGTTTCGGCCAAACCAGACCATAAGCAGGATGACCACGACGGTGAACGGAAGAGCGTAAAGAATATCAACGAAACGCATCATCAAGTTGTCGAGCTGCCCTCCGACAAAACCCGCGATAGCGCCCCAAAGCACGCCAATCACCACGCTCACGAGCGTGGCGGCAAACCCAACCGCCAGGGAAATTCGCCCACCCACGAGAACACGAGTCAACAAATCACGCCCAAGTTCGTCGGTACCAAAGAGATGCTTCTGATTAATCCGTCGGTAAGTGTATTTTTCAAACTGGTAGCTCTCGCCGTGTTCGATCCGGCGCTCTATTTCCTGTCGCTGAGCCCTGGTCTGATCGAGAAATTCGTCGCCAAGGTTGGAAAGCGCGATCAGCGCGATTTTTGGTGGCCCGTTTTTCCGCGGTTCCGACCTTTCCACCAACGGATCGAGCGGAGGACTTGCTTTGAGGGTCAGATCGGTTTGCTCGTAAGTGTAGCCGGTAAAAAACGGGCCGAGGATACACACGAGGGTCATCAGTGCAACAAAGACCAAACCAAAGATCGCGAGTTTGTTTTTCTGGAGCCGATGCCAGGCGTCGCCCCACAAGGAACCTCCGCCGATGGCCGGCTCATCCACCATTGGAACGCTCTCAACCGGTGCAGAGGCAATACTCATGACTCACTTTCTCGATCGCGGATCCATCAATGATTGCAGCACGTCTGAGACCAGATTGAAGACGACAATGAGCGCCCCATAGAAAACGACCGTTCCCAGGATGAGCGGATAGTCCCGGTTGAAGACCGATTTGATAAACTCCTGGCCAAGGCCAGGTACATTGAAAACCTTTTCGACGACAAACGAACCGGTTATTAACCCGGCAAATGCCGGACCCAGAAAAGCGACAACCGGCAACAAGCCGCCGCGCAAGGCGTGCTTCAAAATGATCAGATGATAGGGCACACCCTTTGCCAAGGCCGTCCGAATGAAATCCTGATTCAGAATTTCGAGCATGCCTCCTCGCGTCAGCCGCGCAATATAAGCCGCATAAAACAACCCGAGGGTAACCGCCGGCATGACCATGGGCGGAAAAGGAACGTAATTCAATCCGTACCAACCGCTGACCGGCGCCAGCCTCAGTACAAGGCCGAAGACCAGCGCGAGAATCGGCCCCATGACAAAGGTGGGCACACAGATCCCTCCCATCGCCAGTCCCATTGGCAGATAGTCGAGGATCGTGTTTTTCTTAACCGCCGCGACGACCCCCGTGGTTACTCCGAGAACAAGTGCGATCAGAAAAGCCAGTGCTCCGATCTGCAGGGAAATAGGAAAAGACCGCGCGATCACCTCGTTTACCGAATCAGTCTGGTAGGTATACGACGGCCCAAAATCGAACCGGGCGGCTTTGCTCAGGAAACTCAGATACTGTTGCCAAACCGGCTTATCCAAGCCGTAGTATGCGTCGAGCTGTGCCTTGACTTCCGGAGTGACCTGCCGTTCCGCGCTGAACGGGCCGCCCGGAATGCTCTTCGAAAGAAAGAAGGTTAAGGTGACCAGGACCCAGAGGACTGGGATAAGTTGAAGCAGGCGACCCAGAATGACCTTAATCATGGCCCATCAAGAATTCGGAGGAGCGCACCGCCCGGCGTCGGTAGGGCGAATGCCCTGTTCCGGTAGGGCGATCCGCCTTGGCGGACGAGCGCCAGGCGAGAACGTGTTTGAGCCGTCTGGCGCGTGGCCCATTCCAGCGTCCGGCTCAAACAAGTTCTCGCTAAGGCTCGAGTGAATTTTCGCCCTACCGGCACAGGACCAAAGAGACGTTGCAAGACATTTCCAGCTTCTCGTCCCTCTCGAGAGGAAGCTGCGTAAGAATCACCGATTGTGCGGCTTCGGCTCATTCTTCGCGAGTTGCTCTGGGGTACCAGTCGGTTCAGCCAAATCAATAAACTTGTAGTTATGATTATCCAGAACCAGCGGGTTCCAATTCTGTACGGAGGGGTCCATCAGGCAACAGCGGGTATACCAATAGATAAGCACCACCGGCGGTTCGCTCAGGAATACCTCCTCGGCCTGCCGCAACAGATCGAGCCGCTTGGCCGGATCACCGGTCCTGGCCGCCTGCGCGATTAACTCGTCATACTGCGGGTTGGACCAGTGGGTGTTGTTATTGCCATTTCCGGTCGTCCACATGTCGAGGAAAGTCACCGGATCCATGAAATCAGCGATCCAGGCCGAACGCGAGATGTCGTAATTCATGTTGTTCTGAGAGTCCAGGTACACTTTCCACTCCTGGTTCTCGATCCCGACATCTATATTGAGTTCCTCTTTCCACATCTGCTGAACCGCTTCCGCGATTGTCCGATGGGCTTCATTCGTGTTGATCAGAATGTTGAACTTGGGAAAACCTTTTCCGTTCGGGAAACCGGCTTTCGCGAGCAGTTGGCGGGCGCGGTCGGGATTGTACGCGATGCGATTGAGCGCCTGATAGTCGCCCATGCCCGGCGGAACGTAGCCCGTCGCCGGTTTTTGGTCGGCCCGAGTGATGTTCCGGCAGATGGATGCGCGGTCGAGGGCAAGATTCAAGGCAAGCCGAACTCGCGGATCGTTGAGGGGTTTTCGGTCGACATTGAGACGATAAAAATAGGTGCCTTCGTAAGGGGTAATTTTGATGAGATCGGGACGTTCGCGCCGATAATACGGAATGCGGTCCAGCGGCACCGTGTTGGTTTTGTGAAGCTGGCCTGCTCGAAAGGCCCGATCTTCCGTATTGTCGTTCTCAATCGAGTAAAAGTTGATCCCGTTCAGTTTGACAGTTTGCGCGTCCCAATAATAGGGATTGCGTACGACTTCTATAACGTCGTTCGGCCGCCACGTCTTGAGAATAAACGGCCCGGTTCCGACATAGTTGCCTGGAGCGGTCCATTTAGTGTCGCGATCATCAATTTTCCCAAATTTCAGGATTGTTTTCTCGTTAACCGGAAACCAGGCCGAGTGCAGCAATTCCGAAAGGAAATAGGGGGTTGGCCCGACCAACTCGATTCGCAAGGTGCGATCGTCAATGGCTTTTACTCCGACCTGCCCAAAGTCCTTCGTCTTGCCCTCGTAGTAGTCACGAGCACCTTTCAAAATGAAGAGCGAATCCGCGTAGCCCGCTCCCAGGCTGGCAGTGAGCATTCGCCGATAGGAATAGACAAAATCGCTTGCGGTAACCGGATCGCCGTTCGACCAGCGAGCGTTGTCTCGGATATGAAACGTCCAGACCGAATAATCATCGTTGTGCTCCCAACGTTCGGCCAAACCAGGAATTTCCTTCGACTGATCGTTCAAATCGTTTTCGACCAGGGTCGACATCAGGGCATTAATGATGTGGCTCTCGGTCACTCCTTGGGCGATTTGCGGATCTAAGGTACGGGGTTCGGTTCCTTCCGTGATCAGCAGAATCTTGTCGCGGTTTGCTTCTTCGAGGGTCCGGCTTGCACCTGCATCACGGCCACGCGCCGCGCCGAGCCAGAGCAGACCGATGGCAACCATCGGGATAAGAAAAAGGATCAAACGCTTCATCTAAAACGAGCTTTCCGTGAGTCCTGACTTCGTTTCCAGGAAGGGCTGAATCGATCGGGTGTCGGAACGCAATTTTCCCACTGGCGAAGACTATTGCCCGAATTGCCCTCCGCGTAAATGGCATCTGGCACGGCGATCGCAAACCCCAGATCCTCCAGAGCACGGATATTGGCCAAAGTGACTTGCATATTTGTGAAGGGATCTTCCCGTAGCGCCGAGGACCGAACCACGAAATGCGGGCTTCTGCCTGGCGAAAAGGTCCCTGTTGGTAGCAGCCCTCCGCGCGATCTCAAAGCGGCGACAAGTCGCGCGCACTCCATGGCCGTTCACCGATCAACGATCCACCCGCTCGTCCGGGCGTTTGCGCGACATATTCCGGATAGCATCCCGAAGCTCTGCCGCCCGCTCATAGGCTTCATCGGCAATGGCCCTCTGTAAATCGCGTTCCATTGTCTCAAGCGGGCTGAGTGGGATGTTTTCTTCAACCTCCCTCAGCCATTCGTCGAGAAAAGCCAGTTCTGATGATGACTCGACCCACTCCGGCTGGCCGATCTTTCGATAGAAGGATTCGATTTCCGCTTTGCCCTGCTGGATCACCTCAAGGGCCAGGCCTACGGCCTTGTCCTCCAAAGCGAGCGAAGCGCTCGCCCTGGTGTTCATCATCATGACGTAGGGCCTGAACTGTTCAAAAGCCCATTTGGTTTCGTCCTCGGTCGCGTGTTCGGAGACAAAATCAAACAGATCGAGATTTCGCTTGGTGTCGCGCACGACATTACGGAAGTCACTGAGCTGAAACAGACTGATGTACCGGTGGTAGTACTGGTAACCTTCATGTTGCAAACCGAGGAGATCCTGCTCGCCAAGAAAGTAGGCTTTTCCAGAATCGCGGAGAGCTTTTGCCTGGGCCTGGTGATACTCAAGCAGAGATTCAAATCCATGGGGCCTCTCTCCGTCCGGGCGACCATTGAGCTCCATCTGGATGAGACCGAGGTCAACGCGCAACTGCACTTTCTCCCGCCCATCTCTCCCCATGATTTTACGTGCTCTGATTTGGCCGGGCTCGAGCGGCCAGCCCTCAAGCAGATTGTTCAGATCCAGATCGCTCACTCACCGGAATATCGAAAACGATAGGGCGGATGTCAAAGCTGCCAGCCACCGGCTAAGCGGCTGTTCCCGAGGCGTTTGATCTTGCGGGTCAAAATGCCACCGGAACGTTGTTACTCGTAGGCAATCTCCTCGTTGCGCTGGGATACTCTCTAAAGCCATCTTTGACGCGTTTTTGTATTTTTTCCGAGAAGTGCTTGCCATTTTGTCCTGATTTCAGCAAAAAAATCCTCCTATGCGCAAAATAAAGCTTATATTGCGATTCCCACAAAGCCCGGGAATACCTCACAACCCCTTCAGCCATACTTATTTGACCAAACTCAAAAAGCCCATTGCACTTCGCAACCGCATTCCCGAAACCATAGCCTGTTGCTTGTGTTTGATGGCCGTGTCGGCAGCAGGCGCCGATCTTACGGGGACGAATAGTTCTCAAATAAGCCTGCTCAAAGAGTTCCGCCCGATCGGCGGTTCTGGCAACAACCTCAAAAATCCGGATCTTGATGTCGTTCCTGGCTCGCCAGAGACCGCATTGACTCCGCTCAACTTCGCCCGCGGAACTGATGACGGACTAGTAAACGGCCCAAATCCCAGAACTATCAGCAACGTCATCTCAGGAGGCACCGGCGCGAATGGTCAAAACGGCCAGACGACCGATCCGGTTGCTTCAGCATGGCTATACGTTTTCGGACAATTCGTGGATCATGACCTCGATCTGGAAGAAACGCCGCTAACCTCAGCAGCCATTAATATCCTCGTTCCGCCGGGTGATCCGGTTTTTCCTTCTGGAACCAGCATCCTTATGACTCGGGACACGAGAAGCCCGGACACCAACACGATAATCAATACCGTCGCCGGATACCTCGATCTTTCTCAACTTTACGGCTCGACCGCAGAGATAGCTGCCTCCTTGCGTAGCGCCGACGGAACCTTAGTAAGCTCTGACAACGGGCAAGCCCTCCCGGTAATAAACGACACATTCGTTACCGGCGATCCACGAGTGATGGAGAACCCGGAGTTGACCGCACTTACGACCCTGTTTATGCGCGAGCATAATTTCTGGGTTCATACTCTCAAAGCTGGGCATTCCGAATGGACGGGTGATCAGCTTTACAATATGGCAAAAGCCATCACGACGGCGGAGTATCAAAATATCGTTTATACGGAGTATTTGCCTCTGCTCATCGGGCCAGTTCTGGGACCCTACCGTGGCTATAATCCGAATATAGATGCTCAAGTGACGCAGGAATTTTCTACCGCCGCTTTCCGGCTGCATACACAGGTATCGGACACGCAGGAGGGGCTCGACAATAACGGAAACGTAGTCTTCACCGAATCGATCGGGCAGGCGTTCTTTAATACGCCCGAGATAGATGAGTCAAATGGCATCAACCCGCTGATACGCGCCATCGGCGTGGACTTCTCTCAGGCGACCGACGTTTACGTAGTGGCGGCACTTCGTAACCTACTGTTTGCAGGTCTTGTCGGCGGCGGCATAGACGAAATAGATCTCATCGCAATTGACATACAGCGCGAGAGGGATGTAGGTCTCGGCACGCTTAACCAGACGCGGCAGGCGATCGGGCTTGAACGATACGATTCCTTTACGCAGTTGACCGACGATCCTGTACTGCAGAAAAACCTTGAGGCCGTCTACGGCACCATCGATAACGTAGACTTGTTCATGGGCGGCTTGGCGGAGAAACATGCTCCCGGTGCCATCGTAGGCCCTACTTTCCAAGCAATTATCGCACGTCAGTTTCACGCTTTAAGGGCGGGAGATCGTTTTTTCTGGATGAATGAAGGGTTTAACGACGCAACGGCCTCTATGATTGCAAACACCACGCTGGCTGACATTATCAAGCGAAATACCGACACTCCTAACCTGCAAGCAAACGTTTTCATCGAGGCGCCTCTTTCGGCGGCTCTCCCGACACATGTGGTGCCACACGTGACGCTACCTGCCGTAATAGACAGACACGGACGCAAGGGGCCACCCTTCCTGAATGATGGGATGTAGAGAGGAGGAGGACCGGGGACTTCACCCCAACCAGAAAGAGCCAAGCTCGATCCCGAACGCCGGCAACGACTGAGGAAACGCAGCTTTGCTGACGGCATCAAGCGACATGGGCTGGGGAGGGGGTTGGTCAGATAATCGATCCAAGACCTCTTCAATATGAAACTGCACTGGTATGGATCCTTTACGAAAAGCCTCCTCCCCTCGGCAACGGTCGAACTCCCTTTCCTGTGAATCAAGTATAGCTTGCATGGTCGATGAATCGTTGCACGACATTTCTGAACTCCATTGGAATGAGAAACTCTAACAGGTAGCATTGAGCTTTCTATGGCTTCTCTCCGCGTGGCAGTGATCGGCGTCGGAATCGGTGCCCAGCATCTCGAAGGTTATCGAGCCCTCCCGGATCAGTTCCGAGTGATTGCCGTCTGCGACATCGATCGGAAACGTGCAAAAAAAGTCGCTTCGAAGTATCAAGTTCCCGAGATTGTTGAGCAGTTCGAGCCGCTTTGCGAGCGTGCGGACATCGATATTATCGATATTTGCACACCGCCTAACCTTCATTTTCAGCAAATCCAGGCCGCGCTCGATGCTGGCAAGCATGTCTTTTCCGAAAAACCAGTCGTCGGCAGCCTAAATGAAATCGATCGTCTTCAGCAATCTGCCCAGGCCGCGCGTGGGCGCCTGATGCCGATCTTTCAGTACCGCTTTGGGCATGGCTTGCAACGTTTGAAGCGACTCATCGATCAACGTCTCACCGGAGAAGCATTTGTCTTTAATGTTGATGTCGCCTGGAAGCGTTCCGCTCAGTATTACGCAAATCCGTGGCGCGGCCGAAAAAAAACGGAACTGGGAGGCGCCCTTCTCAGCCAAGCTATTCACGCCCTCGACATGATCCTCTATATTGTTGGGCCTGCGCGAAGGGTCTTCGCTTTCTCAAAGACCCGGGTAAACGCAATTGAAGTTGAAGATTGCGTGGCAATGTCCCTGGAAATGGCAGACGGCTCGATGGGCACCATGGCCGTGACGCTTGGTTCCTCTGAGGAGATCTCGCGTCATCGCTTCACTTTTCGCAACGTCACCGCGGAAAGCGGCAAGCAGCCCTACGCGAATTCGAACGATCCCTGGAAATTTTCCTATCCTTCAGATCAGATTGCCGAAAAGTTAAGGCCGATCGTGCAGGCAAACAACTTGGAACCGGAGGGCTATGCCGGGCAGTTTTCGCGGTTCTTTCGCGCTTTGGAGATAGGTGGTGAACTGCCCGTGAGGTTGGAGGATGCGCGAGCCGCGCTCGAAATTATTGCGGCAGCCTATGATTCGTCCGAGAATGGCTTTGCGGTGCATCTCCCGATCGGTCCTCGTCATCCACGATACCATTCACTGTGGCCTGAGAACTGAGAGCCATGAATAGAACGGCGACCGGGCAGAAGTTTGAAACATTTCCGGGCGCAATCGGGTCACTCATCTTCAAGTAGACGACACTCCGGGCTCCGATGAACTGGCCGGCGGCAGCCCGCATATGCATTTTGTTTGTTCCGAGCCGCCATGGATCACGAGTAAGTCAGTACCCACAGATTCGCCCATTCGCCAGAGCGTTAATCAAAATACACCGTGTTAGCTAGAAATGTTCGGAAGCCCGACAAATCCGTCATGCCGAAACCGCGTTTTCCAGGAAACCGATCACGGCGCGGAAAGCGAAAAACGTATAATGAAAATCGCGCGCCATTCTATCATTGTCCTGAGCATTGGTTTAGTTCTGGCGGCCGTTACGGCCTGCTCGACGACTTCGAGTTCTCCCAGCAGCAGTTCGATCAAGCAAACCAAACAAACGACCGGCTCGAATTAGCAATTGCCGGTTTTAACACCTCCGCGAGGTGTGGTCGGAGTTCGGCACTCGATCATCGGCCAAGTGCGATGAAACAGGCTCGGCGGACCCGCGAATCCATCTTTGTATATTGTCCGTAGTCGCCCGGCACGGCTTTCCTTTTGATACCGTTCAGATGTCTCTACGTCTGGACGCCCACGTCCGCAGCTTTGCCCAGCTTGTCATCCCCGAGGAAAAGCGTCACATCCAGCTTTGTAGTCGAATGCGATGTTAAGGGGAGCCTTTTTGCCGACGGGCTGTTCCCTTCCGCATTCCGTCTCCGTTGGTTGTTCCCCAGTCAGCCGGACCTTGCGATGTCCCAGATCTTTTCTCCGAGAGCGAACACACGATTTCGAGTTGGATTGATCGCGTTCCCTTTTTTCCTCGGAGGCCTCTGCTACGCCGCTTATGTGGTCACGTGGTCACCTTATTACACCGATGTCCACCGCGCCATTGAGCAGCCGGTTCCATTCAGCCACAGACACCATGTCGCGCAACTCGGCATCGATTGCCGCTATTGTCACGATTCGGTCGAGACCTCTGCTTACGCGGGAATGCCATCCACCCACACGTGCATGACATGCCACTCGCAAATCTGGACCCAGGCTCCGGTCCTGTCCCCGGTGCGCGACAGTTTGGCGGAATCAAAACCAATGAGGTGGCAGCGAGTCCATAACCTGCCTGATTTTGTCTATTTCAACCACAGCATTCACGTCAGCAAAGGCATTGGCTGCTCCACCTGTCACGGCAATGTCGGCGAGATGCCGATCACCTGGAAAGACCAGACGCTTTACATGCAGTGGTGCATCAGTTGTCACCGACACCCGACCGAGTTTCTCCGGCCGCGCTCGGAGGTTTTCAACCTTACCTGGAAACCGTCCTCAGGCCGGCAGTGGAGAAACGACGACGTTTTTCGGCCGGCCGGAATTAAGAGCGCAACGGAGATCATGGATTGCACAACATGCCATCGCTGAAAGAACCGAAAGCGAACTGGTCAAGTTGGAGCGCTCCGAAGCAGGCGTGCAATGAAATGTTCGAAGACAAGACGAAGACCGCCAACGTGAAACCCGAAACGTGAAACGTCAAACGCCCCATTTCTGGCGGAGCGTCGACGAACTGTCCGATGCAGCCGAATGCGCGCCTTGGCTGACCGGTGAATTCCCGGCGGCAGCCGAGCCGGTTGATCGGCGGCATTTCGTTAAGATCATGGGCGCGACGTTTGCAATGGCCGGTCTAGGGGCCTGCAGCAAGCAGCCCCAGGAAAGTATCGTTCCTTATGTACAAGATCCGCACGGAATGACTCAGGGACGTCCGCTCCATTTCGCGACGGTGCTGCTCCGCGACGGCTACGCCACGGGAGTAATTGTCAAGAGCCACGAAGGTCGTCCGACCAAGGTTGAGGGAAATCCAAGGCATCCTGCGAGTCTGGGCGGCGCGAGCGTATTTGAGCAGGCCGCAATATCACAGCTCTATGACCCGGATCGATCCCAAAATATTCTGGAACGTGATGCGATCCAGACTTGGGACGTCTTGCTGGACCACCTCTCCGACGAGTTGCGCGCGAAGAAAGGCGTTCGAGGCAGAGGGATTCATATCCTGATCGAGAACTCCTCATCGCCGACTTTGCAGGCGCAGATCGCAGAATTCCAAAACCGATATCCCGAGGCGCAATGGCATCACTGGCAACCAGCCCCCCGTTTCAACATCCACGAAGGTTGCCGCCAGCTCTTTGGTCAGCCGCTGGAACCTGAATACCAATTGGATTCGGTCGACGTTCTCATCGCGCTCGATTCAGATTTTTTGTTCGAAGAGCCCGACAGCTTGCGATTGGCGCGCGCGTTCGGCAGACGGCGGTCTTTTGAGAACGGCGCGGCGACTCGGCCGATAAAGCTTTATGCGGCTGAACCGACGATGACACTTACCGGGACGGTGGCTGACTGGCGAATCGCGGTAGCACCGAGCCGAATCGGACCGTTGCTTTTGCAAATCGCGATTCGGCTCGGAGCGAACATGAGGACGCCCGGGACACCGGCGGAAACACCTCCTCCGGGAATCGTCGAATGGCTGGATCGTCTCGTTGCTGACGCAAAAGAGGCCGGCTCTCGCTGCCTGTTTCTCACCGGTCCGCGTCAGCCGGCACCAGTTCAGGCGATGGTGCAGAGTCTGAATCACCAGATCGGCTCCGCCGGCGCAGCCATTCGCTACCTCTCCCCAGTCATTGGCAATGCGAGTGATCCACTCGAAGGGTTGCGAGAGCTCTGCTCTGCCCTGGACAACAAGTCCGCTGATTTTGTCCTGGTGCTCGGCGGAGATCCAGTGGCAACGGCGCCTCCGGAACTCGGTTTAAATACGAAGCTCCGCCGGGCGCGTTATTCCCTTCATTGGGGCGAATATCAGAATGAGACGGCAAAGGCGTGTGTCTGGCACCTGCCGGCTGCGCATTCCCTGGAAACCTGGAGCGACGCGCGCGCCTCAGACGGCACAATCTCAATCGTGCAGCCGTTAATTGCGCCGCTCTACGGGGGCCGCTCCTTGCACGAATTGTTGGCAGCATGCCTCGAGGATTTTTCATCAAGCGACTACCAGATTATTCGCCAGTACTGGCAGCAAAAGGGTCATTGGGCAGACTTTGAATTGGCCTGGGAACAGGCTTTGCGCGATGGTGTCGTCCCAAACACCGCCTTGGAGCCGATCACAGTAGGCGAAGCGAAACTACCAGCGTTGGCGCCGCCCGGCACTCCCGACCAGATCGAAATAAGCTTTCATCTTGATCCCACACTCTGGGACGGGCGTTACGCGAACTGCGCGTGGCTTCAGGAGTTGCCTCTGCCGATCAGCAAAGTTAGTTGGGATAACCCAGCTTTTATCAGTGCTGAACTTGCCCATAGGCTCGATCTGCGAAACGGGGATATGGTTGAGCTCGCGGTTGGACAACAAAGGCTCGCGATCGCGGTCTGGATCCAGCCGGGTCAGGCGCCCAACGTTGTCTCGCTGCTGCTGAATTCCGGCCGAGCTCCATATGGACGGGTGTCATCTCTCACCGGTTTTGCCACCTACCAGCTTCGCGGCGGGAGCGATCTCTGGAACCGGTCGGGATGTCGGATCAGGAAGCTGAACGAAACTTATCAGCTGGTTTCCACGCAGTTACATCACGCGATGGATGGTCGCGAGCCAGTACGGCTAGTTGATCGTTCCGATCTGGAGAAGGAACAGGTCGTGGTTTCCCCTGAAGCGGCGCGCAGTGAGATCATTAATCCATCAGAGCTACTTACCGCACCGCTGCAGTGGGGGATGGTGGTTAATCTCAACGCGTGCATCGGATGCAACGCCTGCATGATTGCCTGCCAGGCGGAGAATAATATTTCCGTGGTTGGCAAGGACCAGGTCTGGCGTGGCCGTGAAATGTACTGGATCCGGGTAGATAGCTACTTTGACGGTGATCTCGCGAACCCGCGAGTGCATCATCAACCGGTGCCTTGCATGCATTGCGAAACGGCGCCGTGCGAGCTGGTCTGCCCGGTAGAAGCCACCCTCCACAGCGCCGAAGGGCTCAATCAGCAGGTGTACAATCGCTGCATCGGAACCAGATTTTGCTCGAACAACTGCCCTTACAAGGTTCGACGATTCAACTTCCTGCAGTACGCCGACCTGAAGACTCCTGTCCGGCAGTTAATGTGGAACCCGGAAGTCACGGTTCGCACCCGCGGGATCATGGAGAAATGTACCTACTGCGTCCAACGCATTCGAAACGCCGAGATTAACGCAGAAGTGGCAAATCGGTCACTGGGGCCTGACGAAGTTGTTCCGGCCTGCGCACAGTCTTGTCCGACCGAGGCGATCATTTTTGGCGATATCAAAAATCACGCCGGCCGAGCCGCCCGGCTTAAAAGATCACCGCTGAATTACGCCTTACTTGGCGAGCTGAATACCCGTCCCAGAACTACCTATTTGGCGAAAGTGAAACCAGAAAACGGCAAACCCAAAGCCGACCCTGAGACGTCGTGAAACGCTCTCGAAAATTTAACTATTGTTTTGCAACGTGGGCGGGAAGCTGTGCCGGTAGGCCGAAGATTTATCCGAGCCGCTTTCGGAATGGCGTCAAGAACGGCTGCGGTAGGGATGAGCTCCGGCTCGTCCGGATCGAAAGGCGGTGCGCAATCAGATGGTCAAGCAGGAGCTTGCCCCTACCGACCTCGGGCGTTGCGAGACAATCTCTTTATCTGACGTGTCCGCCAAACAAATTCTCGCCTGAGGCTCTAATAAATTTCCGCCCTACCGTCACAGGACCGGGCAATCCTGCGAAACGGTCTCTTCATCTCATTTACCTAAGGTCCACCTTGCTATGCCCGTAGAAAAACTCGATAGGCAAGGTCGGCAAGGCGGCGAAACTTCGCCACTGGGCTATCCGAGAAAGCTTGTCGCGGCCGGTCTGACTCGCGAGAACGTCACTGACCAAATTGCGGGAATCGTTCTCCGCCGCGAGCATCCCCGCGCCTGGTGGATTGGTTTTGCCGTTGCCTTCGTCCTGTTAATGCTCCTCTTGCTTGGTATCACCGTGCTGTTCGCGATCGGCGTTGGTGTTTGGGGAATCAACATCCCGGTCGCGTGGGGTTTTGCCATCGTCAACTTCGTTTGGTGGATCGGGATTGGCCATGCGGGAACGCTGATCTCGGCAATTCTCTTGCTCCTCGCCCAGAAGTGGCGGAATTCGATTAACCGGTTAGCGGAAGCGATGACGTTGTTCGCGGTAGGATGCGCCGCGATGTTTCCCCTTCTTCATCTCGGGCGCCCCTGGGTTTTTTATTGGATGATTCCGTATCCGAGCACGATGGGGCTCTGGCCGCAGTTTCGGAGTGCTCTTATTTGGGATCTTTTTGCAGTTGGCACCTATTTCACGGTCTCACTCGTTTTCTGGTATACTGGTTTGATCCCGGATCTGGCGACGATGCGCGATCGGGCGCGGACGTGGTTCTCTCGACGAATCTTCGGGGTTCTTTGTCTCGGCTGGCGAGGTTCTGCTCGGCACTGGGGAAACTACAAGAGTCTTTACCTATTACTCGCCGGGCTTTCCACGCCGTTGGTCGTTTCCGTTCATAGTGTGGTCAGCCTTGATTTTGCGGAAACAATGCTGCCGGGTTGGCACTCAACGATCTTTCCACCTTACTTTGTCGCGGGCGCAGTCTATTCGGGTTTTGCGATGGTGCTGAACATCTTGATTCCGCTCCGAGCTTTCTATCGGTTGGAAAACGTCGTGACGCTCCGCCATCTGAACAACATGGCGAACGTCATGCTCGCGATGGGACTGATCGTTAGTTATGGATACGTGCTCGAAAATTTCTTCGGCTGGTTCAGCGGCGATATCTACGAGCAATATATGACGCTTAACCGCGTTATTGGCCCGTATGGATGGGTCTACTGGTGCTTAATCCTCTTCAACGTACTGATCCCGCAGTTGCTCTGGTCACGCCGGATCCGCACTAGTCCGGTGAAGCTCTTCTTTGTCGCTTTGAGCGTCAATGTCGGCATGTGGGTAGAGCGTTTCGTGATTATTATCGTAAGCTTGCACCGCGATTTTCTGCCGTCCCGATGGGGATTCTACGCTCCGACATTCTGGGATTGGGCAGTTCTTTTTGGTTCTGTCGGGCTTTTTCTTTCGTTGCTCTTTTTGTTCATTCGTTTTCTCCCGTTGATGTCGATGTACGAAGTCCGCGAGCTATTGGGGGAACAGGAGCCAGGCGTCGCATGAAGACCGGATCCAATCGGCTCTATGGCGTAGCCGCTCTCTTCGCAGACAAAGCGGAGCTGCAAGGCGCAGTAAACCGTATGCGACAGGCAGGCCTCACCCGCTACGATGTCTTTGCTCCCTCGCCGGAAGGCATGCCGGAGCTCGTGGAGCAAAAGCATAGCTGGGTTCCCTTAATCGCGCTTCTCGGAGGAATCGGCGGCGGGATCACCGGCTACTTCTTTCAAGTCTGGGCGTTAAGCCTGGCCTATCCATTAAATATCGGCGGCCGGCCGCTTCACAGTTGGCCATTGTTTATTCCTGTTACCTTTGAACTAACTGTGCTCGGCGCGGCATTGTCCAGCCTTGTCGGGATGCTCGTGTTAAACGGTTTGCCCCAATTACATCATCCGGTCTTTGACGTTCCCGGATTCGAACGAGTTACTACCGATCATTTCTGCCTGCTGCTTTCCGCGTCCGACCCGGCTTTTGATCTTGTATCCTGGCGTGACTTACTCAGCAGCGCACAATCAACAAACATAACAGAACTTTATTTAGATCCGGTACCGCGTCACGGGGAGGTGATGCGATGAGGGCGCTCAACTTTCAACGTGTCGGGTGTGGCGTGCACCGCCTAATCGATCCTCTCAGAGTGCCTCGCTCCCCTGTGCCGGTAGAGCGAAAATTCATTCGAGCCTTAGCGAGAACTTGTTTGAGCCGCCTGGAGCTTGTGGCCCACCCTAACCTCCGGCTTAAACAAGTTCTCGCCTGCTTCATCTGGCTTATCCTCTGCGGTTGCCAACGCGAGATGCGCGTGGATGCGCGGATCAAGACACAGCAATCGAATGACTTCTTTCCTGATCACAGTTCAGCTCGCCCGCTCATTGCGGGCACCGTCGCGCGGGAGAACTCAATCGGCGACCCCTTCTTCGAAGATGGCGAAATTAACGGTCACCTTGTAATCGGCTTTCCGCGACAGGTCACATCGGAAGACCTCGCTCACGGTCGAGAACGTTTCAATATCTACTGTTCCGAGTGCCACGGGTTTTCCGGGGACGGCGATGGCATGATCGTGCAGCGTGGTTTCCCCGCTCCTCCTTCCTTCCACGAACCGCGCCTTATGGCGGCGCCGGAAGGCCATTTTTTCAATGTCATCACACATGGTTACGGAGTGATGTACGCGTACGGCGATCGGGTCAATGAGGCAGATCGTTGGGCAATTATCGCTTATATCCGGGCGCTCCAGCTCTCCCGGAATGTGCCGGCCTCCTCATTGCCGTCGGACGAACAAAAGAAGCTGCCCCAATGAACGGCTGAATGAATTTCGATAAACTAACTTTCCCCAAAGTTCGGACCGGAGCTCTCTTGCTGGCCGGCCTCGGGCTCCTGGCGCTTTTCGCGGGCGTATTGTTTGATCCTCAGCGCGCGATGCCCTCCTATCTGATCGGTTATCTTTTCTGGCTCGGAATCAGTCTAGGCTCTTATTCGCTGCTGATGTTACACCATCTGACGGGAGGCAGATGGGGAATTGGTGTCCGTCGATTTCTAGAGGCGGCAGTCGAACCGGTGCCGTGGTTTGCCGTCCTGTTTGTTCCCATCATTCTGCGGACGCACGTTTTGTTTCCTTGGGCATACCTGACGCGGACGGTACGACCCGATCGCACAACAACGAGCCGTCTACTTAAATGCGCCGGGCTTTTTGATTCGGGCGATCCTTTATTTCGGAACCTGGATTACGCTGGGATTCTTCCTGCGCAGACTGTCGCGGGAACAAGATAAGACGAGTGACCCGGAGCCGACGATTAAGGCGCGCACCCTCAGCGGACCGGGTTTGGTCTGGCATTGCCTGATCGTGACCTTTGCCACGATCGATTGGGTGATGGTGCTGGAAAGAGATTGGTATTCAACCGTGTTTCCGCCACTGATCCTCTCGGCCCAGGTTCTCTGCGCCATTTCACTGGCGATTATCCTGCTCTATTTGTTCCGCAACCATCCCGGATTTGAGCATTTTTACACGCCACAAATTCTTAACCAATTTGGCAATCTGCTGCTGACATTTGTGATGCTGTGGACTTATCTGGCGTTTGCCCAACTTTTGATTATCTATGCCGGAAATTTACCTCATGAAGTAACTTGGTACTTGCACCGCATCCACGGCGGTTGGCTCTGGCTTGCTTGTTTACTTGCTGCCGGCCAGTTTTTCGCGCCTTTTATCCTTCTCCTGTTTCGCTCGTTCAAGCAAAGGGGCCGCTCTCTGATGCTGCTCGCCGGTTCACAGTTAGTGCTGCAATTGGCGGGGTGGCTTTGGTATATCGCGCCTTCTTCTCGGCACACTCTGCATATCAACTGGTACGATCTCGCCTCAGTTTTTGGCTTGGGCGGGACGTGGATTTTCCTCTACCTGATCGGTTTAGCGCGCGCCCCGGTCCTCGCTCGAAATGATCCGCGCTTTCCTCTTCAAGTTAGTCCGGCCGAGAACATCTCGTTATCATGAAGCAAGCCGTTTCGAAAGAATCGTTGCGTCGGAGATTCGAATCCCAGGATGTACCATTGCGTCCATTCCTGTACGTGAGTGCAGGATTTGTTTTCGGCCTCGTCATGCTGCTCCTCGTGCTCTGGTGTTTTCTCAACCTCATGACGTTGCGGATTTTTCCTCAGCGCCAGCCCGGAGCAAGTGTGGTTGAACAGGTCACTCGCTTTCCCCAGCCTGAAATCCAGAACAATCCAGGGGTCGATTTTCAAAGGTTTCTTCAGGAGCAGGACGAAAAATTGAACCGGTACGGCTGGGTAGATCGTCAGCGCGGTATTGTGCAAATCCCAATCGACGAGGCGATGAAACGTTTACTCCAACAAGGTCTGCCTGTTCGCCCGGCGCAGACCGGACCGACTGAAGTCGAGATGATCCAGCAAAAAAATGACGTTTACCCCAGGAGCGCGCCGCCATGAGCGGCCGGATTGAAAACCAGGCATGGCCGTATCTCTGCTGTTTGCTCCTTGCCGTGGGTTGTTGCTCCCGGGGTTGGGCGGCCAACGCGGACGATCCCAACCGCGCGGTTCGGTTCGAACAGCATCTGAACCGGCAGATCTCTGCCGACACGATTTTTATTGATGAAACAGGAAAACAGGTTCGTCTGGCCGATCTGATGAATCGGCCAACCATTTTGACGATGGGTTATCATCGTTGCCCGATGCTGTGCGGCGTGGTTTTGGATTCCGTTACCAAAATCTTTGCCGAACTTCACGACCTGCTTCCCGGGAAAGATTACCAGTTCATCTTTATCGGGATCGATCCAAACGAAACGCCGGCCCTGGCAGCCGCCAAGAAGGAAGCCTATCTGCGGCACCTGGATAATCCGGGGGGGCCAACGGATGGCATTTTCTCCTTGGTTCGTCCGCTGATATCCGGAAGATTGCAGATGAGATCGGTTTCGGATTTCGTTATGACGAGCCGAGTCAACAATTCATCCACCCGACCGGGTTGGTTTTCGTTACTCCATCGGGCCGCATCTCGAGTTACCTGATGGGAGTAAATTATTCGACTGACCAGTTGAGGAACGGCCTGCGGCTGGCCAGCCAACAGAAGATCGGGTCGGCGGTCGACGATCTCTTGTTACTTTGTTTTCACTACAACTCGAAGACCGGGTACGGACCCGCGATCTTCACAGCACTGCGGATTGGCGCTCTGGTCACGGTGTTATTGGTCGGTTCGCTCGTGATCCGGGGGGTAAGCCGGCGGAAATCGTTATGATGATCGGCGATGTTCCATTCTTGCCCGCCCAGGACTCGACGCAAGCCGCTCAGGTCGACCTGCTCTTCACCTGTCTGCTCATGATTGCGTTCGTCACGCTTGTCCTGATCGCCAGCGCGGGTCTCTATTTCTTGATCAAATACCGGCAGGGTTCGCCGGCGGATCGGACACCGGGGAAATTCAGTACTCTGCGGCTTGAGATCACCTGGACGGTTGTTCCTTTTCTCTGTTTTCTCGGTCTGTTTATCTGGGCGGCAATCCTCTTCTTCGAAATGCGGCGTGCGCCGAAAAACGCTCTCGAAGTTCATATCGTCGGGAAACAATGGATGTGGAAAGTCCAGCACTCAGAAGGTAAACGAGAGATCAACGAGCTGCACGTGCCCGTCGGCCGGCCCATCAAACTAATTCTTGCTTCCCAGGACGTTATCCACGGTTTCTTTCTACCTGCTTTCCGGATTAAGCAGGATGCTGTGCCGGGACGCTACACCACCGAATGGTTCCAGGCCGAAAGGGTTGGCACCTTCCATCTTTACTGCTCCCAATATTGCGGCACATATCACTCCACGATGCGCGGATGGGTCACGGTAATGGAACCAGCGGAGTACGCCCATTGGCTTCGGAGTGGCTCGAACGAAGTCCCAATGGCACAGGCAGGCGCCTCCCTCTTTCGTTCGTTTGGCTGCAGCGGCTGCCACGAACCGGGCGGCACAGTGCGAGCACCTCCTTTGGAAGGGATTTACGGTAAGCCGGCGGCGATGCAGGATGGTCGAGTATTAGTGGCCGACGAGCGCTACCTGCGAGACTGTATTCTGCTCCCCCAATCCCAGGTCGTGGCCGGTTACGACCCGGTCATGCCCAGTTTCAAGGATCGCCTGACCGAGGATGAGCTGTTTCAGTTAATCAGTTATATCCGGAGTTTGAGCGATCAGAATTCGCCGGCATCAGCGAAATAATCAGCAACGATCGAACAACACATACCATGGCTGCTGTCGTCCAACGAATCGAAGTGAGCAATCGTGGGTCAAGCGACTCCTACCTGGCCGAGCACACTCTGCGGTCGTGGTTTCTCACGACCGACCATAAGCGAATCGCCCTTCTTTATCTTTGGTCGCTGATCGGCTTCTTCTTCGTGGGCGCATCGGCAGCTGCGCTGATGCGGCTCAGCCTGATTTCACCCAGGGGTGAGCTGGTCAGCGCCGAGCTATACAATCGGCTATTCACCATGCACGGGGTGATCATGGTCTGGTTTTTCCTCATCCCCTCGATCCCGAATGTTCTGGGTAATTTTCTACTACCGCTGGTCATCGGTGCACGCGACCTCGCTTTCCCCAAACTGAACCTGTTAAGCTGGTACATCTTCATGTTCGGCGGAATCTTGGCTCTTTACGCCCTTTTAGCCGGCGGCGTGGATACTGGGTGGACCTTCTACACCCCCCTGAGTACGACCTATTCCAATTCCAATGTCGCCTTGATGGCAGCAGGAATTTTTATTTCCGGATTTTCCTCCATACTGACCGGCCTGAATTTCATCGTTACGACTCATAAGCTCCGCGCGCCGGGCGTGACCTGGTTCCGGCTGCGGTTATTTGTCTGGTCGCTCTATTCCACCAGCATCATCCTGGTGCTGGCTACTCCGGTACTCGCCATCACGCTCACACTGATGACGATCGAACGAATCTGGAAAATCGGCATATTTAATCCGGTTCTCGGGGGCGACCCGGTGCTGTTTCAGCATTTGTTCTGGTTCTATTCGCACCCGGCGGTTTATATCATGATTCTTCCGGGGATGGGTGTGGTCAGTGAACTGGTCGCGGCCTTTGCGCGCAAGCGAGTCTTTGGTTACACCTTTGTCGCGTTCTCGAGCGTGTCGATCGCGGTGCTCGGTTTCCTCGTCTGGGGACACCATATGTTCGTCAGCAGCCAATCCGTTTATGCAAGCATGGCGTTCTCTTTTCTCAGTTTCATGGTGGCAGTGCCTTCAGCCATCAAGGTTTTCAACTGGACTGCGACATTGCACAAGGGATCGATCAGCCTGGACACGCCGATGCTCTATGCGTTAGGTTTTGTGGCTTTGTTCGGGATCGGTGGGATGACCGGGTTGTTCCAGGCGTCGCTCGCCGTCGATGTCCACGTTACGGCCACCTACTTCATCGTGGCCCATTTCCACTACATCATGGTCGGTGGCATGGTGATGGCGTTCATGGGAGGATTGCACTTCTGGTGGCCGAAGATCACCGGGAGAATGTACCCGGAACTTGTTGGGAAACTCGCAGCGTTTACTACGTTCATCGGCTTCAACCTGACGTTTTTCCCTCAGTTCATTCTTGGATATCTTGGGATGCCGCGCCGCTACCACACTTATCCCCCGGAATTCCAATTCTATAACGTGCTCTCCAGCGCCGGAGCCAGCATCCTGGGTATCGGCTATCTTTTACCTTTTTTCTATTTTCTTTGGTCCCTGAAGTATGGACAGAAAATCGGGAACAATCCTTGGAACGCCAAAGGACTGGAATGGGAGGTGAGTTCCCCTCCGCCGAAACATAATTTCGAAACTATTCCGATCCAGACAGAAGACGTTTACAACTATCCTCACGCTAGCTCAACGAACACCTTGGAACAACGGATAGCCGGTAAAGAATGAACACCCCTGCACTAGCGCTGCCCGAGCATTTTGAAGATGTTGAGCAGAAGTCGGAGACCGCCCGCGCCGGTATGTGGGTTTTTATCGGGACGGAAGTTATGTTTTTCGGCGGTCTCATCCTCGCCTACACTGTCGGCCGCCTATGGTATCCCCACGCTTTCGCGGCCGGCAGTGCCCGCCTTAACCTGGCAGCCGGCACGTTCAACTCAATCATCCTGGTCTTCAGCAGTTTTGTATTTCTGCTGGCTTTGCAATCTTTCCGGCGGAGCGCCCGATTAGCCACGCTCTGGTTCTTAGCGGTTACCTGGTTCCTCGGAATAGTGTTCCTCGGAATCAAAGGTTTTGAATATCGGTCGGAATGGCAGGAGCACCTCGTTCCCGGCTTGAACTTCCTCTTTGCCGGCGGCGATCCGGGGCCGGGTCAATTGTTTTTCTTTTTCTATTTTGTGATGACCGGTCTGCACGCCGTCCATCTGCTGATCGGATTAGGTGTAATCGCGGTCCTGTCCCTCTGGATTGTTGTGCGCCGGAACGCGCCAGCCAATCCGATGCCCCTGGAAATCGCCGCATTGTACTGGCACTTCGTCGACGTCATCTGGGTTTTTCTATTTACTTTGCTTTATCTCCTGCGCCATGCCTGATCCCAGGAACTTTCTCTTCGTGCTTTTCATTCTTGCCTTTGAACGTTGCGTTCAATGCGATTGGCGAATTATTCCATGAAGCAGCATTTATTGGCTTTGCTCGGATTCCTGGTTCTGTTGGCCGCTAACGTCGGTCTCTCTCTCTTGCACCTTGGTCCGTTTGCGATTCCCGTCGCAATAATCATTGCGGTGCTGCAGGCTGGGCTCATCGCTGTTTTTTTCATGGCTCTGCGGAGCGCGACGCACTTGATCCTGATTTTTGCCGGCGCCGGATTGATCTGGTTGTTTATTCTCTTCTTTCTCACGATGAGCGACTATCTCTTCCGTCAGATCGGCTGAGGGACGGGGCGAGTGCCAGTCTCAGTGCCAGTGTCAGTGTTGACCTTCTTCTCCGTTTGAGCGAACTGCCGCGGAATACATCCGGCCGGAATATGAGACTCGAACCCGGCGCATCACACGGATGCCCAGCCGCCGCCTTGTAGGCGGCGTTTCGGTGGTTCGTCGACCGATCGCGGAACGGGCCATTCCGTCAATCGTTGAACCAGTAGCTAAGAAACAATCAACAAGAAAAGCAGTGAGAATATGGCAGGAGAACTGAAAGGAAAAAAAGTCGCCATCCTGGTCGCCGATGGGTTTGAGCAGGTCGAGTTGGAAGGTCCCAAAAAAGCCCTGGACGAGGCGGGCGCGAAAACCGAGATCGTTTCTCCGGCGAAAGGTCAGGTCAAAGGATGGAAGACCTCCGATTGGGGAGACAAGTTCCCAGTCGATGTTCCGCTGGATGAGGCGAAAGCGGACGATTATGACGCGCTCGTTTTACCCGGAGGACAAATCAATCCGGATAAGCTGCGGATAATCCCGCAAGCGATCGATTTCGTTCGCTCTTTTGTGACCAGCGGAAAGCCTATCGGAGCGATCTGTCACGGACCGTGGACTCTGATCGAAGCAGGAGCAGTGAAAGGGAAAACGGTGACGTCCTGGCCATCGCTGAAAACCGATTTGCGCAACGCCGGAGCAAATTGGGTTGACCAGCAAGTTGTCACGGATAACGGGATCGTCACCAGCCGCAAGCCGGACGATATTCCGGCCTTCAACAAGAAAATCGTCGAGGAATTTGCTGAAGGACACCACACGGCACGGCAAGTAGCGGCAACGCGTTAATGGGAGTCGACCGAAAAGTCAGACAGCTTTCCCAGGCCATCGCTCAATCTTTACCGGTTCCTCAGGCAGAGCTGGTGTACGTTGAGCAGCAAGATGAACACCCCGGTTTTACGCGCAAAAAATTTGGCAGGAATTTCGCCTACTTCGGCACTAATGGCACGATCGTAAAGAACGATGAGATTCTCGCCCGGATTAAGGCTTTAGCCATCCCTCCTGCCTGGACCAAGGTTTGGATTTGTCCAACAGCGAATGGTCATCTGCAGGCGACTGGCTGGGATGCCAGAGGCCGAAAGCAATATCGTTATCATGATGCCTGGCGTACCCAAAGGGACGCAGCGAAATTTGACCATCTGTTGCAATTTGGACTGGAGTTGCCCCGCCTTCGGCGACGCGTAAACCAGGATATGCGTGAGCATCACCTCCGAAAGGAGCGAGTGATCTCGACAATCGTCCGTCTGCTTGAGGAGTCCCTGATCCGAGTTGGCAACGACGAGTACGCAAGAGAAAATAAGTCATACGGATTGAGCACGTTAAAGAATCGCCACGCGCGGGTGCGCGGCGATGAACTGCAACTTCAATTCCGCGGAAAGAGTGGCGTCTACCATGCAGTCCGGGTCGCCGATCCGAGGGTCGCGCGGACAGTGAAGCGCTGCCAGGAGTTGCCGGGGCAGCGGCTGTTTCAGTACTATGATGAGGCTGGCGAGCTGCGGGACGTACGCTCCGAAGACGTCAATGAATATATTCAGAGGAACCTTGGACAGGAATTCTCGACGAAAGATTTCCGGACATGGGCAGCTTCCGCTTTTGCGCTGTCAATTTTGTCTCGGCTGGAACGTCCAACCAGTAAAAAGGAAGCTCGACACGAGATCGGCCTGGCGGTGAAGCAGGTAGCAAATGTTCTCGGCAACACGGAAGCGGTTTGCCGAAAGAGCTATATTCATCCAGCGATTATCGAAGGGTTTCGGACTGGACAACTCCCCACTCCAAAGGCTCCGGCTCACCAATTGTTATCCCGCTCCGGCTTATCCGGTCCGGAACGCGAATTGCTGCGATATCTGCGACGAGTTCGACGGAAGAGTACAAGGCAAACTGAAAAACGCTAGCTCAGTTGAGCTCCTGCTGAGCAACCCAATCGTTCGCGAAACGGATCATTTCGGTCGCATCCTTGCGAGATTCATAGAGGATTGCGCGAAACTAAAAGACAAGCTTGTATGCGCATTCTCATTACAAACGATGACGGCATTTACAGCCCGGGAATTAAAGCTCTCGCCGAAGTAGCCACTGGATTTGGCGACGTGCGTATCGTCGCTCCGGATATCGAGCAATCCTCGATGGGCCACGCAATTACATCGAGCCGGCCGCTTCGGTTCAAAGCTACTCCGCTCCTCGGGTTTGAAGCATATCGGGTGAATGGGACACCTGCCGATTGCGTTGCGCTCGGTATTGAAATTTGGAAAGGAGCTGATCTTGTTCTTTCCGGAATCAACCTGGGAACAAACCTCGGCAACGCTCTTTGGCATTCGGGGACGTTGGCAGCCGCCAAGCAAGCAGTTCTGCTGAAGCATCGCGGAATCGCCTTCAGTACGCCAGCAAATCAACCGCTCTACACGTCGCCCAGGATTTTCAGGAGCTCGTCTACTCGATGTCCGCAGGTGTGCTTCGCCCGGACGGTCCGTAGGCCGTTCTGGGCAAGGGATGCCGTCAATTCGGTTTTTTCCAGCACGTCGGACAGATGCTTCACCATCGCCGCACCGGTCTCGGCTATCAGAAAATCACGTCCCGGCTCGAACAGCCCTTCGGTGTCGTCCCAGGGAGCAGAGATGAGAGGTATCCCGCAAGCGAGAGCCTCAAACGGGCGAATCGTGGGAATGCCCGAAAGTCGGCTGACGTAGGGTCGACGTGGAATATGGACCGTACATTTGAACCGGGAAAACTGGAGAGGCACCTCGTAGTTGGGTAGCCAGCCGCCATAATGAATCCCGGCTTTTGCCAGACGTGCCTGGGCTTCCACTGGATAGCGGACGCCAAAAACTACGGCATCGAGACCAAGTTCTTGCACTGGTTTCAAGAAAAACTCGGTGATTTCTTCCGTTCTTTCCTCATCGCCCCAATTACCAATCCAGATCAGGTCGCGCTTAGTCCCGCTAAATGGGCGAGGATAAAAAATGCGCACATCCGCGGCTTCGTGCCAGACCCAAACGCGCTCGCCTCGGTCCCGGTATACGTTGGCCAGAGCTTCGCCATAGGCGAGCACGCCATCGAATCCGGACAGGTCCAGCCTTTCAAAAAAATCGGGGTCCGACACTGCGCGATGATGCGTGTCGTGGAAAAACAAGATTGGGCTGCTGTGCTCCCGACGATAGCGACCGAGAGAATTAATGAGTCCCGCTTCATTCCATTCGTGAACGATCGCCACATCAATGTCTCGCAACGCATCCTCCGGCGTAATTGTGCCGTACCGGATACTGTGGAGATGCGGATAGGCACGCTGAAAATCGCTTAAGCGCGAGCGACCTTCCGATTCAATCAGTTGAACAACGCTCCAGGCGTCGGCGGGTTCATAAATCTTCAGAAAATGCCCTCGGGCAATCAACTCCGAACAAATTCCCCGAAGAAAATGCGCGTTCCCGTGATTCCAGTCAGAGATGAGCGAGTGAATGAAAAATGCGATGTTCACGCGAGCGGGGCCGCGCCTCGAACGAACGAATTATTTTGCGTTAGGCAGCAAGGGGTGGCGTGGCTTCCGAGTCAAGCGGCCTCGCTGTCTACTGTCAGCAGGTCGGAACTGACTAAAAGGACTGCTTTCAGGAATCCGGGTTTCCGCATCTCGGCCTCGGAAAAAGCAGCATTGATGTGCTCTCCTGGAAAACGATGAGTAATTAGATCTTCCCCACCTAAGGATCCATCGAGAACGCGCTTGAGGGCTTCGCGCATACCTGAACGGTAGACGGCGGGATCTCTTTCGTGCGCGTTGATCACATCGAGGCCCCGCCAGTTCCAAGACTGGAGATTGATCGTCCGAGGTCCGTCTTGATGATAGCCGGCGATGATTAATCTGCCTCGTTCGCCCGCGATCTCAGAGGCGAAGTCCAGTCCGGCTTGCGCTCCGGTCGCCTCGATCACGACCTCGCAGCCCCGATCGTCAGTGAGCTTCCGGACGGCGGCAACACCAGACCAGAGATCAGAAAAATCGGCACGTTCTTGGGCGCCCAGCCGGGCGGCAAGATCCAAGGCTTCTTCACGCCGGGCCGCCGCGATCACTTTAGCGCCGGTGCGGACGGCCAATTGCACAAGAAGCGCACCGAGAAAGCCGATTCCAACAATCGCTACTGTATGTCCATCACCGATGCCGGATCGGTTAAAGATGTTGACCGCGCAAGCCAGCGGTTCGCCAAGAAACGTCTTTCGTTTGAGATCTGGGGGGAGGACAAGCGCATCATCCGCGCTGCACAGGCAATATTGGGAAAAGGCGTTCTGGGACAAACTGGCCACGCGGTCACCGGATACGACTTTCTGAACGGCCGAACCGGTGGCCGTTACCACACCGAAAGCCTCGTGTCCGGGAGCGCCCAAAGGAAACGGATAGGTAAACCATGGTGCGCCCTTCCATGGACCCAGATTGGATGAACAGATGCCGCAACCCTCAATCTTGACCACCACCTCATTCGGTCCAGGAACCGGGTTTGGAGCCTCGCGCCACTCAAAACGGCGCGGTTCCACCAAGCAAGCAGCTAGCATGTGAAGATAGGAACGTTGCGGACCCGGTTCAGGTCAGCATTTCGAAATAAGATCCTCGGCCCGGCCGGTTTTCATCCCGCGGGTGGTGGCGCTCCTCGAAAAAAGAAAGAGGCGATAAAAAGAATCAGAAATACAACGAATAACACCTGAGCGATCCAAGCCGCGGTTCCGGCGACTCCGCTGAAACCGAAGAATGCTGCAATGATTGCAATTACGAGAAAAATAACCGCGTAACGTAACATGGGTTAATATAGCCGTTGAGGTTCTAGCCGGACTCTTTTCCGGTTGTTAATCTTTATTCGCCGCTCGGGATCGTGATGGGCGTCTCAAGTAGGTCCTTGACCGCGACAAATCTCATCGCGCGTGGAGGGCGGCCTCAGCGCGGAGCAGCCGGACAATGCTGCCGACGCCTTTCCTCCTGACGGACTACTCAGGTGTTTCCCTGACAAACGTTTGTACAAAGATCAACGAAACCTCTGCGTTCCGGTCAAAAGGGGCAACCTCTTTTTCACATTTTTTGTCATGTTCAGTACGATTTTGATCACTGGCGGTGCGGGATTCATCGGTTCTCATCTAGCGGACGAATTGTTAGTCCAGGGATACCGGGTGCGGGCGATCGATTCGCTGCTGCCACAAGTGCACGGCAGCGGGCGAGGACGGCCGGCTTATTTGAACGATGATGTCGAACTGATGGTAGGCGATATCCGGGACGAAAGACTGCTAGCTCGCGCTTTGGAAGGGGTAGACGCTGTCTTTCATCTGGCGGCGTCGGTCGGTGTCGGGCAAAGCATGTACCAGATTGCGAGTTACTCAGACGCTAATTGTTTAGGCACGGCAAGGCTGCTCGAATTGCTGGCCAGGCGACCCGTCGCCAAATTGATCGTCGCTTCGAGCATGAGTGTGTACGGCGAAGGTCTTTACCGCAGCAGCACCGGAGAAATCTACGGTTTAGCCGAACGAAAGCTCGATCAACTGAAACGGCGCGAATGGGATCTGCGCGGCCCCAACGGGGAGCAATTGGAGCCGATGCCTACACCGGAGACAAAGAGCCCGTCTGTTCCTTCTGTGTACGCTCTTTCCAAGTACTATCAGGAGCGCCTTTGTTTGTCGACGGGTCCGGTCTATGGAGTTCCGACCATCGGATTACGCTTCTTCAATGTATACGGAACCCGGCAAGCGTTGTCCAATCCATATACCGGCGTATTGGCCATCTTTTCCTCTCGAATCCTGAATAATCGGTCCCCCCTTGTGAACGAAGACGGTCGGCAGAGACGCGATTTTGTCTATGTCAAAGACGTCGCGCTGGCATGCCGATTGGCCCTGGAAAGTACGGATTCCAGCGGAAGTGTGTTTAACATTGGCAGCGGCAAACATCATACGATCGGACAACTGGCCCGCGAGATGTCACGCTTCCTTGGTCGTGAGAATCTCGAACCGGAAATAACTGGTCGTTACCGAGTGGGGGATATCCGCCACTGTTACGCCGACATTGCTCGAAGCCGCCGGATTCTAGGGTTCAAACCCCGTTTTTCTTTGGAGGCAGGGTTGAAAGAAATGGTGAGCTGGCTCGAAGCACAATCTGCGGAAGACCTTGTCCAGCAAGCTTGTCATGAGTTGATGAGCCGAGGACTGTCAGCCTGAAATCGCCATTCGCGGCGCGGAGGAGCATGCCTGATCGCTTGAACAATACGTCAGGAAGGAACCGGATCTTGATGACCTGCGACTGCGTTGGAGGGATCTGGACCTACGCTCTGGATCTTGCGCGTGGGCTACGAGAACATGGTTTTGAAGTGCATCTGGCAATTCTTGGCCCCGAGCCAAGCCCGGCACAAAGGGGTGAGCTGGAAGCCGAGCAAATCAGGCATACGGTCGGCTCGTTCAAACTTGAATGGATGGAGGATCCCTGGACGGATGTCGAAGCCGCCATCGAATGGCTTCGAGATCTGGCTGAGAGTATCGACGCCGCACTCCTGCACTTCAACGGATACAGCTATGCGGCAGCCGATTGGCAGCGACCTACCCTGGCTGCCGGTCATTCGTGTATCCTTTCCTGGTGGCAAGCGGTGAAAGGCGAGCCGGCGCCCGGCAAATACAACGAGTATCGTCGGAGAGTGAGCAATGGATTATCTGCGGCCACCGCGGTCGTGACGCCTTCCGGCGCGATGCTTCACTCTCTCCGGCAGCACTATGGGTGGAGCGGTCAGGGATCCGTGATTCCAAATGGCCGTTCCTGTCGCAGCGCTGTCAGAACAACCAAGGTGCCGGAGATTGTCTCGGTCGGGAGGTTCTGGGACGAAGCGAAAGGAATCGGGCTTCTGGAGAAGATTTCCTCCCAGATCAACTGGCCGATTGTCGTTATTGGACCACATGATGGACCCGACCGATCCGGACGCACCGCGAAGTCATTGCGTGTCCTCGGTCGTCTCGTGCCTTCCGCGGTGCTGGAAATTCTTAGTCAAGCGGCGATATATGCAGCGCCGGTTCTCTACGAACCTTTTGGCCTGGCCATCCTCGAGGCCGCTCTTTGCCGTTGCGCGCTCGTCCTGAGCGATCTGCCCTCGCTAAGAGAGATTTGGAATAACGCGGCGATTTTTGTCGAAGCGAACAACAAAGATGAATGGTCAACGGCGATTAACCGCCTTTCGGCGGACAAAATCGCTCTGCGAAAACTGGCGGAGCGAGCTCGCCGTCGCGCATTGGGTTTTAGCATGGAACGAATGTGCAAACGATACGCTGAGTTATATGCGGCGATGTGTCAGAAAACAGAAGTAGCTCCCATCATGGCGTCGCTCGCATGAGAATTTCGATTTTTGGCTCTAGCATTCTTTCCTCCTACTGGAATGGAGCAGCGACCTATTACCGCGGGATGGTGAAAGCTCTCCATCTAAACGGGCATGACATCACGTTTTATGAACCGACGGCTTACGATCGACACGCGCATGTTGACATTGAGCCGCCGGAATGGGCGAAAGTCGTCATTTACCGACCCATCCCCGAGGAAGTAGATCGTCTGATCGAAGAAGCTTCCGCCTCTGACTTATTGATTAAGACGAGCGGGGTGGGCGCTCTCGATGAATATTTGGAACAGGCAGTGATCCAGGCAAAGAGAAGCTCCCTTCTGGTTGCTTTCTGGGACGTAGACGCGCCTTCGACCCTGGATCGCTTGCGCGACAACCAGCAAGATCCCTTTCGCAAGTTGGTTCCGCAGTTTGATCTGATTTTAACCTACGGGGGAGGAGATCCGGTCATCACCGGTTATAAGGCGTTCGGTGCCAAAGAATGTTATCCAATCTACAACGGCCTGGATCCGTCGACACATTTTCCCGCACAGGCTAAACCAGCTTACCAGGCGGACATGAGTTTTTTAGGCAATCGCTTGCCCGACCGGGAGATGCGAGTGGAAGAGTTCTTTCTCAAGCCGGCGAAAGCTTTGCCCAATCGACGTTTTCTTCTGGCCGGCAATGGTTGGGGCGACAAATCGATTCCTGGCAACGTAAATTATATTGGACACCTCGGGACACGCGACCACAATAGCTTCTACTGCAGCGCATTGGCCGTGCTGAATATCTGCCGAAGCAGCATGGCGGATTATGGTTTTTCGCCCGCGACCCGCGTATTCGAAGCGACCGGAACGGGCGCTTGCCTGATCACGGACTCTTGGACCGGTATTGCCGATTTCTTCGAACCGGGCAGGGAGATCCTGGTGGCCGAGAATGGCGAGGATGTTGTGAAAATCGCACGCGAACTTACCTTGGCGCGAGCTCGCAGAATTGGGGCGGCAGGCCGCCGGCGGTGTCTCCGAGACCATACCTACCAGAAGCGCGCAGCACAGTTTGAGTCGATCTTTGCTTTCGCATCCAGTTGATGAAGGTAATTATCTGCGGTTTATCAATCACGTCATCGTGGGGGAACGGACATGCCGTCAGTTATCGGGCACTTGCCCGTGCTCTCACCCGCCGGGGACATCGCGTTCTATTTCTGGAACGCGATACTTTGTGGTACAGACCTTTCCGGGATTATCTTGCTGGTCACGAACTTGGCTCCGTGCACCTTTATCAGGACCTCACGGAACTTCGAGATCGTTATACCGACGAGATGCGCATCGCCGATTGTGTCATTCTCGGGTCGTTTGTTCCGCAAGGCGTAGAGGTGGCCCGCTGGCTTCTGACCAATGCTGCACAAGCTGTTCGGATCTTTTACGATCTCGACACTCCGGTGACCGTCGAGAAACTCGAGGCGGGCGATGAGGAATACATCTCGGCCGAGCTCTTGCCGGAATTCGACTACTATTTTTCATTCGCCGGGGGCGCCGTCCTGGACAAGCTCGCCAAGCGGTATCGCGTACAGAATCCGATTTCTTTCTGGTGTACAGTTGACCCAGAAGTTCATTTTCCTTGTCCAAGTCACTTCGATTGGGAGCTGGGCTATCTCGGGACCTATAGCGCAGAACGTCAGCCGAAGTTGGAAACCTTGCTGAATTGCACGGCCCGCGCGATGCCAACCAGAAATTTCGTCGTCGCTGGTCCGATGTATCCGGCAACAATCCGCTGGCCGCGAAATGTTGCCCGCCTGGAACACGTTGCGCCGGCAAATCACCGGGCTTTTTATGGTCGTCAGCGATTCACGCTCAACCTCACGAGGAGGGCGATGGCGACCAACGGATATTCGCCGAGCACCCGGCTCTTTGAGGCGGCCGCCTGCGGCACCGCGATTATTTCGGATCCATGGGACGGTATGGATGAATTCTTCGAGCCCGGAAAGGAGATCCTGGTGGCTCAGAATACGCAGGAATTGCGAGAGATCCTGGAGGAATTTCCGGAAACAGAGCGGGCGGCGCTGGCGCTTCGCGCTCGCCACCGAGTTCTCGGCGCACACACGGCCATTCACCGAGTGCAAAAACTTGAGCGCCTCGTCAGTAAAGAACACCGCAAGAGGCGGTAGAAAAGAACGTAATTGACCATGAACAAGAAAATAAGAACAGCGATTTTCGGAGTCGGTAATTGCGCCTCGGCCCTGGTGCAGGGGATCAGTTATTATCGCGAAATCACAGCAGGCGATGCAGTTGTTGGGCTAATGCATGCCGACCTCGGTGGGTATCTGCCGCGGGACATCGAATTTAGCGCGGCCTTCGATATCGATAGCCGCAAAGTTGGGGTGGATTTGTCTCAGGCCATCTTTGCACCACCGAACAACACTCGCCGATTTTCCGAAGTAGCGGAGACCAAGGTGATCGTGCAGCAAGGTAATTTGCTGGACGGAGTAGGCCGTTTCACGCAGCCGATGATTTCGATCGATTCGCGTCCACCGGTTAACGTGGCAACCATGCTTCGGGAAAGCGGCACTGAGGTTGCCCTTTGTTATCTGCCGGTCGGTTCGGAAAAAGCGGTTCGCTGGTATGCCGAGCAGTGTCTTGAGGCCGGTTGCGCTTTGGTAAACTGTATGCCGGTATTTCTAGCATCGACTTTGGAGTGGCAGCGTCTGTTCCTCCGCAAACGACTTCCCATCGTCGGCGATGACATCAAATCGCAAGTCGGTGCGACGATTGTGCATCGGCTTATGGTTGATCTTTTCCGCCGCCGTGGCGTTCGGCTCGACCGCACATACCAACTTAACTTTGGTGGAAACACCGATTTTCTGAACATGCTGGAGCGGGATCGCCTGATCTCGAAGAAAATATCGAAAACTAACGCGGTCACCAGCCAGATCGGCCGCAAGATGCCGGAGTCATCGATCCATGTTGGGCCCAGCGACTATGTTGAATGGCTGGAAGATCGCAAGTTCTGTCACATTCGCCTGGAGGGCTGTGGATTCGGTGATTCGCCGATTTCTTGCGAAATCAAGCTGGAGGTCTGGGACTCGCCTAATTCAGCCGGGGTAGTCATCGACGCGATTCGCTGCGCGAAACTCGCTCTGGATCGAGGGATTGGAGGCCCCTTGATTGGCCCCGCCGGTTATTTCATGAAATCTCCGCCAGTCCAATTCACCGATGACGAAGCGAGACGGTTAACCGAAGATTTCATTCATAACAACGAAGCGACGGGACAGAGTTCCGAGCTGAATACTCTATCCGAGGAAATGAGCTCTGCTGGACAGGGGTGCAGGGCACGCAACAGCAAGCACTTATAGAAACGAGACTCGTTCTTTACTCCTGCTGGTGCTCGATCCATATGTCTGATCACCAAACACTCGAACGGGAAGTGCAGTCGCTGGGTGAGTGGTTCCAGAACTTCGATCTCGGCGGCGTACAGACGGCGCCGAATCATCCGCTCGGTGACTATCCCCGGGTGAAATGGAATCGTTTCCGCGGCTCCATTCCCCAGAATCTGGAAGGCAAGTCAGTACTGGAGATCGGATGTAATGCGGGATTCTACGCCTTCGAGATGAAGAAAAGAGGAGCGGAACACGTTGTTGGTATCGATACTGATCAGACGTACCTGCGGCAAGCTGAGTTCATGCGAAAAGCGCTGAGATTGGACGTGGAATTTCGGGAAATATCTGTCTACAACGTGAGCGAGTTGGGCGAGCGGTTCGATCTGGTCCTCTTTCTTGGCGTTCTCTATCATCTCCGCCATCCTCTCTTAGCATTGGACTTGCTTCGGGAACACGCCACTCGCGATCTTCTTGTGGTACAATCAATGCTGCGAGGCAGTTCGAAGATTGAGCCAATCGACGCGGATTACTCGTTCTGGGATACTGAAATTTTCTCGCGGCCCGGGTTTCCAAAAATGTATTTCGTGGAAAGGCAGTATGCCGGCGATCCAACCAACTGGTGGGTTCCAAATCAGGCGTGCCTGGAAGCGATGATTCGCTCCGCCGGGTTCCAGGTGCTGGAACATCCCGAAGACGAAGTCTACGTCTGCCAGATAAACAAAAACTGAAGAAGGATGGTCGAAGCAGTCACATTTTGGAATGAGCCAAACAACAAGTCGCACTGGGATTTCGACGTTGATCCAGAGTGGCGGCAATTCTCGGAGATGGCGAAACGCGCCTCAGGGGCGGTTCGCCGTGAAAATCCAACGCTTCTCCAAGTGTTAGGCGGCACATCGCCGATTGATGCAAACTTTGCCCGACGCCTCGATGCGCTCGGCCTCTTGCGCTGTCTGGATGCGTATGGTGTCCATGGTTTTCCCTTGGACTGGAATCACTGGCAGATCAATGAATGGCCGGAACGCTTGAGTTCGATCGAGTCCGCGATCGCTCTGCCGGTGTGGATCACGGAAGTAGGCGCCTCCACTTTCGGAGCAGATGAGGTTCAGGTATTCGGTCTGCAACGAACTGCTGAATTGTTGAAGGGACGAGTTCCGCGGATACACTGGTACAGCCTTTACGATTTGCCGAAAGCATGGCCGGCTACTACCCGTCATCGGGAATCGGAGGGCTCTTCCTATTATCGTCATTTTTACATGGGTTTAGTGCGAGAGGACGGAACGGAAAAACCGTCCTACCGCGAATTCGCGCGTCACGTCCCGGAAATGGGTATTTGCCAATGGTTTCATTTCCAGGATCATCGGCTGGAAGATGCGGCCAGCCGCTTAAAAGATCTCGGGGTTCATTATCTTCGCACCGGACTGAGTTGGGCAGATAGCTTTCGGCCTGGTGCTTTTGACTGGTTCGATCGCCAAATGGATGTGCTCCGTGATTTTGATCTGACCGTTACCTTCTGCTTTACGCCGGAACATCTTGGCATCGTTCCCCACCACACTAGCGCGCCGCGGAATCCGGACGACTACGCGGAGTTCTGTGTTGAAATGGTGCGTCGCTATGCTCGGGGCACTGGCGTCGCGATCGAATCCGATGTTCCAGCACCATCTCACATCTAAATGGGATATGGAAATTGCTAGATAGGGCGAAAAGTTAGCTGGAGATTGTCTCTTTATTCGAGCTGCTTTCGGATTGGCGTCAAGGAGGAGGAGCGGTAGGGATGAGCTCCGCTCGTCCGGATCGAGATGTGATCCAACACTAAGGAGGTCAAGCGGGAGCTTGACCCTACCGACCTGGGGAGTTTGCGAGACAATCTCTTTATGCGAGCCGCTGTCGCAGCGGCGTCAAGGAGGAGGAGCGGTAGGGATGAGCTCCTGCTCGTCCGGATTGAGATGTGATCCAACACTAATGAGGCCAAGCGGGAGCTTGACCTCATCAGTTAGCGAAGGAGGAGCTGTCTTGGATAGTGGCAACTCCGGCATCCGGTTCAAGAGTCGCTGAAGAATAGTGCTTAACAGCGCCGAAAAAATACGGAGAACGTTTTTTCAGCGCGCGCGCCCCAACGGTACTTGTAAGATTCGCCGCCGCGAAGAAAATCGAAGACGACACAACCTTCCCGTTGGGCTTCCTGCAAGGCCCGCCAGATAATCAGCGAGCCTGGGCTGAGTTTGGCGGCGACCGGATCGAAGCCCCCGATATAATAGTAGAAGTGCCCGCGACAACTGAATCCGCAGAGCGCAGCGACAGCCCAATCTCCGACGACTAAGTGCATCAGTCGTAAAAGGCCGAGGTTAAAGAGCTCTCGCCAGGCCGCGTGAAAAAAATCGCGCGCCTGCTTGGAAGCGAATACTCCGGTTTGACCTCGCGCCTGCCAACGTTTGGAATGCAGGGTAAAGAGTGAGTCAATGTCGCAGGAAAGTGTGTCCGATTCAGAGCAGCGAATTGTCAACGGACCAAGCTTAGCCGCGCGCCTTCCCAGATATTCGAGTTCTCGCCGAATCGTCGGCGGGATGACGCCGGCGATGTCACTTTGCCCATCTGGCACCAGAATCTGCGGCGACAAGTTGGTCGGTCCAACGAAACGTTGCCAGCCCGCAGGCGCGGGTAGGTGTGCCAAGACAGAGTTTGATCGGAGTTGCTGAAACTCAACCTGGCTGTGCCCAACTCGATCCATCCACGAATGGATCGCGGGAACACATCCAATCTTTGGCGCCACTAACACGTCGAGATAATCGGAAAGGCCACTACCGGCCAGAAGAAAACGGTCTCCGCCTTCTTCTCCATAACGATAGAGAGGAAGGATGCCGACCAAATTTGCGTCCAGAGACAGAGTCACAATCGTCGCCGTGGAATCGGCGAAATGTTGGTAGAACGGTATTAGCCAATGCGGCGTTTGGAACGGCGTCGCGTCGGGACACTTCTGCCAAAGCTCGAGCCATGGAGCTTTGAGCGCCTCGACCTCTTCGAAACCGCCGAGTTCGTGGACCACCAAAGATCTGCAATTCTGAATGCAGGGGGTATGCATCCCATCAATCATTGCTCGAAGCGATTTCGCGATAAGCAGCAAAATAACGCTCCAGCATACGATTCAGGCAGAAGCGAGTTCGAGCTGAATGGCGGCAATCTTCCCGCTGCAAATGTGGGGACTTCGAGATAGCCATGGCCATTTCCTGGACGCTATTGACCAAAAATCCCGTGCGATTGTCTTCCACGATTTCCGGGAGTGCTCCCGAGCGGAACGCAACAACCGGTGTTCCGGCAGCAAGCGACTCCAGCGCGACCAATGAGCTGGTTTCCTCCGCGAGGCTTGGTTGGAGAAGACAGCGGGCGCGCGCCAGCAAGGACCATTTGGCGAGTTCATTCACCGGGCCGATAAACCGGCACCGATCAGTCAATCGGGGCCTGATCTGCTCATCAAAATAGCGTTGGTGCGCCTCGTACGGGAAAACCTGGCCCGCAATCAACAGATCGACATCGGCGCATTGGGCTGCCTCGATGGCCGCGTGAACATTTTTTTCGGGCGCGATGCGGCTCAGGCAGAGCACAAACTCGTGCTTCGGGCAGGGCTTCTCCAGTTGTGGGATCGGCGGGACGCCATTCGGAATTGGAGGCAAGAGACTGGGACCGCTCACGCCGGCCTGGCAGTACGGAAGGCAGTTGCGATGCTGCGACTCTGATACGCACTGTAAGAAAGTGCTTCGTCGCGGAATCCGGAATATTTCTCGCGGATAGAAACTGATTGGCAGGTGGAGGGTAACCAGAATTGGAATCGATTCGGTCGGTAGATACTTATAAAAGTCAACGCCGTGCAGATGAACCAAAGATGGTTGATACAATTTGCGAGCTTCGGCCAGGACTGTTCGCACTTTCGCGTATACGTGGTGCCGTACGGCGTCATCAATCATAACATTTACCGACGGAATGGGAAACAGCTTTCCCCAGATCATCGAATTCTCCGGGGCGATGACGATAGATTCGTGACCCTGCGCGACCAAAGCGCGATCAATCCGGCTGAGAATCTGTTCCGCCCCGCCAACCGCCCCCGGCCCGACTGGTGCGAATGGATAAGCGACGCTCAGGACGGTAAGCGGCATCGGAAGAATCCTTTATCTTCCCAGGAATGAGCGCGCTCGTTCCCGCCAATGAGATCCATCGATCCCCCAATGGAAAAAATCATAATACAGCGGTCCCGAGTGAGGGGGCTCCAGAAAATTGTAGTCGGGAGCGATCCGAAATCGTTCTTCGTTAATCGGAAAATTGCGCAGAACCTCCCGCTGCGATGCGTAGATGGAAAACATCGCGGCTTTACGCGAACGCTCCTCTTCGCTCAGGATTATGTGATGCTCTCGGGTCGGTCCTGCCGAGGCCAGAAAGCGACCGAACTCCAGCCTCCCATTGCGGTTATGGTAGGAAAGCATTTCCACGCGACGACACGCGCCTGTCTGCGCACAGACCGAAGCGACGCCCAGAGCAGCAGAATCGTGGTCCGGATGGCCACCCTCGTAGGGAGGCGTCAAGATGGCGTCCGGCTTAATGTGCGAAAGAACCCGGCCAAGCTCAGCGACGAATCGATCCAACTCATAACTGACTCGTTGATCGGAAAAATTCAGCCAAAAAGCGTTATGTAGTGGGATTTCACAAAAGCTGAGGACCTCCTTAGCCTCCTGGCGGCGAATCATCGCATTGTGCTTGGGATCAATAATCGATTTGGCCGAGCTGATTCGTTTCTTCAGGGCGCCGCTCTTTGACCCTGCGAGAGTGGTGGCCAAGACTTTGCGATCGTTTTGCCCGAAACCGGGAGCTCCCTGTGTAACATAGATGACGAAAGCTCTTTCTCGGAGGAGCGGCAGAAATGAGCTTGCTCCAATGACTTCATCGTCGGGATGGGGTGCGACAATAACGAGTCTCTCCACCGGCCTACCCGCCAGTACCCGCAATATCTCCCATCTGGTGCTCTGCATGACAATGTTTATTCAGATGGCTCCGGTCCGGGGGTCTGGCTTCCCCTCCATTGTCGTCGCAGCGGAAAGGCCTAACCGGCGGCAAGCAGCGTAGAAACCTTCGACGCTGCCGACATCAAGGTAAGATGTGCCTGCCTTCACACCGATTACTTCCCCGCCTTCGGCAATGAACGCATTGATCAGGGTCCCTAAAAACTCGTCCCTCCTGTCTCGACGGTACCAGAGATTACAAAGTTCTTTGAAAATTTGTCCGGGCATCCTCATTGCACCCCAAATCCATTTGGATTTCGCTTCCCGGCTTTTGACCTGGATTTCCTTCACGTGCGATCGACTTCCCAGCTGGACTGAGTCGAATCGCTCAGGAGCACTCACGGGGAACAAAAGCAGCGAAAACGCATCGGCCGGCAGCTTGCTGAAACCGTCGACTGGAAACCAGACTGTATCGGGCAGCCCGATCAAAACGTCTTCGTCCGCGGAAATAAGCGGTTCCGGGCGGAAGACAGCGTCGCAGAGGCCAAGGGGACGAGGCTGAACCTCATAGAGGATGTGCACCTGGTCTGACCCGGCGCTGTGATATCGCAGGATATCGCTCTTTAAAGGCGAAATGACGAAACACAATTTTGAAGCCCCGCTCAGGACCATCCTTTCGACAATGAAATCGCTTACGGCCCGAGGCCGGTTCCGATCTGGCATTCTGCCAATGCCGACGGGCAGGAGTTCTTTGGAGAAGGCGAGCGGCTGAATCCGTTTACCTTCACCGGCGGCAGGAATGATCCCCCACATAAATAAGTCCGTGTTCCGGGTTCAAGCAGCGCGCAATAAACGCTCAAGTTCGGCGGCTCGTTGGTCCGAGCTGTGCCGGGCTAGAAAGCGCCGGTAAGCGGCAGCAGCGATGCGATCGATCTGTTCGTCGGGCAAGGCCAAAGCCTCAACAACATCCTCCGGGGTCTCCGCCACGATGATTTCGCCGCCGGGCTCGAAAAACGTTTCCAAACCAGTCCAACGATCGGTGATGACTACCGTACGGCACGCGACCGCTTCAAAGATTCGCCCCGAAGGACAATAACCTGAGTCGGCCATGGAGCGCCGGGTGATGTTCAGCGTGCACTTTGACGAGCTAAAAAAACAGGCATGCCCCGAAGGAGGAACGTGCCGGACGAAAAAAATATTCGGCCGCCAGGGAAAAACTTCGGGATAAAGCGCTCCGCCTATGACAAAGCGCTGCCTGGGCAACTGTTCAGCCGGCCTCACAAACAAATTCTCGAACGCGGGTTGTCGATCGATGGCAAACGTGCCGAGATATGAAAGCGCGCAGGCGTACGCCGCAGCCGGCTTCTCACGGTGATAACAGTCCGGATCAGCATGCCCATGGAGCACCTCTACATGAGCGGCACCCAAACGTTCCTTTAAAGCCGTCAGAATGTTACCACCGGTAAAGCTCAGGACGAGATCGAAATCGTGCAGCCCATTTGCCGGCAGGTACTCGACTGATCCTTGTTCAAGAAGGCGCTGCATAGTCACCGGGGTGTCCATGTCATAAAAAACTTTAAGGCCTTTGTAGCCGTCTGCCAGCAGTCGGGCCGCGGCGACTCCATCAGGACAATACGACGTGATCAGCGCTACGTCCGCGCGGGCCAAGCGATGGCGCGCCTGCTCGAGAACCGATTCCCAATCTTTATAAAGAATCAGCTCTCCATCCGACCAGTGCGGTAAGTCCCGCGTCTGCGCGTAGTATGGGATGTCTTTTTCAAAAAAGGTGATTTGGTGGCCGCGCTTTGCCAGACTTCGGCCCAATCCGCGCCAAAGTGTTGCATGCCCGTTTCCCCAAGAGGAGCTGATCGTAAGACCGAAAATGACAATTCGCATTGGGACGGAGAAGCCGGGAAAACAATCCTTCGAAGATCGTTCCTATCCCAGTCAATGGAGGTCGGGGAAAGTACTGGTAAAAAGATCAGGCGAGCCGATTCTTCGCTGCGCTCGGCTACGGCGCGCAGGCCTTGTCGCCGCGCGGGAGGAACTGGAGATCCTGGCGGCCGAGCCCCAGATGAGTCGCCAACCTCAATCGTTGAGGTCGTGCGCTTATAATATCTTGAGTATCAGCTGATTACAGTAAATAAGAGGTATTCTGATGTTTACAGAGTGCCACTGCCCTTCACACCGGAAAAGGGGGTCAACGACCAACGAAGATGAAAAATACCGATCCTCATTTGCTTTCTAACTTGCCAACCTATGGCGAGGATGGATCGGTGCATGCCGTGGTCGAAGCGCCGAAGGGCTCAATGGTCAAACTCAAGTACGAGCCCGCACTCGCAGTCTTTACTGTCTCGCATGCTTTATCGCTTGGCTTATCCTATCCATTTGACTGGGGATTTATTCCAAGCACCCGGGCTCCGGACGGAGATCCGCTCGATGTGCTAATTCTCCACGATGCGACAACTTATCCGGGAGTCCTGCTCCCCTGTCAGCCGTTAGGCGTCATCGAAATGGACCAGGACGATCAGGGAGGCAAACGCGAAAGAAATGACCGAGTCATTGTGATGCCCCGATGGCACGATCGTCTGGGAGAATTTGAACGCGCTTCTGAGTTGCCAACACGTTTGCGCGAGGAAATCGAACAATTTTTCTTGAGCACAACGTTTTTTACCGCGAAAAACCCGAGAATTTTGGGGTGGAAAGGCCGGAAAAGAGCCGTGGCGATTATCAGTGAGGCGAATAATGCCTACTTGCTTGATGCCGGGCAGTTAACAAACAAATAGCACAGGGTGCGTGGCCGCGCCGAAGTCAAGGAGCAAAACGCTCAACGAGTAATGGCACGGCATGAAGAGTCGAGAAGCGCGGAACCAGATCCCTTCACCAACGCGCAGTGGGACCCTTGCTCCGGGCTTTTTAGGAACGATCTTTTAGATCAGTCTTGCCAGAAGCTCTCGCACAATGCGCGCAGCAAAAGACTTGCCCCTGTTGTTCGACCCCGTGTCCAATGATTTTACACCCACAGCAAGGACAAGTCGGCGCCATTGCGTGGATAGCGCATTCAAAGCTGTCAAAGATATGGGTTTTACCCTCCAGGGTAATCTCAAAGCATTTGTCGTACTCGTTACCGCAGACTTCGCATTCAGGCATAGCAGTTCGTTCAGGTACTCTGGTTTATATTCAAGCTCGCAGGCGTAACGACAGCGGAGTTGAACAACCGTGTTCGCTTCTCTGCGACCGAGTGCGCTCAGAAGAAAAGTCTCCGGTACCATCATAGCCTGCGCCTGCAGATTCAAGCTAGAGAACTCCCGCGCACTTATATAAGGTATAGAGAACTCAAAACCGAATAAGTGGTGCCACGAAACGAAGAACCGGAGAGTGTTGAACCGGATCCCTTAATCGACGCGGCGGGGTCGGGAAACGGAGCCCTCGCACCTGAACCTCCCGGAAAATTGTCTCTCTCAGCGTCTTTGTCCTGGATTGCCCGGCTGTTTAAACCTTTGGGCATTGGCTTGGTCACGGGGGCAGCAGATGATGATCCAAGCGGAATCGCTACGTACTCGCAGGTCGGAGCGCAGTTTGGATACGCGATGCTCTGGACTATGCCCTTCATCTACCCATTTATGGCCGGAATTCAGGAGATTAGTGCTCGGCTTGGCCGAGTTACCGGAAATGGCATAGCAGGGAATATCAAACGTTGCTATCCATCCCGGGTCTTGTACGGGATTGTCGCGTTATTGCTCTTCGCCAATATCATCAATGTTGGCGCGGATATTGGCGCAATGGGCGCGGCGGTTAATCTACTGGTCGGCGGTCCGACACTCCTCTATTGCATCCTGTTTACAGCCATCTCGGTACTGCTACAGGTTTTTGTTCCTTACAAAAACTATGCATCGATTCTGAAATGGCTCACTTTCTCTCTTTTCGCCTACGTGGGAACTGTTTTTGTGGTGCAAATTGACTGGGGGCGGGCCTTCAGCGGGACCTTTATCCCAAGCATCTCGTTCACGCGCGAGTATATGGGAGCTCTGGTTGCAGTCTTAGGCACGACGATCAGCCCTTATCTCTTTTTCTGGCAATCGGCCCAGGAAGTTGAACAGATGAAGAGCCCTCCAAAAGAAAAGTCTCTTCGAAAAATTCCGGGCCGCGCACCCGAAGAGTTTCAGAGAATCAGGATCGATACTTATGTTGGAATGGCGTTCTCCAATCTGATTGCGTACTTCATCATTCTGACGGTAGCAGCCACGCTCAATACGCACGGAAAAACGGATATTGCATCGGCGGCGCAGGCCGCCGAAGCGCTTCGACCGGTTGCTGGTGAGTTCGCCTCGCTGCTCTTTAGCCTTGGAGTTGTGGGCACCGGTTTACTGGCTGTGCCGGTACTGGGTGGATCTGCCGCCTACGCCGTTGGCGAGGCGTTGCACTGGCCAGTGGGACTGGAGCGCAAAGCCAAGGAAGCAAAAGCGTTCTATGGCGTCCTCGCCATATCAACCCTGATCGGACTCGGACTGAATTTTACCAAAATTAATCCGATCCGTGCCCTGGTTTGGTCAGCAATTATCAACGGCGTCACTGCAGCGCCGATCATGGTTTTTGTGATGCTGATGGCCAGCAATTACAAGATTATGAGGAAGCTCACTCTGCCGAACCATTTGAAGATTCTTGGATGGGCCGCAACTCTGATCATGGCCTTAGCCGCGATTGGGATGTTTTTTACCACCGGATGACCAAAGATCAGTTACAGCCGCGCATACAGTACGGAAGATTTTCTCCTCGCGGGGCAACCATCGGCCTCGGCTCAGGCGAATTGTGTTTGGTTGCAACGACAAATTTTTAGCCAATATGACGCGCCTAACGATCGCCGAAGATCCCGGAGAAGAGTTTGCAGTTCGGGGGCTTGATACCATCACTGACTCGAAAGACGACGTAATAATTTTTTACAACGATATCACCAAAGTGCAGGTGCTGCCTGAACCTGGAAACTTCACCATTCAGATCATCACACCTGAGTTGACTTTAGAGATGGATTTTGCTGACGCCGACACGGTTCGTGAAGCGCTGGAATCGTTCGAAACAAAGAAGGTCTTAGACGTCAATTCGGAGCCGCCAGGTTCTGTCCGGATCATGCCCTCACTGGAAAAGACGGAGAAACCTGAAACCTACGGAGAACAACCCGGGTGACGTCGCTCCCGTAACCCGCGAGGCCTTACGCAAGGCAGAGCCCAACCCCCAGTGCCGCCCGCCATCCACGCTGGGATTTGGGCGTCCCTCGAGAGTTTTCTCAAACGCCGCAGGTTTCCAAAAAACGCAACCAGCAGAGAACCACTGGCGAGACATTTTTCGAATCTCTTGAGGCCAATGAATGCAGAGACTCCAGGACAGAGCGAGGCGAGCATAAAAGAAGCAATGCAAGGCCGGCCCGTCGCGAGCTGGGCTTCGATTTTCCTTGATTACGTTGATTTGAAAGCCCGACTGGTTTCAGTCGAGTCCAAGGAGGCATCCGGCCATTTCATTGGGCTCTTCATACTCCTCGGCGTGGTCCTCGTTCTCGCGGTTTCCAGCGTCCTCATGTACGGGGCTTTTCTCTTGTATTTGGTCGCCCGCCTTTTGCATCTGGCTTGGGGTTGGAGCGCCCTTATTTGCGGCGCAATCCTGACACTTTCGACGCTAATTGCTTTTCTTCTGCTTCGAATGCGGCTCAGGAAGCCGGTATTTCAAATGACCCTGAAAGATCTTGAAAAGGACAAGGAATGGCTGACCCAGTCGAAGACAAAGGTTCCTTAGCAGAACGGTTGGAAGAGGATCGCCAGAAAATGGCGGTGCAGGTGAGTGAGCTAAAAAAAGATTACAATGTTCCTCGCCGGCTGAGAGCATCCGTTCAGAAATATCCCTGGCAATGGATTATGGGTGGGGTGCTGACCGGCTTTTTACTATCACGTGTTCCTGCGCGTCGAAAAAAGGTTTACCTGTGGCCGGATTATCTCAGTAGGTCGGAACAGGTTGTACCTCCTCCTCAGCCAGAGCGGAATGCGCCTGGCAATGCGAGAAAAGTTTGGTCGTTCGCCCAGCCGGTAATCAGCGCATACCTCGCCCGAGAGCTTTACCAGAACGTCAGGCGGCCAGACAAACACGCCAAAGAGGGCCGGCCTGGGATTTAGGTCGTGGCAAGGGTTACATGGGCATCTGACCTCCGGTGACTCCGTAAATTTCCCCAGTGACGTAACTGGCTTCATCGCTAGCCAGGAATACAAAAATCGGAGCGATTTCCGCGGGCTGTGCAGCACGTCCGAAGACGGTCTGTGAACCGAATTTTGTCACCTTCTCCTGAGGCAACGTAGAGGGAATCAGCGGCGTCCAAACAGGACCGGGCGCGACGGCGTTCACTCGCACGCCTCGCTCGATCGCAAAGCTGGCAAGCGATCGGGTAAAGCTGACGATCGCCGCCTTGGTCGAGGCATAGGCAATAAGATGCGGACTGGGATCAAAGGACTGAATTGACCCTGTATTAATAATTGACCCGCCCGCTTTCATCTGCGGGAGGATCGCCTTGCAAAGGCGGAACATGCCAAAAACATTTATGCGATAGGTTTCCTCAAACTCCTCATCGGGAATACCCTCGAATTTATCGTAGGAACGCTGGAAAGCGGCATTGTTCACCAGGAGGTCGATATTCCCTAGCGCCTCGATGGCCTTCTGCGCTATCGCCTTTGCTTGGGAAACCTCGCCGATGTTCCCGGGCAGAAGGACAGACTTGCGACCGGCTTCGGTAACGAGACGTTCGGTTTCCCGGGCGTCTTTTTCTTCGGATAGATACGAAATCGCGACGTTCGCCCCCTCGCGCGCGAAGGCCAAAGCAACCGCGCGCCCGATGCCGCTGTCAGCCCCGGTGACAAGCGCGCGGCGGCCTTCGAGCCGACCGGTGCCTTTATAGCTCGACTCTCCATGATCAACTTTGGGACTCATTGCCTCTTCGGTTCCGGGAGGAGGTTGTTCCTTCGCCGAGTAGGGTGGCTTTTTGTAAATTTCCCTTGGATCTTTTGTACTCATATTTGTTAAAGCCATTCGCTCACAGCGGAACAGATGGCCTTCTGCTGGTCTCAGAGTTCTTGCCAATCGGCAGAATGGCGGCAAAGGTTTAGGAGGTGATCGGCTCTGGACAGCGATCGATTTACTGCGTTTTCCAGGGTGAACTGGCTTGAACTAAACGAAAATGCGATAACTTTCAGCTATGGCCCACGACGTCTTCATTAGTCATGCAGCCAAGGACAAAAAAATTGCCGAGGCAATCTGCGAAAAGCTGGAATTTGCCCAGCTGAGATGCTGGATCGCCCCGCGGGACATTTCGGCGGACGAAGATTGGAGGGAGGCGATTCGAAACGCGATCAGGTCCAGTCGGGTATTGCTCCTTGTGTTCTCCGAAAATTCCAATGCGGCACCTCATATAGAAAGAGAAATCGCATATGCTTTTCACACTGGACGCGCGATCGTCGCGTTCCGAGTAACGAACATCCCTCCACGTCGCAACTTTCTTTTTTATCTCGGCGAGGTTTGCTGGTTCAACGCATCCAGTCCTTCTCCGGAGCAGCATCTGGAAGCGTTAACGGCTCGGATCAAGGATCTGGTACCTGAGGCTACGGTCCCTTGCCGCGCAATCGTTCCTCACACTACCGTAAAGACGAGGGCAACCTCAGCTTTTTCGGACTCTCGGAGCTTCGTGCCGCAAACTTGCACTTCGAAGGATTTGATACACGTAGCGATCGCCGCATCGGCTCTTGCGGCTGTGTACCTCTTGTGGTTCGCAACGCCCCAAACCAAACACGGTGTGCCACTGGCAACGAATACCGTCCGACCGAGCTCCTCCGGCCCCAGCACTTCTCTGAATTCACCAACCCAGACTGACGGAGATGCATCGACGTCGAAACCGGCGTACACCCCAGGGCGTTCCAGCTTGTCGTTACCTGTGCAGCCTAGCCCAACGCCATTGGTTCACCAGGGCTCTCAGGATCAGGATACGCATTCGTTTACGCCGGGAGACCCGTGGGCGAGCGTGACGTCTCCGCCGCGGTCGGAGCTTGACCAAAAGGCAGGTGGCGACGCGGAGCTCGCGGTCCGCGACAACGCGAGCATAAAGTCCGTGGAGGAAGACCATACGCACACAGTTAATCGCCGAGAAGCGCATCGGGGAAAGTTGAGCCCAAGGGGTCACAACGGAAAATTCATCGCATCTGAGGAGTCGAGAGTCGCAAGGATCAAAAACCTGCTGATCGCGCTTTGGCACCAAAGTTTGGCATCAAGCAAAAAAACGGGGAACCGTTAGAGATAGGCAATTTCTAGTAGATCTCGACAGTATTGCCAACCGTTACCTGTCCCACAAGCGAGTTAACGTCCCAGTTGGCAAGACGAATGCAGCCGTGACTGGCCGCGCGCCCAATGGAATCAGGATGGTTTGTGCCGTGGACGCCGATACCCTTTTTGTTAATTCCGATCCAGGCGATTCCGACGGGGTTTCGCGGGCCCGGTGGAACATTATAAAAATCGCTACTGCGCCGGCCGTGATTGAGCATCTCTTTGTCCCACCGGAAGATTGGCAGGACGGTCAGGCGGACCACTTTCCAGGTTCCGATCGGCGCAGGAAGCGCCTTTGATCCCGGAGTAATCGGGTAGGAAGCGATTACGGTTTGGCCCTCGAGCACGTCCAGCATTTTGGCGTGCGTATCAACTTTGATCAGGCGCGGCGCAAAGGAAGGATTCGGTGGGAGGTCCTGCTTTTGAAGTTTTTCAATCTCAAAAGCGCTTACATTCGGCACTTTCAGCGAAACTCCGGGCTTCAGCCGATTCATTTTCAGCCCTGGGTTTATCTTGGCAAGAAAACCCGGATCCGCATGAAACCTTTCTGCAACGAAATCGAGGAAGGAACTATAAGGGACAAATTTGAGCTTGCTCTCCCCAGCTGGTGTCCTCGGCACTGATCCAACCTGTTTCAAATCTTCCGGACTGATCCGATATTCCATGTAAACCGGAGATACTTGCTCGAGTTCTCGAAGGGTGTCCGGGTCAATCTCTTCACTCGAGGGGCGGCCCTTGGCATTCTGGTAGTGTTGGAGTGCTTTTCCGCAAAACTCTCCCCACCGGCCGTCGATCTTTCCGGGGCGGAAACCTTGCTGGTCGAGAAAGATCTCGAGTCGCACGATAGTCTGTTCATCAGAGATAGGCAGACGAACGGAAGGAGAGCCTGATGACAAGGGAGCCGGAGCTGACGGACTGGCTGCCGGAGATGCGGAAGGCAGAACGCTCGGGTTCGGCTCGGGCACAGCCACGTTCGGAGCTTCGGTGGGACTGGCGACGATTTCGCCGCCAGTTTTCTTTGGGTTTGCTTCAGCTGGCTGGGTGAAGGGCAGTGCGGAGACCAACAGAGCGATACAGGTGTAACACATAGATCAACTTCGAATCAGCTACCTTCGACGTGCAAGTCCGGCGATTTGTTCGGCTCTCGTCTCCCAGCTTTTTTTTCTGGATTGACGGACCGGCAGACCTTTCTGGAATAGGGTCTCTCGAAGGAGCACCAGACTGTCTCAGAAAAAAGCGTTCGCCGGGATCCGGTCCGGTGGATTCCCGCGAACTAAAACTCAGTAAAATCATGAAAATACCCATTGCACTGTGTTTGTTAAGCCTCGCTTCGATTGTTCACGGCGCCAGTCTTACGCCGGCTGAAAGGCAGTTCGTCGAGAACGCAGCCGCCGGAAACACCGCGGAAATCAAATTGGCCCAATTGGCCCAACAAAAGGCCCATGATTCTCAGGTCAAGGATTTTGCCAACCGGATGATAACTGACCATGGGAAGGCAAACGATAATCTGGCACCAATTGCCCAGGCAGCCGGCGTGACCATGCCGGATCAGCTCAAAGGCGACGCGAAAACAACTTATAATGAACTGCAAAAACTAAGCGGTCCGAAGTTTGACCATGTCTACGTAACAGCGATGGTGAGAGATCACCGAAAAGACGCCGCGGCTTATCGGAAAGCACAGGCAACAGTTAAGGATCCGCAACTAAAGACCTATATCAATAATACCCTTCCAGTGGTGGAGAGCCATTTGACGATGGTCGAGGGGATCGAGAAGTCGATGGCGAAACGGTGAATGACGCAACTAAATTCGAAGGCAAGGAAGAACTCGGTCATCCCGTCAACCAGGTCTTCGCGATCATCGAGGATCGGAATCAGTCAGCCACCGTCGTCAAGGCTTTGCACGAGGCAGGCATCGACTCGGAGGACATCGGCTTGTTAGCTGGTCCGACGGATGCTGAAAAGCTCGATGCCTCGATTGGGAAGGAGGGGCTCGTGGCAAAACTGGCGAGCACCGGGGCTGACTTTGGCGATAAGGATACAGTTTACCTGAAAAAATACCGGCAAGCCCTGCAGGAAAATCAAGCGGTCGTAGCGGTCGTAGCAAAGAAGGGTAAGACGCGCGAGGAACTTGCCGAAATTCTGAAGGTGCACGGTTGCGCCTTTATCAACTCGTTTGGACGGTTCATTATCGAGCGGCTGGAAGCTTGAGCAGGCGAGAACTGGTTGAGCCGTCTGGAGCACGGCCTATCCTGGCGCCCCGCTCGAACGAGTCTTCGTCGCGGCCCGGATATGGAATGCACTGCTCAGCTTGCGGCAACCCCTCAGTTTCCAGCTGGGAAAACCATTCGCGGATTTTTTTCCCGATCCCTCCAGCCAAGGCCGGGATCAGAAAACCCTTTGCGAGGTCAGCCGCGAACGATTGGGTATGAGATTGAAATCTTTAAAGATGCATTCCCTTCGTGATCTGTTGCTGGAAGAGCTTCGCGACCTATACAACGCGGAGCACCAGCTGATCGAGGCGCTCCCAAAGATGGCAGACGCCGCGAAAACGCCGGATTTGAAATCCGCGTTTCAGCACCACCTTGAACAAACGAAACAGCACGCCGCTCGTCTCGAACATGTGTTCGACGGGCTCCGCGAGAAGGCCTCCGACGAAACTTGTGAAGCCATGAAAGGGCTGATCAAGGAAGGCGAGCTGATGATTAAAGCGGAAGGCGATGATGATGTGCGCGACGCCGGACTGATCGGTGCGGCCCAGAGAGTTGAGCATTATGAGATGGCCGGTTATGGCACAGCGCGTACTTTAGCCCGGCGACTCGGCGAGGAAGAGATTGCCACTGTTTTGCAGCGAACCCTCGAGGAGGAAGGAGAAGCCAACAAAAAGCTGACCTCGATCGCCGAAAGCCAGGTGAACGTGAGCGCGTCTGCCCATGCTCGTTAAGCAGGCAACAAGATCACAATTCAATTAACCGGCCGCGTTTTTATCGACGCCGCGAAGATTTATATCGGAACGAGTGGCTGGATGTACAAGGGCTGGGCGAGGTCTTTCTATCCGGATGATTGCCCAGCCCAACGGCATCTTGAATTCTACGCAACTCAGTTTCCCACCGTCGAAATCAACGCAAGTTTTTATCGCCTGCCCGAGAAAACCACTTTTGCCGCCTGGCGAAAGTCAGCTCCCGAGGAATTTATCTATGCCCTCAAAGGGAGCCGGGCAGTGACCCATTTCAAGCGGCTAAAACCGGGAGCAAAGTCTTTCCCAATCCTACTTGAACGCTGTCGGCTTTTGCGACCGCGCCTAGGGCCAATATTATGGCAGTTGCCGCCTGATTTTACGAAGAATATGGAGCGGCTGTGCCACTTTGCGAAATCTTTGCCCCGGCGCTACGCGCATGCAATAGAATTTCGTCACCCATCCTGGCTCGATAAAGAGGTTGAAGACGTCCTGAAGCGTTATCGGATCGCGAACGTATCTGTCAGTTCTCAAGCGATGCCAATGCACCTCACCCCGACCGCTGACTTTGTTTATGTACGTTTTCATGGTCTAAAGGGCGGATCCGCCCACGACTACACCGATCATGAACTTGAACCGTGGGCGGAACAACTGCGACTATGCGCTCGTCAAGGATTGAAAGGCTTTGTCTATTTCAACAATGACGTCAATACGCGTGCGCCGCTGAACGCACGGAGACTAATCGAGATGGTCGGCAAGTACGCCGTGAAACCGGCACGCGTTTGGGCTACGGGCAAATAGGGATTCGAGCTTTACCCTTTTTTTGTCGGAAGTTTTTTGCGTTTGGTCTTCGCAAAATCTTTGAGCTGCTTCTCCGACATCGATTTTTCCATTTGCTTTGAAGCGCCCTTAAGACTGGACGTCGAACGTTTTCCCCGTTTGGCAGCCAACGCGGCGCCCGCGGCCATTTGTTGTTTTTTCGATTTGGCTGGCATACTTAAATTTCGCTTGCCCAACCCGGCTTCAGCTGGGTCGGAAGAATCCCTCTGGGATCGCAGATGAGAGTCGGTTTGGTCGTAAGCTTTGACCCCGAGCACGGGCGGCAAATCCGGCTTTGCCCCCAGGGGCGAATTCGAGGAACGAACCGCACGACGGAAGGGATTGATCTGCCCGCGGCAAGTCCGGTTCTGCGAGCAAATGTTAGCCAAGGTTTATGTCGACAACTATAGGATGGCCTGAAATTGCCCTCCGTCTGGCTTTGACGATCGTGGCGGGCGCCTTGATTGGGTTCAACCGTGGTGAGCACGGCCGGCCGGCCGGGCTACGGACAACCTTACTGGTCTGTCTGGCGGCATCAATCGCGATGATCCAAGCAAATCTACTGCTGGGCACCGTCGGCAAAGCTTCGGATTCCTTCATTTCACTGGACCTCATGCGCCTACCCCTGGGCATCTTGTCCGGCATGGGGTTCATTGGCGCAGGGGCGATTCTGCGACGAGACAATATCGTACTGGGCGTAACCACTGCCGCTACGCTCTGGTTTGTCACGGTTGTCGGCCTTTGTTTCGGGGGCGGACAGATCGGACTTGGACTCGCCGCGTTGGTATTGGGCTCAATCGTGCTCTGGGGCCTCCAATTGGTCGAGCAGCGCACAAAGCGCGATCGGCGCGGTAACCTAGTCCTGATCGCGGGTGCAGATGGACCAACCGAGGAAGAAATCCTCGCCTGCATTGCTGGAGCGAAATACCAGATCATATCCTGCGGATTGACGTATCGGAGCCATGGACAACAGCGCAAGTTAAGCTACGAAGTGCAGTGGCGGGAGCGGCCCACGTTCAGCCGGTCGCCGGCCTTTTTCGAGCAGTTGGTTCAGCAGCCCGGCGTGCTCGAGTTGGACTGGAGCCCGGTGCAAATAGAGTGACAGAGGATCCGCTTTTCTGATCGGACCAGGCTGATTGAGTTATATCGTAGAGCGAGATATTGAAGGCGGAGATTGACGCCCGATTCGATACATCCGCGAGCACTCACGAAAACGACGTATTATCGGCTAGGCGAGTCGTCGGACCATCAATTTCTGGCTTTTGTGTCGACTGCAGAGGACGAACCAAGAAGCGAAAATGAAAGATAAAGTCAGTGATTTCCTGCTTAAACGCTTGTCTGACTGGGGCATCAAACGGATTTATGGATTTCCCGGCGAGTTTCTGCCTAAAGAAGGTCAGGCTCGTGGTGTCCAGATCGACATCGATGGACGGATGCTCAGTATCCGTTATCCGATGGAAGTAAATCTCATGGGCGATAGCGCGGAAACCCTGCGCGCTCTGACTCCCTTCCTTGAGCGCAAGAAAGATCGTTCATGGCGTAAAGATATCGAAAAGGAAACAAACGAATGGTGGAAAGTGCTCGAAGCGCGCGCGATGCAAGGCGCTGATCCGATCAATCCGCAGCGGGTATTCTGGGAACTGTCGCCGCGTCTGCCGGATAACTGCGTCCTCAGTAGCGACTCCGGAAGAGAAAGGAATCATTCAGCAGACAATCAAAGATGCGGCGGCCACGATCCTGCCGCACAAAGGGAAGAAGTGAAGGAGGTTTATTCGGATTTCTATTTTCAATGAAAATCGATAAGATCTCGGTCGCGGCGTACACTGTTCCAACCGACGCGCCGGAATCCGACGGAACCTTGGCGTGGGATAAAACGACAATGGTCTTGGTGGAGGCCACAGCAAATGAGGTAACAGGCATTGGCTACACTTATGCGGACACGAGCACGGCGGTCCTGATCCGTGACATGCTCGCCAAAACAGTGCTGGGCCTCGATCCGTTCAACATCCCATCTGCGTGGACCAGCATGGTGTGCCGGGTCCACCGAAAATTCTGAGGAGTACAAGATTGAAGGGTATAACGCTGACGCGCGATCTCCGTTCAGTAAGAACCCATATCCGGGAGGGACGATTTCAGAGAAGCCTTTCTTTGCTCGCCGGATTGTCCAGCATTCTCTCGGGACTCGAGGTTGCTTACGAGCATTATCGGGGCAGCTATGGCCAGCGCGTAATGTATACGCCGGTCATTCTCAGCGGGGCTTTAACCGCAGCTGGAGTGTGGGGATCAATTGACCGGCGAGTGGCGCGCTCGCTGCTTCGAGGGGTTTCGGCCATCACGCTTGTCGACAGTGGGATAGGCTTTCTTTTTCACGTCCGGGGCATTCAACGCAAGCCGGGCGGCTGGCGGGTACCAGTCGCGAATATTATCATGGGGCCGCCGATCTTCGCTCCGCTGTTGTTTGGAGTTAGCGCTTATCTCGGTTTGCTCGCGTCGTTCTTGCGCTCGGAAGAAACACCGGAGGTTCGATCCCTTGTTCGTTGGCCCGGCCGAGGCTCCGGGCAGCCGCTGAAGCTTTTGCTACAAGGAGCAGCATTGAGCGAAGGACGATACCAGCAGCATTTGGCTGCAGTTACGGTTTTCGCCACCTTCTTCAGCGGTTTCGAGGCACTCTACTCTCACTACAAGAACAATTTCCGTTATCGAGCTCAATGGACTCCGATTATGCTTACGCCGCTGCTGATGGCCGCTGCGGGAGCATCAATCAAGAGCCCGCAAATTGCGCGTACCTGGTTGCCGGCACTCTCCCTTTTGGCTATGGCCGACGGCGCGGTCGGGTTTTTCTATCACGCACGCGGGGTGCTCCGCCGGCCGGGCGGGCTAAAGCTGAAGCTTTACAACATCATGTACGGGCCACCAGTTTTTGCGCCCCTCCTTTTTGCGGCCTGCGGTGCGGTCGGACTGCTCGCCAGCCAGATGCGACGAGAACGATAACCGAATCGACGAATGCAGACGGAAGGAAACAATCGTGAAGCGGGTCTCCGGGACCCGTTCACCGGCGATCGCCTTGAGCCAAAGCCGGAGCCCGGCTACTATCCAGGCTACAGCACGCTCGACCAGCAGGGTTTCTGGGATGCCGCTACTCGCGCCGTCGTGCTACGGCGATTGGATGAGCCGCCGCCGATTCGTTTCTTCGACAGCGATGAGGTGCGGGTGCTGACTGTCGTGTGCGAGCACGTGCTCCCCCAGGATGATCGACCCGCGGCTCACCGGATTCCCATTGTTCCTTTGATCGATGAACGTCTTTTTGAACACCGCACTCGAGGCTACCGGTTCGAAAATATGCCGCCACACGGGGAGGCGTACCGCCTAGCGATTCAGATATTCCAAGTGATGGCTCGCGAGTTGCATGGCCGCGAATTTCTGGAGCTGAGCTGGCGCGAGCAGGATGAGCTATTGAAAACGATTCGGGACGGCAAGCCGACCGCTGCTTTGCATCTCTGGCAACGCCTGCCGGTTCATCGTTTCTGGACGCTCCTGATTGAAGACTGTGTGGAAGTTTATTACGCGCATCCCTGGAGCTGGGATGAGATCGGATACGGCGGTCCAGCCTATCCGCGCGGCTATTTTCGCCTCGAACGCGGTGAGCCGGAACCCTGGGAAGTCGAGGAGAAACGCTATTTCTGGCAGGCGCCACCAGATACTGTTTCCGATCTTGCCGAGTTGGAGAAGATCGAAGATTTGGCCCATTTACAGCAGGGGGACATCCATCATTGAAACTGCCGATCGGAGGCGCCTTTCGCTCGCCAAACCAGCACACGCACTCTCTTGGGCCGATTCAGCGCATCAGTTCGTCCATGCGCCGGCGTGCCGAGACCGAAGCCGTCGATTATCTTGTCGTCGGCGTAGGCTCAGCCGGAGGCGTTCTGATTCAAAGGCTCGCCCGCGCCGGGTTCTCGGTTGTAGCACTCGAGGCTGGACCTTTTTGGGATACTGAAAAAGATTGGGTTAGCGATGAAGCCGGGTCTCACCGGCTCTACTGGGAAGATCTGCGCATCATCGGCGGCGCCAATCCGCTGACGCTTGGTGCGAACAACTGCGGCAAAGGTGTCGGCGGCGGATCCGTACACTGGGCCGCCTTCGCACCGCGATTCCATCCGTCGGACTTCCGGGTCCACACGGAAGACGGGGTGGGAGTAGATTGGCCGATCGGCTACCCGGACCTGAAGCCATACTATGAGCTCCTCGAACTGGAAATGCCGGTTTCCGGTCCGGCATATTTCCCGTGGGGGGATCCACATGGTTATCCGTACGGTCCGCACCCCATGGGAGGGGTCGGGAATAGTTTGATTCGAGGTTGCACCAAACTTGGTATTCGGGTTTGTGCCGGCGGTCCAGTTGCGATCAATGCGGGCTCGCACGGCCAGCGCCCGCACTGTATTTATCGCGGTTTTTGCATTCAAGGCTGCAAAGTCGGCGCGAAAGCAAGCACCTTGGTTACCCATGTGCCTGATGCGCTACGCTGTGGCGCCGAAATCAGGGATCGTTGCATGGCCGCTCGAATCGAACTCGGGACCAATGGGAGAGTTACCGGCGTCCTGTACTTTGATCGGGAAGGTCGAGAACATTTCCAGAAAGCAAAAGCAGTAATTGTCTCCGGGTATGCCATTGAAACACCACGCCTCCTGCTAAACTCGGCCTGCAGCCGACACGAAAATGGATTGGCCAACTCCAGCGATACTGTGGGGCGCTATTTAATGGCGCAGGCCGGAAATGTTATTTTGGGACGCTTCGCGGACCCGATCCGGATGTACAAAGCACCGCCTGCTCATGCACTGACGGAAGAATTTTACGAAACAGACAGGAAGCGCGACTTCGCCCGGGGTTTTGCGATCCAGACAGTCGGTCCGTTGCCGATCGCGTTTGCGAAACAAATGATGGCGGCAAAGGGGGCTTGGGGTTGGGGAATGCGCCGAGTCATGATGGATTATAACCATTGGTCGGCGTTTGGCTTATTAGGCGAAATCCTGCCGTGGGCCGAGAATCGAGTTACCCTGGCGAAGGAACGAGATCAGTTCGGTTTGCCGGTGGCCCATGTTTCTTTCAGCCTGCACGACAACGACAAGAAGCTGATCGAATTTGGGAAAAACAAAGTCATGGAAGTGATGCGGTCGGCCGGTGCGGAAGAAGTTGTCCAGGAAGCACGCTACGCCCACCTGGTTGGCGCGGCTCGCATGGGAAAAGATCCCGCGACATCAGTTGTGGACTGCTTTGGTCGGACTCATGATGTTGCTAACTTGTTCGTCTGTGACGGCAGTATTTTGCCGACCCAAGGCTCTGCTAATCCTGGGTTAACCATTCAAGCGCTGGCTGCGCGCACCGCTGATTATCTCATCTCACAGGGAAACACGATTTTTACATCCGACACGCGTGACCTGACCCCACCGCCCGTTCGCCGCCGAATGTCTCCACCAGGAACCCACGGAGTGGGCATACCCCGGTTCCGGACGGGTCAAAGATTGCTTGGTTTATGAACACAAAACCTAAAGTAGTTGTTGTTACCGGTGCATCTGCCGGCGTGGGTCGAGCGACTGTTTGTGCTTTCGCAAAGCGGCGCGCATACATTGGGCTTTTGGCTCGAGGACACGAAGGGCTGGATGGCGCACGTAAGGAGGCAGAAGCATACGGGGGCCACGCAATCGGGCTCCCGACGGACGTAGCTGATGCGACTGCTGTGGCAAGAGCGGCAGAAGCTGTCGAGGAAACATTCGGACCGATCGACATCTGGATTAACAACGCGATGACGTCGGTCTTCGCACCAGTCGCGGAAATCAGACCTGAGGAATTCAAGCGAGTCACCGAGGTAACTTACTTGGGCGTGGTTTACGGGACGATGGAGGCACTCAAACGTATGCTGCCAAGAAATCGTGGCACAATTGTTCAGGTCGGCTCGGCCTTAGCCTATCGCAGCATACCGTTGCAGTCCGCCTACTGCGGCTCCAAACACGCGATTGTCGGGTTTACCGACTCTCTGCGTTGTGAACTGATTCATGAAGGTAGTGCGATCAAACTTTCGATAGTTCACATGCCCGCCCTGAATACTCCCCAGTTCGGCTGGGTAAAAAGCCGTCTACCCCACAAGGCGCAACCAGTGCCGCCAATTTTCCAGCCCGAAGTTGCTGCTGAGGCGATTTTGTGGGCAGCCAACCACCAGCGTCGAGAAGTCTGGGTCGGCGCGTCGACCTATGAGGCGATTCTCGGTCAACGATTTGTACCCGGTCTATTGGATTCCTATCTTGGCAAGACAGGATATCAGGCGCAGCAATACGATGGACCGGCAGACCCGAATCGTCCCGACAACCTCTGGGAACCGGTATCAGGAGACCCCGGCGCGCACGGCTCGTTCGACGATCGGGCGCACGGCCTGAGTTGGGCTTTGAAGCTAACCCAACATCAGGGATGGCTTGCCGCTGCTGCGGTGATTCTAGGAGGCGCCACTGCGGCCTTTCTGACTTCGGATCTTTGGCACCACGAATAGTCTCATAAGATCCGTCGTCAGTCATTGCTTCTCCTTCATCCTTGAGTCGATCGGGCTGCCGTCGCTTTCGAAAAACTCCGCCCAGCGGCGCCTGCGTTCGTCCTGCCTGCAAGTTTCGCGGCGTGCGCGCCAATCTTCAAAGATAATGACTCCAATCGGCCCGAAGAGCATTGAACAGACAACTGCAAGATAAAGGATAATGTTCATTGTATTTGCCATGCACCAGTTGGTGTATGATTTCGACCGCCATATCCGTCAGCTTCTTTTCGACAAAAGATACCATGTTCTTTCGCATTTTCCATATATGCCGTAATACGATATACGACTAGCCATCTTCGCTAGTCTTCAGCGGCAGCGACGGGACACCAGGAAGAGCGGGATGCAACTAGTTCGAAGATGGCGGGCGAGCAGCCTTCTTGCACGTAACGGGGGCGTTTGCGGAACGGTAGAGACCGGATTGGTCAGGTCTATGCCAACATGCGAACCGGAGCGAAAAAGTCCATTTACGCCACCATCAAGTATGTGAGGGACTTCGTATTTCATGCGGAGCTACATGCCTTGATTTGAGGTTAATGTCTGAGACTATTGTGAACCTGCCCGAATAACGCTCCGAACCGGTGCGCCCATAAAGAGCCGTGGCAACGCAATCCCGAGGCTGGCGCGTCCACGTGCGGCAGGTGTAGGATGTCGGCGTGAACGATCAGCGCACTGCTCAGCCATCCGCGATCGCGGCCTTTCATGCTTTGCACGCCGACAGGTGCTTCGTGCTGCCGAATCCGTGGGACGTTGGGACGACCGTCTATTTGCAACATCTGGGCTTCAAGGCGCTGGCCACAACTTCAGCCGGATTCGCTTTCAGTCGCGGAACGGCTGATGGCGCGGTCCCGCGTGACGAAATGCTCGCGCATATCCGTGAGATTGCGGCCGCCACGCCGCTTCCGGTCAACGCGGATTTCCTGGGAGGCTTCGCCCAGGCACCCGAAGGCGTCGCCGCTAACACGGCACTCTGCGTCGCCACCGGCGTCGCCGGCCTTTCGATCGAGGATTCTACCGGAGACAGCAACGCTCCACTCTACGAAGAGTCGATCGCGGTACAGCGGATCCAGGCCGCCCGCCATGCCATCGACACCTCAGGCAATGCCGTTATCCTGACCGGGCGCTGCGAGGCTTTCCTCGTCAGGGACTCCGATCCGCTTGGCACGTCGCTCGCGCGTCTCGTCGCCTACGCCGATGCCGGGGCCGATTGCCTGTATGCGCCGGGGGTCAGCGAACCGGATGACATCGCCGCCATCGTTAAAGCTGTCGCTCCGAAGCCCGTCAATGTGCTGGTCTCCGGATTCAATTCGCAGCTCTCCGTTTCGCAACTCGGCGACCTTGGTGTGCGCCGCATCTCTGTCGGCTCCGGCCTGGCGCTCGCCGCTTGGGGTGCCTTCGTCCGGGCGGCTCGCGCCATCGCTGCAAACGGCACCTTCGAAACGCTCGCCGGCGGCACCCCGTTCAGAGAACTTAATCAACTCTTCGGCCAACGAGATTGACGACCTTGGATCGTTTGCTTCAATTGGCTAGCTTAAATCTTCTTGTATTCGTTTTCTCTTTTTGGACTTGCTTCCGCGTGGCATACTATGACGGTTCGGTCTTCTTGTGTTTTTTGGATGCCTGAGAACCAGGAAGCAAGCTGTCACTGTGCTCCTGGTTTGAGGCCGGTGAGATCTACGCCGAAAGCTTTGAAGCCATCGGCAACAACTTTGGTGTAAAGAACAGACAGTTATCCCGGATTTAGCGCAGGCAGCCGTTTGCTTGTACTGCCGGTCGCGCTGCACTTTCTTCTTTTTTCCTGCGCCAGAGTTCGAGAATGACATCCAGCTGCGAGATTTTCAGATCGCGCCATGCTTTGGTACCATAGTGCGAGCAGTCGCAATTTCACATCAACTATTCTAGATCGCACGGATGATCGATGCGATTCCTTGGGAACCTTTGATCGAATAATCCGCGCAGAGTCTCGCTGATTTGCCGAAGATGAGTAAGTTGCGTTCGCAGGTACCTGGGGGTGACTTACTTCAGTCGTGAATTCGGCATCAACGTTCGTCGGCTCTCCTGAAGCTATTGCGCCGGTGCTCTTTCCCTCCGGATCCGCGACGCTGGAGAGCGCAGCGGGCTTGGCATTCAGCAACAGGTCGACCCCAGTCTGCCTTGGCTTTTTTGTGAGATCCTCCGCCTTTGGGTAGCGCTCTTGAGTGCGATCACCAGTTCCGCGGAAATCAGGAACCCAGAAGTCCCACGGCAACCCAGATTTCTTTGCGTTTCAATCTTCTAGTTGCCTGATATGTGCCGGTTAAAGACAGGGGGATGTTCACAGGTTTTTAGCGGAAGCGCATGTAATATCATCGTTCTCGGTCACCCGCGATCCGGGCCACTCCCGTCCGTCAAATCCTTCAACGTCTGTTCGGGATCTTCATCGTTAAAATCGATCACTTCGGCTCCTTGCTGCCGTGCCATCTGAAGGCGCTCCGGAATCGTGTCGATGGCGAAAACCCGGCCAGCTCCCAACAGTTTGGCGCTGGCAATCGCAAACTGGCCAACTGACACACAACCGAACACGGCTACACTGTCTCCGTTTTTTGTTTCGGCAAGATCAGCACCGAAATAGTTCCTTGTTGTAGAGTCTTTGCTCCTTGATTTCGGTCAGTTCGGCCCCGGCCAAAAACATTCCTCTTTACGCGGTGTATTTTGCGCTATCCCCGGCAGTAACATCGTAGCTTGCGCCGGTGACTCGCGAGGCAGCATCGGAGGCGAGAAAAACCACGACTGGAGCGCGATCTTGCCAAACTTCGTGTCGCATATCGAGAGTTCGTATTGTGTGCCTCAGCGGATCGGTTTGGGTGCGGTATTGTTCCAGAACTGGTAGCATGTCGAGGAAGTCGGACCCAAGCCGGGTTTTATCAGCTATCCGTAAAGGGTCAGCGGGCCAAAAAATCGGGAGTGCTCCTCGAGTTTTGAGGAGCAAATCGCAAAACACCGAGGAAGGTACGTGCGACACCCCCGGCCGAGCTGGAACTACTCGAGAAGGCCACCACCCCCACAACCGCTTCAGGTGGCCTGCTCAGGACCAATGGCCCAACCATGGAAGAAAATCAGCCTAAGCTTCCGAAAGGACGCCTGGATCTTCGTGACGGGCACTGAGTTTGGTAAAGTCCTCTTTGCCATCCCAAGGATTCATCTTACAGAGCATTATGAATCCACCCACAAGCACATCGCCGGATTTTCAAAGCCAGAACGTAGCCGTCGATGGCGATCGTACAGGGTTGGATGTACAAACTCTCAAACGAGCCCTGGCGGATAACCTTTTCTACGCCCAAGGGAGATTTCCGGCGATCGCCACGAAGAATGATTTCTACATGGCGCTGGCGTATACCGTGCGCGATCGGCAGTTGCATCGTTGGATCAATACAGTTGAAACCTATCTTAGGCACAAAGAACCTAAAGTCGTCTGTTATTTATCGGCAGAGTTCCTGCTGGGACCGCGCCTGGGGAACAGCTTAGTTAATCTAGGCATCTACAATGAAGTGCGCCAAGCTCTCGCGGAATTGGGACTGGATCTGAACGAATTGCTGGAACAAGAAGCGGAACCCGGCCTGGGCAATGGCGGCTTGGGACGGCTGGCCGCTTGCTACATGGATTCCCTGTCAACTCTGGAAATCCCCGCGATCGGCTACGGCATCCGCTACGAATTCGGCATCTTTAGCCAGGAGATTCGGGATGGCTGGCAGATTGAAATTGCAGACAAATGGTTGCGCCTGGGAGACCCCTGGGAGCTGCCTCGTCCAGAGTCAACCGTCGAGGTGAACTTCAGCGGTCATACAGAAGCATATACTGACGATCAAGGACGATATCGGGTGCGGTGGATTCCTGCGCAGGTGGTGAAGGGTGTTCCGCACGATATGACTATCCTTGGATATAAGGTTAACACCGCCAATACCCTGCGTCTGTGGAAAGCGGAAGCACTTGAATCCTTCGACTTTCAAGAGTTTAACCTGGGTGACTACTACGGCGCGGTCCACGACAAAGTGGTGACAGAGAACATCACCAAAGTCCTCTATCCAAACGATGAGCCCGTGCAAGGGAAGCAATTGCGTCTGGAGCAACAATACTTCTTCGTTTGCTGCTCCCTGCAAGACATGATCCGTATACACTTGTATACCGGAGGAAGCTTAAACAACTTCCACGAAGCATTTGCCGTACAGCTGAATGATACCCATCCATCGATTGGGGTCGCGGAGCTCATGCGATTGCTGGTGGATGAGCACCAGATTGACTGGGATGTGGCTTGGGACGTCACTCAGAAAACGTTTGCTTACACCAACCACACGCTGCTGCCGGAAGCCCTGGAAAAGTGGCCGATCAATTTGTTTGGCCGCCTTTTGCCCCGGCATCTGGAAATTATTTACGAGATCAACCGCCGCTTCCTGGACGAGATCCGCCTCAGGTATCCCAATGACGCCCCGCGGATCGCCCGAATGTCGCTGATTGACGAAAGCGGAGAAAGATACGTCCGCATGGCTTATCTCGCCACGGTCGGCAGCCATGCTATCAATGGGGTGGCCGAACTGCATTCCCGGCTTCTGCAGGAGACCACGCTGCACGACTTTTATGAACTTTGGCCTGAAAAATTTCTTAACGTCACTAATGGCGTTGCCCCGCGCCGGTTCCTGGTGGCGTGCAACCCTCGGTTCTCGAGCCTGGCGACCCAGAAAATCGGGGATAGCTGGATCAAACAGCTGGACGATCTCCGAAAGCTGCAGGCGTTTGCAGAAGACCCTGGCTTTCGCAGTGAGTGTCAAAAGATCAAGTTGGCAAATAAGCAGGATTTAGCCGCGTATATTCACAGGCAGACGGGTATTACCGTGAATCCCGAAACCATCTTCGACGTTCAGGTTAAACGCCTGCACGAATATAAGCGGCAACATCTGAACGTGCTGCACATCATCACGCTTTACAACCGCATCAAACAAGATCGCGATATCGAGATCGTGCCCCGCACATTTATCTTTGGCGGCAAAGCCGCCCCAGGTTACTTCATGGCCAAGCTGATCATCAAATTGATCAACTCTGTGGGAGAGGTGTTGAATAAAGATCCAGATGTACGTGATCGCCTCAAAATAATCTTTTTGCCTAACTACAACGTAAAACAAGCTCGCTGGATTTATCCCGCTGCTGACCTGTCTGAACAAATCTCCACGGCCGGCTACGAAGCTTCCGGTACCAGTAATATGAAGTTTGCCATGAACGGAGCGTTGACGATCGGGACATTGGACGGCGCAAATATTGAAATCCGCAACGAGGTCGGACCAGAAAACTTTTTCTTGTTTGGATTGACTGCTGAAGAAGTTCGAGAAAGAAGGGCCGACGGATATCATCCCTGGGATTATTACCATGCTGATCCGCATCTGCGAGAAGCAATTGATCTAATAAATTGCGGGCACTTTTCTCACGGTGACACTAACTTGTTCAGGCCACTGGTAGACTCCCTGATAAAATCCGATCCGTACATGCTTTTTGCGGATTACCGTTCCTATGTTAATTGTCAGGAAAAAGTCAGCCAGGCTTACCAAGACAAAGACAATTGGACGCGAATGTCCATTCTCAATATAGCCCGCGTGGGCAAGTTTTCCTCTGACCGTGCGATTCGGGAATATTGCCAGCACATTTGGAATGCGAAGCCGGTCAAGGTGGAATTGAAACAGTATTTGCAAGACGACGCCATTTGAAGAGGGGGAACTGCACAATAATCTTTCCTTAATAGTAATTCAGTTTAGCTTCTCTGCTTTGGCGAGGTAGGACCGTACTCATCTTCTTCCTTGCCGGTCTGGAGAAACTCCTCAAGCTCTCGAGCAAGCTTCGGGTTCAGCTTCTTGAGAGTAGCGAGGTCCTTTTCTGCGTCGGCTTTCCTGCCCATTTTTGCAAAGAGCACCCCCCGATATTCATAGGTCTCGGCCATACGCGGTTTCAGTTCAATAGCCTTGTTGTATTGTTCAAGGGCTTTCGGATAGTTTTGCGGACCCTGCTGCCGAAGCGTGAATCCGAGGTCGTTGTGTGCCTCAGCGAAGTTCGGATTCTCGCGGATCGCCTGTTCGAATTTGAGCTGTGCCGCGGCGAACTTCTTGGCATACATGAGATCGACGCCTTGGTTGTAAACTTTGAAAGCCGAACTGCCGACCTCTTGTTGTAGAGCGCTGTTCTGAGCGGAGCCACCTCCCCCACCTCCACCGCCAGAGGCCCTCGCCGCAACCGTTCCAAGACAGCATACACAAATGCTGAGAGGGAGAAACACTCTGAAGATCTCCAGGACGTGCATCCTGGCCTTTCTGGCCACTTGATACCAATGGTTGTCGCCTGACTGGGTCATTTTTTATGTGTACCTCCGCTGAGAGGATCGTCACATCTCTCAGTGTCTCTACCGATGGCGGAAGCTATTTATTCCCAGATCTTTGGCGCCATACTCGTCCAGAACTCCTTCGTGGTTCGAGGCGCTCACTATGAATCCGCGCCGATGCCTTACTTCATGGCATTTGCCCAGAAGATCGGGATGCATGCCTGCGCTGAATACCCCCCAGTTCGACTGGATAAAAAGTCGTCTACCTCACAAGGCGCAACCAGTGCCGCCAATTTTCCAGCCCGAAGTTGCTGCGGAAGCGATTTTGTGGGTGGCAGACCACCATCGTCGAGAAATCTGGGTCGGCACTTCGACCCATGAGGCGATTCTTGGTCAACGATTCGTACCCCGGTCTGTTGGATTCTTATCTCGGCAAGACGAGATATCGGGCCCAACAATACGGCGGACCTGCAGACCCGAATCGCCCCGACGATCTTTGGGAACCAGTATCGGGAGACCGGGGCGCACATGGCTCATTTAATGACCGGGCACACGGCCTGAGCTGGGCTTTGAAGCTAACCCAACATTAGGGATGGCTTGCTGTTTTCTGACGTCTGAGCTTTGGCGCCATGAATAGCCTTAAAAAGATTCGCCATTTTCTTGTCTATCTTTGCTCCGGCATGGAACGAGTGGATCAAACCATCCCGATGACGGTGTCCCGGCTTCGGCATGTGCACGTAAAAGCTCTTTTTTCACAAGCAGGGCAAAGAGAGGAATCCGTTCTTCGTGCCGGGAAGCGCTTGTTCAACTAATCGTTCCTGGCCATGGCAAAGATATCTTCGCTGACCAGCGCAGGAACCGGACAGAAATCCACTCCTGCGCGTTGCGTTCGCGACGCGTGCTGGATCGTGTCGAAAAACCGCCCTTCTGCCGTAAAGGCTTGGTGATCTTTTGGCGCGTGACCCTTTCAGTTTTCCCAATAACAGACCGTGCCCTGATCCCTGGATTCCTGCATCTTTTCCACGGTCCTCTATTGCATTGCGTCCAAACGCCCCGCTGGTTGAGGTGACGCCCGATTGCTCCGATGCTCCAAAGTTCTTCGGTATAGAGCTCGAAAACCTCTCGGACCACCTCGGCTTCCGCCTCGATCACCGCGTAATAGGCTTCTGCCGCATCGCTTTTCCTGACAATATCGATAGTCATCCGGCGCTCCTGAAAGCACGTTGACACATCCTGTTTTAGCAGATGTCTTTTGCCTCGACGAGTCCTCTCCGCGATCTGCGCTCTCTTATACTCGGCAATCACGCCTTGAAATTGTATGGCGTATTTGCGGCTGAGCCGATCCGGCGCGTAGACAAGCAAAGTCTCAATGAATCCCTCGGCCACCAAATCTCGCAGCCACTCCAGTCCGGGTCGGGCTAGAACACCGCCGCTGTAACCATCGTCCTGGAAAATCCAATCTTGCCAGCTCTAAATCCGTAGGAATAGTCTTCCAAATGGGCTTCAAAGATCGGTTCCAAGACCAACAGTACCGCGCGTTGCACCACTCGATCCCGAATGGTCGGGATTCCTAGTGGGGTGGGCGCAGTTTACTATTGGCTTTTGGATGTAGACTCGTCGCAGCACAGCACACCGATAGCTCTTATTGCGCAACTGGCCTCCACGGTCCCGGAGCCAGGCTCCAGTCCCGCTTGTTCGATCTCTTCGAACTGATCCCGTCCACTCCGGCCGCAAACGCAATCCAACATCAGAAATTCCTGAGCGATTTTGAGTCTGCCCTCGGGAAAACTCAGACGCTCTGGACCGACCAGTCGAAACAGCTGGCGAATCAGAGCTTGATGCAGCATTCCGAGCAGCTCGGGATAGCACAGCATTACTGGTTGACGAGGCCTCGCGAAGCAATGCCGCTGTGGTGCGTGCGGCCCGTGCAGGAAAGTGTTGAGCGCGTGGGAAAGCCGCTCGCATCCCGTAACTAGCATACACAGGCCCTCCGGCTAGCCAGTTCCTGGAGAAGACGGCTTGCGGTGGATTAGCTTGGCTGCATTAATCGTGGCGTTCGTCGCCTCTTTTGGGGCGGTTTTGGTGCGTCGGGTCCACTGAACAACAGTCTCGGAGCGAGCACTGTTGCGCCGCAGTGATTCTTTTTGACTGCCGGCTTGTTCCAGTCGGGACACGCCAGGTTCATTTCAGAAGCCTAACCGACAGAATTGACCACTGAGACGCCTGCGAGTCGGTTTGTTTCGCACGTCATGGCTAGTCTCGCATATGGTGGAACGAGAGTTAATCGTCGAGCGAACGCTAGTGTAGCGTCTCGTAATTCGCTTTAATAATGTGAGATTTTCTGTAGCCTGGAGGGATGACAGGTCGCCCGAAGGCAAATTTGGAGCTCACCGAAGTGCAACGGCAGGAATTAGAACGTCTGGTGAGAGCTGGCACGGGCGAAAAACGGATGGTCTTCCGAGCGCGGTTGATCCTCGAGTGCGCTACTGGAGCGGATAACGTGCAAGTGGCCAAGCGCTTAGCTACGACCGAACAAACAGTCACGTTGTGGCGGGGTCGTTTCCGACAAGAAGGCATAGGAGGTTTGGCGGACTTGGCCCGCAGTGGGCGCCCAGAGCGTATTAAGCCGGCGCTCAAGGGCCGAATCTTGAGTGAAGCCGTCAGGCCGCCAGCGACCTTGGGGCGGTGGAGTACCCCTTCGATGGCCAGGCATCTGGGAGTATCCAAGGCAACCGTTCAGCGTCTGTGGTCCACCAATGACATTAGGCCGCACCGGACGCGGATCTTCAAATTGTCGTGCGACGAGCAATTCGAAGCCAAGTTCTGGGACGTGATCGGGGTCTATCTCAATCCGCCAGACCATGCGGTGGTGCTCTGCTGCGATGAAAAAAGTCAGTGTCAGGCGTTGCAGCGCAGCCAACCCGGTTTGCCCTTAGCCCAAGGCCATATCCGGACGATCACTCACGATTACTATCGGCATGGCACTGTGACCCTTTTTGCCGCACTCGATTACCTCAGTGGCAAAGTCATAAGCCAAGTGGCACCACGCCATCGGCATAATGAGTGGCTCAAATTCTTGAAGAAACTCGATTCCGAAATCGCTGCGGACTTAAGCATTCATCTAATCGTGGACAACTCTTCGACGCACAAACACCAAAAGGTTTGTCGCTGGCTGGAGCGTCATCCGCGCTTTCATCTCCACTTCACGCCCACCAGCGCTTCCTGGATGAACATGGTCGAACGTTTCTTCCGCGATCTGAGCCAACAAGCCATCCTGCCAGGCAGCTTCGGCTCGGTCGCCGAACTGGTCGACACAATCAATCGTTATCTGGCACAACATAACTTAGAACCAAAACGCTACGTCTGGCATGCCAACGGCCAGGAAGTTCTCAACAAAATCCACAGGGCATGGGAGGCCGCCACAAATCCTGCCACTTCCTAAAGACATTTAAGAGACAGTGCACTAGCAGGACTTGGCGCTGCAAGGAAACTACGGGCGCACTGGCGGTCGCCCACGAAGAATGACCACAAGCAAAATAGAATCGGCCAAACGCTGCTGGAACGGGTCCGCACTTCTGCAATTGGAGTGGTAGGGAACGCCTCAGAAATTGAGCAGTTTCTCCGGCACGTAGATCACATCGCCACTGCTGACGTAGACAGCCGGTGTCGGTTGTCCCTGCAACACCGCACGGAGATCAAAAATCTTGCTGTAGTGCTGGCCGTGCACGATCCGAATAAGCAAGACCTTTTTCAAGTCTGCTTCCGGGGTGAAACCGCCAGCCTGCATAATCGCTTCCAGAACGGTGGCCGGTCTATCGAAAATAACTTTGCCCGGCTTTTGCACTGCGCCGGAAATCACGACAGGGAGCGCGCGTGTTTCCAGCGTGACAATCACGTCGCTATTCTGGAGCTGAGTTTTATAGAGGTTACTCAACTCGAGCTGCAACTGCATCAAACTCTTCCCAGCTGCAGTGACTTGCCCGACCAAGGGCAAACTAATCTTTCCATCAGGGCCAACCTTTTGAGACTGATTTAGCTCCGGAGCGCCTGTGAAAGAACTTTTACCACATCACCGTTCGAGAGTGCCACGACGTTCTGGCCGCTCAACGCACCGGGGAAAGGTGTCGGCCGGCTGCTGCTACAACCTAAACAGCTTAAAAGGAACAGGGAACCAAAAGCACAGGCCGACGACAGAAAAAAAACTCGGTTGACCTCACTCCTGCGAGACAATGAAAGCAACGCTCGACTTGGCACTTGCTCCAAACTGGATAAATAGCGGTTTAACATGGGCTGCAAAAAGTTCGGCTTACGCGCAGGGTTTGTTGCATCATTATCGATCGGAGCCGTTCGCGAACTCACCAGTACTTCACGGCGATTTTAGCTTCGGCTTCACGTGGTTCCCGTGGTTCGGTGGCTAATGTCTGTCCCTGAACCGCGCATTCACGGGATCGTAATCGAATTTTCGCGTCAACGCCACTCCGGGGAGCTTATGTGAAATCACGATAAGACAATCGCGGTTCCACAACTCCTCGCGAACGATACTGACCCGGACGGTTATGCTCTCTCCATCATTGGCGTAAGCGATCCGACCAATGGTCTCGGTCTCTATGATGCGGCTGCGCAGACCATAAGGTTTGTGCCGAATCCGGATTATCCCAGCTCAAACAATAGCGGACCTGCAAGCTTCCGCTATACGATCACAGACGGGCAAAACGGCACGGCGTCGGCTTTGGTGAAACTGACACTGAGCGTCTCGGCTCTTGACCTTGTTTCGGTCTAACCGAAAAAATCAAGCTTGCATCCACGTCTCGGGATTTTTTAGAATCTCGATAAATTGATCGGGGGTTCTTTTGCGGTATTCCAATAACTGATGATTGCGCTGTGTCGTTCCCAGTGGCGACGTATCCGCCGCAAGCGCTGGCGTCCTCGCTGGAATTTTCTTCTCGGAAAATCTAAACGCATTTGAGAATCTCCGATCACCGGTGTCCGGCGAGAACCTTGGCTGCGCACGGTCTGTATCATGAGAAACCCATTTGGAAAGACTTCGAGAAAAGCCCCAGCGCGGAAGGCCGAGTGGCCAAGCAAAATATTTTTTGTCGTCTTACTTGCTCTGTTCGCGGAAGAAAGCCGAAGTTTTGCGCAGGAATCGTTGCGCGCTTCGTTGAGCCAAGTCCCAATCGCCCAGTTTCAGGTTGGCAAGCAGCCCAGCTTCGTCACCGTTGGCCCGTTCCGAGGAACAATTTATTTGGGAGTAGGCGTTCAAGTCGATGATAACGCTGATCTCTCGTCCAGCAAGGCGAAGAGTGAAGCGCTTTTTAACCAATCACTCGGAGCGGACGTCAAGTGGGACCTCAGCCATTTAAATGAAATTGATCTGCGACTCGGCGCGACCCTGAGCGAGATCGTCGGAGGCACTACGAATCGCGCGGTACAGCTTGCAATTGAGCCTGATTCGAAGATTGAACTGAAGTTAGTCGCGGGCGACTTCCTTTTCCAGGTACACGACTATTTCTCGATAATCCAGGATCCTGCCCAGGACCCGGGTGCATCGAACCAAAACAGCCTGAATCGGATAACCAATGATGCGGGAGTGCAGGTGAATTGGTTCCTCGCAAAGTTAATATTGACGGCTGGTTTTGACTACTCCTACAGCTCGGACGATGGGACCGGCGGTAACGGCAACACCAACAACATTAACGGCTTGCGGAGCACGATCCGACCCTCGCTCGCCGCGGCTGTCGCCCTAACGCCGACCATGAACACCGGCTTGGAATTTGTGTATTCGAAAACGCTCTCATCCAGCAACAACAGCGGTTTTGCCACCGCTAATAGCGGCGAGATCAGTAGCGCCGCAGTCGGACCGTTTCTCCGCGGAAAATTAACAAGGCTTATCACGCTAGACCTCGCCGCGGGTCTTTACGACACTGACGGCCAGGGAATCAAACCGATCGACTATTACATTTCGCTCAATGTTACCCATCAGATCAGCCGTTATTTGCAATACGTTGCTTCGTTCAACCGCGACCTCGAGTTTTCTACGGGGACCGATGTCACCAAGAACAATCGATTCGCACTCGGCACTCGTTATCTGCTCCGACGCAATCTCACGTTTTCAACGGATGGATTCGTCGGACTGGGAAGGGTCATCAGTGGACAAAACCCAGGAAACTTTACACAATACGGAGTTGACGTCGGATTCGGCTACAACCTTTCTCGGAGGATCACCACCTCACTCGGGTACCAGTTCGTGCTTCGGGACGCTGATCTGGGGTACTACCAACGGAACCTCGTGGACTTCAATGTTTCGTACGCATTCTAGTCTTTTGGTTCTTTCACTGCTTGGCGCATTCGGAAACTGTGACCAAGCGCAAGCGCTGCAGCATACAAAATCAAAGCGCACAGCCCCGGCCATCCAAGCGGAGCAACCCGGTTCGACAAGCTCAAAAATCGCAATCGGAGATACTCTCGCGTTTCGTATCGTGGAGGACGATGGCGCACCGATGATGCTGAAGGTCGATGAGGCCGGCCAAGTGAAGGTGCCGTATTTGGGCAAAGTGCCAGCTGCGGGCAAAACAACGGCCGAGTTGGCGGCCGAGATCAAACGATCCCTGGAACGCAGCCTTTACAAAAAGGCAACTGTGATGATCGCGCTCAGTCGAAGACAGTCGACTAGGGCTGCCACCGCGGCGGGCGAAACCATCCGCTCCGCTGGCCGGATTTATCTCTCCGGTGAAGTGAACAAACAGGGTGCACTCGATCTGCCGACCGACGAAGTATTGACCGTCAGTCGCGCCATCCTTCGGGCCGGCGGTTTTTCTGAATTCGCTGATCGGAAAAAGGTGAAACTGATTCGGAGAACGGGTAGCATTCTGAATACCACAATTGTAAATGTTACCGCAGCTATGGACCAAGGGCGGAGAGATCTGGACCCGGTAGTGCAATCCGGGGATATCATCGAGGTACCGCAGCGACTGGTGAATTGGTAGTGGACGGCGATGAATTTTCTCGATTCCCAGGCTTTTTTGCTCGAGCTTCGGCGGTTCTGGTGGGTGTTGCTGGTCACCGTAGCCGCCGCTATAGCCCTGGGATTTTGGTCTATTTTGCGCCATCCTCTGCTGTACATTTCCGAGGCTCGGATGCTGGTGGAGCCGCGACCGAGTACACCGGGAAACCCGTCAATTGCGGAAGCGCAGAGTAATCCGGCTTTTCTCGGCACACAGGCAGCAATCCTGGCCGGAGACCACGTGCGCGATCGCGTCGCGAAAGCTCTGTTGTCGGCCGCGTCAAACAGTTCACCCGTAAAGCTGACCGCCATTAACCTTCCGCAAACGTCGATTCTGCTCGTTCGCGCGACCGGGCCAAACCCGCAGTACACTCGGGAATGGGTTCAGCGCACTATGGCCGAGTTTCTGGCGTTCCGCCGTGAATTTCGCAGACAACGCCTCGATGAAGCAGCGGCTAATCTCAAAGAAAATGCCGCCCTCGCCGAGGCCGATCGCGAGCGGGCGGTCGCCGCATTGAACGAATTCCAGCAGGCCCATAATATAGCCGCGCTGCAGGATCAGCTGAACGCCGATACGGCATACTTGGCCAGCATTCGCAAACGTCAGACCGATCTTCGTTTGCAACGGTCCCAAGTCAATGCCGGCACGAACTTGGCGGCGGCGGCGGCGGGCGCCTCCATTCCCATAGACCCAGTAGACACAACGACAACTGACTCCCCGGAGAATGCCACCACAGAATCCGATCCACGAGTTGCTGCTGCTAAATTGACGTTGGGCGATCTCGAAGCGGAACGCGAACGCCTTCTCGTCAACTTGCGTCGGGCGCATCCGAAGGTAAGGGCGATCACTGCTCGCATCGCTGAGATGGAACGGACGATTGCCGCTCTTTCGACTAGGGCTCAAGACCGAGTTCTTTCCAGCAAAGCTCTAGAGCAAGGAAAAGACCGCATTACTCAGGCGGAACGTGACCAAAAGGATCGCTTGGCGTCGATCGATCGCGAGGCGGCCGGGCTCAACGCCGAGATCGCCGAAAAACAATCGGAGCTCGGTGATCTCAGTAGCAAGCTCTCTCAATATCAGACGCTGAAAAGGAGGGCGAACTCGGTCCAGGCAGCTTCGGACAAGCTGGCCGCGAGCTTGCAAGCGATCGATCCGCAGACTAATTCCGACCAGGATATTATTGACATCTTGGAAAACGCCAGCTCGCCACAAGTGCAGCCGCGCCGCTTCGGTCCGGTCATTCTCTGGAGCGGGTTAGCCGGTCTGGTTTCGGGGGTTCTCGGTGTGTTTGTCTTGTCACGTTCAATCCAGAGATTTCAGACCATTGCTGCAGTGAAAAAAGCTCTTCCCGTCCCGATTCTCGGGCGGATCATGGCTGATCGAAGGGCAACGCGTCGTCCCACCGTGCTCGACTGTGATCTCAATCACTTGGAGTTTGCCCAATCGTTTCGAAATCTCCGTTCCGGCCTGTTGCATTTGCCCGGTGAGGTTCGGGATAAGGGCTGCTTCTCGATCACGAGCGCCGTATCCGGCGAAGGTAAGTCGGTCATCGCAGTAAATTTGTCAATTGCGTTGGCCGGCACCAACGCGCGTACCCTCTTGATCGACGGAGACATTCATCGTGGCAGACTTCACCAGTTTCTGAGAAGCGCACCCGGTCCCGGATTTTCGGGCTTAATCACCGGCAGAAGCCCCCTTGAGGAGGTGGTGTACCCCACGCGAGTGCCCAACTTGTTCCTGATACCGTCCGGCCCGCATATTCCGAACCTTGCGGAGCAACTTCTGGCGTTCGGATTCAGTGCACTACTGGGAGAACTCGGACAGCACTTTGACTTTATCCTGGTAGACACCCCACCGGTACTCGCCACGGATGATGCGGTCACGTTAGCCGCGAACACTAGCTGGACCATGTTTGTGGTCCGCTTGGGCTATAGCGGTCCGCAACATTCACAGCTTGCGTTGGAGGATCTGAGAGCCCGGCAAATTCAGGTACCAGCTGTCGTCGTGAATTGCGTGCCCCGACGGCTAACCGGCTACTACAACTATTACACCCGTCAGCTTGAGGGTAAACCACTTGCCGCTCTGCCCGCGCCGCCTTCGTGATTGCAAATCACAGATCGGATTTTGGCCGCATTGGCTTGAGGCTTGGCAAGATATAACATTTTAACTTTTGTAAGTTGCTTGCTGAATCCTTGATCACGGGCTGACCGAGAGCTAAGCCCCCAAGATTGCCCAGCGACGATTTCCGGTCGCGTCCTTAAATTGGAACATAATACGATGATGTTTTAGTTAACGATGGAAATCATCTGAGCGCCGCCGCTCGGAATCGGCCATCGAACCGCATGGCCAAGCATTCCCAGCATAAGACCAAAGGTCGCAGAACCAGCGCACGACAGCGGCAGACAAGAGTGTGCAGCTAAACCCGCGAAGAGAGCTCCTGCGGTTTCTCGTAAAAAATGGCTGAGAACCAATTGGCGGGCGGACAACAAGGCTAGAAACGCCAAATCTCACAGCTGTTAATGGATATCGCGGCATATGAATGATCAGTTGCAGAAACTCCTCTAAATATCCGCCCGCGGAGACCACCCAAAATATCTCCGGTTCGCGCTGATCGATCCGCCAGATTTGGTCCGCTACGAGCATCGAAAGTGTCAATGCCAACCTTTGACAAAACGACTGGGCGCCTGCTGCAGCCTCTCGATGCATGTGAAAAATAATTCCGCTCGGCAGGTTATGCGCCTCGATCTCATCGTCGATAATCATTTGCCAAATGCGAGGCATCGGAAGAGACGAGGGTCCACTCGGAAGCGACCCGGCGATTACTCGCTTCAAAAGCCCGGGCTGAGCCAGATGATCAACCCTTGGATTTCATACACATCGCTTTCTTCCAACCGAGAACGCGTTGACGCTGGAAGAACTCTCCTTAAAGAAGTTCGTTCTCGACTATATTCGAACTCAAAGGCTGTCTTGAGAAGTTGCTCGGAGTGACTTAAGCGCTATCTTGCGGACCGCGAAGAAAAGCTCCCTGGGAGGAACGACTACAGCTCCAAAATGCGTCGGGGATGGGACCGTCCAAGAACGATGTCTTGGAACGCCAGCAATATCCCCTTTAGCCTCCCCGGCCAATCGAGCGACCGATCCCGGGTCAAAACTTTCCAGAGCGTGAATAAAAACGTTCTCCCCAAAACGGTCAGCCAAAAGCGTACCCAGGCGAGTAAAGGCGGCAGATGAACCGTCCCTTTTTTCAGAAAGTACCAGTGATTCGCCACGAAAGAATAACCACGGAGGACTTCGCGCACTCGCCCTCCCGGCGAAGCCAGATGCACCCCGATGCAAAGGCCAAACTTGCCGATATTCCCATAGCGTTCCAGACGCATCGAAAGGTCGTAATCCTCCGCAAAAGAGTAGAGCGGAAGATTTTCATCGAACTTTTCGTAATCGAGAATGCAGCGGCGAACGACCATGTTGCACCCATGCAGGGAATGAAATTTGCCCTTGCTACGGAAAAGCCCATTCAGGTTTTCCAGATGGGTGTGATGCGCAAGTAAGCGCCTGGCTTCTGCGCGGGTGAGATCGCTGCCATCGGCCAGGAGGTGACCCGAAAAGGCGATCGTCGTCGGGTTACGCTGCATGAACAGAGTAGCCTGCTCTAAGAAATCGACTCTCAGTTCAATATCATCATCGAAAAAACCGACGTAATCGACCGACAAGGGAATAGCCTCTAGCGCCTTGTTGCGTTGCACACAGCCGCCATGGGGGCCGACGATAAACTGGACGGACTCTCCCCACTGTTTCCGGGGAAGATCCTCCGCCGTGGGAACCACCACAATGACCTGCTGCGGCTGCTGCGACTGACGCAAGATGCCCTCCAGGGTGTCGTCGAGGATCCCGGGTCTTCCTCTGGAAATAATGGCAATGCTGATCGAGCGGTGAGCCCAATCCGGCGAGGTGGGGATAGAATCACTCATGCGGTCAACAAGCGGACGGGTCTTGTCTGAACCCGTTCACGAAGGAACACCAAAACAAGCGTCACCTCCTTGGATGATTCGAGGCTGTTGCTCGATAAAACCGAGTGTACATAAGACCTAAAATGTTATTTGCTTAAAAAGGAAGATCAAACCTAACGTGATAAATCTGACAGAAATGCGTCCCATGAGTCTCGCTCTTTCCCTACCGTAACCAGCCCCGCACTACCTATCCCCTCGCCACGTGAATTTGCTGTTTGTCTCCCATCGGCGCGATGTCTCCGGGGCCGAGATCTGCACGCAGCGGATTGTCGAGAGCATCAAGGATCACCCCATTCTCGTGGTTTTGCCAGAGGGCGCTTTTGCGGATCGCCTACGGCAGGCGGGGATTGCCGTTGAAATTGAGCCCGGCCTGACGAAGATGGCTCGGTCTGAAGACGCCTTTTCCCTTCCACGCTTGGCGGGCCGCTTCCCCGGCGTCGTGCAACGTTTAAGACGGATCATCCGAACGTTTCACGCCGACCTCGTCATCAGCAATGCACTCGGTCCTCTCCCCTATGCGGGCCCGGCGGCCCGACTAGCGGGCGTACCCAATATTTGCATCCACTACCATCCCGTTCTCCAACCCGGCACATCCGACGCCAAGCTGGTCTTTCTTCTCGCCAAGTTCTGCGATGGTTTCATTGCGGTCTCCGAGGCGATGAATCGAGGGTTGCAAATCTCCGGTGTACCAGCAGCACGGATCAAGACCATCTACAACGGCCTGGATGTGGCGAATTATGCGCCGAGTCCCGACCGTTCGCATCTCTTGCGCGGTAAAGTCAGTCTGGATGATAACGTGAAGCTCATCGGTCTGGTCGCAACGATCAGCGAAGCAAAGGGCCACCATGTCGTGATCGAAGCCGCCCGCCTTTTGCGCGACGAGTTTCCGGTTGCCGCCCCATGGCGCTTTATTTTCGTCGGTGAAGTCTTCGAAAACAGCACACTCGGCGCGGCCCACCAAACGCGACTTGAGCAGCAAATCCAAAAAGATGGTCTTCAGGATCGCGTCCTCTTTGCCGGCAAACACAAGAACATGCGGGACGTCTATCTCGATTTGGACATCGTCCTGAACACTTCGATTGAACCCGAACCGCTGGGCACGACCATCTATGAGGCGATGGCCATGGGCAAGCCGGTCATCGCCAGCAATTTGGGCGGCTCGCCTGAGATCGTTGATGATGGGCGGGCGGGCTTACTGGTTCCGGCCAACGACAGCCGTGAACTGGCCAACGTCCTGGCGAAGATACTCCAAGGCCAGATCGACCTCGCCCCCATCGCCGCGGCCGGGCGCGCCCGGGTTGAAGCCTGTTTTGATCTGCGCACCACCGTCGACCAGTATCTGACCCATTTTGCCGCCTGCGCCAGAAAAGGTTGAGGCTGCAGTGCTGTTATTGGTAAAGCCGACAGAGACCGGGGAAAACCGGGGACTACGCCGCCTTCGCACCGCATGTCTCCTCGCCATGGACGAGAAGAGCGACCACGTTGTCGAACTGTTCAGCAGTTGGCTTCGTGCAAGATGAGTTGTCTCCTTTCAAGGGAACATCACTCGTGCGTTTTTAGGTAACTCTTTCGACATTTTTTCATACCACTCTGGTGCGCATTTTACGGAACAAGGATTCGTATCTGTATGTCTCCGGATGGAGGAGAAGCATCGTAGAAGACAGCCTTGCGAACTATTCGCACATTGGTCATCCGGTTCGGGGGCCAGCTCGATGACCGATGCAGGAGTGACTCGCCGGTAGGGATGTAAGGATCATACGGGACATCGCCCCCCAGCAGTTAGCGCCTTTCTCCAGGAGGAAATATCGACTCGCTTTCGAACCACTACAATCCAGGCTATTATCCGGTGGACTGATCGAAAATACGGGAAGCCTGTAAAAGCGGCTACCCAACCTGGACGAATATCTATCAATCGGCGCGAATTTTTACAATTAACCGGGGGAGCAACGATTGCCACTGGCCTTGGTGCGGTGGCTGGCCACGCAGCAGCGTTTGAGCCAAACAACTTGGTTCTCGAACGGAAGCAGGTGCAGTTGCCGAAGCTGCCGAACGCGTTCGACGGCTTTCGAATCGTTCTCCTGACGGATCTCCATTTTCATCCGTTCACCACGGCCAGCCTGATTCGGCGGACGGTAGAAATCAGCAATGCCCTAAAGCCTGACCTTGTCCTGCTGGGCGGCGACTTTGTTTGCGGCTTCGCGGAAGCTGCCTTTGAATTGGGATCGATTTTAGCGAGTCTTGATGCCAAACACGGGCTTTTCGCCGTACTCGGCAACTACGATCACTTTCGAGGAGCCCGTACCGTCTTGGACGCATTCCGTCGTGCGTCAATTCCTATCCTGATGAATGCAGGAGTCGAGTTAACGATCGGTGAAGCATCCATCTTCCTGGCCGGCATTGATTCGGTATTAGCCGGCCAACCGAACCGAGAGCCGCCTTTTCGACCCGGAAAAATGAGACCGTCAGTTTGGCATTAGTTCATGAACCGGATTATATTGAGCGGCTGGCTAAGCTGGTTCCGGTGGATCTCCAACTGTCCGGTCACACTCACGGCGGCCAGGTCCGTGTTCCAGGCCTCGGCGCAGTCATTCTGCCGCCGTGGGGTCACGCGTATGTTGAAGGCCTCTATCACGTCGGTGCAGGCCAGGTCTACACCAGCCGCGGGATAGGGATGGTAGGCATTCCCTTCCGGTTCAATTGCCCCCCTGAAGTCACGGAGATTACGTTAGCCCAGGGCGCAAACTGAGCTGGCATCGGAAATTATCGGCGATCCTTGCTCTTTCGCGATGTGTGGCTTTCGGTAAGGACGAAGGCGAGCACGAACGGCTTCAGGAGGGACCGCCGCGCGTAACCCATGGCGAAGCAGGCAGCCGACGCTGGCGACCCTCCGAATCGGGAAGGTGTGATTCCAAATCATGCTGAATCCTTGATTACTTGTTTACCAAGACGTGTTAAACTCCGAACGCTCTTCCGGAGTCGGAAAGCGGCCCAATTGAGAAGATTCCGCTCCCGGGCCGTAAGCCGAGGCAACTGAAAAGGATCATCGCCTGTTCGAACACATCCTGAATCGGTTGTACATGCTGTATGAAAGCCCGCTTCTTGTACGAGAACCGCGACGTTCTGATTGTGGTCGCCGTACGGGTAAGCGAAGTGCCGGACCGGAACACCAAAGAGGTCTTCAAGCTTCTTCTTGCTCGAATAGATCTCCTCTCGCGCGCGACCCAAAGGAATCTGAGTTTATCGCGGATGTGTTAGGGTGTGCGCACCGATTTCATGCCCGAGCGAGAGCCATTCCATTACCTGCGTTCGGTCCATCAGGGACTCTATTCCGACCCGCTGGCCGAAGTCCCATTCGTTTGCGCGACCGAGGAGATCCGCCACGAGAAACTGAATGGCGCTGAATTTGTGTTCACGCAGGTAATCTGCCGCATATTTCAAAACGCTCTCGTAACCATCGTCGAATGAGATTACAAAGCGAGGAGCGCTTGGCTCCTGCGCCCGCAGCACGTTGTCCATTGACAATGTCTGAAATCCGTTAGCCATCAACGAGCCAATCATTTTAGGAAAACCCTCGGGCGAGAAGTACAACCACGACAGCGTCGAGCGCGGCGGCGCAAGTCCGATCTTATGATACATCAAAATCGGGACTGCCGATCGGATCTCCTTATCCCGTTCCATAAGTGTCGTAGTGATTCTCACGGGTTGGGCTCTCCCCTGAACTTCGCAGCGCCGGAGACAGAGAACGCTGGCGTTGATGTAAGCGGGCGCCGAGCTTCTTTTCTCATCGAAGCCTGTGACTTTGTTAATTAAAGGTCCAGCTGGCGGATCACTTTGACGTCCCACGACCCAACGTCGTGGTGTGTCACCGTTACCCCATCTTCGATCCGCACAGCTCGCTCAAGGGATAGCCAGATCTGTCGCCTACTCCCTATTCGAAACATTGAAACGATCGCGATTCCGTCTGGGTTAAGAGCGCAGGTGAGTCGCCGGACGACACCAACCGGGTCCCTCAGGTAATATAACACTTCGTTGAAAACGATCACATCAAACCTCTCCTGCGGCGAATACGTCTCGGCGTTTGCACATCGGAACTCCGTTAGGGTATCTTGTTGCGCTTGCGCCCGCGCGATCGCCTGTTCCGAGCTGTCAATCCCGAGGTAACGAGCATAGCCTAACGCGCGCAACCGTCGCTGCAAGACGCCCTCGCCACAACCAACATCGAGCACGCTTCCGCCGGAACAGTAATGCATGTAGTAGCCCAGAATCACGCTATAGTGTGCCAGTTCGCGCGCGCTCTGAAGGTAGTTCCAGCAGCCGTCTCGATATTCCTGTTCCCATTGGTCTTGTGCGATATCCGGCCTTCGATAGGGACGCATCCGGGCGCGCATGGCTTCGGGGATCACCGTGCGTAGCCCGTGCCGAAGCAGAAGTATCCGTCTTACTAACCCCATCTGGTCGGCGACGTCGGATTTTGCTCAAGTGGGTGGATGAGCGAAGACGAGGAAGTTAAGCGACGGCGGCGGCGTAGCAGCCAGGAAATCCAGCGACTGGTGGCAGAGTTTCGGACCAGCGGGTTGCGACAGAGTGAGTACTGTCGAATCCACGGGCTGACGCATGGGACGCTGCAGCGAGGCCTCAGGAGAGAGCGGATAGCCTCAGGCTCGCAAGGGGAAGTCAAAGGGCTGGTGGCGGTAGAGCTAACCGATGGCGACGGGTTAGTCCGAGGCAGACCACAGGAGGGTTGCTGCGGATTAGAAGTGATTTTAGCCAAGGGGCGGCGAATCGAACTGAGCCGGGATTTTGACGCGGTGCAACTGCGTCGTGCGGTCGAGGTGCTGGAAGGCTCGGGCGTGAAAGGGAAGGTCCCAAACGCTTCTTGGGCAATTTCGAAGGGGTCCTCCAAAGCGACGGCTACGGTGCCTATGATCGAGTAGGCGGACCCGGAATCGTGCATGCAGGCTGTTGGGCGCATGCGAGGCGCAAATTTTTTGACGCGGTCAAACTCAATCCCAAAGATCAGGCCGCCATTGGGATCGTGGCGCAGATGGACCAACTTTTTGCCATCGACGCCCAGGCTCGGGCTCAGAAATTAACCCACAGTGATCGTCACCTTCTGCGAGAGCAAAAAGCGCGGCCGCTGCTGGAGCAGATTAAAGGGGCAATCGAAACGGCGCGGATGCAAGCCTTGCCCGGTAGCGCCCTGGCCAAGGGCTGTAATTACACCCTGACGCTTTGGAGTCGGCTGACCCGCTTCCTGGACTACCCGCAATTGGAGTTGAGCAATAACCTGGCTGAAAACGCGATACGCCCCGTGGCACTTGGCCGCAAGAATTGGATCCACATCGGCAGCAAGGAGGCGGGCCCTCGAGTTGCAGCGATCGTATCGGTCGTTGAGACCTGCCGACGGCTCAACATCCCCATCCGCGACTATCTGGCTTCGGTCCTGCCGGGATTGGCAGATCGCCCAATCAGCCAAATCACAGAACTAACCGCCGTCGCTTGGGGCAATCGAAACCGATCGTCGCCGCCGCCGCCACCGCCCGCGGTGTAGTTAGTAAGACGCTTACACTGTTTTGTATTGTTTAAATACAAGATCCGGGCTTTTCATTGTAGCTGTCGTCGCTTTGCCTTGCCATCCATCGCGCTGATATAGTGGCCTTCGTGAGGCTTCGTTCAATTAGATGTCGTAGCAAGGGCCTCCGGCTCGACCGGTAGTCTCCAGTTAACCCTCTTAGAGTAGCGGCGCGGAGTTATTCACAACCGCTAGCAGCGAACAATGTTTTTCCGAGTCAAAAGCGCCGGTTCATACCAATATCTCCAGATCGTCCATAGCATCCGCAGGATGAGGAGGTGCGCCAGCAGGTCTTTGGGACTCTGGGCCGGCTGGATGAACTCAAGGCCAGCGGACGGCTCGAGGCGCCGGATCCGGGCCGGTTTTACGAACCAGTTGATTCTCTTTCGCTCGCGACTTTCAAGAGGTATCTGCCGTAGGTGCTTTTCTCGAAGTTTTTCGCGAGCGCAGCAAATTGGTCATGTGTAATGAAACCCTGGAGATAAGCAATTTCCTCCGGACAAGCGATACGCAGTCCCTGACGTCTTTCTAGTGTCTGTACAAAGGCTGCTGCCTCAAGGAGACTGTCATGCGTGCCCGTGTCGAACCAGGCGAAACCGCGGCCCATTCGCCGCACGCTGAGTTTGCCCTGCTCAAGATATGCACGAATGATATCGGCGATCTCCAGTTCACCTCGCCCAGAGGGATTCAGCCCCGCGGCAATACTGACAACCTGCTCATCGCAGAAGTAAAGCCCTGTCAGCGCCCAGTTTGAGACCGGTGCGTGCGGCTTTTCTTCGATGGAGCGTGGGGCGCCGTCTACGTGGAATTCCACGACGCCGTACCGCTCGGGGTCATTGACGTAGTAGGCAAAAACGGTGGCACCGTTCGGCGCAACATGCCCGGGAGCCAACAGGTCTGGCAACCCATGGCCGTAGAAAACATTATCGCCGAGGATAAGCGCTGACTGTCCTCCTTTAATAAAATCGGCGCCGATAATATAGGCCTGCGCTAAGCCGTCCGGGCTCGGTTGTACCGCATAGGTGAACGCCAACCCCCATTGCGAACCATCGCCGAGCAGACGTTGAAACTGCGGCAAGTCGGCCGGCGTTGAGATGATCAGGATCTCGGTGATTCCGGCAAGCATCAGCACGCTCAGCGGATAATAGATCATCGGTTTATCGTAAACCGGCATAAGCTGTTTGGAAGTGGCCAGCGTCAATGGATAGAGGCGCGTGCCATTGCCGCCGGCGAGGATAATGCCTTTCATAGGAAATTTTCCGTAATTGGGCCCAAAAACCGACTAAGAGATAAACCACAGATCTCTCACATAAAGGCGGCGTAGCCACAACCACAATCGCCGCCCCACACGGAGCGACATCAGAACTGCCTTTCGGCCGTTAGAAGGCCAATCCTCTCGCCGGCATAGACCTTCTTTCGCAGAGGAGACCACCACCAGTCGTTTTCCAAATACCAACGCACGGTTTTGACGAGTCCTGACAAAAAAGATTCTCCGGCCCCTCACCCAAGCTCCCTTTCAAGCTTGCCGACGTCGATCGTATAACGATGGTCATGTCCGGGTCGATCCGCGACATAGGTGATGAGTCGATCAGGTGGCGCGCCATGTGGGTGCACCTGATCAATGGCACTACAAATCGCTTTTACGACCTCAAGGTTGGTACGTTCGTTGCGCCCGCCGACGTTATAGGTTTCCCCGGATCTTTCTTTTGTGAGGATGAAATATAGCGTCCTGGCGTGATCTTCGACATAAAGCCAATCACGCACGTTGGAGCCGTCCCCGTAAACCGGCAGCGGCTTGCCCTCGATGGCGTTCAAAATCATCGATGGGATCAGTTTCTTCGGGAATTGATACGGGCCATAATTATTCGAACAGTTGGAAACAATAACCGGCCAGACCGTAGGTACGATGCCACGCAATTGCCAGATGGTCGGATGCCGCCTTCGAGGCCGCATAGGGCGACGAGGGACTATAGGCGGTCGACTCACTGAATAGTCCCTTTGCTCCGAGCGAGCCATAGACCTCGTCCGTCGAGACGTGCAGGAAACGAAATCCTTCCTGTGACGTGCCCGGCAGGCTGTACCAATAGCGGCGCGCCCCCTCCAACATCGTATAGGTACCAAGGATGTTCGTATCAATGAAGCTTCGCGAGCCTGTGATCGAACGATCCACATGGCTTTCGGCGGCGAGATGCACTACTGCGTCTGGGCAGAGCTCGTTGAACAGACCTCCGACGGCCGCTTCGTCACAGATATCAGCTTTGATAAAGCGGTAGCGCGGATCGCCGCATAGTATTCGGAGCGAATTGACATTGCCCGCATAGGTCAATTTGTCGATATTGACTACCTCCGCATCGTTTCGCTGATCAGATGCCGGCATACGGCTGAGCCGATAAAGCCTGACGCCGCCTGTTACGATGATACGCATGGAATAAGTAAGGCGAAATATTTGGCGTTCGTTGGCTAAGACAGAAATTGCTCGAAGGAAGATGCAGCCGGGATACTCAAGAACTCAAGTATTCGAGAACTCGAGAAGAACCTCGCTTTTTCCACCTTATGTTGGCGCCATTCGGAGCTGGCCTTAGCCTAAATTTCGAAGATCATGCTGGATCCTTACTCGCCCGGTTGCGGACATTTGCTAAGCGCCGAAAGCTCTTCCGCACTCGAAAAGCCGCCCAATTAAGAAGATTTCGTTCCCGAGCCATCAGTCCGCGTTCAACTGGCTTCCCTTTCTCCCAATGCGGTCTTTAGCGATCTCCGGCCATGAGCGCCTCTGGCACAGTGGAATCCCGTTCACGATCCGTCGCGCGCTGATCCCTGGGCGCAGCCGGGGTCGTCGCCACGAGGTGTGTCCTGATCATTCGCAATTCCGGAAATAAAAGCCGCTCGCACATCCAGCACGCGCATTCGCTCGCCAGCACAGCCATGAATTCGAGCGACCCCACAACTCTCGTTCGCCGTCCCGCGCGCCAGATTTTCAATCCTAGGCGGCGGTTGAGTCCAGAGCGGAACGCATGAACACAAAACTCCCCCGCGAGGATCCGCCGCCGCCGCCCAGTTAACGCACCCTCTGAGCGAAGAGACGCGATCACTCGTTTGAAGAGTCGGACCCGATTACACACATGGCGCCGGCTCGCCCAGGAGCAACTGATCGAGCGGGCCTCCGAAACCCGCCAAAATGAATCCGGTTCGGGAACCTTGATATAGCTCAATCCTGCCGCGATGGCACGAATGTGAAACTCCCAATCTTGCGCGCAGAGAGCGCGTTCATCCCATGGACCCTTTTGACGGAGGCTCGTTTTTTTCCAAATCGGACCAGATGTATGCCACGATGGGTCGAAACGAAGAAATCGGTCGAGATCATTTTCCGACGTGAATTGGTTCCAGAAAAGCCGGGTGTCTCCGGGTATTGCGCGAAAGATCCAGGTTGGGAAAACGGCAAAATCAACCTTCGGGGTTGACTTCATCACCTCGACACGGCGTTGCAGACAGGTCGGCGCCAGCGCATCGTCGCCATCCAAAAACACAACGTACTCCCCGCAACTGGCGGCCAGTCCGGCATTTCGGCACGCGGACGCCCCACGCCGCGGGCCGGGGTTTTTCGTCAGTCTCATGCGTTGGTCGCGGCCCGCGATCTCCGCAATCCGCCTGAATTCATCCGCACTGGAACCATCGTCCACCACCACCGCCTCCCAGTGAGGATAAGTTTGCTCAACGAGCGATTGTGCCGTCAACTCGAATAGCTGCGGGCGACCCTTGATGGGAATGACCACTGAGACTTTGGCCGTGGAAGTCATGGAGAAGAATAGCTATCCGCGCGCGCGCGACCGTAATCCAGCAGAGACGCATATATTCGAACTCCGGCCATCGTTGAAAGTGATAGTCACGTCGCCAATCTCCGCAGGCACCTGGCTTTTTGCGTTCAGTTTGGCTCCCTCAAAACTCGGCATCACCACCACTGGATATGACTCGCTCGTGACTTGCTGCAACGGTACTGAAACGGAAAAACGACGAGCAAGTGAATCATAGTACTGTTTCCGACGCAAACACTACATTTTGACGTGTCACTTAAATCAGTTCCAAGTCTGTGGCCTGGCCAATAAAATCCAACCTGAGAACAGCGCCGTCCTTCGTCCGAGTGCAGTGAGTTGGCGGCGGTGTGTCCCGGAGGGCACGTGACCGTTACTCGGCTGGGTGTGATTCAAGAAATGCATGATACGCATTTTGATCAACCTTTAGAATTTAAGAATTACAGGGTTGTGCCGTTACGCAATTTATATAGTTCCGCATGCGATCTAGAAAAATAGAGGTGTCAAAATGGCGGGCATGTAACTGGATATGGTGGGGAAGGAACATCTCCTCGCAGGACTCGAAGGAAAGAATTGCGTTGGCGAGCGAAGCGGCTGTTTGTTCCCGGAAAAAGATGCCGGTAATCGCTTCATCTTCTCCGGTTTTCTCCTCCAGAATCGGGGTATAGGTACCGATGACCGTTTCCAGGGAACCCCCTTTTCCAAATGCGATCACTGGCCGGCCGTATGATTGCGCCTCCAATGGTACTATGCCAAAATCTTCGTCAGCGGCGAAGAGGAGCGCCCGGCAATGAGCATAGACATTTCTCAATTGGGATTCGTCAACCTCTCCCAGGAATTCAACATTTTTCCCTGAACGTTTCTTGAGCCGCTTCATTTCCGATCCATCGCCCACAATCACTAACTTTCTGCCTAGCTCCCGACAAGCGTCCACTAAGATATCCGTGCGTTTGTACGGAACCAGCCGTCCGACCGCCAGGTAGTAATCTTCATGATTGGTGGCGAGGAAACCTTGGGAAGTATTGATGGGCGGATGAATGATGGTGCTGTCGCGCCGATAATACTTGCGAATACGCCCAGCGACATAGCGGGAATTCGCTATGAAGTGATCTACTCTCTGCGCTGCAGCGTAGTCCCAGTTCCGGACATAATGAGACGCAATCCCGAAGATTGTCTGGGTGAGCGGGGACATGCCGCGCAGATATGCAGAGTGTCCATCCCAGAGGTAACGCATAGGAGAATGGCAATAGCAGATATGCGTTGCCTGGGGATCCGTAAGCACGCCTTTCATGGGCCCACTATCGGAAGTGATGACCAGGTCATAACCGCTCAGATCTAACATTTCAACCGCTAGCGGAAAAAATGGTAGAAAGTGGCGATGTGCTCTGCGCGCTGCTGGAGCTTTGTCGAGAAAGGATGTGGTTATCTTATGTTTGTGTAGCGCCGGCGAAAGCTTCTGCTTCTCGAGGAAGAGGGTGAATACGTCGGCGCTGGGGAAAAGGGTTGCGATGGTGTCGACTACCCGCTCGCCACCAGCACGAGAAATGAACCAATGATGAACTATCGCTACTCGCATATCTTCTAGGTATTGCTGCCGCGACCTCTGGTAGGGTCAGATCTCGCCGACGTCGCCGAAGCTATGTCGGTCCAGATCCGATCACGTGGCCCTCAAGAATTGATGCAACGCAATTCTTCAGGGGGCGCCGTAGTTCCGTAGTCCGGCGGCCGCTGGACGAGGGGGGCGAGCTGCGCCGGGGGCGGTCGCCTCGGAGATGCGACCCTACCAAACCGAAGTTGCTCTTGCTCCGGTTGTGCGGCTCGGGTAGGGTCAGATTTCCGAGCTGACCGCGATGGTGCTTCGCCTCTCAGCTCAGCTACTCAACGCGGTCTCAAGTAAGCGCCACGTCTCCGAGGCAGCGGTCTCCCAACGATAGCCAGCCGCGCGGTGCAGTCCGCATTCTACCACCGACCTTCGTGCCGCTGGATCAAGCCGCAACATGGCGTCCAACTTGCTTAAAATATCTTCCGGCCTGAACGGGTCAAAATAGGTAGCAGCTGCTCCACATACTTCTCGCTGCACGGAAATATCCGAGACGATAACCGGACAGCCGCAGGCCATGGCCTCGAGTGGAGGCATGCCGAATCCTTCATAAAGAGAAGGATAAACGAATCCCCTCGCGCCAGAATAAAGAGCCGGTAGTACTTCGTCCTCCACGGAGCCGAGGAATCGGACTCTGTCCGGTATGGAGTCGAACTGCAATCTGGCGAAAAGATGGCCGCTCGCTCCCACCACCGCCAAGGTTGTTCTGTCAAAACCGGCCAACCGCCAGGCTTTCAGCAGGGTTTTTAAATTCTTTCGAGGCTCAAGTGAACCCACGAACAGAATGTATGGACCATTGAGATCCAATTCCGTCCTCACCTGTTCGACGATCTTGGGATCTACCGGGCGAAAACATCGGTCAACTCCGTTGAAGATAACTTGAACACGCTCTGGTGCCACCCCCGTGTGCCGAACGATCCGTTCCCTGGAAAAATGAGAAACCGTGATGATCGCGCGCACCTTCCGGATCAGACGTGGCAGTAAAGCTCCATACCACAGAGCGAACTTCCGCTCGAACCATTCAGGATGATCAAGACTGGCAGCATCGTGTACCGTCAACACTTGCCGGCTTACTGCAAGAGGGCCGGTATTCCCGGGGCTCCACAGCAGCCGGCGCCGTAGTTGAGTAGGGAGGTAAAGTTGCTCCCAGAGATGGCCTTTCATCCCCTGCAACGCGTGTGACGGTTTCACTGAACCCAACTCCGCAGGCATGTAAGGCAAAAGGTTGAGCAAATATCTCTGAACACCCGTGATGCGGTATCCAAGCGTACGTAGATTAACACAAGGTTCTAACATCATTGGAGGACTGGATGCTCGCGTCGCTTCCCCTTAAATTTATCCACAGTCGCTGCACCACGATGATCAGCAGAAGACGGCTTGGCAAAACGGATACACGTTGGACCGTGTATGGCGATCCGTACAATCGCTCGCCTGATCGTCCAACTATTATAAGGGGTCGCGCCGATCATTCACTGAACCGATGTTTCGTCCGGTACCGGAAAGTGTGGCGCCGCCAGGAGGTGCGTAGACGCGGATGTACTTGACATAGAGATGAGATGGATCGGGTGTCTGGTCAATGGGCCAGCCTCCTCCCAAGGCGAGGTCCACCATGACATAGAGCGGCTCTTTCGTCTCGGGCGGAGTCGGCGTTTTCCATTGTTCCACCCCATCAAAGTAAAAGTGAATATAATCTGATTTGATCAACGCACCGTAAGTATGGAAACCAGTCGTCATTCCCTGACACGCGCTCGAATGGCCTATCGCGGAGTATTCGCTCCCATTGGTATTCCAGACATGAACGGTCTGATGCGCAATCCGGGGATCGACTCCATATTCTTCGAGTATATCGACTTCGGCAAATTTCGTCTTTGGAGTCTTCAGATTCCCCAGACCATTGAGCCAAAAAGCCGGCCAAACGCCCGGCCCCGCAGGAAGCTGCATCCGTGCCTCATAGTAACCGAGGGCTTGAGAAAAGCCCTTTCCGGTGGTATCTACCGAAGACAAAAGCCCAGACCTCCAGTGGTTGTTGTGCTTGGGGTCCTTCGAAGCTGTAATATCCAGAATTCCATCTTTAATCTTGAACGGCGAAGGCGAATCCGTCGGATCGGTAAACCAGGCATCTCCAAAGTCGCCTCCGTACGGAGTGTGCGCAATCCATTTCGTGCCCGGTCCGTAGCCTGATACACTCAGTGGCCTGCTAAATTCCTCGTCAAAGGTCAATGTATAACCGCTAAGATCGGGGCCTGAAAGCCATTTGGCCCCCTCTTTCACCTGGGCCTGCAGCGAGGAGAACCGGGGCGAGCTGAATATCACCAAAAAAACGAGCGCCGCAGAGATTCTAGTGCCTAATTGCGTAAGTTAGTTATATGTATGGCGACTTTCCCCTGATGTACCTGGGATTTGGTCCATTCGAAGGGAGCCGCATTGTTATTGTAGTTCTTGATGAAGGTGTCGATGGCGTTGCGCAGCTCTGCCACGCTGGTGAAGTTTGCCCCCTGGAGGGCTTGGCGGCTCAAGATACTAAACCAGATCTCAATCTGGTTGAGCCAAGAAGCGTGGGTTGGAGTGAAATGAAAATGCACATTGGGGTGAGCCTTCAACCAGCGATCTTGCTTTGGCTTATGGGTCGCAAGGTTGTCTAAGACCACATGAATTTCTTTGTCGAGATTTCCGGCAACTACCTGGTTCATAAACTCCAGGAATTCCCGTCGGCGCTGGCGCCGGTAATGACCAGCCTGCACTTGGCCGCTGGCAATGTTGAGGGCGGCAAAGAGAGTGGAGGTGCCATGGCGCTTGTACTCGTGGCTAAAACCCGTCAGCGCCCTGCCATTGGGCAAGCGAATCCAACCTTGGGCTCTTTCCAGGGCTTGAATGGCTGGTTTTTCATCAATGGCCAAGATGAGCGCATTCTGGGGCGGATTGAGATAAAGACCGACAATGTCAGCGGCCTTGCGCACAAACTCCGGATCGGTGGAAATGCACCAGCTGCGGCGCCGTTCCAATTCAATGCCTTGTTGGCGCAAAATGCGCCAGACTTGATCGGAGGAAACATCGGCCAGACTCTGCGCCAGCAGTCGCCCATTCCAGCGCCCGTAGCCCGCCGGTGGATCTTCATCCAGCAGCGCCAAGACCCGCTTGACCGTCATTTGATCATACTTGGCCGGCTTTCCACTGCGTGGCGCGTCTTCCAAGCCAGCCAGGCCTTGGCGCACAAAGCGCCGCCGCCATTTACTCACCGTCACCTCGGGAATGCGCAGGCTCTTGGCAATCGCACGTCCACTCAAGCCCGCTGCCGCCTTCAAGATAATCTGACTCCTGACCTTGAGCCGGTGTTCGACCCGTTGCGCTCGACTCCAACCCTCCAAGAGCTTGCGGTTTTCCACAGAAAGTTTGATGCAACCCATTGCCATCCATCCAACAAATCATAATTTTTCATAAATATAAAGAACTAAAGCAACTAAGTACTAGTATGTGTCATATAAGGCTATGTTTTGGAACGGCGAAACAGACATGGCAGTTTCCCTGAAGATCGAGATTGGCGCGCTTATTTAATTTAACAGACTATCGTATACAGATTCGCACTCTTTAGCAGCGCGATCGACAGTAAAAATGATCCAGCCGAATGCGCGATCCTTGACTGAACGTATCCCAGGTCGACGGCAACATGCACATCACCGTTGCTTGATCGGGTGTGATTCAAGAAATGCATGATACGCACGCTGATCAACCTCGTTTTCGACCGCTCATCAAAGATCAAGGATCCGCTGGGGAGAAGATCGTCCGCAGATGATGTCGACGACGGCAAGCAGATTGCCTTGAATCTGTCCCCAAGGGTCCCGTTGTATTTGCCCGGAAAGGGCATTCCTCAAGTTGATCCAAAGTGGCTTCAGGACGACGATCAGCACGAAACGGACATAACTCCAGGGAGCAGCAAGGTGACACACCCCTTTCTGGAGAAAATACCAATTGTTAGCGATTATGGCGTAACCATATCGTTTGCCTGAAATACGCGCGGTCTGCGTCTGCAAATGGACGCCGACTGCGTTGGACAGGCGGCCGACCCGCCCGAATTTCTTGAGGCGCAGAGAGAGTTCGTAGTCTTCGCCGTAACTGTAGAGCGGCAAATTTTCGTCGAATAGCGTTTCCCGCAGCGGCCCCGCTCTGATGACCGCGTTGCAGGCATACAGAACATGATGAGGCCCGCTGTCCTGCAGGTAAGGATTACTCACCCAGGTCGCATCCTGTTCCAAGAGAGCGCGGGCCGCCTCCCGAGAGATATTCCCGTCGGCAAGCATCATGCCGGAAATTGCCACTACATCTGGTTTTTTTTCGAAAAACCTCACCGCCTGTTCGAGATAGGAGGGATGGATCTCCACATCGTCATCGAAAAACGCAATGTATTTCACCTCGGGAGGCACTTGCCGGATGGCGGCGTTACGCTGCGCGCTTCCTCCAGCCGAGCCGACGAGCACAATAGTTCCTTCCGCAGAATCGCCCGGGGGAGCGTCTTCGAGGGCGCTAACGCTAACGTAAACATGAGCAGCGGGGCGGGTTTGCCGCTTGATGGAGTGGAGCGTCTCCGCCAGGGTTTCAGGGCGACCTTTTGTCGCGATGATGATGGCTATGTCAACACTTCCCATTGGAACCACAGATTAACACAATTACACAGATTAACACCGGTCTGGCCGCCCATTAGCCGCGCGCCCCGGTAAGGTTGTCTTCCTACGACCATAAGCCGCATAGCCGGCCTCGCGCGATTGCCAGGTGGTACCTGGCCTTCCGGGCTCGCCATGTGAGCAGGGATACTAAAGCGCCGGCTACTGGTCGCAAAATGGCATAAAGATTGAAGGAAAGCTTGTAGCGATGCTTGGATAACACCCGCCCCATTCCGACTCCGTAACGAAACGCCTTACTACAGTGATTTCGATCATATAAAATCGGATTTGGATGAGAAACTATCAGTTCTGGTAAATATTGGATATTAAATCCTAATTTGATCGCCCGAATGAGATAGTCGGTCTCTTCCCCTGAGCCGAAGGGGGTGGACGCTCCCACGCCCAATTCTTCATCAAAAGCCCCTACAGCGACACAGACCGACGATCGCAAAAAAATCGTGTAAGAAATCCCTTGCTTCCATACGTTCCTTACATCGACTCGGCCTTGGCGACGTTTGAAGGAGCCTCCAGAAGCTTGTCCTCGTCCGTCTTCCGAACGTCCAGTCAGACCGTCGACTGATGGATGGTTCTGGAACTCCGAGAGAACCCAGGCGAGCAGTCCCTCTGGATACCAGCAATCATCGTCTGGAAACGTTATGATGTCACCTATTGCTGAGCCTAAACCGATATTTCGTGCTCGGGAGATCCCTGGTTCGGACCTTAAATGTATGATGTGAGAAAAAATCTTCGAGCCAAGTAATATGCTTTTGAGTCGGTCGTCTTCGTTTTGGTCTACGACAATTAGCTCAAAATCGTCGTAGCCCTGATCAGCTAACGATCGAAGTAATCTGTCAACCTCCTTTACCCGAGCCTTTGTCCCCAAAATAAGCGAAACCTTCATGCTGCGCGGATTGGATTTCGGTGCGGCGCATTGCCGTGACCCCGCAGAGCGGACAATTCTAAATTACAGTTCTGCAGTTCTTTTTTCTGTTTCTGTTCTTCTCGGGATCGAAAGGTGAGTACAAGCCGGCGTCCAGACTTATCCACAATCGCCCCGGACCGGCGTGCTGCGAGAATGCCCGGTACGGGTCCGTGACGTCGCAGCAGCGCGACGGGCCGGAGAAAGGCGATTGTGGATAAGTCGCGCATTGGAGCCGAGTGTGACCGAAGTCCAGCGGGTGCCTTTTGTTTTCAGCCACCCATTTTGGCGCTCGCAAGATGTTGTGGCTCCGGGTTGCAGAGCGCCGAACTCATCGGGCGTCAGATAACCCGGCGCGCTATGTGGTCGCTGCTGGTTGTATTCTCTTCGCCAGCTCTCAATGACCACACGCGCTTCGGCCGGCGTTCCAAAGAGCTCCCCATTCAAGCACTCGTCGCGAAACTTATCTTGAAAGCTCTCGATGTAAGCTTGTTCCCAAGGCGAACCAGGCTGGATGTAGAAGCTCTTAATTTGACTTGTCCTCATCCATTGTCGAATTGCTTGGGCGATGAACTCCGGGCCATTGTCGCTGCGGATTTGTTCAGGCTGACCGTAGCGTTGGATCGCTCTGCCCAAGACTCTGATTGCATCAACTGCTCGGATTGATCGGCCCACTTCGATGGCCAAACACTGCTTGGTGCATTCATCGATGAGGGTCAGGATACGTAATGTGCTTCCTGCCTCGGTCTGATCATGAATGATGTCCCAACTCCAGACCTGATTGGCACGCTCGGCTCGTTGGCGAAGCGCCGTCGAGATTCCAACCCGTCGAGTCGCGCGTTGATTCTTGCGTACCCGTAAGCTTCCTGGCGCCGAATCCGCTGTACACACTTGGTATTGACCCGTTGGCCTTCTCGACGCAGTAACGCCCTGACTCGTCGATAGCCATACCGGGGATGCGCTTCACTCAACTCGATAATCCGTTGCTTCATGAGCACTCGCTTTGTACTGACTCGACTCCTGCGATAATAGCTCGAACGCGCCAACCCAAGGGCTCGGCAGCATTGGGCGGCGCTGCCCAAGCCTTGTTCGACTATGTAGCTTACAGCCCGTCGCCGGCTTGACGGACTTACCATTTTTTTGAATTGACCTCTTTGAGGATCTGATTCTGGATCGACAACTCGGCCACCAATCGCTTCAGCCGTCCATTCTCGTCTTCAAGCGCTCGCAATCGCCGCGCTGCATCCACATCGATCCCACTGTATTTGCGCTTCCAGTTGTAATAGGTCGCATCGCTGATGTTGTACTTGGCGCACGTGCCCTTGACTGTCGTTGCTCCAGCTTCCTTCAGCACTCCGATGATTTGCTCTTCACTGAATCGACTTCTTTTCATTGGTTCTGCTCCTTCTTATCGGGCAGAACTGCATTTTTTCACATCTCTACTTTTTTGGGGGTCAGGTCAGCATCAGGATAACCCATAACCTTGCCGATGCTTGGTTGAAAAAACATCTCCATGAGCAAATCCTTAACATCTACTTGCTCCAACTTTTGCACCTTGGTTATTGCCTGAAGTTATCCAGCTCACATACTCCTTGACTGCCCTTGCTTGGCAACGATAAGCTCAATCTGCGGCAGCGGGATTGGCAGCCTCCAGGTAGGATCGAGGCCAAATAGATGTGCCTTACGATCGCCAGTCTTCGGTCCAGACTCGCGATCGTTCGAGCCCACATCGAAAGTGCCTGTCGGTTTGCAACCTTCCTGCTTTAGGACAATACTGAGCGAACCCTAAAGATTTTTGTTCCATCCGACGTCGACGATTGCCAGGGCCATGCCCGAAAACAGTCCCTCCTGCTTGAGATATGCTATCAACAAAGCACGCTGTTGTTCTGCACCCTGAGCTTGAGCCTTAGCCTCATTCTTGCAGCGGAGCGTCGAATAATATAGGTCAGCACCAAACGTACCCTTGCCAGCCAATTCAAACGAGGGCTAGAGAGAAAACGGCGAATGTGATTTTGCAGCTTTCTTCCCGACGAAGCCTCATCCGTCGCATTCAAAATGATCGATTCCAGGACCACATAGGACATTGGAGTTAGACGTTTGCTGTTCTGTTCCAGAAATTTAGAGTAAAATTTCGTGCGCAACCGACTGCTGAGCCGATCTTCCCTTAGATCATAATGGACCACGGTGTCCGGGGTTTTGCACCAGACAAACTCCACGCCTGCCGCCTCCATCCGCAAGAGCAGGTCGTAATCCTCGCACTGCGAAAGATGGACATCGAATGGAAATTGCTGAAGCAGCGTCCGGCTCGTTAGCCAGGTGCAGGTAGCTAGACTGCCGCAACCCAGAAAGATGAAGTCACTTAAGGCTTGGTTCCTTCTCCATGGACTCAAGGGATAGATTGTCCGCATTTCACCCTGCTCGCCATAATAGGAAGAAAAGACCAAGATATTGTGTTTCGAGCGGTGCCTGTCGTACGCTGCGAGTTGCCTCTCGAGTTTCTCTGGTAGCCAGTGATCATCAGAGTCCAAAAAAGCAATGAGCGGGAAGCGGGACCCTTTCACTCCCGTATTGCGAGCTGCTGAAACTCCCAGATTAGCCGGATGGCGAATCATTCTCACCCGCTCATCATTGAAGAGCTCGCTTGGGTAGATTTGGTCCTCACGAGAACCATCGTCGATCACTAAGATCTCGAAATTGGGCCACGTCTGGGCCAGGACGCTTTTGACCGCCCGCAATGTAAGTTGAGGACGATTGAAACTCGGTATAATGACCGAGACGGACAAATTTCCCTTCATTCGCACTTCGACCTTTCGCCTCGCCCTTCCGTCTTCAAAGATGCGTAGGCCCTTTTTTCGAATGCCGAGGATTTATCTCTTCCCCGCGTGCAGAAGGCTGCCATCGAGGGAAGAGCCGATACCTCCAAGTTGCGCTGTCCTCTTCCTGTCCTTTTGCTGATCAAGTCGCCAATAAGCGAGCCCTAAGAACATCCATGTCGTCGGCAAAAAAAGCTCCGACACAGAAACGTAGAAGAGGAAGAAAAGCGATGCCATTGCTACTTTAAAAGCAAGGGCTCCATACTCTGGTCGTAAGAATATTGCGGGTTTCAAAAACGCGTAAAAGTACACTATCATGCCGATCCAGCCGGTATTCACCAGAACGGCATAGAACACCCCTGAATAACAGTACCCGAAACCTATCCCGAAGACGCGGTTCATGAACGTAAACGTTTTTGCGGTGTCGGTCATCGCTTCCCCGGCTTCTTGTCGGACTTGGCCGGAATCGTTCTCGCCGTTCATCTTGGCGGTGAACATTTGGTTATAGGTGTCGGGGAAAACGTAATAAAGGGTCGCAAAGGCCGCGGCGAACAGAAGAACAGTAATAGCCGTCGCGCGGCTCAGTTTGCGTTGGAATAAACTTTGCAAAATCAAAGCAAGCGGAAAGGCGACGAATGCCGAGCTGGACATAGAAAAAAGGAGACAAAAAAGAAGGGCGGCGAAGAGCCATTTCCGTTTGTATTCCTGAGCAAGAAAAAAATAGGGGATGACCCCGGCGGCAAACCAGGATGGCTCCCCAAACGTAGATTTTATGCGTAACAAGCTGAGAGACCCCACCTGGACTACCTGCGACCAGCTCGCCGTGTGCTCTCCGTAGCTGCGGTTCACAATGAAATCGCCTGGATGTTTGAAGATTAAAAAGAAAAGCCATTCATAAATTCCGTAGAGCGCCAGGAACCATCCTCCCCAGAGGACATAGCACATCCACTCCTCCCGAAAGAAAAAGCGAAAGAACAACGCGATGCAAAGGCAAGCAGCCAGATACAGACTCTGGGTAAATAGGGCCGAGCGGAACGCAACACGTGTGTCCTCGGTGTTGATCAGGAACATGTCGCCAAAGTCGTGCCGATTTGAGAGAAGGTGTCCCAGTTGGCTGCCGCACAATAGCAGAAGCCAGATTGCCGCCACTGAGAACGCTACCGTGAGGTAACGATTTCGCTGGATGTTGGTTTCCCCCTTGTCGTTGCGACCCAGCATCACAAAGAGTGCGGAGGCAAATGCCAGCAGATACGCCGGAATGGTCCCCTGGATGGATGGGATGAGGAGAAACGAGGTCAGCGGCATCACGGTGCACCAGAGGGGCATAAACCAGCCGGGAAGGCCCTTTATTGAACTCGTAAACGTGCTGGTGCTGTTCAAGGCAAGGGCAACTCTTTCCAAGCGCGAAACTGCGCCAGGGATAACGGCCGACGCAGTTTTCGCCAGCTGATTGCACAAACCAGTGCCTCCAGCCATCCCAGCAGTAGTCTGCTCGGATGAAGATTCCACTCTGGATTCCTGAGAAGGCGCAGGCAGTTCAAGACACGGAGAATGGAAAAGGGAAAGGGGAAATAAAGCAACCCGAGAATTGCCTGGTTGCGAATATAATAGCGGCACGCTTTAGCCGAATTGCGCGCCACCGGCGTCCGATTATGGCGAATGACGACTGCCGGATAGGCATAGGTGCTGAAGCCTTGGAGTAAAGCGTCCAGACAAAATTGGTTTTCCTCGGCAAAATGATGCAATCGCTCCAGGTAACCGCCCAACTCAAGAAACTGTTTCCGCCGCACCAGATGCCCACAGCCGATAAAATACTGCACAGGGAATGGTTCTCCCGGCGTTTCGGCGCCGGGAATAGTATCATCCCCCTCTACGATATGGAACGCCAGAGCGGCTACGGAGGGGTGATCCTCAAGCCAAATGACGGCATCGCTAATGTCACCAGCCACCGGGAAGGAGTCGTCATCCAGGCTTAAGTAATAAGTTGAACTTAGCATCTGCGCCAAGCGATTTCGCTGAACCACGTATCCAAGAGAGTGATCCACTCTTTCAAAACGGACTTTCGGGAATACCTCCCGGAGACCCGGTGGCAATGGCTCTTTAGAGGCGTCATCAATGACGACGGTCGCCACGTCCTCATATCCTTTCATCCTCAGGTTAGACAGGGTTACAGCAAGATCATCCCACCGGTCCTTCGTGGTGATGCCGATCCCTAGTTGCTTTGATTTCGCTCTTGCACACATGATGCTCATTGTCGGGAAGCCGCAAGGACTCTGGCATTTTCTTTCCCCGTTGAACGACCGATGAGAAAGGCGCGCGACGTATTCAAGGTCTGCGACCGCAGCCAGTTCCTCACGTAGATTTGGCGCATAAGCACTAAACCGCACCCGATTAAGGCACCAAATACTTCGGGTTTGTCCTCCGCTGATTTGCTAAACTGCTTAAGGAACGCAAGGTGTGGAGTACATTGTCGTCATCCACGAATATGAGTAAGTCGCCTTTAGCCATGGTTCGTGGCGGATCGTAAAAAACAACTAGTCTAGTGTCTCTTAAATAATAGTGACATTCTAAGGGAAAAATGCTTCGCTGGCTGCATGGCTAAGCGGGCGCGGCGAAAAGTGGAATTGAGTTCGGCTGAAGAGCAGCGACTGCAGCAATTGCTGCGCGCCCAAAGCACTCCTCATGGCTTGGCCCAACGGGCGCGAGTGATCCAGTTGGCGGCAGCAGGCAAAAGGGATCGGAGCATCGGCCGAGAGGTCGATATGCACTATAACCAAGTCAGGAAGTGGCGAAGGCGCTTCAGCGAAGGCGGGCTGGCCGCTTTGCAGGATCAGCCGCGCTCGGGCCGTAAGGGCCGCATTGCAGCCGCTGTCTTGCGGCAGATCCTCGATCAAGCCACCCGGCCTCCGCACGGTCAAGCGCGCTGGACTTGTCGAGCAATGGCTCGGGAGTTGGGACTGTCCAAGGCAACCGTGCAGCGGGTTTGGAGCGAGAATGAAATCAAGCCGCATCTGACACGGGTCTTTAAGCTTTCGACCGATCCGGACTTTGAAGCGAAGTTTTGGGACGTGATCGGGCTCTACCTCAATCCGCCCCAGAATGCGGTGGTGCTTTGCTGTGACGAGAAAAGCCAGATCCAAGCGCTGCAACGCAGCCAACCCGGTCTGCCGCTGGGCAAAGGGCATATTCGTACCCAAACCCACGATTACTATCGCAATGGCACGGTCACCCTCTTTGCCGCGCTCGACTACCTGCAGGGAAAAGTAATCGCCCACACCGCTCACAAACACACGCACCGCCAATGGCTCGAATTCCTCAAGCGCATTGACCGGGAGATCCCCGTGAGCCAACACATCCACATCATTCTGGACAATTACGCCACTCACAAACATCCGAGCGTCCGGAATTGGTTGGAACGCCATCCGCGTTTCGAACTGCACTTTATACCCCAACCAGTTCCTCCTGGATGAATATGGTCGAGCGCTTCTTCCGCGATCTGAGCCAGCAGACGATCCTGCCCGGCAGCTTTGGCAGTGTCGGCCAACTGGTTGAGGCGATCATGCAATACCTGGCTCAACATAATCTCCCTCCGAAGCGTTATGTTTGGAGGGCTCAAGGAGAAGAGATTCTGGCCAAGATCCAGCGCGCTTGGCAGGCCGCTCTTGAGGAGAAATAAATGTCACTATTATTTAAGAGACATGTGACTAGGGTTCATGCATGTTTTTTGACAGCTTTTCCACTACCTCTAGTCCTAAAATAGGTGCATTTCACTTTGCTCGCTGCTGCTGGCGCGCTCACAGCCAACCCCGAGCACCCCTCAACCGGCGTCTTCTGGAAAGCCGATAAAGAACGACTCAAAAACCTTCATGTTGCCTCTTTCCGGCAGAAATACACATCTTCGCGCCGCATCAGACCAAAACGCCTGACAGCGCGATTATCTAACTCGCGCACGAAACCATCAACCGTAACCGAGAAGCCTGCTTCCTTAAGCCGATCCTTATAGTCGGGCCCGTACCGACGGACGTGATCGTCTTGTCCGAACAACCGCTCCCTTTCTTTAGGGCTGATGACCGTCGGATACTCGAAGGTTGTATCGGCTGTGATCGGAACCTGTAGGATCGCCCAGCCGCCGGGCTTGAGAACACGGTAAAATTCACCCATCGCCTTTCTGTCGTCCTGAACGTGTTCAAGAACATGGCTACAGTAGATAACATCGAAGGTGTTATCTGGATATTGAATGTCTGTGATGTCCATTTTCACCATTGCATTGGGAGCGGACAGATCAGCAGAGAGATAATTGATATAATTCGCTTGCTGGATCAATGGAGATAGCTGTGGCTCGGGAGCAACATGAAGCATTTTCTTCTGATTCCTGTCGAACAAGCTTGTTTTCTGGGTCATGTAAAGCCACATGAGACGGTGCCTTTCCAGTGACCCGCATACGGGACATCTTGCTTCTGGCCTTTTAACAAGCCCGAATGGTATGAACCTGCGGACACGTGCCTTGCAGCAGGGACAGAAGCGGGCAAGGCCGAAATGTATCCATCGTTTGCCGTGTAGCAGACGATCGTAGGCGATGACTCTCTTGGCTACGGACTTCAGGATCTTCATCTCTTTCTGCTCTTTGGTCGGCCACGGCTGCAAGGCCTGGGCTCTGAGGTGTTCCCCATGGGTTGGAGAGTTTTGATGGTTTCTTAAGATATAAACTTTAATTTGCCTACTATTGCTGTCCCAGCGAGGGGGCAGACGAGCTACACTAATACCGACTTGAGTACTCTCGGTGTCCAAAGCATTACTCACTATAGTATCAACAAGCACGGCGGAGTGAGGTTATTGCTACCACACCGACTCTAGTTATCACGCTTTTCTGTATAGTGATATCACAAGGCTCAGAATCATGGCTTTTCCGGTGCGTCAAATTCGCCGCGAATTGTAGCCAGACTTGTTTTGCTGACTTTACAAGTTTCGAGAAAAAATGAAGCTGCTACCGTTTTTCCGCTGTTTGCCAGCACGTCATCGCCGACGTGGGAAAATTGGGATCTGCTAGCGGGCTGAGTTTGTCACCTATACTGCGCGCGAGCGAATCAACTTCAAAGGCGAGTCGGTATGGGGGCTAAGGGCTGTCAAAGGCCCTTTGACGAATGTGTTTGCATACCAATTTCAAAGCGGGATCACACCAGAATCTTGCTAAAGGCAAATTTGAAAACCGCCGCCGAATCCGAGCGAGATAATTACGGCTGTAAGTGGCATAGCCAAACAACGGGCTTATAAGTGGATGAGGCATTGGCAAAACTTCCTCCACACGAAAGTAGCTCTTGCTAAGCAAATCCAACCATTCTGAAGCAGTCAAAAAGACTCGTACCTGTTTTTTTAGCCCAAACTTTTTACGGTCTGTAGCAGAATCAAGAGCGTATTCGAGCATTAAAAAAAAGCGGCAGGTTTAAGGCAGGCACGGATCTTAGACAAAGTATCGAACACTCGTGCTCATCAAGGATATGATCTAATGTTGTAATTGTTAGTTGCCAAATCCTTAGATTGGTCTGTGAGTTCGATTTGTTGAAATGAGTCCGCGTAAGTAAAGCTTGCGGAGTTAATGATAGGATGTACGTAAGGATCGTAGTCGCATACGTTAAATCCATTTGAAAGCAGGAGTTTCGAGAAGTCCCCAGCGCCGCAACCGAAATCGAGCGCACTACCACGCTTAATTGACAACTTGGTTATGGCTGCTCCGATGAGGGCCAGTCGCTCTTGCTGATCATAAGCGTAAATGACTGGATCAGCCCATCCGGTATGACCGAACTTGACCAGTCTCTCATTCCAGAAATCAGATAAGTTATTCATCTTGTCCGCACGATGACGCTGTATTCCAGACAACGGAATTGCTATGCAATAGTCCCCACGCACGATCCAGCCAGCGCGTGACTTGTCCGTTGTTCACGACGTTGAAAAAGGGAAAATCAACAATAACGTCATAAGCAATAGTCTGCTCGGATTGATTAATACCCACGTCAACAAAGTAATGCCCCGGGGCCAGAGGCAAGTTGCTAACTCTGACTGTCACCGTATGCCGTCCCGGAGCGAGAGACAAAATGAAACCTTGATCCACGGAGAACAGCACCGCAACACGATCGCCGTGTGATGTTTTTAACAATATTTCCAGCATTGTACCGTGTAGCACTTTTCTGAGCTCGAGTTCGACATCAATGGTGAAGTCAGCGCCAATTTCGATACTCGGTAGAGCTCCCGAATGGCTCCCGCACCCATTCACCCCAATGCTCGTAATTTTCACAGGGGCATCGCTATTCTGGTTGCGCCTGCAAGTTTCGATGCCCTTCGTGCGTGTACTTTGCGTTTCGACCGACTTCATCAAATACATCTGCACGATGTCGCGCGAATCTCCGGACGCCGCGATCTGTCTGCGCTTGCCCCGATTTTCCGGACACTGATTTTGGGCTGATTTCTCTATTGATGGTTACTTGTTTGGTTAGTTGCCAGAACGCTTCCATCGCCGCGTTATCGTAACAGCACCCCTTACGACTCATGCTGGCCACCACGCCGTGCGCCTTGAGCACCTGGCGGTAAGCGGCGCTGGCATACTGCACACCGCGATCGGAATGATGGATCAGTCCCTCCGGCGGCCGGCGATGCACCAGGGCCATCGCCAAGGCCGCGGCTACTAGCTCGGTGCCCAGGTGATGCGCGAAAGCCCACCCGATGATTCGCCGGCTGTACAGATCCATGATCACGGCCAGGTACAACCAGCCTTCCTCGGTTGGGATGTAGGTCAGATCGCTCACCCAAATCTGGTCGCGCCGGCTCCCCTTGGGCAGCTGGGCAAGCCGGTTAGGAGCGATCGGTTCATCATGGCCGCTATCGGTCGTCTGAGGCCTGTAACGCCGCTTTGCTCGGCCACTAAGCCCGAGCTTGCGCCGAATCCGATCGATCCGTTTCCGGCTGTGCTTGTGCCCTCGATCCCGTAGCTCTGCATGCAGCCGCGGCGTTCCATAGGTACCACGACTTTGTTGGTGAACTTCACTGATCTGTTCAGCTAGCTGCACATCTTCCTTGGCTCGAGCACTGGGATTACTGCGCCGCTCCAGCCAGTCATAAAAACCACTCCGGCTGACGCAGAAGGCCAGAGCAGAGCACCTCTGTCGAGTAACCGTTCTTCATTTCTTCGATCCGTTTGTAGCGCCCGAGGGCCCCTCGCAGACAATGTCCCAGCGTTTTTTTTAGTATCTCCCGCTGTTGCGTCAGATCAGCGATCTGGCGCTGTTGCTCGCGAACCAGCTTCTGGAGTGCTTCGACATCCTCAGGCGATCCGGGCCCAACCTGACGGCTTTCCCGGCGCTCCCGCCACGGCGGCCAGCGGGAAAAACTTCTTCTTCCACTGGTAGATCGAGTATTGGCTCACCCCAAGATCCTCGGCCACTTCCCTGACCGTCTTTCCGCCCTGCAGAACCAGCTCCACGGCCTGGCGCTTAAAGGCTTCATCGTATTTCTTGGGCACGGCATTCAATGATAAGCTTCTTTCCATTCCTGGTCACTCTGTTGCGCCCAAAATCTCTGTCCGTCAAAACGGGGGAACCTTAGTCCGTCTTGCAAATAAATACACCGCTCGGTGAGCGTGCTCACAACGCCCATGTTATGGCTCACGAATAGGACAGTGCGCCCCTCTTGTTCCGCAACGCCATGCATCTTCCCGAGACATTTCTTTTGAAATTCCGCGTCGCCGACCGCAAGCACTTCATCCACGATCAAAATTTCGGGTTCTAAATGGGCAGCGATGGGCAAAAGCGAGCCGCACATACATACCGCTACTGTAACGCTTCACTGGCGTATCAAGGAATTTTTCAACCTCGGCGAACGCTACGATCTCGTCGAACTTCGCCTTGATCTCGGAGCGGCTCATCCCAAGGATTGCACCATTCAGATAAATGTTTTCGCGCCCGGTAAGTTCCGGGTGGAAACCGGTGCCAACTTCAAGCAAACTGGCAACGCCCCCCCTGATGCGGATCCGACCTTCGGTTGGGTCCGTGATCCTGCTCAAAATCTTAAGCACGGTGGATTTACCCGCACCATTTCGCCCGATGATGCCGACCACTTCCCCCTGCTTGACTTCAAACGACACGTCCTTGAGCGCCCAAACGTTCTCAAAAGATTCGTTGGACGGAGGATAGGTGGAACCGTTGGAATGCGAACCATTCAAACCGATCCGGACTCGCATTTTCTCACCGATTGCTTTGAATGGCGCTGCGGCGTGTCGGGCAATCACTTCGCGGAAAGTAGTGTATGGCTCGCCCTTGCCCTTATGGCGCAGGGTGTAGCGTTTGCCGACGTTTTCGACGCAAATAATAGTGTTCGAACTCATGGAGAAGCACGAAAGTCAGTTCGCGTGGAGGGGGCGTCCGTTCTTCGCCCTTTTCTCGCCATGGTCATTTTTACGCGCGTGCCACCTACAAAACATGCTTTGGCGCGCTCACTGCGTACGCGGGCAGCGAATGGGTGGGCGCTGACGCACGATGCCTGGACCCATATCCGGAATTTCGTTGCCCGCAATCCGCGTATCATGAAGTTCTTCGTAAATACCAATTGCCCGGACGAATTAGTTTTCCAGACCATTCTCGGCAATTCTCCCTTTAAGACAAAGTGCGCCGGAATCTCACTTATACCGACTGGAGCAATATCGGCCAAATCAGTCGGATAACGTGCCAAGATCATAGCCCGCAATTATACCCCAAGAGGAAAATGCATTACCCCACGACCACTTTCCAGACAGGCGCTAACATTGGATTACGATTGGACTTCTTTCATCGCGCCTCTACACAAATGGCATTCAAACCAATTGGCAACCAACAAGTGAACCATACATCTGACGTAGTTTTTGCAACTGAGCCTTCAGAGAAAAATGCTCCTCGATATGTTTCCGACCCTGCGCGACCAGCGTAGTTACGCCAGTGGAATCATCTGCCAACTGGCAAAGAACGTCTGCCATTTTGGAGGCGTCACCTTCTGAGCAGAGATAACCAGTTTTGCGATCAACGATAACCTCTGGGATGTCACAGTGCCGTGTACCGATACAAAGCAAGCCGGCCGCCATGGCTTCTGTCAGGACGACTGGCGACCCTCCTTCTGCGTCTCCATCGCTCGCGTGTTTACTCGGGCACAAGAATATCTGGTGCGCTCGAATGGTTTCTCTGGTTATCTCCATTGGCAGAAACCCGGTGAACTCGACACGTCCGGACAATTTAGGCTCGCTGGCCAGCTTGGCTAATTCCTCCTTGATTTGGCGGCCAGCATTGTCGCCGTTTGAAGCATCCCCAATCACGGTTATCCTAAGATCGACACCACGCGAACGCGCGAGAAGACAAGCATGCAAGCCGTCTGTCAGCCCCTTTTTTTCCACAAACCGTCCAACCATTGCGATCTGAAGCGGGGCAGAGATCGCCTTCGGGGCAAAAGGAAGCGCAGCGATATCGACTCCTATTCTGTGAACCCGAATTTTCTCTGGCGGACATCCCAAATGGATCAAACGATCACGCATGGCTGGTCCTTCTACAAGAAATGTGTCGCCAGTGGTGAATAGTTGTTGATATCGCTCCAGCCAAACCGGTTCGAGTCGCGGCAGCATCCACGCATCGTATCCGTAAAACGAAGTTATTAGCGGAGCCTTGAGTAATCTTTCCAGACGCAAACAATTTACTCCGCGCGTGCCAAAATGGGCGTGAATTATCTGTGGACGCCATACGCGCATTTTCAATCTGGACACGTACCCACCAAAACCTAAACGCCTCCCCAACGCATTCAACGCTCGAGGAATTCCGAATGTCGAATTCCACGGTGGCGGATTTACTATAAGTTCTCGTCTGTCGATGGGAAAAGCTTGGAGGTTCGTTAGCGAACTACAGATCACGCGGCTTTCAACGCCCGGAACATGAACAATCTGCGGATAAATCCAATTCTCCGAAAGACCCAGATAAGTGGCGACTGAGTGCAGCACTCGCATGGTTGTATGCGTCATGTTCATCCAGCGGCGTTCAAGACTTCGCTGACGGTACTAATCACATCCTCAACGTCTTGATCTGTTAACTTAGCTGAAAGCGGCAGTGATACAATCCTCTGCCCAATGGCTCCAGCATTCGGATAATCTTCCGGTCTCCACCCAAAGCGGTGCCGATACACGGGGTGAACCGGGATGGACCGGTAATGTACTCCCGTGCCGATATTGCGCCGATGAAGGGCAGTGATAAACTCATCCCGCTTCAAAGACGCTCTCTTTTCATCTATCAAGACCGTGTAAAGATGCAGCGCGTGCCGGGAGCTGGCTTCGTTTGGTGCAGGAAGTCGCACGGGCAGGCCGGCAAATGCCGAATTGTATTTTTTCCATATTTCCAGCCGCCTTTGCCAGTATTTCTCCACGCGCTCGATTTGGTGCATCCCGATCGCCGCCTGCAAATCCATCATGTTATATTTGAACCCCACTTCTAGGACTTCGTAGTGTTTGTAGCCGTCGTCGCAAAAGCGCCTCCAGGCGTCCTGCGACATCCCATGCAAGGCCAACATTTTGACACGAGCGGCTACCTCGGCGCTGTTGGTTAACACCATGCCGCCTTCGCCGGTGACGATGTTTTTTGTAGAATAAAAACTAAGCACACCGCAGTCGCCAATCGCGCCGGCCTTCTTTCCCCGATACTCCGTTTCAATGGCGTGAGCGCAGTCTTCAATGATCTTCAAATTGTGTTCACGAGCGAGTGAGCTTAATGCATCCATGTTGCAGGCACGACCCGCGAAATGCACTGGCATGAGAGCCTTCGTTCTCGGGGAAATCTTCCGGCGCACTTGTTTAGGATCCATGTTGAACGTGTCGCGTTCAACATCGACCAACACAGGCGTTGCACCGGCATGAATGACCGCGTTGATCGTCGCGCAAAACGTCATCGCCGGCACAATCACCTCGTCTCCCGGCTGCAGGCCAAGCGCTAGACAACCCAAGTGCAGCCCGGCAGTGCAAGAATTGACGGCGACTGCGTGCTGCACGCCCTTGTATTTGGCGACGAGTTTTTCGAACGTTGCGACCTTGGGCCCGGTCCCGAGCCACGCTGCCCGCAGGCTCTTGACCACCTCTTCGATTTCCGCCTCTTCAATCAGCGGTTGGCCGAAAACTAAGTAATTATATCGCACTGCTACGCATGGATCAGCTTTTTGACTCGACGCTTGAGAGAAGACGCATGTGCTTCCGCAATTTTCGACCCGACGCTTTAAATGGTGCCGCCACTGGCAGCCTCAACCACATGACGTAATCCGTTCCCGGACCCACCAGTCTGGCGCCGGATGGTGTACTTCTTCGAAAGGTTTTCGACTTTAATGACGGCGTCCGAGGCCATAGCGGTCGGCTATTTACTACTCTTAATCAAATAATTTGTGGCGGCTAAATAATGTCCGCAAACGTTCGCTATGGTTTTACGGAAGTACCAGATACCGACGATCAGGAACACCGCAGCAATAAATATGGACACGCAGAAGCCGGCCAGGTAGATACTCGGATTGTGGAAGCCGTCAATGATGCCGACCATAGGTTCAGTGAGTGGAGCATGAAAATGGTATCCCCAAGTTTCTCTCGAACTACGGTGCTACTGAATCCCACCGGACAAAGGTATAGACCGAACTGAACCAGGAAAGGGATCACAAATCGAAAGTCTTAGAATTTGACGTTCAAAGCCGTCACGACTAATCCGGGTCAGAGAGGAAATTAGGAAATCAACGCACGCGACCAGCCAGGCTGGCGTTCCAGGGATTTCAATTTGATGTTTTCAAATCCGGCGTTGCGAAGATGACGCTCCAGGGCGAAAGGTGTGTAACGGTTTTCGTCATACGGCGCATCGTGCGGCGGCCATAAAAAGGGGACGGTAAAAAAGAACAATCCATTTGGCGCGAGTACCCGTGCCACTTCGCGCAAGACCATTTCCGGCTCTGGACAGTGTTCGAGCACCTCTATTGCCATGGCGCATTGGACCAGGCCTCCTTCCAACGGAATCGTTTGCCCATCCCACTTCAAATCCGGTTGGCCGTATTTGTCCATTCCCAAATCCATGTCGATATACTTTTGAACGCAGCTGGGCGGGGCGAGGACGAGAGGCTTATAGGGCATCCGACCGCAGCCAACGTCCAGGAAAGTGCCTTCAAAACCAGGAAGCTGCTCAACCAGCGCATGCAAGATTGACTTTCGCCATTGATAGAGGTCCAGCGTCGAACGCGAGCAGGTGGGATTCAAAAAACTGTCGTGCGCGGCCATTCAGATTGGTTGTGGACCACGGTCCATAACGGAAGTTGATGAAAAGGATTCACGCCGCGGAACAAACAAGCAACTTCAGCGGCGTGGAGACATTGGCATCCGATGCAGGCGGATATTCTTCGATCAATTTTGCCGCGCGCCGCCAGAGAAGCGGATCATACCAATGCCTGGCCAACGGGAGGCGCCCGCAGCGTTTTCTCAATCGTGCGATCGGGGTCTGCATATAGGCTGAATAACCAGGCGAAGGGCTAAACAACGGATGAGGAACAGAGAGGACGTCATTAATTTTGAAAGCTGTTTGAGCCAGCAAAGTCCTCCATTCGGCCAGTGTCCGAAATGACTGATAACTGTTTTTCAAACCAAGACGTTCCCGGTCGGCAGTCGAATCCACCGCATATTCCAAAAGTAAAAAAATGCCTGTTTTTTTTAGCACGCGGCGAATAAACCCAAGGGCTTCGAGGAGGTCTTGTTCTTTCAGAATGTGATCGAGTGTCGTTATCGAAACCACAAGCGCGGCAGTATTGTTTTCCAAAGGGATGCCTTCATAGGTATTTGAATACTTGAAATTTTCAGAATTAATATTGGGGCGCACAAATGGATCGTAACCGAAAACATCGAATCCAAGTCTGAATAACAATCTGGAAAAATCGCCGGTACCGCATCCGAAATCGAGCGCGGCCCCGCGGGCGACATGAGACTTGGAAATTGTGGCTTCAACCAAGGCGAGACGTTCAAGTTGATCGTAAGGATAAATCACCGGGTCAGCCCAGCCGGTATGGCCGTGCGTGCGCAACCTTTCTGTCCAAAAAGCTTCCTTTCTCATTCGGTCTTGCGGGCGTAGGCATTGGTCGTCGAGCTTAACCAATTTTGGAGTGGGCCACGCAAAAGCAGTCCGCTGATCCTCGAAGGCAAAAAGTTTCCGCAGGAGAATCGCAGTCCATTTGGTTCGGCCATGACCTCAAAATCGGCGGCATTGAGTAAATCGCGCAGTTCGGAGGGATACAACGGATTGATGTGAGTTGGATCTTTTGAGACCTCGTGTTTGTTCGCCTTGTTCGGGGAATGAATAAACAGCATGCCGCCGGTGAGCAGCACGCGTCTGCATTCCAGCAACAAGCGAGACAGCACGGCGGGCGGCAAGTGCTCAATTACCTGGTTTAGCAGCACATTAGAAATGGACGTGTCATCGAACGGCAGGTCGCAGCTCAATTTGAAGTGGGACAAATTCAATTTTGGATTACGGCGTCGGGCGATTTCCAAGGCTTCTTCAGAACCATCACATCCCATTGCGTCCAATCCCCATTTGCATGCCAGTTCAACAAACAGCGCCGTCCCGCATCCGAGGTCGAGAATTTTTCCAGCCCGGCCATAATGAACGATGTCCGATAAGAGCCAGCTATAGTGCTCCAGAGCACGGTCAGCATAGTACTTTTGGTAATATGCCTTGTAACCGATACCGGAGTCCTCAATGGTTACTATCATGATTTGACGTCTAGGCTGAAGCGAGCCGCAAACGCATCTGAGCCAATTGAGACAGAACCGTGAGCTTCGAAACGTAAGCCAAAGCTCCGAAAACGAGAATTCCAAACGGCACCAAAATCAACAGTTGCAAGAGCGGCGCCATGCCTTTGGGCAGAACGCAAGAGATTCCCCACACCGCAACCGCCATGCCAGAGGCGCATGCCAAATTTCCGGCGATGGCCTGCCATACATCCCGCCAAGTCATTCCTATCAATCGTCCAGGAATGGCCAAACACGGCCCCGTAACAAGTAAGTTGCCGATGAAATAGGCGATGGCCACGTCTTTGACACTCCCGAGGAAAGCGCCGATTAGGATGGAAATCACCAGCGCTCCCGAACCTCCGATTCCCCACCAGAACAGCCAGTCCGTCCGACCTTGAGAGGTGTAAATCAGGCCGACCGGATTGCAAAGTGTCTGGGCCATCCCGACGGCTGCGAGAATCTGAATTAACGGAATGGCGCCTATCCATTGTGTGCCGAAAAGCCCTTTCACAAACGGGTCGGCCACGACGATAAGTCCAAGCATCATGGGAAAAATAATAAACGTGAGCAAGGTCGTCATGTGCAGGAAAACCCGACGGACGCGCGCTTTGTCGTCCTTGATGGTGGACATGGCGGGAAACATAACCGGCGTCACGACACTCACGATTTGCGTCAGTGGAAGGAGCATTAGCGAATAGGCACGCGAATACAGACCAAGCGCGATGGTGCCAAGCATACTGCCGATGAGCATTTTGTCCGCCGAGCGCGCCCAATAATTGATCATGTTGAAACCGGTCAGACCCGCGCCGTAGCCGAAAAGTTCGCGGAGGCCCTGGGAGGACCAAAGCAAGCAAGGACGCCACGTGCCGAACCAAAAAAGGAGGAGAGTGGTCACGCCCGCGCTCACCAATTGTTGCGCCACGAGACTCCACACTCCACCGCCGGTCGCGGCCACTGCCGCAGCCACAACCCCGGAAATTAACATGGCGGTCACATCCACTTTTGCCAGCACATCGAAACGAAGCGCCTTCATAAGCAGGGATCGTGGCACGATTCCCGGCGCGCTGAAGACGAAGCTTAGGGCAATCCAGATCGTCATTGGTTTCAGCAAAGGCTCTTTGTAAAAAGCCGCGATGAAAGGCGCCGCGATGGCGAAGACCAAAGTCAGCAACGCGCCGGTCCCGGTGGTGAACCAGAAAATGGTCGAGCGTTGCGCTTCGGTGAGATTGTCACGTTGCACCAGGGCGGAACCAAAGCCCATTTCGGTGAATATGCCGGCGAACCCGGAGAAGACAAGCACCATGCCTATGAGGCCAAACGCTTCGGGGCCGAGCAGCCGCATGAGAACTGTAAACATCACGAACTGCAGGCCCTGTTGGGCGATCTTCGCCCCGGTAGTCCATTTGACGGCGCTAAAAGTATGCCGAAGCAAGCTCATGCCAGGATTCTCCGCGGAAGCGCAGGCGCTCTTTTGGCAGTGATGTCGCAGTAAAGGGACATAAATTTAGATGCTTCCGTGGACAGATCGAAATGTTTGCCGACGAAATCCTGTCCCCGAGTGGTTAACTCCAGCACAGTTGCTTTTGGGCATTGAAGCAGCCACTGCATCCGTTCGGCGATTTCGTCAACCTTGCCTTCGGGTGCGAGCAGCCAGTGGTTTTCAGGAGGTATCATTTCGGGAATTCCGGCGTGAGTGGTGCTGACGCAGGGCAGGCCAATTGCCTGCGCTTCGATGATCACCGTGGGCGTGCCTTCGGCCTCATCATTGCTTCCGGTTTTACTGCAGAGCACAAAGATATCGGCGTTGTTGATGGCCGCGAGCGTTTTATCCGCTGGCAATGCTCCTACGGAGCTTGCTGGAACGATAAGCCGAGGAAAATAAATCTCGGATATGAGCTTCGCATTGCCGACCGGGCTCTGGCTGGAGTCGGAAACTGCATCCGCAAAGAACTGTCAAGGCAGAATGGCAGCAAAAACCATAATTCCGTAGGGCGCTGATCCCTGTTTTTCCTTCTGAGCGGCTCACTTGTTTCATTTTTCCCAGGCACTTTTTTTGAAATGCAGCTATCCCCTACCGCGAGTACTTCATCCACGATTAGAATTTCCGGCTCCAGATGCGCCGCGACCGCAAAGGCAAGGCGCACTACATACCGCTGCTGTAGCGCTTGACTGGGGTATCCAAAAACTTTTCCACTTCAGCGAAAGCCACGATCTCGGAACTTGGCCTCGATCTCGGCCCGGCTCATCTCAAGGATCGAACCGTTCAGATAAATGTTCTCGCGTCCGGTCAGTTCCGGGTGAAAGCCAGAGCCGACTTCCAGCAGGCTGGCTACGCGGCCTTCGGTTGGTTCCGTGATTCTGCTCAGAATCTTCGGCAGAGTGGATTTACCGGCGCCATCTCGTCCGATGATACCGAGCATATCCCCTCCTTAACGTCAAACGACACTTCTTTAAGCGCCCAGAGGTTGTCAACCGAGTTTTTGGAAGCAGAACCGTGGGGAGCTGAACCATTCGGCCCGCTTCGCCCCCGCAATTTCTCACCAATTGCCCTGAGGGCGCAGCAGCTTGCCGGGCAATTACGTCGTGTAGCGCTCGCCGTTGCCCTTGTGGATCACGGTGTAGAGCTTGCCGAGGTTTTCGACCGAGATCACTGTGTCAGACATAAAATTGCCAATTGCGGAATGTGAATTTCGGATTACCGACGCTTTCCGTAGTGAGCGATCTGCGTTTAGATCACATCCGCGAAAGCCTTCTCCGTCCTGCGGAAATACCAGATACCGAGCCAGAGGAAGACGATGATAGTTGCCATCGAGAGAGCGAAGCCCGGCAAGTAAATTCCCGGCAGGCCGCGACAAACGGCCCAACGGAACCCATCGATGACTCCAACGATGGGATTAAGGGAATAGAGCAGGCGCCATTTGTCCGGGATAACATCGCTGCTGAATCCGACCGGCGAAATAAAGAGTCCGAATTGTAGGATAAACGGAAGAACGTAACGAAAATCCCGAAATTTGACGGTGAGAGCCGTCAGGTACAAGCCCGGACCGAGCGCAGCGAGAAAGGCCAGCAGCGTGAAGAAAGGAAGGGTAAGCAGCCGCCAGTCCGGCAGGAAGTGAAACCACCATCAGGACCCCCAGGAGCGCGGCGGAGATCAGGAGATCCACCAGACTGGTAATAACTGCGCCGGCCGGAATGATCAACCGCGGGAAGTAAACTTTCGATATAAGGTTGGTATTGACAATCAGACTCTGGCTGGCTTCCGAGAGCGAATTGGCGAAGAATTGCCACGGCAGCATCGCGACGAAGACCAGGATGGGATAAGGGATCCCATTGGAAGGCATCTTGGTGATCCGGCCAAATACGACGTAAAAATCAGCATCGCGAGAAAGGGGCGAAGAATCGCCCAAGTCACACTGATGACGTTTGCTTGTAGCGAACGCTAAGGTCTCGCCAGGCGAGGATGTAAAAAAGCTCGCGATAGCGCCAGAGGTCGCGCCAATAGTTTTTCTCGGTGCGGCCGGGTTCGATTATAAGTTCGTGCATTAGGTATTAGGCGGCCTCGCGCAAAGTCACGCAGAGGTACGCTGAGGATAGGACTCAGTTATAATTTTTCCAATCTGTTGGTAGTTTCCTGAGGGGCGGTTCAGTCTATATCTCGCGTCTCGAAGGACGATTTGACTGCGTTAAAAACGAATACTGGACTACGCTCTCGGATCGGTGAGAGGCACCAGGTCTGCGACGCTGGCTTCGGCAAAGAGACCGCGGCCCATCCATTCGATGAGAATTTCGACGCGCTCCCTGGCTGTGATGAGTCGAGTAACCAAGGCCTCCAAGCCTTGGAATGGGCCTTGGGTAATCCGGACGCCTTGTCCGGGCTCCAGCGCTGGCGCTAACTCTACAAGTTCATCCGGACCAGTGCGGGTTCGAATTTCGTTGATTAGCGCATCAGGCAACAGCGCAAGACGTTCCCCGAATTGGACGAAACCGCTAACGCCCGGCCCCTGCCTGACTTGCCGATTGAAGACTGTATAATCAAATCGGGCAAAAAGGTACCCTGGGAACATGGATTCGACGAACCAGACGAGCCCACGGGTTGTGGATTTGCGAAAACGTACCCGAGGACAGAAAACCTCCACTTCTGAGATCTGCCGCAGGCAAGCCGCTGCGATATGCTCCCGTTTGGGCTGAGCCCTCAGACAGAACCACCGATCTCTCACCGAGCAATGCCAAAGTTCGGAGACAGTCAGTAGCATAGCTTTTTCGTTCGCCAGAAGTGAACGAGCAATACCGGCAAGCTGCCGCCCTTGGTCGCAACCATTCCGGTTGGATTGATACTTCCGTTCATTTTCTCAACTATCACCGCCGTCTCGAACGACCGCTGCTCTCCATTGGCCGCACCTTCCGAAGCGACGTGTAGCACCCAACTCTCGAGGTCGCAAGCTTCTAGCGTGTACTAATCCTTGACCAGCAGGATGCCGATCCTGCCAACGATGACCTGCTCCCAGATCGCGTCGGCCAAGAGAGTGTTTACCTGCGCCGCATCTTCAATGAGCATTTTGACGTTTAAAGAATGTCAGGAACATGGTCTGGAGATCAAAAAATACATTCCAGTGCTCAACATAATAAAGGTCATAACTGATTCGCTCGGCCAGGTCAGTGTCACCCCGGAGACCGTTCACCTGGGCCCAGCCAGTGACCCCTGGTTTCACTGTATGCCGGGCATTGTAGTGCGGAATGTCGTGCTTAAAATTGTGGATCAACTCCGGACGTTCCGGCCGCGGCCCAACCAGACTCATCTCTCCTTTGAGAACATTCCAGAATTGTGGCGCTTCGTCGATGTTCCATTTTCGTATAAACGCGCCGATTCGAAGCCGGCGCGGGTCGTCTTTCGTGGACCAGCCGACTTTCCCGTCTTTCTCCGCGTCCAGCCGCATACTGCGAATTTTGAACATCTTGAACATCTTGCCATTCCTACCAAGGCGTCGCTGGCTGTAAAAGATCGGCCCGGGCGATTCGCGATAGACTAGCGCGCCAAAGATGACGATGAGCGGGGCGGATAGGAGCAAACCGACGCTGGCGCCAACGATGTCGATGAGACGCTTTATCAGCTTGTTAAACATGCAGTCGAGGGGCAAGCGGGATACCCCGAGGATGGGAATACCACTGATCATTTCCAAATGGAGTCCAGAGACAAGGACGCTGAAATACGAAGGAACTACCTTAAACTGAACCAATTCCTTCTCACAAAAAGAGGCCAAGGCCTCCCAATCTTTCACCGGAACGTTGACATCGGCCACTAGAACGATATCGAGCGCCAGGGTCTCGACCAGACGGCGAATCTCGTTGTAACTGTCAGCCCGCATTACACCACTCGAAGGTTCCTGCTGGAAATCACCGTCCGGGGCGGGAACGCAGCAAACCACCTCGTAAGGATGCGACGGATCATGGTCGATGATGTCTTTCAGTCGTTGGGCATACGGAGTCCAGCCGACCACGAGGATTCGCTGCCGGAGCTTGCGAGCGACGGCTTCCTGCCGCACGTAGCCCGAGAAGAAGGTTCGCCAGGCGTAAAGGCCGGTCATTACGGAAACCGTTGCCAAGGCGACATAGACACGGGACAGGGGGGGTTGGAATTTAAAGAGCAACGAAAAGCCCAGAAAACCTGCGCCCCAGATCAGGCAGGCTACGATGACATGCTTGAGCCTCGAATACCGGTGCAGCAGCCAATTGCTGTCATACATCCGCTTCTGCGCAAGCACGAGCAGCAACGAGATCGAACCGCAGCCAATATAACTGTAATAATCGCTGAGGCCAAGTCCCGGCGCCTCTACACCCAACGTGCGGAGACCGGTGTCAAACCGCAGCCAGAACGCCACTAAAAGGCACACCCCAACGATGACCGCATCTCCAGCGAAGCAGAGGAAAGCGATCCGATGCGGCAATTGCCTGGATTGATCAGTCAATCCCAAATCCGCCCGGCTCGCCCCGGTCTTGGTCAGTGCAAGCCTACTACCCTTAAACTGATAGATGCTTTCTAACAGCTGTTAAATCCTTTCTTTCTCAGCTCGCATTCACGCCGGCCTCTCTGTACTCCTGACCGTATTCAGAGAAGTAGTAATTATCGGGGGATTTCCTCGCCATCCGGTTCAAGACAATTCCTTCGGGGTCATGGGTCGCTTGGCCAAGGAGCGAACACGCCCTAACAATCGCCCGCCTTGGAGTCTTGCCCGCCCGGACGACGAGACAGACCGACTGAATGCTCTTGGCTATAAGCCGAGTGTCGCTCACCGGGTTGATCGGGGCACTGTCGAGCACGATCCGATCGAAGTGACGCAAAGCGTCTTCAAGCAGGCGGGCAAAGTCACTGGAAGCAAGCAGTTCGGCCGGTTTCGCTACACGCTGGCCTGTGCCGAGAATAAATAGATTCTCGACGCCGTTCGATTTGCAACAATCCACGATGGCGAGGCGCCGGGTGAGACAAGCAGTAAGTCCTGGAACTTTCCTTCCTGAGAGGACCAGTTTGCTTAGATTCTGCCGACGGAGATCGGCATCCACCAGGAGGGTTCGAAATCCCAACTGAGCCAGGGATACTGCATGGTTGAAGGCGCAATAACTTTTACCCTCGGCGGGATTCGCGCTCGTGAAAAGGATGGTTTTAGTGCCTTTATCCTGCCCAATGAGAGAGAGCGCTGTTCGGAGTGAACGGAATGCTTCTGCCTCGTGGGACGCCGGGTCAGCGATGAGAGCGGATTCTTTGACAAGATCTTTGCGTTTGGATTCGGGGACCGAGGTCAGCACCGGCAGACCTAACAACTTTTCCGCGTGGTCGATACTGTGGATGGAGCTGTCGGTCATGTCGATGCCTATCACCATGCCAATCCCGACGATGAAACCGGCCAAAGCCGCGAGCTCCAGAATTCTTAACTTGGCCGGCTTAACCGGCCTGGCCGCGACGAGCGGAGATTCGATGAGACGGATGCTGTTTTCCCCCAAACTCTTGGTCACACCGGTCTCCTTCATGCGCGACAGAACGGACTCATAGAGGACCCGGTCGGTCTCAACATCCCGGAGGAGGGCGTGATAGGGAATAGCAATCCCGTCGAGCTCGAGCGCGGCTTCCTCTTGCTCTTTGAGCGCTGCCGTCAGCTTGGCTTCAGTGGTTTTAGCGGCTTCATAAGACTTCATCAACAGTGCTCCGGCATTGAGCAGCGTCCGATTTAGCGTTTCCTTCAGTCCGCCGATTGGACCAGGCGCCTTGAACTCGCCTTCCTTGAGCGCGATCTGCTTGCGCAGATCCGCAACCTCTGGAAGCGCTGTCACACTGGCTAGTTGCAGCAGCTTCTCCGGAGTCTTTGCTCTGCCTTGCTGGATTGTCCCAAGATCGGACTCCAATTTGAGGCGTGCGCCTTTGGCTTCGATCACCTTCAAATTCAGTTCTTTGAGTTTCTCGACGATAATGTTCTGTTTGTCCTCTAGGGAAACCGCGTGGTGCTCTTCCCGGTATTGTTGCAGTGCCTGCTCGGAGTTGTGGAGCTTTTCCTTGAGACGTTCGGCTTCCTGCAGGAGAGAGTCATTGGCAGCTTTGGCCACACTGGTCTGCTGCTCGAAACTCTGGGCGACGAATTCGTCAACCATGGACTGCGCTAACTGCTGGGCTCGCTTTGGGTCGGTGTCCTGGATCACGATATCGATCAGTCGCGTTCCGCGCCGGAGCCCGACGGAAAGTTTCCGTTTAAAGCGTTGCGCAAGTTCGCTATCCAAATAGAGTGCACCATCGGCTCTCGGCGGAGCGAACGAGGGGTCCTTCTCCAGCCCGCTGCTTTTAACCACCCGCACAAGCAGTGTGTCGCTCATTAAAGCCTGCTCGACCGTTTTTAGGGCTTCGGGCAACGTGTAGTCTTCAGGGTTAATCTCCTGGATCTTGACAATCTTCGGCGCCTCCTGTTCGACCTGGATCACCGCACGCGACTCGTAGATTTTTGGCGTCCGGAGCAAATACGCAATTGCCACGCCCAGGCTCAAAACGAAAAACAGAATAATTACCCAGGACTTGCCCAGCAGTAGGTGCCACAAATGAGAGAAATCAAGGTTTAGCCCTTGAGCATCGTTTAACTGTGCAGATTGTATTTTCGTATTCACGCGGACACATTGCAGACTCCACGCCCAACGAGTGCAAACGCACTCGTTTCGTTCCCTTCTGGTATTTAACCGCGTCAGTCGTTTCGAGGTTCGGGCGGTTAGGCTTCAGGATTTTCCTGGTCCCACTTACCTCGGTCGTTTTCTCACGACCTGGGTCTAATCAAAAATCTGTTTCCGCCGTTACCGTAGGCCTCCCTGCGCAGCACCCGCCGCGCAATACCCTTCACCTTCGTGCCTGGGACCGCCGCAACAACGCCCTTCAAGCAGAGTAGTCATGCGGTGTCAACAACAATTTTCTGTGACCGTTAATGATCAAGCATGCAGTTTCGGCCGCAAACTCGACAAATTAAGCAATTCTTCAGAGGTGATCCAGCCTGCTTCTACTAATAAAACCATTCTGCCTTGTCCGACGGCAAATGTATAAACATTTTTCCAAAGCTACTCTCTTTTTATTGTCAGCGCCTTAGCATCGAACCTGCCTCTTGACGCGCAGACTTACTCAGCTTCTCTGAGCTGTCCACTGACAGAGTACTGAATTGCTCCCCAATCTGGACAGGTCGCTAAGATAGAAAAAAGACCTGGAGATGAACGGCAAGAAAGCTGGCGTGAGGCGCCGACGACAGCATAGCGCGACCCTAAAGGCACAAGTGGCCCTGGAGGCCATTCAAGAACGTCGGACCCTCAACGAGATCGCCTCTGAATACGGCGTGCACCCGACGCAAGTTTCGGCGTGGAAACGCCAAGCGGTCGAAAGCCTGAGCGGGTTTTTCGACGGGGAGATTCGGGTGGGCGACCAGGAATTCAGACGTCAGGAGAGCGAATTGTTCGAGCAGATTGGACGGCTCAAAATGGAACTGGAGTGGCTTAAAAAAAAGTACGGGGCTTTACGCTCCAGCAGCGGCGGGCAGCTGATCGGCCCAGCCGACAAAATGAGCCTCGTGCAGCAATGCGCCCTTGCTCGGGGTGGCCCGCAGCAGCTGGTATTACCAAGCGCAGGAAGAGAGTAGCGCTAATCTGGTGCTGATGAGCGCCCTGGACCGACTCTATCTATACCCGCTGGCCCTTTTACGGGGTACGCCGGATGACCCTTGCGTTGCACGACCAGGGTTGGTCCGTCAACCACAAGCGAACCCGCCGCTTGATGCGCCTAATGGGACTGGAAGCCGTTTATCCTAGGCCTCGCCTGAGCTCCAACGGCGGCGCACACCTGCGTTTTCCCTATCTGCTCAAAGGCCTGCTCATCGAGCACCGCAATCAGGTCTGGTGTAGCGACATCACTTACATCGGGTTAGCCGAAGGCTTTGTTTATCTTTTCGCCTTAATGGACTGTTATAGCCGTTACGTCTTGGAATGGGAACTGAGCAACAGCTTGGAAAGCGACTTCTGTGTGCGGGCTCTCCGCCGGGCCTTGAAAAAGTACGGGCCACCAGAGATCAGTAACACCGATCAAGGAGTTCAGTTTACCAGTCTGGAGTGGACCGGGGTCCTCACCGAGCACCAGATTGCTATCAGCATGGACGGTCGTGGTAGAGTCTATGACAAAATTTTTGTCGAACGACTCTGGCGCAGCCTGAAATACGAGGAGGTCTATTTGCGTGAGTACGACTCCGTCACCGAGGCCTGGCGGAGTATCGGTCGCTACTTCTCCTTCTACAACGATCAGCGGCCGCACAGCAGTCTTGCCAATCGGTCGCCTGCTGCCGTATATAACAGAATCCCTACAAAACTCCGACAAAAGGTAGCGCGGAAGAATCGGCTGGTTTTCCCCGCTCCTTTTGAAGGAAATTTATAGCTAACAAACCCATCGAACCTGTCCAGACGATGGGGAGCACCTGAACTGGTTGACCTCAATTTTTGTCTGTAGGTTTTTAGGCACCCTGACGAGATATTGTCAAAAGTTGTGTATTGGGGCTGGCGCATCCTTGTTGAGAGCTATAACCGAATTTTGTGGATGAGGAGCTAAAGAAAGGCGCATCCTTTCAGTAAGAAAAAGAAACACGGCAGCCTCACTCGAGGACGCCAAAAAGAAAGATGTTCTCTGGTTTACAAGTTGATTTGTGCGTGAAGCTATTGACATGGGAAATAGAAGGTTAGGCGTTGTGCAGTTTGAGCACCCAGGAGCCGTGTTGGATCTGATGTTTCTGATGCAGCTCCGCGTCATAGCGGGTCCGGGTTTGCCACATCTTCCAGAGGATTTTGAGCCAGCGCTGGCCTAGGCACCGTAAGGCGCAGGCGTGAGTTTTGCCCCTTTTTCGAAGGCTCTGGTAATAGGTGTCGGCCCAAGGGCAGGCGTGTCGGCTTCGGTCAGCCCAGAGGTGAATGGTAGATCGCAGGACTAAGTTGCACTGGGTGCGAAGTCTGACTTGATGGACGGGACCGGATTGATAGCTGACCGGAGCAGTCCCCCCGTAGCATTGCAGAGCCTGAGGGGACTCGAACCGATGACGGTCCTCCCCTAGCTCGCCTAATAGGCGGGGTGCGATTTTGGGGCCGACTCCCGGCAAGGAGCCGAACAGTTCGTGATCGGGATGGTGCGCAAAGAGCTTTTCGATTTGCTGACGATAGTCCTCCAGCTGCGTTTGCAGCACCCGTAGCTGCCTGGCACGCGTCACGGCCAGACGGCTCTTAGCCAGTGTGAGAGCCTCCGAAGCACCAAATTCGGTACCTTTAGCGAAGAGCTCCAGACGCTTTTGATAGGTATTGGGTCGAGCCAGCTTATGGGTGTGCAAAAACTTTTCCCATCGGCGTTTGCCGGCGTTGACTAAGGCTTGTGGCGTGGCAAAGGCTTCCACAAAGGCCCACGCTGCGGGCAGCGTCCAGTCCTCAAAAGCCGCCAGAGCAGTAGGATAATATTCATGCAGGGCAGCGATCAGTTGATTGACCAGGCCGTGCGCTCTTCAATCAAGGCGATCTCGTCACGGCACAGCAGGTGCAACTGCTCCAAAAGGGGATCTTGCTTTGAGAGCGGCTTCCAGGTGGAACCATCAAGACGAAGGGCGTCGGCAAAGCTCCACGCATCTAAATGATCGCTCTTGGTGCCACTCGGAGCTTTGCGATTTCGGTACGCTCGAGCGGCTTTGGGGTTCAGCGGATAAATCGTGCAATCGGGTGTCTGAAGCAGTTGGTCGACGACGGCACCTCGACTGGTTTCGACTGCCACTGCTAAAGGGGCAAAGCGGGCTGCTTGCTGGCGCCACTCTTGCCAGCCTTCGAGCGTATGGGAAAAACTAAACTCGGTCACGATCTGGCCACCAGCGTTGACGACGACGACGTAATGATGCTGCTTCGCCCAGTCAAGACCGGCAAAGTGAGCTACAAGGGAATCAGGAGAAGACATTGCGCATTTCCGTTTGGAGGTTTGGGAGCTGTATCGCGCAGCATCAGCCTTGGCCTCAGTCCTGAGTCGACCTGATACAGGATCCTCTTGGGATGTCGTTCTCTCAGACTTTGGGACGGAAGCCTCCGAACCGGCCGGTAATCTTTCTTGAGCTCTCGTAGAGCGGGATGCACCGGACCGTACCGGTCCGCAGGCAAAGCTGCCAATCACCTTCTGACACTGCCTGGAGTTATTAACAACCCCAAGTCGAGTCGTGGGCAAGTTATGTACCGGCTCCGATGAATAATGTGGCCTGCAATGGTCCTTCTGCCGGCGCCGGTGCATAACTATGGAAGCCGTATCAGGATGCACCCGTGGCAGAGAATAAAGTGGTCTCGCTTGAAGAGCGAGCAAAAAATGAAGAGAAGCCGTTCCTGGAGCAGTTACTGCAGGAAGGAGCCAGGAAGCTGTTACAGACGGCCATTGAGAATGAGGTGGTCGATTATATCCAGTTCCAAAAGGATCGAAGGGATCAGCATGGAAAACGATTGGTGGTGCGCAATGGGCGCTTGCCGGAGCGGGAGGTAGTCAGCGGAGTGGGTCCGATCCGGGTTCGTCAGCCACGGGTCCGACATCGCGACAAGGATCGCTTTTCCAGTGCGATTCTGCCTAAGTATATGCGTCGGGCTCCCAGCGTTGACGCCTTAATCCCAGCCCTTTACCTCAAAGGGATCTCGACTGGAGATTTTACGGAAGCCCTGGAGGCGATCCTGGGTGAGGGAGCCAGCGGATCTATCGGCCACGAACATTGTCAGACTCAAGGCCGGATGGGAAGCCGCTTACAAGGCATGGAGTCAGCGGGATTTGAGCCAGAAGCGCTACGTTTATTGGTGGGCCGACGGCGTCTATTTCAACGTCCGGCTCGATGAGGAACGCACCTGCGTGCTGATCTTGATTGGAGCCACCGAGGATGGCACCAAGGAATTGATAGCCGTTGTCGATGGGTACCGGGAAAGCTCTCAATGCTGGCGTGAAGTGCTTGGGCAGCTCAAACGCCAGGGCCTGTCCAGTGCGCCCAAGCTGGCCATTGGAGACGGTTCGCTTGGCTCCTGGATCGCGTTGCAGGAAGAATATGGCCCCGTTGCCCAGCAACGTTGCTGGGTGCATAAGACAGCCAACATCCTGGATAAAATGCCCAAGAGCGTCCAGGGCAAAGCCAAGCAACTGATCCATGAAATGTACCTGGCGCCGACCCGCAAAGCCGCTCTGGCTGCCTATGATCAGTTCCTCTCCAGTTACCAAAAGAAATTCCCAAAAGCTTGCGAATGCTTGGAGAAAGATAAAGAAGTTCTGTTCACTTTTTACGATTTCCCGGCCCAACATTGGCCGCATCTACGCACCACCAACCCCATCGAATCAACCTTCGCTACCGTTCGGCTTCGAACTCATCGAACCAAGGGTTCCGGTTCACGCATCGCCACACTGACCATGGTCTTCAAGCTCGGCCTGGAAGCCCAAAAGCATTGGCGCCGGCTCCAGGGCTTCGAATTGATCCCAAAGGTAGTTACCGGTGTTCGATTCGTCGATGGCGAAGAACAAACCCAACAGGCAGCCTAACCATCATTTAACGCGATCGTTTTCGAAGGATGCGCCAGTAACCCGATACACAACTTTTGACAATATCTCCCCTTGTTGAAATGAAAGTCTTGATCGAAGATGCCCAAAATCTCTCGGCGGCAGCCCTCGAAGAACTGCGTCTGCTCTCCTGTGCCAAGCTTGATAAGGTTCCCTTCAGCCTTATGTTGGTCGGTGACGACGGGCTTTTGGCCAACCTCAAGCTCGGAGTTCATGCCCCGCTGCGCAGCCGGCTGGAATACTGCCTGCAACTGGGAGCGCTCAATGCCCAACAAAGTGGCCAATACGTCGAACACAGCTTGCGCAGCGCCAGCATCCACGCTAGCCCGTTCCAGCCTGATGCCTTGGAACTATTAATCCAAGCTGGCGGCGGGATGCCCCGAACCATCAATCACTTGGCTCAACGCTCAATGGAAGCCGCAGCCGCTGAAAGCAGTGTCGATGTCACTGCCGTCCATGTTCAAGCTGGAATCGATCGCTTGCCATGGCTGGTTAACCTGCTGCAGGAGCAGGGCGCTGTCTGATCTCAACCAGAGGAGCTATCCTCCCCATGACAGAGCCCATCATCCAAAACTGCCCTCAACTGGTGCGCGAGCTCCACGAGCTTTACTGCCAGTGCACCGGTCAGAATTTAAGCCTGCGCTTCGACCGTGAGCGGCTTTGGTATGAGTTCCTCCGGGCCGACTTTAGTTAACGCTGCTGATTTGAGGCGAGTCATCGCCTATCTCCAAAAGGAAATACGCGCCACGCGCCGGAATATCGGCGCACTGAAACTTTCCAATCTCCTACAACTGGATCGCTTCGAGGAGGACTTGAATATCAGTCGTACGCGTCTGAAGGCCGCAGCTCAGCCCCCAGATCCGACGCCTAAGGCAACTCCACTTCCCCTCATAAACGAAGAGCAACGCAACAGGATCATCGATGAGCTTAGTCCGGAAATTGCACCATAAGGACAAAAAAGTAGCGAAGTCTTTTATGGAACCTGTTAGGAATGAATCAGTTACAAACAAACCAACAGGAGACTTCGCTAATGACAGAATGTACTGAGTTCGGATTTGAATTGCCAGGCTTTAGTGGGAGAAAAATCGAAGGAAATTTCGAAGGAGGAAATGTCAGCAGCGACGGCGGAGTGGTTTTGCTGCGCCAAGTGGATCGCTGGATTGGATTAACCAAAGGGTTGGCGCAGCGGTTACCCGACCCGCGCGATCCCGACAAGATCGAGCATTCGTTGGAGAGCATGCTGCGGCAGCGCATTTACGCTTTGGCCCTTGGGTACGAAGATCTCAACGACCATGATTTTTTGCGCAAAGATTTGCTTTGGCAAACGGCCAGTGAGCGAACCGAGGAACTGGCGAGTTGTTCGACGTTGTGCCGCTTAGAAAATCGTGCTGGACGCCGGGAAGCTTGGTTGATGCACGAAGTGTTGTTCGAGCAATTCGTGGGCAGCTTCGAATCAGCACCGGCTGAACTGGTGTTGGATTTTGATTGCACCGACGATCGGGTGCATGGCCTGCAAGAAGGGCGACACTTTCACGGTTATTACTACGACTTCTGCTTTTTACCGCTGTACGTCTTTTGCGGCGAGCGGTTGCTGGTGAGTTATCTGCGCGAGAGTAATATCGATTCGGCCAAACATGCCTGGGCGATCCTGGCCTTATTGGTAAAGGCGCTGCGCCAACACTGGCCGGCGGTCAAAATTACCCTGCGCGCCGACAGCGGCTTTTGCCGGTGGAAGATGCTGCGCTGGTGCGAGGGAGCGGGAGTCAACTACCTGGTCGGACTGGCCAAGAATGAGCGCTTGGCGGCACTCTCGGCTAAGTTACAGAAACGGGCGGAACGCAAACACCAAATGAGCGGAGAAAAGGTGCGACTGTTCACGCAATTTAAATACAAGGCCAAAACTTGGGACCGGAAGCGACGGGTAATTGCCAAGGCCGAACACAGCCCAAAAGGGGCTAATCCGCGTTATGTTTTGACCAATCTGGAAGGGTCTGCCCAGGCGCTCTATGATGGGATTTACTGCGCCCGGGGTGAGATAGAAAATCGCATCAAGGAACAACAGCTTGGTCTCTTTAGTGATCGCACCAGCTGCCATGCTTGGTGGGCGAATCAGTTCCGGCTCTTGCTCTCCTCCTCGGCCTATGTGCTCTTAGAAGCGCTCCGTCGTCTGGGCTTAAGCGGTTCTGAACTGGCCCGCGCTCAGGTGGGAACCATTCGCTTGCGTCTGCTGAAAATTGGGGCGGTCATCACCCGAAACACTCGCCGCATTCGCTTGTGGTTGAGTTCGAGCTTTCCCTTTCAGCAGCTCTTTTGCTCCTGCTTGGTTTGCTTCTATGGCTAGTGCTCCTACAGAGGTGCTGACCCCGGCACCCGAAAAACAACGGCGGCATACCTGCGGTGTCCCCAGATGCCGCTTCCGCGGCATCATCTAGCCCGCTTTTGGAAAAACACTCTACCATTAACCCGGGCTCTCTCTTTCCTCTGCGTAAACCGTTACATGGTGCAAAAAGCGGGTTAGAACCCTTCGTGACCAGCTACGTCACGGCTCCTAGAGCCGTGAACAGCGTGAGAAATCCGTCGCAATTAATCTGAGAAAAATCCCGGAAATAACGTGAGGCGCTACAGTAATCGGCTTCCTAACTGCTCTTGAGTCTGACGATATTGGTGGCTGAGAGCCCACTGGCTCCTTCGCCCAAAATCGCTGTCAACGCTTCGTTGAAATCTCCGGTCGAGATCCTTTTGAGGTAAAGGGCTGGAATCAGCGCATCAATGCTGGGAGCGCGCCGCATGTACTTGGGCAGAATCGCACTGGAAAATCGACCCTTGTCAGGATGTCGGACCCGTGGCGAACCCGGATCGGACCGACTCCACTAATCACTTCCCGCTCCGGCAAGCGCCCATTGCGCACCACCAATCGTTTTCCATGCTCATCCCTTCGATCCTTGTGGAACTGGATATAATCGACCACCTCATTCTCAATGGCCGTCTGTAACAGCTTCCTGGCTCCTTCCTGCAGCAACTGCTCCAGGAACGGCTTTTCTTGATCTTTTGCTCGCTCATCAAACGAGACCACTTTATTCTCCGGCATCCTTTCTTTTTCGGCGCCCTCGAGTGAGGCCGCCGCCGGTTCTTTTTCTTGCTGAAAGGATGCGCCTTTTTTTATCTCCTCATCCACAAAATTCGGTTATAGCTTTGATCGATGTGACGCATGGCGGAACGGTACGGCTTTGGGTGAATCGGCCGCTACTGCGCGACTGTAAGATTTGTAGCTAAGTACAATTATTCGGAAATACGATGACGTATTTTAAGAGTCGAATCGATAACGTAATCTGATAGGCTTGCATCAGAGGAATAGTGTCTCTGATGCCAGGAAAAAGCCCGTTTAATGTGAATCTTTCCAGCGAGGAGCGACAGACGCGGGAATCAATGGCATGGAAATATACGTCATCGTATTGTGATGTGATCCGTTCCAAAATCATCCTCCTCGCAGATGAAGGACTCTCCAATGACGTGATCGCGTCCCGGCTGGATACCCCGCGTCAGATTGTCAGCAAGTGGCGTAAGCGATTCGCCTTTGCCCGATTGCCTGGCCTTGAGGCGCAGCCTCGAGGCGGGCGTAAAGCCCGCTTTTCCCCCCGGTCTCGTCGTTCAGGTTAAGGCACTCGCCTGCGAGCTTCCTTACACCCTCGGGCTCCCATTGTCTCGGCTCTCGGTTGAGGAAATCCGCCAGCACGTCATTTCGCAAGGCCTCGTCGCTGAGATCAGCGGCGCTACTTTGTGGCGCTGGCTAGAGCAGCGATGCCCTTCGCCCCTGGAAAGATCGAAGCTGGATCTTCGCCCGCGATCCGAACTTTGCCGGAAAAGCCGGACCCATCCTCGATCTTTACCAACGTGTCTGGGAGGGCGCTCCACTGGGTGCCGATGATTACGTTATCTGCGCAGACGAAAAGACCAGTATTCAAGCCCGCCGCCGAAAACAACCGACGCTGCCGCCGGCGCCCAACCGCCCGACGTACGTCGAGCATGAGCACTTCCGCGTGGGTGCCTGGACCGTAAGCGTCTTACTAACTACACCGCGGGCGGTGGCGGCGGCGGCGACGATCGGTTTCGATTGCCCCAAGCGACGGCGGTTAGTTCTGTGATTTGGCTGATTGGGCGATCTGCCAATCCCGGCAGGACCGAAGCCAGATAGTCGCGGATGGGGATGTTGAGCCGTCGGCAGGTCTCAACGACCGATACGATCGCTGCAACTCGAGGGCCCGCCTCCTTGCTGCCGATGTGGATCCAATTCTTGCGGCCAAGTGCCACGGGGCGTATCGCGTTTTCAGCCAGGTTATTGCTCAACTCCAATTGCGGGTAGTCCAGGAAGCGGGTCAGCCGACTCCAAAGCGTCAGGGTGTAATTACAGCCCTTGGCCAGGGCGCTGCCGGGCAAGGCTTGCATCCGCGCCGTTTCGATTGCCCCTTTAATCTGCTCCAGCAGCGGCCGCGCTTTTTGCTCTCGCAGAAGGTGACGATCACTGTGGGTTAATTTCTGAGCCCGAGCCTGGGCGTCGATGGCAAAAAGTTGGTCCATCTGCGCCACGATCCCAATGGCGGCCTGATCTTTGGGATTGAGTTTGACCGCGTCAAAAAATTTGCGCCTCGCATGCGCCCAACAGCCTGCATGCACGATTCCGGGTCCGCCTACTCGATCATAGGCACCGTAGCCGTCGCTTTGGAGGACCCCTTCGAAATTGCCCAAGAAGCGTTTGGGACCTTCCCTTTCACGCCCGAGCCGGAAGTCGAACACGACCGATCCAGCCGAGTGACTGTATTGCCAGAGGTAAGCTTGCCGGTTCTTTCCTCGGCCATCGTGCATCTGGACGCCGACTGGAGTTTCATCGGCCTGGATGTAGTCGCCCGCCAAAAGTTCCCGACCCATGGCCGATACGATCGGAGTGAGCAGCTCTCCGACTCGCATCACCCAACCATCCATGGTGGCCCGAGACAGCTCGATCCCAGTCTCCCGTTCAAGAATCGCGCTCTGGCGATAGATCGGAACATGGTCGGCATACTTGCTCACCACCGTATCAATAATGCCTCGATCACTAGTGTAGCGTCTCGTAATTCGCTTTAATAATGTGAGATTTTCTGTAGCCTGGAGGGATGACAGGTCGCCCGAAGGCAAATTTGGAGCTCACCGAAGTGCAACGGCAGGAATTAGAACGTCTGGTGAGAGCTGGCACGGGCGAAAAACGGATGGTCTTCCGAGCGCGGTTGATCCTCGAGTGCGCTACTGGAGCGGATAACGTGCAAGTGGCCAAGCGCTTAGCTACGACCGAACAAACAGTCACGTTGTGGCGGGGTCGTTTCCGACAAGAAGGCATAGGAGGTTTGGCGGACTTGGCCCGCAGTGGGCGCCCAGAGCGTATTAAGCCGGCGCTCAAGGGCCGAATCTTGAGTGAAGCCGTCAGGCCGCCAGCGACCTTGGGGCGGTGGAGTACCCCTTCGATGGCCAGGCATCTGGGAGTATCCAAGGCAACCGTTCAGCGTCTGTGGTCCACCAATGACATTAGGCCGCACCGGACGCGGATCTTCAAATTGTCGTGCGACGAGCAATTCGAAGCCAAGTTCTGGGACGTGATCGGGGTCTATCTCAATCCGCCAGACCATGCGGTGGTGCTCTGCTGCGATGAAAAAAGTCAGTGTCAGGCGTTGCAGCGCAGCCAACCCGGTTTGCCCTTAGCCCAAGGCCATATCCGGACGATCACTCACGATTACTATCGGCATGGCACTGTGACCCTTTTTGCCGCACTCGATTACCTCAGTGGCAAAGTCATAAGCCAAGTGGCACCACGCCATCGGCATAATGAGTGGCTCAAATTCTTGAAGAAACTCGATTCCGAAATCGCTGCGGACTTAAGCATTCATCTAATCGTGGACAACTCTTCGACGCACAAACACCAAAAGGTTTGTCGCTGGCTGGAGCGTCATCCGCGCTTTCATCTCCACTTCACGCCCACCAGCGCTTCCTGGATGAACATGGTCGAACGTTTCTTCCGCGATCTGAGCCAACAAGCCATCCTGCCAGGCAGCTTCGGCTCGGTCGCCGAACTGGTCGACACAATCAATCGTTATCTGGCACAACATAACTTAGAACCAAAACGCTACGTCTGGCATGCCAACGGCCAGGAAGTTCTCAACAAAATCCACAGGGCATGGGAGGCCGCCACAAATCCTGCCACTTCCTAAAGACATTTAAGAGACAGTGCACTAGCTAGCCAAGCCTTCGTCGATGATCCTCGCTGGCAACCGCGCGCACTGAACTCCCAGTTCTTCGCAAGCTTTGCAGGCACGTTTCTCGCGCTTGGTTACTCGCACAAAGTATCTAGTGCGGCGTAGCGTTTAAACCTGATACGGGATTGATACGACGCTCTGCTGATCGGTGAGGTTCCCACTTAAAGGGTTTGGCCTTCATGTTATAGCGTCGGATATAGGTCATGAGTTTTTTAGCCAAGTCTTTGACCGAACGGAAGATTCCGCGGGCGATGACGTCGCGTTGAGATCTTGGAAAACCAGATCTCTAGACTTGGTTAAGCCATGAAGAATAGGTCGGTGTAAAATGGATCCGCACGTGGCGATGACGATCGATAAACTGCCAGACTCTGGAGGTGCGATGTGCCGAGAGATTATCTGCGATAATGTGGATCTGCTGGCCCTCGGGAAAGCTGGCGACGATCTGTTCAAGAAAAGCAACAAACTCGGCACTGGTGTGACGAGGCACAGTTTGGCCCAGCACCTGGCCGGTTTTGGTGTTGAGCGCTGCGTAGAGCGAAAGCGTGCCGTGACGGTAGTATTCAAAACCGTGCCGCTCGGCTCTTCCGGGCGAGAGCGGCAACACTTCGGATCGAGCCGGTCCAGCGCTTGGATGGCGCTCTTTTCGTCGACGCAGAAAACTGCGGCATTGACCGGAGGCTTCAGATACAAACCAATGATATCAGCAGCCTTGGTTTCAAAATCCGGGTCGTCGCTGGCCATGTAGCGGCGCAGGCGGTGCGGCTGCAGTCCGGCTTTCGCCAGAACACGGGCGACTCGGGTATGGTTGGTGCCAAGTTCGGCCGCCAACTTCCGAAGTACTCCAGTGCGTCGAGCCATCCGTGGGTTTATGTCGGGCCGCGGCCAAAATCTGAGCTTCGAGCTTGGCGCTCTGTTGGCTGGCTACCTTGCCGACGATGACGACTGAAAAGACCTGCCAAACGTTCCTCCATAAAGCGCTTCAGCCAAAGTCGCACGGTGTTGATGCTGCATCCCAGTTGCCGACTTACCGCCCATTGCGATCTGCCGCTAGCAATCAAGAGGACAATCTTGGCTCGCTGCACCTCCTCTGCTCGCCCGCTACGGGATCGGACCCGCTGCCTAAGTCGTCGACGTTCTGGCGGAGAAAGAACCAATCGTTTTAACACTCCTTTTTGCTAGCAGATCATCATATCAGAAGTCAAATGCTACAATGCACTAGCCGGCTCGACATCGAGTTGCTCAGCAGTTTCGTAGCCGATCACCGTCGTTTCTTTGCCACAGTTGCCGCAGACACACTGACCCGGAGCGCAGGCAATGACTTGTTCTTCTCTGGGCAGCTCGGCTGGCAGTTGCTGCCGGCCGGGATGTTTGCGTGTCGGCGCCGATTTCAGTGGCAGCGATAGTTGTGCCCGTTGACTCTCGGCCTCTACCTCGGTTTTGCTAACCCCGGGTTCTAATTCGAGCAATTCCAGTTGCTCATCGGAGAGTGTCTCTGCCGAGGGACCATATTTTTCTAACAAGTCCAAGCGCCTCAGTTCGCGCAATAGTTTGTTCTCTCTTTGAAGGCGGTCGAGCAACTCCTGATTGCGGCGAATCGATTGATTGAGCCTTTCAAATATCGCCTCCGATACGGCCCGTCTGATCTCCTCAAGTACTGACTGATCCCGCTCTGGAAGCGGGTTAAAAGCTATGCTCAATATGCGATAATAACTAACAAAAATTAAGTGCTAATTACCAGCTTTTTTTGTACTTTTTTACTCTCCGAAAACCGTTTTCCGATACCAGTTCCGGCTCTTGGTTTGCTTGAGATCTATCCCTCCCAGTAAGAGCGTCAGTTCTTCCTGGCTTAGCCTGAGAGCTACCGATTCATCTTGCGCCGAGGGCCAGCGGAAGCGCCCTTTTCCCAGCCGTTTGCTGCAAAGCCAAAGCCCGCTCCCGTCCCAGAACAGTATCTTGATCCGGCTTCGGGACCGATTGCAAAAACACACCACATGCCCGCTCAAGGGTTCAAGCCCCAGCCGATCCTTCACCAGCCCGAAGAGCCCCTCAAAACCCTTGCGCAGATCGGTCGCTCCAACGGCGAGGTAAACCCGGGTCGCCGGTCCAAGTCCGAACACAGGCTTAAAATCCTTCCAGCACCTCGACCGCACGACGCAGTTGCACCGCGTCAAAATCCCGGCTCAGTTCGATTCGCCGCCCCTTGGCTAAAATCGCTTCTAATCCGCAGCAACCCTCCTGTGGTCTGCCTCGGACTAACCCGTCGCCATCGGTTAGCTCTACCGCCACCAGCCCTTTGACTTCCCCTTGCGAGCCTGAGGCTATCCGCTCTCTCCTGAGGCCTCGCTGCAGCGTCCCATGCGTCAGCCCGTGGATTCGACAGTACTCACTCTGTCGCAACCCGCTGGTCCGAAACTCTGCCACCAGTCGCTGGATTTCCTGGCTGCTACGCCGCCGCCGTCGCTTAATTTCCTCGTCTTCGCTCATCCACCCACTTGAGCAAAATCCGACGTCGCCGACCAGATGGGGTTAGTAAGACGGATACCCTGGACCTATCTGGCAGCCTGGGATGTCCATCGAGCAAGAGTCTTCGGCCGCTGTGAAGTCAAAAGTGGAATTGCTCCCGTCAATCGGCCTGTGGGCGAAGTCATGGGGCAAGAGCCTTATAAATCTGCTCGCCGCGTCTTTTGGATCATGGCCAACTGCTCTGCTCATCGAGGGCAGAAGGCCGCCAACCGCTTGCGTGACAGGTGGCCCAACCTAATCCTCATTCATACACCGATCCACGCCAGCTGGCTCAACCAGGTCGAAATCTATTTCTCAATCGTTCAGAGAAAGATCCTCACGCCCAACGACTTCTCATCTCTGGAGGAACTCGAACAGCGCCTGCGTGCCTTTCAGTCCCATTACGCGCGGTCGGCATTGCCCTTCAACTGGACCTTCACCCGCCGCGATCTCCATGCTCTTCTGGCCAAGATCGCCGCCAAACGGCTGGCTCCCGCAGCCTGACGGAATACGTCACCATAATTTCGAACGTGAGTACTAAGTCGCGCGAGCTAGTCAGCGCTCCCTCATTTGGGAGAGGCATATACTGGTCCCGGGTTGCTTACGGATGCTGTGTCAGTACCTCTGTGTTGTTCCTGTTTCAATCATGCCTCTACGTCCGTCGTCTGACGCGGGAAACCGAGCTAAAAACCAAGTGACCCCCAGTAAATCCGCGCTGCCGCCCGGGCTGAGATGGCGCGCAATCAGTTCATCATCAAACGCCTCCATCTTGTTTAAGCCCTCCGGCGCCAGCACGCCTCCTTCCCGCAGGAGTCTTCCGGAGTAATCGCGGACATAGTTCAGGCCGGCGAGCCCGCCGCGTGAGACAAGGTTGGTGTCAAAGTTGACCGCGAGCAGGTGCAATAGAACATGCAAGAGAGCCAGGTCTTCGCCGACCCCGTCCAGTCGCAAGCGGTCGTAGACGGGCAGCGCGATCGTGCGCACCATGGCATATCCTGAGGCCGCTTCGCCCCTGGCTCCGGTGATTCCGTAGCGTCTGAAGCTACGTTCACCAGCAGTATTGGTCGCGTGTGTGCGGCTCAGTTCCAGATCCACCAGGCCGACGCAAATGCGGGCCGCTTCCGAGCAAATGCGTTCGCGGTTCAACCCCATCCCTTTTGCGAAAAGACGGCCTGCGGCGGAACAGAGCAAGCCGAGCGAGAAAATGGCACCCTTATGTGTGTTGACGCCACGCGTTGCTTCCAACATTGCCCTTTCGCACAGGAGGCCGGCGGGGCGCGCGACAGGAAGGAAATCGCCTGCAGGAATATGCCCGCATGCATAGCCGATTTCGACGAAACGCGACCACGAAGGCAGAATGGCGCGCGCGCTCGCTAGAAACGTCTGTAGATCCATATCGCGGTGGGCGCCGCAATTGCGCTGGTCCACCAAACCCGGCTTCGGCGTCAGCAATACTTCCGTTAGCACCGCCCGATGGGCATATGAAGCGATCCGGCCGATGGTCATCGCCTGATGAACTGCGGCCAGCGAGCAGAGCAGAGCCTTATGTTCGTGCGGGTGAATAGAGATCATATTCGTTCACCATGCTCTGTATTGCTTTGTAACAACTCCGGCAAAACAGTGGGAATGCGTTCGCGTGTCAAAGGCCCCACGATCATGGTGAGATTAGCTGCCGCAATGTCCGCCGGGTGCGCTGCGCAACACGGAATTATCGATCGGTTCCGGTCAGCTCTCGCTCAGCGACTAACAAGATTGAAAGTAGGTCCAGCTTCCGACCGGAGCAGCGAAATGGGCCCCCTGATCAACAAACCCAATGTCGAGCGGATCAACAAGATGTTCGAAGGAGCCATTGCTTTGGACCGCCGCTCAGCACAAGCTTCCATTAATAGGCCGTGCTGAACAATCACGACCACGGTGCCATGCTCTCCTTCAGCCGCCTGCTGGGAACCGGGAAAGCCTCCCGGTGTCCGGCTCGCGGGAATCTCATTCTTGGACTTTGCTCGGGATTTGGCGCGGAAGGTGTGGAAGTCACCCGGTCCGGCGACATCTATCCCGCACTTCGGCAGGCACTCACGAACGAGGGACCGTCGGTGATTGACATCCAGATTGATCCCGACTTCGGCGAAACTTATTAATGCGCGTTACTCGAAAGCAATTCGAAAGGAGATGATCATGAAGGCTCTACGCTTTAGCAAATTTGGTCCGCCGTCCGTCCTATCCATCGAAGAAGTCGGGCGGCCCGAGCCGCGCGATGGTGAAGCGCTGGTTCAGGGCAAGGCGGCGGCAATAAATCCGAGTGACGTAAAGAATGTCTCGGGTCACTTCGCGGAGGACAACTTTGCCGCGCATCCCGGGACGTGATTTCTCAGGAGTTGTTGTTGCAGGCAAAAAGTATCTAGGCCAGGAGGTGTGGAGCAGCGGCCCTGGTCTAGGTATCACGCGGGATGGCGCACACGCTGAGTACGTGCTAATCCCAGAAGAAGCGCTGTCGCTGAAGCCTCGGATGCTAAGGTACGAGCAAGCAGCAGCAATCGGTGTTCCCTTTCTTACTGCCTGGTTCGCGGTCATGCATGCGGCGCAGCTTCAAGCTGAAGAAACGATCCTCATTATCGGCGCTGCTGGTGCAGTCGGACAAGCTGCCACGCAGATAGCCAACTGGAAAAAAGCACGCGTGCTCGGCGCTGGCCGCAGTTCGGATCCTATTCCGGGTGTTGCCGCAGCCATCAACACAACGACGGAGGATCTGCGTAAGCGTGTTTTCGACCTAACAAATGGTAAGGGGGCTGACGCTGTCTTCGATACCGTCGGCGGAGCGATGTTCGAGCTGGCGTTGCGTTCGCTACGGCTTGGCGGACGACAAGTCGCAATCACCAGCACAGGCGAGAGGCGAGTAAGTTTCGATCTGGTTGATTTCTATCACAATCTTTCCCGCCTGATCGGCGTCGATAGCATGAAGTTCACGCCGCATGATGTGGCAGCAATCGCCGAAGAATTACAACCAGGTTTTGAGGCTAATCTTCTCAAACCTCCCGCGGTAGAGACTGTGCCATTTGAAAAAGCGGTCGAAGCCTATGAACGAACCGCCAGCGGTCATGGACGAGCCAAGCAGGTGCTTACCTTCTCTTGATAAGCCAACCACCACGCAAATCGGCGGGACAGCAGGTATCCAGTTTAGCAACGAACCGAGCTGCTGAATCCAGACTTTGTCGCGCTGGCCCGTTCGGCGGGCATGTTCGGGGTGCGGGTGGAAGATCCGGCCGATTTAAAGACAGCTGTGACAGAGGCGTTTCAGCACGACGGACCGGCCCTGGTCGACGCCGTGGTCAACCGGACAGAGCTCTCCATGCCGCCGACGATTAAGCTCGATCAGGCAGTCGGGTTTAACCTGTGGGCGCTCCAAGCGGTGCTCAACGGTCGTGGCGACGAGGTAATCGATCTGGCAGTAAGCAATCTGGTTCGATAGTGGCATGGGAATTCCCATCGGCAAGCTTTCGCTTTACTCCTTGATCGGGGGAATTCATCCATCGCGAACCCTCCCGATTATTCTGGATATGGGCACGAACAACCAGGAGCGCTTGAACGATCCGGAGTATCTGGGTTGGCGGCACGAGCGAGTCAGAGGGCAGGAGTATCTCGATTTCGTGGATCGCTTCGTGCAGGCAGTGAAACAGGAGCTACCCGATACCTGTCTGCAGTGGGAAGATTTTGCAACGCCGAATGCCCGTCCCTTACTGGTGCGTTACCAGAACGAGCTTCTAACCTTCAATGATGATGTCCAGGGGACTGCTGCAGTAGTGCTTGGAGCAGTCGTTGGTGCGTCTAAAGTTGCGGGGAAAAGCATCAAAGAACACCAGATAGTTTTCGTCGGTGCCGGCTCGGCTGCCATCGGGGTTGCGGACTACCTTCGCATTGCGATGGTTGGAGAGAGTCTTTCCGAAGATGAAGCCGGTGCTCGCTTTTGGATCGTCGATAAAGACGGTCTGTTAGACAGCGATCGGCGAGACCTCTCGAATGAGCAAAGAACTTACGCCAGAGCTCGTAACGAAATTGCGGATTGGCCTCGTAACCAACAGGGTCAAATCGACTTGGCAGAAGTGATCAGCAAGGTCGACGCAACGGTATTGATCGGCTTATCTACCGTTAAAGGAATCTTCACCGAGTCGATTGTTCGCGAAATGGCCGGAAAAACCCGGCGGCCAATCATCTTTCCTTTATCGAACCCCACCAGCCGTTCGGAGGCCGAGCCTTCAGATCTCCTGGCCTGGACCGAAGGTCGAGCTCTCGTTGCCACCGGATCACCATTCGCGCCCGTGAAATATGCCGGAAGAAGCATCGAGATCGCTCAATGCAACAATGTCTTTATCTTTCCGGCAGTCGGTCTCGGGTTGTTAGCCTCACAGGCCCGGAGAGTAACGGATAAGATGATGCTGGCCGGGGCAAAACCTCTTGGCGATCATTCCCCCGCCCTACGGGATCCGTCTGCTTCCCTGCTACCAAGCGTCACAGACATCCGGGAGGTTGCGCGCGAGATCGCTTATGCGGTCGCGCTAAAAGCACAAGAAGAGGGATTAGCTCCCGCGTGCGAACCTGAAGCACTCCGCCGAGAGGTTGTCGAAAGCCAATGGACTCCTGAGTACATGTCATATCAGGTGTAAGCACACCGGCTTCATAGCTGGGCTTGTGAGGTGCTTCGGGCCTTACCGTAAATCTAGCGGCTACGACCTTACTTATCCTCTCTTTTCTCCGTCTGTCTTTTCTATTTTGACCTCTTCGGCGTGCGTCCTGGTGTCGGGATTGTCGTACGTCGTGCGCTCGACCCTGGTCCCTGCATCCTCGTGTTCACTGTGCTCTTTCTTCGGTTCCATAGCCGGCATTCGGTTCTCGTAACGTGTCCGGTCTCCTGAACCCTCTGTACCAGCCAAATAAGAGTTACCGGACTCTCATTTTGGGCTTGGAGCGCTCTATTCAGTTTATTCACGAAGCCACCGCGGTACTCAATCAGCTAAGGATTCAACCTGCCGGGAGCGATCTATAAGCCGAAAAGAATATAGTTTTTTGGGAATGCGACTGGATTCGAGACCTCAGGTTGATATAACAGTCGCCGAGTTCTTTAATAGGCCATGGATCGATGCCTGATCGATTCAATGCAATGCAACGTCTGCGACACTTTTGGAATTGAGTGCACTATGAATCATGAGACAGCGCTTTCGAAAGCAACAGAAATAGCAGTTCGTGTTCTAGCCCCTGCCGCCAGGCAGAACGATAAAGAAGGTCGGTTCTCGACTGAGGCTGTTGACACGCTTGGGCGAGCCGGGCTCCTTGGGCTGACGCTCCCAGCAGAGTTCGGCGGCGCGGGTCTCGGGACTACGCACGTTTGCGGCGGTCACGCGACCTTGCCGAGGCGGACGCATCGGTCGCAATGGTCTATCTGATGCATATCTGTGCCAGCCGCGACGATCGCGGCGGCCCGGCCAGAGGCCGCCGTGTCCAAGATTCTGAAAGAGATCGCATCCGGCCAGCATCTGTCCACCCTTGCCTTCAGTGAGTCTGGCTCGCGCAGTCACTTTTGGGCGCCAGTCTCCCGTGCGCGCCGGAACGGCGCGGGCGTGCATCATTACGGCGAAGAAGTCGTGGGTGACGAGCGCTGGCTGCGCGCAAAGCTACGTGGTCTCGTCGCTGGCGCCCGAAGGGGCAGGTCCTACTGACTCGACACTCTACCTGGTTCCGGCGGGTGCGCGCGGGCTTTCAGTAGCAAGGCTCCTGGGACGGCCTAGGGCTGCGGGCCAACGCTTCCGCTCCGATGACGCTCGACGATTGCGAGGTGCCGTATGAACTCCAACTCACGAACGACGGCGCAGGTTTCCAAGCCATGATGGAGGTGGTTCTGCCGCAGTTTAATCTTGGGGACGGCATCTGTAGCCCTGGGTCTCTGTCGCGCCGCGGTCGCAGCAACAGCGGCGCATCTCAAAAACGCTCGGTTCGAGCATCTTGGCCAGAGCCTGGGAGAGAGCTTACCGACACTGCGCGCGCAGCTCGCAACGATGCAGATCGATACTGATGGCCTTTCGGCGCGTGTCGACGACTTGGTTGAGCACCTTGAGCGGCCTCGCGATACGACCCTGTTACGCGTGCTCGAAACCAAAGCCGCGGCGGGCGACACAGCCATCGGAGTTACTTCGACCGCGATGCGGGTGTGCGGCGGTGCGGCGTTCTCGAAGCACATGAACATCGAGCGACTGTTCCGTGATGCTCATGCGGGCGCCGTGATGGCGCCGACCGGCGACGTCCTGCGGGAATTCATTGCCAAGGGCGCTCCTGGGAATGCCGCTCTTCTGACCGTATGTGCACAAGCAATAACCAGATCTCGTGGGCCGATAGTTCACCATTTGCCGAAAGATTCTCATTCAATCGCAAATCATTCTAAGATAAAAGGCACTCATGAGCCGAACAATCTGGGTAGGTGCTGTTGCGTACGATCCGAAGGTGGTCACGATCTGGGAAGGCATGCGACATTACTTTCACGAGGAGGCGCGCCTGCCAGTCGAGGTCGTGCTGTTCCAGAGTTACGAGACGCAGGTAAGCGCCCTTCTGGCCGCACCCGGCGATCCTATGCCGCGCATTGACATCGCATGGAATACCAACCTTGCGTATCTGCAGGCCGACGCGTGGAGCGACCATCGCTGCCGGCCGATCGCCATGCGTGACACCGATATCGGCTGGACCACTAAGATCGTCGCGGTCAGCGGCGGCCCGGTCACTGCGCTTACCGATCTTAGAGATCGCACCTTGGCCCTCGGCAGCCGCGACAGTGGCCATGCCGCGATCCTGCCGGTTTATTTTCTGGAGCAGCGAAGGCCTGGTCGAGGGACAGCACTACCGCACGCTGCGCTTCAACAACGACGTCGGCAAGCATGGCGACACTGGCACAAGCGAGGCCGAAGTCGTTCGCGCCGTCCTCGACGGCCGCGCCGATGCCGGCGCAATCGGCAGTCCGTTCTGGAAGACGTTGCACAGCGAGCGCTTGGTGCCGGAAGGCGCGCTCACCGAGATCTGGACGTCGCCGCCCTACAATCACTGCATGTTTACTGCTCGACCCGATCTCGATCCATCATTGGAGCAACAGTTCGCTGAAGCCCTGTCCGGGATGAACTACGACAATCCGAGCCACCGTGCCGTGCTCGAAGCCGAAGGGCTTCGCCGCTGGGAGTCGCCGCACCTCGATGGGTACGATTCCCTGCGCCAGGCAGCCGCGCGACAGGGTTTCTTCAATCGCCCGCGATGGCGAAGTAGACCGGCCGTGAAACAGGTTCCGGTTGAGACCCGGTTTTCTCTCGCCGCACGTCTACGCGCAATTGAAGATCGTCGCCAATCGGCGCCGATGCTCGCTTTCGCGTTCGAAGGCACGACGCACTGCAGCGAAGGACTCGGCCAGCGGAAAGATCTCGGGTGGTGACAAGCAGATCGCGTCCTCGGCACCCACCGGATGCCAATAGACGCCTTCCGCCGTTATGGTGACCTCGGGCACCAGATCGGCGCGTGCAAGTGCGACGCCCTTCTGTGGCGAAACCCCGCAGCGCAATGCGGCGGATCACCCGGTCCTCTTCCTTGATCTGCCGGTCATCGAGGAAGCGACGGAACTCCTCGGCCTCAGCATCAGTGGAGACGGTCGCTGCCAATCGCACCCGGAACCCTTCGGCGCGAGCGCGCTCAATACCACTCCAATGCGCGCGCCCATGTGCCCTTTCCACGATGGCGGTCGTGTCGTTCGGGCGTCGGACTGTCGAGGCTGATCTGCAGCGTCAAGCGATCGCTCGGCAATGAACGCAGCGTTTGGAGCCGCCGTCCGGAGAACAGCATGCCGTTGGTGAGTACCGTGGTCGGCGCGGCAGCGCAGCACGCAGCCAGGATCTCGCCGATGTCCGCGAGCAGAAACGGTTCGCCGCCGGTCACGAAAATTTCGCGGACGCCGAGTTCTGCTGCTTCGACGGCGATCCGCTCGCACCCGCGCTAGGCCAAGCTCCCGCCGCGGCGCTTTGGGCGAGGAGCGCACGCAGCAATAGTCGCAATGCAAGTTGCAGTCGAAATTCGTGTAAAGCCAAAGACGTGAGCCGACGGGGCGATCGGCGTCTCCATTTGCCGGAGCCTCCCCGCAACGGATCAGCCACCGCGTGCGGTCCCGCTTCGACAATCGTTTCGACCAAAGTGTTGCGCGTGAAGCGGCACCAAGTCTCAAGGTCTGCGCCAAGGTCCGCTTGGCGCTCACGACCACAAGAGATCGCCCGGGCGACATCGGCGCAATGCAGCAATAAGCTCAGGCAGCAGGCCTGTAGCAAACGACTTGATTCCAGCATCGAGCTCAATATTCACTTTGGCCTGCATACGCGTGCTGCGACGAACCGCCCGGCTTTCGATCAATCTTGGTTCGCCCCGGAGCCTTCATTTTAAGGCCGCCGGCATCGAAAACAAGTTGATGGCGCTTGCACCCTCGTGTCATCAAGTAAAACCTGCGTGGGTCAGGACAGGAGTCGAACCAGGCGCCCTAGAAGACCACGGTGGAAAGACTCCTGCTCCCGTCGCAGCAAGATAGCATCCAAGCCCAGACTGCGTCCAGGTCGTTGAACCAGGAGCATGATCTGGATCATAATGAGGAAGAAGTAGGTCCAAGGCCACTCGGTCGGGGAACGATAAAGGCCTAGCCAAAGATTGAGGGCCATCAGTGTACCGATAAAAGCTCCTAAGCGGCTGAACAGCCCAAGAATCAGGGTTAAGGCAATCAGCACTTCTGAGAAATAGACCTGTGGGGCAAAGAAGTAGAAATGCGGAAGCACTATATCGCTTACAAAGTGCCGCTGCAGCTCTGTACTGGCCCCTTTATCATTTGCTCTATCCAGTAACGCAGACCCCCGTAAGAGGGAGGCGTTTCCACAACGACTGCTGCCACCACATCGCGCCGATCAGTAGTCGGGCCAACCAGTTCCACACGTGCAGACCTGAGCGTTGACTTGGGTCGCGACGAAGATTGACTGCCGCAATCACAATGCTTGCAATGACCAGCAACCAGAAAATATAGGTCGGCCAGCCACTCTGAGTGAGGAATTTTAAAACATCTAGAATCGGATTTGTTCTCATATAATCGCTCTCCCGGCCTGTAGTTGAAACAGGACGCATTTCCTTGCCATCACATTGACCAATGGCAGCATGGCTGGTTACTTTCTAAACGCCGGGGATCACTCGCAAGCGCAAACACAAACTGATTTTCAACATAATGTTGAGATGGGACTGCCGATGTCTTTATTCCCGAAAACCTGTACAACATTTGCCCACTGTCGCGGAGACCGGTTTCGCCCGAGATCTACCGCAGCGATCGGCATTTGGTGGCGGCAGCTTCTCTGTTTGAATTGAGGGCTGTAAATGCAATCCGCTGAAAGAATTCTTTCTGGCATGGACAAGCCGGCGTTCGAAACGGTTCAATGTTAGTAGCGGTCTCCGGAACTGTTAGTATTTGTTTATTGATCGGATAGCCGCCTAACCGTGTCGGAACAAGCGAGGATGCAGACAAAAGCTTTCCCGCTCGCGGGTCGCATCGGGAGCGGACTTAATCGTCACAGACGCACGCGCAATGTTCCAGGCTTCCGCTACGAGTTCGCCATTGTCCTTTGCGCGGCGACCTTGCGGAAGCGTGAGCGTGTCTTCGAAGTCGATGCGTGTATCATAGCCACGACGTGCCGCTAACGCGATGAACTCCCAGCTTGACGTTTCAAAGCCATGCAGCAAGCGCGGACATTGAATTTCTTGCAAACCGGATTCGATGTCGTCGAGATGAGCCTTAGCGTTTCCAGGTTCTTGACCCGGTTCAATTAGGATGCGCAGACAGCGATCCGACAAGCCGCTCTGCCGAAACAGTCGCTGCTTCGGCGTTCCAGATTCCAGCTTCCACGGCAACGCCCTTTTCGAGCAGAAGCAGAGCAACTTGCACTGCGCCGAATTCATGAAAGTTTACGCTGGCGAAGTCGGGCAAAATATCCGGGGCTGGGCCACGTCCTTGTTGCATCCAAGCGCCATCACACTCTGGACGCCATAACGCTCGTATTGCTCAAGTTGATGGGGACATTGTCGCGATTGTAATGCTTAGGGCTTGGACCCAGGGCTCCTTCGCACAAGCCGAGATGACTATGCGCGCTGATCAGTCCCGGGATTATTGTCTTTTCCTGGCATTGACGACTTGCGCTCCGTCAGGAATTTGAATCCGGTCCGCCGGACCAATGGCTATCTATCGCGAAGCCCGGCCGCGAATCCTCACCTGGGACCCATGCCTTTATTTACTCACAGGAAGCGCCGTAGATGAAAAGGGCGCTCCCCCCAAGTATTCGAGCACTTATTGATCAGCTATCCCTGCTTTGTCGCTGCGCTGCGCGTCAGTAACGGCTCTGCGCGATCCGTGGAAACTTGCCTCTCTCGAGCTTGAATCCCGCGCCAATGTCTCAGAGGCACCATGCCCAGCGCCATCACTGCCAGTTGGCTGGCAATGAAGGCCATCAGAGGACCGAATGCCCGATCCATAAAACCATAGGAGTGCAACCCGACACCAAGCATGTTAACGCCAAACCAGCTAAAACTGAACACGATATTGCCAAACACGCTCATGACTGCAAGGCCGCGTTCGCGAATGAACCCACCCCAGCGGGCGTGAAGAATTATGGCGTTCCACAATACGATGAGAAGCGCTCCGTTCTCTTTCGGGTCCCATCCCCAGAAGCGCCCCCAGGATTGATCGGCCCAGATTCCGCCCAGGATGGTGCCAACGAAGCTGAATAACGTACCAAAGCAAATGATACCGTACATCATTCGACTGAGTGAAGTCGCCGTCGTTTCGTTGAACGAGGTGGTAAAAAGGCCGCGGAAGATATAGATAATGCCCAGGAAACCGGCCAAGGCCACCGACGAGTAGCCAAGAGTCACCATGACCACATGAGTCGCTAACCAGACATTGGTGTCTAGCACCGCTCGAAGCATTTCAAGCGAATCGCCATCCAACTGCAAATTGTGGGCAATCAGTAGCGTAACAAAACCGATGCTTGAAGCGCACACACTCCCGATGCCGTTCTTGTAAAAACGTTCGAGGAAAAGGCAGAGAAGAACCGAACCCCAGCCGACAAAGAGCGCCGAACTGTAGAGATTCGTAACCGGCGGTCGTCCTTGCAAATACATGCGGAACAAGAGCCCGAACGTATGCAGGAGGAACGCGAAGACGAGAAGAATAGCAGCGGTCTTTCCGAGTGTTTTCGGCCATTTCAACCACGAGAATAGAGCGAATATAAGGACGATGACGTACAGAACCATTGCCTGAAGGAACGGCTGCGCCTGGTTGAAGAAGAATTCGCGCCGAGGCCGGGACAATTGCTCTGGAACCGTTTGGGCAAGATACTGGTTGTACTCTTGAATGATGCGATTGAATCCGCCCTGGTTGTTGTTTCGATAAGCGTCGATCAGATCTCCATAGATGATAGCGGCAGCAGCTATTTTCCCCGTGGAGACCGCATGAAGAAGTGAGTCCGACATATGCCACCAGCGGTCGTTTTCAGTCGCTCCATTCGGGTTCGGAATAGCGTACACGCCTGAGTAATTCCTCCTTTCTTATAGCGGTTTTGGTTGTTGTCGCCGCCAGCGGCGGCGATTCCGGCAAGTCGATCGATTTGACCTTGTGCAACGCGAATCGCGAAATTGACGTTCCGTTCTTCGCCACCTGAGTTCGGCGAGCCCCGCCTTGAAGCCCTCAATCGGAGGGGCCGAGCCAGCGACGATGATGCCTAACCTCGCTACGTTTTTGTCATTCTTGGGGCTTTTGGCTATCATCGGCTCCGCTTTAACTTAACGGTTGCGTCGAACGCTGGGCAAACGAGAAGCTCGTGAATTTTGTTTGTCTCCGATTGTAATCCAGTCCTCTCGTAAGCGAACTCTGCTCGTCTACTACGCCTTCGACCTGCTCAGCTCAGCTAGTCCCCGGCATTACCATCTCGTTGGGAGATTTTCGGGCGAGGGTCACTGCATATCCATGCGATACTCCAAGCTAATTACGGCGTCACCGATTTCGCTGCCGTCGGACTCAGCAACGTCCGACGAAGAGACGGCAAGGAAGCACGGATTGGCGGCAAGAGGTAATTCCAAAGTCCAACGATCGGCCGGCGAGAGTGTGCTTTGGGAAGGATTGCTGCCGAACACATGTATTGCGAGCGCGTTAGGTTGAATAGTGTTTTCGGCGCCGTTGCTAACCTCCGGTTCGTGGCAGCGCGCATTCTTGTGAGAACGACTGGCTCGTCTGGCAAAAATCGTTGCCTAGCGTAGAGCCGCGCCGAAAGATTTCGCGAGGCCTGAAACGTCAAGATAACACGCTGGCCACGGGGCAATGCCTTTCAGCACGAGCGGGTCGTCTCATACGGGAACGATCTGGCAGCAGCCTCAGTACTGAACCAACAAGCTTGCACCCCCGGGTTCTATGCTTCCCGGATTCAGCCGAAGCTTCAATTTGTTTTGGACCGGTCAAAAATTAAGCAGTTTCTCCGGCACGTAGATCACGTCGCCACTACTGACGTAGACAGCGGGGGTCGGTTTTCCCTGCAACACCGCGCGGAGGTCAAAAATCTTGCTGTAATGCTGTCCGCGCACAATCCGAATAAGCGAGACTTTCTTCAAGTTCGCTTCCGGCGTAAAGCCGCCCGCCTCCATGATCGCCTCCAGTATAGTAGCCGGTCTTTCAAAAGTAATTTTGCCCGGCTTTTGCACTGCGCCGGAAACCACGACCGGCAGCGCTCGAGTTTCCAAAGTTACGATGACTTCGCTATTCTGGAGCTGAGTTTTATAGAGACCACTCAACTCCTGCTGTAGCTGTAGCAAACTCTTGCCAGCCGCCGTGACTTCCCCGATCAAGGGCAAGCTGATTTTCCCATCAGTGGCAATCCTTTGAGCCTGATTGAGCTCCGGAGCGCCTGTGAAAGAAACCTTTACCACGTCACCGCTCGAAAGTGCGACAACGTTCTGGCCGGTCAACGCACCGGGGAAGGGTGTCGGCGGGGTGCCGCTGCATCCGAAACTGCTTAAAAGGAACAGGCAACCAAAAGCACACGCCAAGAACAGGACGAAAACTCGGTTGACCTCGTTCCTGTGAAACAATGAAAACAAAACTCGTCTTAGCACTTGCTCCAAACTGGATAAATAGCGGCTTTCTAATTCCTGCCGCTGCACTTCGGTGAGCTCCAAATCTGCCTTCGGCCGACCTGTCATCCCTGCAGTCTACAGAAAATCGCACCTTATTAAAGAGAATTACAGGATGCTACACTAGTGCAGTGTCTCTTAAATGTCTTTAATATGATGCGATCTGCTGTATGATCAATGGATGGCAGGTCGACCGAAAGCAAAATTGGAGCTCACCGAAGTGCGGCGGCAGGAGTTAGCGCGCATGGCCAGAGCTGGCACTAGTCAAAAACGGCTGGTCTTCCGAGCGCGGGTAATCCTCGAAAGCGCGACCGGCGCGGACAACGTCGAGAACGCCCAACGCTTAGGCACAACCGAACAAACCGTGACGCTTTGGCGGGGTCGTTTCCTCCAAGAAGGCGTTGGAGGTTTGGCCGACTTGGCCCGCAGCGGGCGCCCAGAACGCATTGCGCCGATGCTCAAGGGCAGAATCTTGAGCGAGGTAGTCCGGCCGCCAGCGAGCCTGGGACGATGGAGCACCCGTTCGATGGCCAGGCATCTGGGAGTGTCAAAAGCGACGGTGCAGCGCTTCTGGTCGACTAACGACATTAAGCCGCACCGGACGCGGGTCTTCAAATTGTCGTGCGACGAAGAGTTCGAAGCCAAGTTCTGGGACGTGATCGGAGTTTATCTCAATCCCCCCGATAAGGCCGTGGTGCTCTGTTGCGATGAAAAAAGTCAGTGTCAGGCCTTGCAGCGCAGCCAGCCCGGCTTACCACTGGGCCAAGGTCATGTGCGGACAGTCACCCACGATTACTACCGACATGGAACCATTACCCTGTTTGCTGCGCTCGATTACCTCAGCGGTAAAGTCATCAGTCAGGTGGCGCCGCGCCACCGGCATACGGAGTGGCTCAAGTTCTTGAAGAAACTCGCTGCCCAGATTGCGGGCGATTTAAGCATTCACCTCATCGTGGATAACTACGCAACGCACAAACACCAAAGCCTCCGCCGTTGGCTGGAACGTCATCCACGCTTCCACCTGCACTTCACCCCCACCAGCGCTTCCTGGATGAACATGGTGGAGCGCTTCTTCCGAGATCTGAGCCAACGAGCCATCTTGCCCGGCAGCTTCGGCTCAGTCGCCGAACTGGTCGATACCATTAACCTCTACCTTTTGCAGCATAACCTGGAACCAAAACGCTACGTCTGGCACGCCGATGGCCAAGAAGTTCTCAATAAAATTCAACGCGCCTGGGAAGCAGCAACAAATCCCTCACTTCCTAAAGAGACTTAAGAGTCAGTACACTAGCGTGAGTTTAGGTAGAATTGTGTAGGCGCCACCTCAGCGGCGTGAATTTGAAGCGCAGGGCGCGGAAGCGGTCTCTGACGGCGGAGTTAGTTAAACGTGCAGAGGTCATTTTGATGTTAGCACCATCTGGTAAAGATCGGGCCGGTGGTCCTTATTGTGGCCGCGTTTACCGATGGACTCTCCGCCGCAGACTTCTCCGCCGGGTCGAGATTCACCGGCGCCGAAAAAAGTAGAGGGAGGTGGTGTCGAAAAAGACCAGGTCCACTTCGGTAAACAAATCGCGTCGGCGTTCGAAAACTCTTCCTCAATCAAATCTTTGAGGCAGCGTGGTGTACTCAAGTTCTTTTGGCCCTTGGGTTCGATCTCCTCGCCCAAGAACGCCATGGCTCGATAGAGGGTAATGCCGCTAACTGCAGAAGACCGGTCATGTGCCTCGTCCCAACAGCCTTGAGCCATCCATTCCTGATGCTCCTGCGCGGCGGCTGGATCCCATCCTGAAATCAGATATTCCGGTGTGAAGTCGCCGATGAGCCTTTCCCGGACCCGAGTTATTGTGATGTCACCTACTCTGTAAGTTAGGGGGATCCGTCATGATATCGGTTCGTCGCGCCATAATTGCCGTTAACGTGTAAAATCAAGGATCCAGAGAGGACTTGCCTTCTTTGCGGGCCACTAGGTAAACTGCGACGATCTCCACTAAGATCCACCTCTCGCTGAGTAGGAAAGGATCGTGCGTTTCTGTCCGCAGTCCGGCGGGTCGCGCAACCTTGTTTTTAAGGTTCTTCGGATAATTTCGTGGATAGTCGCCGCCTTGGTAGCGCAAGGACTCCGCTTCGTGCAAGAGAAAATCCGGCATAACTCGCTGACGCTCGGCCTTCGGCACTTATTCCGTTTTTCTCTTGCACTGCGCTACGGCCTTGCGCGGATGGGAACCATGGCTTCTGGCGAAAAGCGGTTGCTTTGCCAAAGGTGAATGTGGGCGGCCGGGCTGTTTAGTCACCGCTTAATTGCGGGTTTGCGATGCGGAAAGCGAAGACTAAAAGGGATGGATGGCAGAGAGTTTGGAGCAGCATTATCGGCGGTTATTGGGACTGGAAGAGCCCTGGGTGGTCGAGGCGGTTAAACTCTGGGCAAGACTACATCAGCCTGATGACTGATCTGGAACAGAGCCGGGTTTTGGAGGTGGTACCGGACCGGACTAGCGAAGCATGCCAGGAACTCTGGAAACGTCTCGGTCCCGAGCAGAATCTTAAAGTCGAAGCAGTCAGTATCGACATGTGGGAGCCTTACCTGAGTGCTACGGCCCAGGCAGCACCCCAAGCCCGGATTGTCCATGACAAGTTTCATGTTGCCGAGCATCTCAACGAAGCGGTCGATCGGGTGCGGCGGGCCGAGAATCGGCAGCTGCATTCCGAAGGAAATGATCTGCTCAGCGGCAGCAAGTACGTGTGGTTAAAAAATCCCGAGAACTGGCGTGAGGCCGATCGACTAAAGTTTGAAGCTCTGCGCTACTCCGGATGTAAGGTCGCCAGAGCCTGGCAAATCAAGGAACTCTTCAGAGACTTCTGGAGTTGTTCTGACCCGGCAGAGGCTGAAAGCTTCTTTGATCGCTGGTATAGCTGGGCAAGTCGCTGCCGGTTGGTTCCAGTTAAGGCAGTCGCCCGGATGCTCAAAATCCATCTGGGAAATCTGTTGACCTATTTCACTCATGCTATCTGTAATGCCATGACTGAGGGCTTTAACTCCAAGATTCAAAGCCTCAAGCATGCTGCTCGGGGCTTTCGTACTTTTGCTAACTTCAGAATCCGGATCCTGTTCTTCTGCGGAAAGCTCGATCTATGCCCCATTATCCATTAAATTATCCGAAGAGCGGTTTTAACGAGGTTGATATTGGGGAGAACGTGGCTGGCAAAGTCTTCAAAGTCCACGATGATCACGCGGAAGGCTGGTATTTCCTTAATCTCCCGCGCAAAGTCATCGAACGTCTTTGTGGCGTCGAAGACCGCTGAATCTTGCGGGTACCTGCGCGAAAGAGTTTGGTGCCGGCTATTTGCGTCGACCGCCGCGAAGGCATGCCTGCATAGTACGACGTAGAACAACACTCACAGATCACCTTCAACGACCACGGAATAGATAGTTTTGCCGTAGTGGGCGCTGAGCTGATTGATCTTGGGTGCCCAAGCGCGCATCAAAGGGGTTTTCCCTAAAAATCTTCCACGCTCGGGCGAACACTTTCTTTCTGAGAGTCCCGGAGCGCGTAAAAATCAGCCCAGCACCTTTCCGTGGAGACCACTTTCTCGTATGTTCCGCTCACGCAAATGTCGTAAACCTGTCCATTCATTTCGCCTTCATTTTGATTTGATAGGAACCCACAGTTTTCAGATCAACGGTGCTCTCTGCGAGTATCGAGACCATGTTGAGACCCCGGGAGGCCATCCAATGGGCCATGAGTTCCGGCTTCGTCCGATCCTGCCGCTCGATCACCGGCTCTCACCAAGGCCGGCTCTGGGCTGAGGAACATCTGAGGCCCGATTCAAGCTGGACGCTGTCTCGAACAATCACGGCATCGCTCGGCTACAGGTTTATCGACCGCAATGCGGATCAGGGAAGCTACAGGCAAAATCGGGTCGATTTTGGGTTGGCCATGCGTTTAGGTTTCTCTGTTTGGCTGTCACCTTCCCGCTTGAAATCGCGCAATGACGTTGAGAGCATTTCGGATAGTGATGTCTATTCATGAGAGTCTGAATGAATCCCTGGGAGCGATCCGAATGGTGTTCGGCCTCGAGACGCAGATCGAGGCAGGTGCGGAGTTATTGCGGTCGGCTTTATTGGGCGAGCACAAGCTCCTGACTTGTGGCAATGGCGGAAGCGCAGCTGACCGCTCCCATCTGGCGAGCGAATTCGCCTGCCGGTTCGTTTCGGATCGTCGTCCTTACTCGGCCATCGGCCTGGCGGCGGACGGCGCTCTGCAACGGCCACGGCCAACGACTACGCTTTCGAAGAGGTATTTGCCCGGCAGATTCGCGCGTTTGGGCAACCGGGCGATATACTTGTCGCAATCACAACCAGCGGCAAGTCACGCAACGTGGAGCGCGCCCTCGAGCAAGCGAAAAGCACCGGCCTCCAGTCGATCGCCCTGTTAGGCCGAGATGGCGGCACCTGCCGCGGCCTCGGAACGGTCGAAATCCTGGTCCCTCACCAAGTCACGGCACAAATCCAGGAGGCACACAAAGTCATTATTCACCTGCTGTGCGAACTCGTTGAACCGTATCTACTACGCGGCGAAAGCGGCTCCCAAAGGGCTAGGCCCGAATAAGGTCCCGGGCTGATGGGCCTCGTACGATCGAAATCGCCGAAGCGAACATGCCCCAGCGGCTGTGGCGGCCGCCGGCATCGACTGTGGAAAGGATTTTTCGCGGGTGGAAGGAGAGCAAGCCGGGTCAAAACCAAAAATCGCTCCAGGTCACCCTTCGGAAGTTCGCTTTGGGCAGGATGCCCGTCTTACCGTAAGACTCTTCCAGGCTGTGAGCGTCGCCCGATCTTATCGGCCAAGGTCCGATACGCTGGGGACGCGCGTCCTACCCTGCGTGCGCATTTGTCATCATGTATGCGGGCTGTCATGGCGACCAGAGTTGAACCCAACCTCAAACAGATAACCCACGGATTCTGTGAGAAAATCCTTCGCGCGCTCGCTGGAACTCCACCATGGCTGATCCGAATAACTGGGTGGTGTCCAACTGATCACGCCGACTGCAGTTTCATTTGAAAAGGCTTTCGCGAACACTAGCCGGCTACGCCGGGCATGCGGACCCCAGGTAAACACATTGATCGATTTTGGGTGGATGTTTCTCTTGGAGAGGGCCACTTTTGCTTCAAATGCGGACTCAAAAGTCCGCTGTCGTTCCGGCGACGTCGCGCTCGCCACAACGATGTTTTCAGAAGCAATTCCGGCGCGCTTTAGCTCGTTTGCCGCCAGGTCGGCATAACTATCCCCGCCTTTCTGCCAATGCTCAGCGGAAGTCAAGCCACCGCTCGCCACAAGATAGGTATAGTGGCGCTGCCTGAATTCCTGCGCAGCAGCCTGAATTGCATTCCTCCCGATCCAGCCTTCAACCACCAGCACGTCGGCCGATAAGCGGTCTGTTTTGGACAAAAAGGATTCGCCTTGGAACGCCAACCAAAGCGCAGGCATCAAGGTAACCACGATCAGACAGAGCCAGCCGCATCGGGTTGGCCATAAAGTGGTGCAGCGCTTCGCCAGCTGTAAGCGCAAAGGCCAGCTCAACATCAGGCTTTCCAGACTTTTCCGATTGCTTCCCCGATAGTGGCCATCGCATTTCTCGTGTCCACGATGCAATGAGCCCAACGGGCAAGTTCATCATAATTTACGCTGGCGTGCGCCGTAGCAACTACCACTGCATCGAATGACCTTACCACAGATTCCTTCCAGGGAATGGACTTTGTGCCCGCCCACTGTGAGTGCTCCCGCGTCTGTCGGATGATCGGCACGTAAGGATCGTGATAGGCTACCTGCGCGCCGCGGTGCTTCAACAACTCCATGATCCGGTAGCTCGGCGACTCGCGCTCGTCATCGACATTTGGCTTGTAGGCAAGTCCCAAAACCAGCACATTAGATCCGTTGATCGATTTCCGAGCTGCGTTCAGCGCTTCCCCAACTCGTTCGACGATGTGGGCGGGCATGGAGGTGTTAATCTCTCCCGCCAACTCGATAAACCGGGTCGAGTGATTAAACTCCCTTGCCTTCCAAGTCAGATAGAACGGATCGATTGGAATACAATGGCCACCCAGCCCAGGCCCGGGATAGAAAGGCATAAAGCCAAACGGTTTGGTCTTGGCCGCGCTGATTACCTCCCAAATATCAATTCCCATCGAGGCATAGACGAGCTTCAGCTCGTTCACCAGAGCGATATTAACACTGCGAAAAATATTTTCGAGTAGTTTGGCCGCTTCGGCTACTCGGCAGGATGAAACAGGTACAATCGTCTTGATCGCCCAGCCGTACACCTGAACAGCCTTCTCCAGACAGGCTGGTGTCAGGCCTCCAACAAGCTTCGGTACCTCTCCTACTTTGCTCGCCGGATTGGCTGGATCTTCGCGTTCCGGCGAAAAAGCGAGATGGAAATCCAATCCAGCCTTCAGACCCGATCCATCCTCCAGCACTGCGCGTAAATCCTCGTCGGTTGTCCCGGGATAGGTGGTGGACTCCAAAGCGACTAGCATCCCCGGTCGGAGATGAGGAGCAATCGCCGAACCAGTCTTTAAGATGAACGAAATATCCGGCTCGCGATTCTTGTTGAGCGGTGTCGGCACACAAATAATCACCGCGTCCACTTCTCTCACCCGAGAGAAGTCCGTGGTAGACGCCAGACGACGTTTTTCTACCTGTTCTGCAATTGTCGCGGACGGAACGTGTCTGATGTAACTTCGACTCGCGTTAATTGCGTTTACCTTTTCCGGGTCAATATCGAAGCCAAGCACTCGCGTTCCGCTTCGGGCGAACTGGAGTGACAAAGGCAGCCCGACGTAGCCAAGACCCACTACTCCGATTGTTGGGTTTAAACTTTTATCCATTTTTGTTATAGATCTCTGTGTATAATCCACCTGGCTCAGCGCAGGCTGCTACCGGGCGGGCGTGTGATTTCGGCGCTCGTTATCCCGTCCCTGACAGAACGACTCTTCAACGGTCGACTGTACTGATTTGTTTTGTTTGACTACTCCGGAGGGATTAGCCCCCTGCGCGAAGGTTTGTGCGACTTGGAGCCGCTAGGAGCTAGAATCTAGGGGGGGTGCAATAAGTCGGTGACTAGTGCATTGTAGCATTGACTTCTGATATGATGATCTGATAGCAAAAAGGAGTGTTAAAACGATTGGTTCTTTCTCCGCCAGAACGTCGACGACTTAGGCAGCGGGTCCGATCCCGTAGCGGGCGAGCAGAGGAGGTGCAGCGAGCCAAGATTGTCCTCTTGATTGCTAGCGGCAGATCGCAATGGGCGGTAAGTCGGCAACTGGGATGCAGCATCAACACCGTGCGACTTTGGCTGAAGCGCTTTATGGAGGAACGTTTGGCAGGTCTTTTCAGTCGTCATCGTGGCAAGGTAGCCAGCCAACAGAGCGCCAAGCTCGAAGCTCAGATTTTGGCCGCGGCCCGACATAAACCCACGGATGGCTCGACGCACTGGAGTACTCGGAAGTTGGCGGCCGAACTTGGCACCAACCATACCCGAGTCGCCCGTGTTCTGGCCAAAGCCGGACTGCAGCCGCACCGCCTGCGCCGCTACATGGCCAGCGACGACCCGGATTTTGAAACCAAGGCTGCTGATATCATTGGTTTGTATCTGAAGCCTCCGGTCAATGCCGCAGTTTTCTGCGTCGACGAAAAGAGCGCCATCCAAGCGCTGGACCGGCTCGATCCAGTGTTGCCGCTCTCGCCCGGAAGAGCCGAGCGGCACGGTTTTGAGTACTACCGTCACGGCACGCTTTCGCTCTACGCAGCGCTCAACACCAAAACCGGCCAGGTGCTGGGCCAAACTGTGCCTCGTCACACCAGTGCCGAGTTTGTTGCTTTTCTTGAACAGATCGTCGCCAGCTTTCCCGAGGGCCAGCAGATCCACATTATCGCAGATAATCTCTCGGCACATCGCACCTCCAGAGTCTGGCAGTTTATCGATCGTCATCGCCACGTGCGGATCCATTTTACACCGACCTATTCTTCATGGCTTAACCAAGTCGAGATCTGGTTTTCCAAGATCCAACGCGACGTCATCGCCCGCGGAATCTTCCGTTCGGTCAAAGACTTGGCTAAAAAACTCATGACCTATATCCGACGCTATAACATGAAGGCCAAACCCTTTAAGTGGACCTACCGATCAGCAGAGCGTCGTATCAATCCCGTATCAGGTTTAAACGCTACGCCGCACTAGTTGTGCGATTATGTTGTACGCTATCTGGCGTGAGTTTAGGCAGAATTGTGTTGGCGCCGCCTGAGCGGCGTGAATTGAAGCGCAGGGCGCGGAAACGGTCTCTGGCGATGGAGTTAGTCAAACGTGCAGAGGTCATTTTGATGTTGGCATCAGGTCATTCTTACCGGGAAGTTCGGCAGCGGCTGGATTGCAGTGATGAGTATATCCGGGAGTGGAAGAAGCGCTTTCAAGAGGAGCGGTTGGCGGGACTCGATTCGCGTTATCGCGGTAGTCCACGCCGAACCCGTACAGCTGAGACCGAGGCGCGTATCTTGGAACTCACGCGTCAGGGTCCCAAGGACGGTACGACCCACTGGAGCAGCTATCGGCTGGCAAAAGATCTGGGCATTAGCCAGTCGAGCGTGAGCCGTGTCTGGCGCCATTTCGGCATTCAGCCTCATCGGCTGCGTGGTTACATGGCCAGCGATGATCCTGAGTTTGAAGAGAAGGCGGCAGATATCATTGGCTTGTATCTTGAGCCACCGGTAAACGCCGCGGTCTTCTGCGTCGATGAGAAGAGCGCTATCCAAGCGCTCGATCGACTTGACCCAGTTTTGCCTCTTTCCCCCGGCCGAGCTGAACGACATGGCTTTGAGTATTTTCGTCACGGCACCCTCTCACTGTATGCGGCGCTCGACACTCGCACCGGCGACGTTATGGGAAAGACCACCGCTAGGCATACCAGTGCTGAGTTTGTCGGCTTTCTCGGCCAGATCGTCGCCAGCCAGCCCGATGGCCGAGAGATTCACATCGTCGCCGACAACTTGAGCGCACATAAAACCAAGCATGTTTTCGAGTTCCTCCAGGCCAATCCAACGGTTCGGATCCACTACACCCCGACCTATTCCAGTTGGCTCAATCAAGTCGAGATCTGGTTTTCCAAAATCCAACGCGATGTCATCGCTCGCGGAATCTTCACTTCTACAACCGACCTCTCCAGAAAGCTGATTCGCTACATCAGGCAGTACAACAAAACCGCCACACCCTTCCGCTGGAGATATAAGAATGCCGATCATCGCATTAAACAAGTCACTCAACGAGGCTCTGACTCACTGCACCTCCTAGCTCCTAGCTCCAAGTCGCCCCAAGCCAACTTTACGGAGAGAACGATCGAATTTTTCCCGGCCGACCAGGCGAATTAACGTCGCCAGGCTGTACACCCCCGTGACGATCGCCAGAGTACAGCCAATTGTTGTCGCCCAAGGATCGGCAAACGTTAGACGTGCAAACAACGTAATGGCGCAGGTCGCCGCGCCGAGCAGCGAAAGCCGCATGTTTTGCCGGGAGAGCCGGAAGTCGGACATCTTCCGCACCACAGCGTAAACGACGCACCAATGAAACAGGTAGAGGCCCAGGAAAGCCATCCCGGTTCCAGCCAGACCGAACACCTTTAAGCCGAGCCATCCTAAGCCAATATAAACGCTGTAAGAAACCACGTCCGTCCAAAAGAAGGCGGTGCCGCGACCTTTGGCTAAAATGATAAACCCCATTGGCCACGAATTTACTCGGAGATACATCCCGACCGCCTGCCAGCAAAGGATTTCTGCCGCTTTGTCGAACTTACTGGAGTAAAAGAGTTGGATTACTAAGGGCGCGAGCGCGATCGTCGCCAGAATCCCGGGCAGCGCCAAAAGAATCGAGACATCTGCCTGCTCGTTTACCAGGCGATTGCACCTGCGATTGTCACCCGCCACCGCGGTCAACCGCGGATAGAAATCCGTTCCCATCGCTTGTAGGACAAACCCCACATAGACCATAGAAAGCGCATTGGCCGCCTGAAATTGACCGGCGCCAGTTAAACCTTCCTGGTGAATGACAAAGACGCGAAGCAGAAACAGTGCGCCGGTGGTCATAAGACCTGAAGCAAGAAATACGAATCCCAAACTCAGCAGAGCGCGCGCTTCTGTCGAAACTTGTCGTAGCGAAATTCTTATTTGCTCTAATCGAACACGGCGAGCGTAAAACCAGGAAATCAGTACACCAACAGCTGCCGCTAGCACCATGTAAACCGGAATCCCGGCGCGACCCCAGAGAAAGACAATTGGAATGCTCACCGCGGCGCCGATCACCGCGCCAAAGATGTTCATCTTTGCCAGATCACCAATCCGGCGCATGCCTTGCAAAAGAGCGCCTTGGCCGCCCACCAAAACTCCACAAAAGAGCATGAGCGAAAGCAGTCCTATATCAGAGGCGTGATCGGTGTTCCCCAACGCGAGCCGGCTGATTGGTTCACGTCCAAGGAAAAAGCCGCCTGCTCCAATCGCGGCAAGAAGCAGGCAAGTCCTCCGTAGCGTGAAGACGGTCGTGGCGATCAAGAGATCGCTGCCCGCACCGACGGCTGCCGCGATCTGGCGTACGCCCGAACTGCTGATCCCCAGATCGGCCGCAGTTCTGGCCACACTCACGACCGAATCGTAAATTGCTTCGAGCCCGATTCCAGCGGGACCCAGTAATTGCGCCAGCACTTTAGTCCGCACGATCCGGATCAGCATGACAATCGCGGTCGATCCACCGATGATCGAGGTCGATTTCAGGGCTTCTCCGTGCGAGGGCGCTTCGGAGTCACTGTCCCTCGGAAAAGGCTCGGCCTTCAGAACGTTCGCGGAGGAGTCTGATTCCGCTAATTCAGGGCAAGGCGCACGTGTGGTGCTCGGGGATCCGATCTCGGTCATACGGCAATTGAAGCATTTAAGCGGCTGCAGGAGAGTAGTCGCTTCAGGGCCAAATGCTCTCTGTGCGATTTGTCATTTACGATTTGCGATTGCGCAGGCTCCGGCCGGGCTCAAGAGAGGGCAGCTTCTAACCGAGAAACTACATGTTGCTGCTGTTTCCGGGTGAGATCATGGAAAAGCGGCAGGAGGATACAATCATCCTGCGCGCCCTCACTTTGCGTGAGCGATCCAAACGCTCTCCAGGTCGAAGCCGGGTAGGCCGGTTCGCGATGTGCGCACATGATGCCGCGACGCGTGGCAATGCCGTCATCCAACAAGGACTGCATCACTCGGCGTTGCTCGACGCCCGAAGGAAGGCCCACACAATAGCTTTGCCAGTTGGTTCGCACCCAGGATGGTTCAATGGGAACTCGAAGCCCAGGAATTTCGGAGAGCAGATCATGATACCTTGCCGCCTTCTTACGCCGAACTGCCACGAGTTCCGGAAGACGTTTGAGCTGTTCTCGCCCGATCGCCGCCTGCACGTCAGTCATCCGATAGTTGAACCCCATTTCCGGGTAGCTCTCGAAGATGATCGTGTTAGCCGCATGACGGACCGTATCCGGAACCGACATGGAATGTTGTCGCCACAAGCGAAACTTCGCGTCCCAGTCGGGGTGTTTCGTGGTGATCATTCCACCATCGCCCGTGGATAGAATCTTCCGGGGATGAAAGGAAAAACACGCGGCGTCACCATGAGGTTTGCCGATCCGTTCCCAGACTCCGTTCGATTGGATCTCGCTGCCAATCGCACAGGCAGCGTCTTCAATAAGGGGCAGCGAGTGTTTTGCGGCGATCTGTACCAGGCGTCGCAGATCGCATGGCATTCCGATCTGGTGCACACAAAGGATTGCCCGGGTTTTGGGCGTTATCGCCGCTTCGACCAGGTCCGGATCGATGTTGTAGGTCCACGGCTCGATGTCGACGAACACAGGTGTCGCGCCGCAGTAACGAACGCTGTTAGCGGTAGCGATATAAGAATGGCTGACGGTGATCACCTCATTGCCGGTGCCGACCCCGGCCGCCAGCAACGCGAGATGCAACGCCGTGGTACAGTTAGAAACCGCGCAGGCATTGCGCGCCCCTACGCTTGCCGCGAACTCACGCTCAAACGAAGCGACTTCCGGGCCCTGAGTGATCCAGCCCGAAAGAATAACCCGGCGCGCCGCATCGGCCTCGCGTTCATCCAATGAAGGTTTTGCAATTGGAATCATAGAGAAAACTCTTGGCAGCCCTGACGATGCACCCGGCTGGACGGTGCCTCGACACCGCTCAGGCCGATGCGTTGGCCAGTTGAGCCTTGCGTGCGTCCAACCACCAGTGGACAAGCCGCCGGAGCCCCTCCTCCAATGACACCTGGGCCTTAAAACCGAGTCGGCGCTGTGCCTTCTGCACATCAGCGAGCCTCCTCCACATCGGCGTAGCTTTCCGCGCCGGACCATATTCAGGTGTCAGGTTCACTCCCATCACATTGCCCAAAGTCGTGGCTAATTGAGTCAAACTTGTTTCCGTTCCGCTCGCGATATTGATCACGTCGTCCGTAATCGAGGAGTTAGCGGCCATCGTATTGGCTCGAGCGACGTCGTCAACATACACAAAGTCCATCGTTTGACTGCCGTCGCCGAGAATCAAACAGGGCTGCCCCTTAGTCAGGCGCTCCATCCAACGGATCATCACCTCGGTGTAGACGCCGAAAGCGTCCATCCGCGGGCCGTACACATTGAAGTAGCGGAGCGCGACATAATTGAGACCGTACATCTCATAAAAACTGCGGAGGAGGCCTTCTCCATATAGTTTGACTGTTCCATAGATGGTTCGGTTGCCATAACCATGATGAATCTCATCGGTCGGAAAGGCCTCGGCTTGGCCATAGATCGAAGCGGAGGAAGCATAGACGAATCGTTTCACGTCAGCTGCCACAGCGGCTTCCAGGAGATTAAATGTGCCGGTCGCCAGCACATCATGAGCCAATCGCGGATCCTCGGCGCATTGCGTGATTCGAATGGCCGCTTCGTGGAAGACAATATCGATACCGTCCATGACTTCGCGAACAAGCTTGATGTCACAGATATCGCCGTGGACAAAGGTCAGCTTGCCGGACTGAGCGGCAGATTCAAGGTTCTGGCGCCGCCCACGCGTAAAATTATCTAACACCACAATCTCCTCATAACCTTCGGTTACGAGACGGTCGGCAATATGGGAACCGATCAGGCCGGCACCGCCGGTAATTAAAGCTCTTTTAGGGTTCATGAATTCTGTGTCTTAGCTTGAGCGTGCTCAGGCTGCTCATAGCCGTCTCGCCAGCGGATAAACCTGGCGGGAACGCCGGCGACGATCGCGAAAGCGGGAACATCGCGGGTAACCACTGCTCCGGCACCGATAATGGCGCCTTTGCCAACGGTCACCCCTGGTAGGAGAATCGCTCCCGTCCCGATGTCTGCCCACGCCTTTACGACGACCGGCCGGATCAGCAGATCGGTTTCGATCGTTGGTCGATCGATTGGCAAACCGGTGTGCGCTGAGCCAAGCACCTTGGCTCCCGGCCCCCATCCGACATAATCTTCAAGGACGAGATTACGCGCATCAAAGTAGGCCTGTGGGCCAATCCAGACGTGATTCCCGATCTTTGTCACTCCGTCGAAACGTCCCTGGACGTAAGCCTGAGAACCAATGAACACGTCATTCCCGAGCTCGAACGTCTCTAAATGTTTGAAGCCGACTCCTGGTCCAATAAGAACACCGTATCCGAACTTTCGCGCGACCGCCCTCCAGATCACTCGGCGCATCAGATTATCCAACTCTCCATCGCCATAGGCAAAGCGGGAATACTGTTCCAGTAAACTGCTCGGCGAGTAAGATCGGCTGAGATGACGAGACAACTCAATCTCAAAAGACGGATCAGGTTCCACCTCCCGTTTGCCGTGAACCGCAGGAACAATCCTTACCTTATTTTCGCGACTAGTAGACATTACTCGCACCGGTGTCCCGAGCGTTGAAGACTTCATTCAGTGAGATTGGCTGATCTGTCATAAGTTAACTTTGTCACTTATTTACGAAAGCAATTCATGTGGGTCAGCAGGAAATCCCGCAATTGCGTGCCGACGGACGCCGAGCAGAAATCCTGAGCCCGCGTTTTGGCGAAAATTCCCAATTCTCGTGATACCGTAATATTGCTGAGTAATCTTTCCAATGCATCCCTCAGCGCAGGCACGTCTGCAATCGGAACGGTGATGCCCGGCGACGACACTTGGTTGCCCATGATTTCGGCGATGCCTGGGGCCGCGGTCGCAATGACTGGAAGTCCGCAAGCCATCCCTTCTAAAGGCGCAACAGGAAAGCCCTCGTGGCGCGACGCCATCACATAAACGTCCGCAGCGGAAAGCCACATGCGCATGAGCAGACGGTCGCGCAGGTAATGGTCGATCCAGAGAACGGATGAATCGTTCCTGGCGCATAGCATCCCTCGGAATTTCAAAGCGTCGCTGCCGGAGCCGATGAGGACAAGCCGCTAGTCCGGGCCCGGATGAGCAGCGCGAAGATTTGACCAGGCATCGAGCAACAGGTCCAAACCTTTTCGAAAGATATCGATACGCCCGTGCGAGATTGCTATTCGAGCAGTGAGTGGTAGGCCCAGCGTCTCTCGGACCTGCGCTCGAGGCATTGGCTCCCACTCCGTAAGGTCAACGGGGTTGGGAATGCGCGCAATCTTGTCAGGCGACACCCGATATTCTGCCTGGACTCTCTCAGCCTCGGTGGCGGGACCGATGATAAGCCCTGCACACTGCCTTATCGCGCGCGGGCGTGTTATCTTTTCAAACCTGCTGGTCTGCCAATTACCGCCTTGAAAGGTAGCAAAAACGGGCAGATGGAGAAGACGCCCGAGCGCCGTCACGACGTCGAAGCGGGCATATTCGTATTCCTGGCAGAGGATTAGGTCGACGCCCCTCCGGATGAGTTCTCGTCTGAGAATCAACGGCGGCGTAGCAAAGTAGGGGAGAAGGTCCCGAAGGAGTTTTTTCGCGGGCTTCGACAGCTTTCTGCCGCTGAACATATGATCGGTCTTCCAGGCATACGGATCCGCAAAAAATTGCTGCATCCAGCGGTAAGATCGGCTCGCTGGAATCAGGCAAATCTCCGCGCCGGTGGGTTGATGTCGCATCGAAACGGCCTTGCGCTTCTGGGTTGAGAAACAAAAAATGGAGACCTGAAAACCCGCAAGCTGAAGCGCCCGCACATAGCCAAAGAGCCAGCCACCGGACATTTCGATGCAGAACTGGTCAAATGCTACACCGAGGCTATCGAGAAAATCCTCCAAGGTATGACCCCAGGGCAGCAGCGCGACGCGCGGCCTACCTGGAAGCTTGGACTGATTGGTTCGAGATGATTTGCCTTTGCTCGGGTTGCTCCCCGACGCAAGGTTTAATCCATGCATAAGCGGTTTCCGTCCCTTTGGTTTCGGCGCGGTGAAACACGTATCCGGCCAAAGTGATCGGGCTGAGCATCGCCCAACAGATCCGCCTTTGGCGCCTTGGCAAATTCGAGAATCCAACATCGTGGCACAGGACGGTCAGCGGGTTTATAAAGCTAGCGGTCCGGCAAGCTTTGAAACCAACTACCTCCTCGATTTCCCTTCGCGAATAGCCGCGCCGGACATGCCCCCATTCAGCAAACAACTTTTCTTCGGAAGGACAATACGGTTTCATGAACGGATGATACGGAAATCGCCAGTTTTCATTTGGCGTGCTGACCAGTAGAAACCCGCCGGGATACAAGACGCGAAAGGCTTCCCGCACTGCCTGGCGGTCTTCCCGGACATGTTCCAGCAGATCAAACATGGTGACCGCATCAAAACTTTCATCTGCGAAAGGCAGATCAGTCGCATCTCCGCGGACAAAGCGGACACTAGACGGCTGATTACATGGAGCCGATGCATATTCGCCATGGAGATCGATATTTATGATCTGGGCATTTGGATATAGCAGCGAGGTCAGTCCGCTGCGACCACCGCCCACCTCCAGAATCTTTTGCATGGGAAGATCCGGTGCGATCCGATGAATCGCCCGCATTTTTTCCCGATAGAAAAGACCTTCCGTGTACCGATGCGGAAATGGGTTATCGCTGAGAAAATCCGGAAGGCGGCGTTTGTGTTCGTGGGACACTAGCTGAAGGTGAGATCAGGAAATTTTGCGCGCCGCGGGGACGGGAAAACGCCTGGGCAGTGTTTGATGGAAGTACGCGACGAAACCGGAAGCACACCCGAGCAGCTCGCCGAAAAACAGACTCCAATCGTCCTTGAGCCGCATCCGCTTCAGCCGCCCATAATAGTAACATGGAATGGCCCTGAAGAGCCTCCGGATATTTCCAAAATGCCGGTGTTTTTCAAACTGCACCAGCAATGCAGCGACATGTCCCCGCATATATTGCTTCATCTGGCTCCTGAAAGCTTGGCGATCGCCGCGATGCGAATGCCATACGACAGCGCGCGGCTCGTAGGCTATCGACATTCCGGCTGCGAGCATCCGATACCAAAACTCCGAGTCTTCGCTGCAACCCGATGCGCCGGCGCCAAGACGTTCATCGAAAAGCCCAATCCGGCTGAAGACTTCCCGCCGGAACGCCATATTAGCACCCGCGCCAATACGCCAGACTGGGACTCCCCGACTCAGCATGCTTTCAAAAAAAAGGAGTCGAACGTGCTTGGACGGTAGCCGCTGTTGAAGCCGCCGAAGTCGAACTCGAACCGGATCTGTGAGTCGGTTTCCAATTCCGCAGCGAGCACCAATCCTGTCATCCCGAAAACTGTGTCCTGCGAGAACGCCTCTCGAACGCCAAGTAGCCAACGTGGATGAACCAGTACATCATCGTCTGTAAAGGCCACAATTTTGCTGGAAGAACGCAAAATGCCGCTGTTGCGCGCGCGACTAAGTCCCAGCGCAGGCTCTGGCCAATAAATGACTTCGCCGAACTCTTCGAGGATATCAGCTGTGCAGCGTTCTTCAGGCGCGTTATCCACCACGATAATCTCCGCAGCCGACGGATCCAGCTTCTGGAGAGCGGCCAGACAGCGTCTCAGCTGTTCGGGACGCCGGCGGGTACATACGATCACCGAGACTGAGATTTCCCGGTTCGCTTGCGGAATTCTGATCGCCAGATTTTTCAGCGGCCGGCTGAGAGCAGCGAGCGGTTCGAGCGTGCCAGGTAGATTGTGAGCAGGATTCTGCCGCCGGACCGGCAGGGCTGGCTTCAAGCCGTTTTCTAATGAGTAATTTCCGACCGCGGGAGCGATCGCGCGCAAAGCTCTGCGCTGAATATCGGCTTCGTTGAGCGGAAACTCCCCGGCATGAATTTGGGCGTGCCCGAGCGGGATATCGTTCCACCAGAACACAAGGTATGCGCCCGCAGTATTCCGAGGTATGCTCATGCCCCGTATAGGTTCATTGAGCCTGACCTGAATGACTTCCCATCTATCAGGAACGCTCATGCGAAAGCCTTTCGCACCGCTGCAGTGCGTTTCACGGAACGGGGATATTCGCCAAAAGCACCCACCATTCCCCCGCAGAATTCCGCAAGTATCATTGAGAATGGCAGCACGTGCTTCCGGCGCAACGCTTCGCTCAGTTGCAAGATCTGGTCTCGGATCCACCAGATCGCCAAACGGCGGAATCGAGCGCGCTGGGACGGATCGTTCCGGTAGCTCTTCTGCACAAAGGCCATGAACCCCAGCCCCCAAGTATAGTACTGGCGTCGCAGATCGGCTTCCGACGCGCGATGTTCATGGAAAACCATATAATTAGGCTCATAGACCAGCACGTGCCCCGCTCGGATGATCCGATAAAAGATGTCGAGATCGCCACCCCCCGGAAGAGGGCCGCCCGTATCAAGGGCTTCATCGAACCCCCCAATTTCCCGCAGCAGGTCGCGGCGGAACGCCATATTGCAACCCGCGCCGAAGATGCCGGCGCCACAAGGATAAAGCGGGTTGCCAGGTAGCTCGCGTCCAAATCGCTTTTTGTCGAATCCACGCCGGAACCCATTCCTTTTCTCAAAGAACACCTGCGCTGTCGTGTCGAGTCTCAGCGGCATCACCAGCCCGGTAAACGCGCCGGCGTCGGGATTCTCGCCGAACGCTTCCTGCAAACCCGCGAGCCAACCCGAGTCCACGATGACGTCGTCGTCGAGATAGGCAATCAGTTCGCCGGTTGCTTCCATCCAGGCTCGGTTCCGTGCGAAGTCTAGACCCGGGCGGGGTTCCAAAACGTAGCGTGCTCCTGAGAACTTTTTCACAAGTTCCGCGGTCGCGTCGTCAGGAGGTGCGTTGTCGATAACGAGAAGTTCGAAGCCGTATTTCTGCTGCAGTGGGAGAACCGAATCGAGACAGCGGTTGAGCGTCGCCACTCGATCTCTGGTGCAGATGGCAACCGAGAGCGGCGGAAAGGCAACGTTCGCCTGCCGCGGGGCTAGCTCGTCGCGAATCGCTTCCTCAACAAGCTTCGTTTTGAGCGCGTTTCCGATCCAGAAGCTCAATTCTTCTGGAGACCACTTTGGTTTGCCCTCGTTTTCCCGCATGAGAAAGCCGATCGGTCGCTCTTTACGCCGGAGAAGAAGTGCCGCCCCGGTCTCACCGGGTGCAAATTCTAGTGCGACCAGAGGCCGGGTGACTTCGATCTCACTGAGCCGATAACGCATTTGACTAGTCCCCGACGAACCCCCTGCGAATGTGCCTTGCGGGTTGCCTCGAGGAGTGATTCGCGCGTGGATTTCCCGTAGACGATGTTCGCGCCCACGCTCGCAAAAGATAGGTATTCTGGTTTACTCCCACGATCCGATTATGCCTCCGAATCGAGCCAAGCTCCATTGGGTGGGCGTTCATGCTGTCGCCTTCTCCTAGGGGTGACCGACCAGCGCGAGCAATTGCTCAGGTGTACAGCCCCCAGAAATCTCGATCCGTGGAAGCCGCAACGGGTCATCCCCAAGCCGACTGAGGCCCGGCTTGCAACTCACGGCTGCCCGGAAACCTAGATCCGTCACGACGCGGCGGACAAATTCGTTCTCCGCGCCATAGGGATAGGCGAGGGTCGTAACGGGCGCCGCAAGTCCTTCTTCCAGCATCGCGCGAGCCCGTATCGTGTCCTCCGCCAGCTCCTTCAGATGCATCCCGGTCATTGGCCAGTGTACCGACGAGTGGCAGCCCAATTCGATTCCGGTCTCCTGTAGCGTACGCACCTCCTCCCAAGACAGCAGCGGGGCGGTCTCGCCGTACCCGGCGTCCCAGTCGGCGGTCCCGCCGATGCAGTCCGCCACCAGAAATACGCTTGCAAAGAAGCCATGAGTACGCAGGACAGGCATCGCCGCCGTCAGGAAATCCCGGTACCCGTCGTCGAAGGTCAGTATGACAGGCTTTCCGGGCAGGGACTCGCGCCGCGCTTTGGCGGTGATCCAGTCCCCGAGGCCGATGGTACGGTACCCGGCCCTGTGCAGTCCAGCCATTTGCGCGGCGAAAAGGTCGGGCGCCACGCGGTACCGTTCCAGCGCGACCGGCCCGTCGGCCGCAATTCGATGGTACATGAGGATTGGAACCGAGCACACCCGTTCGGCCGCGAGCCTGGCTGGCGGGCGGCCCGGCCAATTGGCTAGCTCTTCGGCCACAGGCGTCATCCGCCCCATGTAATCGGTCTTCACGATTTCGGGTGGCCCGGGCTGTTGACCGTGAGCAAGGCGCTGGTAAAGAAGGACGCGGTAAAGAGGCGTGCGCAGTTCCCGGCGCGAGACAACCCCAGGCTGGGCGGCAATGGTGTTGCCAATGGTTTCAACACCAAAAGCGTGGTTCCATGCGAAGCCGATGCCCTCGGGGTCGTCGGCCAACACGCGTGAGTGGGCTGTTAGGAAAAACCCACCTGGTCGGACCCTGGACAGGATGCGGCCGACCACATCCCGCAGATCCCGTACATAGTACAATACCTCGCTGCAGACGATCAGGTCGAAGGACCCCGGAATGTCTTCCGTGTTCAAGTCCAGCCTTCGAAAGTTGACGTTGCCGTGGTCGGCGCAGCGTGTCTGAGCCCTGGCCAGAGCGCGAACGGAAATGTCCACCGCGGTCAGGCGGCTCACCCGCGGCGCCAAGCGGACGGTAAAGTGACCCTCGGCGCACGCGATTTCGAGCGCATCGGCAGCGACCACTTCCGGCAAGAAGGCAAGTGTCTGTGTGTATTTTACCGCCTCGTAGTCGCTGTCATAAGCCCAAGGATCCGGTAGAGCGAAGGCCCGCTCCCACCCGTCGGAGCTTTCGGGCGTGCCCACTTGTTCCCGCGCACGTGCCCGGCCGGCGGCGGCCGCGGCACCGAGGTACTCGTGCCATTGCCAGTCGGCCTGTCTGGCGGCGACCCCGGGTCGTGCGGCTAGAACCCACGACAGATTGGTTTTGACCACGATCGCGGCTTCATGCTTGGCTCGCCTTGCTGCGCCTAACCTTTCCTTCGGCTTCGCTGCCAGGACGCCATACACCAGGCCCAACATCCTTCGCCGCAGCAGGCTATGCACCGTTTGAAGGCAAAGGTGCAGGCCGCGGCTGGGCGTCAGCGCCCCGTACAGCAGCAGGCGTCCACGTCCTTCCAACGCCGCCTCCACAATCCTCCGGCCGGAAACCACTCCAGCGCCCGGCAATTCAACCGCGCCGACGGGCTCGCCCTTCAGGGTCAGGCGACAGATGAGCCGGTCAACCTCGGGGGGAAGGAAAACGTCACTCACCCGTTTCGCCAAGTCCACATTCACCCGATACGTGCTCCCCAGCACGAGCGGGGCGTCGGCAGAGTCGGCCAGCAGGATTTTTCCCTCCAGGTATCGCAGGGTGGCGAACGCCAGCGCCGGTGCGCGAGCCTGAGACTCCAACTTGGCGAGTAATGCGAGCAGCGGAGCATTCACCCGGCTCCATAGACTGGGCCAGTCCTTCTCTGACCGGTTGGCAGCCATCGGTACAAGCTCTTGGATGATGTCGGCGACCGCGGCAGCTGGCAGGTCGGGTGCAGGGGGGAGATCCTCGACGTCTAGCAAGTTCAGGCCGTCGCGACCTGCACCGATTTCCTGGACTGCCCAATATGTCAAAATATTGTAGAGTGCGAGATTCCGGTGGGGAGGGACCGCTCCTTCTACATGAGCCTTGGCGGCAATTCGCATGCGCGGATCCCGTCCGCGGCCGCGGTCCAGGACCACGCGGGCATCGGCCACGCAGCGCAGAGCATCCCGACTGGCGGAGTTGGCGCGGATGTGGTAGAAGGCCAATACCTCCGGTACGCGTCCGAAGCGCGCTCCGGTACCGGCGACGCGCTGAAAAAAGTCCCAATCCTCGCATGTGGCAAGTGAGACGTCGAAGCCGCCGACAGCGAGGGCTAGATCACGTCGCAGAACGCAGGCGTGAATTGCAAAATGGCAATGAAAGGCAAAATAGTGAAACAGATCCGCCTCGTGCGAACCCAGATGCGAGCGTCCAGTAACGCCCGACGCTAGAATGTTTTGCCACCCGCAGTGTACGGCATCCAGCGTGGAATCACCTAGTAGCATCCCCACCATCCGCTCCAAGTGCGTGGACGCAATGCGATCGTCGCCGTCCAGAAACAGAACAATGGAGCATCGCGCTTCCCGCAGTCCACGGTTGCGTGCCGCGCTGACGCCTAATCTCTCCTGATGCAATACGCGAAACCGCTGGTCCCGGCGCGCCCAGCCCTCCGCCATAGCGCGGGTACCGTCCGTTGACCCGTCATCGACAATGACCAGCTCCCAAATCGCGTGGGTCTGGTGAACCACGGAATTCAGAGTCGCCTCAAGTGTCGTCGTTGCATTGTGCACAGGGATAATGACTGAAACGCCGGAACTTCCAGCAGGACTAGCGTCCGTCGGGAAAGTGAGCGGGTGCATAGGGGATTGTGTTATCGACGCGCGTGGACATCGTAAGAGCGAGCTCCGGCAGAACACCAGAGGCCGAATTACTTCGATCACTGAGCCGGCAGTGGATGGACTTGCAACTCCTCGCCTGAACGCTTCTTCCGAAATTGAAGCGCATAGAAGCTTGAGAAAAGGCCACCCTTTGACAAAAGCTGTGATACCGACCCGCTCTCGACCACTCTTCCAGAGTCGAGCACGATAACTTTGTCGGCGTGCTCAATGGTGCTGATCCGGTGGGCGATGATCAATACGGTTCGGCCTCGTCCGAAGTGCTCAAGGGCATCTTGGATCACTTTTTCCGCGATGAGGTCGAGCGAGTTCGTTGCCTCATCCAGAATCAGGATCTGTGGATCTCGAATGAACGCGCGAGCCAGAGCCAGCCTCTGCCGTTCACCGCCGGAGAGTAGAATACCCCAGTCTCCCAGAACCGTTTCGAAGCCATTTGGCAGATTCTCGATGAACTCCAGGGCATGAGCCTTGCAGGCCGCGTCCAAGAGTTCCTCGCGGGTGGCATCAAGCTTCCCATAGATGATGTTCTCGGCCACGCTCGCATTGAAAAGATGGATATCCTGGCTTACTACCGCGATCTGGTTACGCCACCATGCAAGACCAAGCTTCGGCAGCGGGATTCCATCGATCAGCAAGCGCCCTGACGAAGGATCGTAAAAGCGGCAGATCAAGCTGATCACACTAGACTTGCCAGCGCCGGATGGACCAACCAAGGCAGTGGTTTCGCCCATGTTTATTGTGCAGGTCACCTGTTCGAGTGCCGCGCCTTTTTGGGAATCGTAATGAAGTGAAACATTTTCGAAGACGATCCCTTTCTCGATCAAGGCAAGGACCCGAACACCACCGCGTATGTAAGGCTTATCGGTCTCATCGTGAAGGCTCCTGACCTCCTCAACGGACGCTGACAGGGCATTAAGCGCCACCCTGTCGGCATCGAACTGTTTAATGCGGGGCTGGAGTCGATACAGCAGGATCAGGAAGGTCACCGAAACTGCCATTTGTCCGGGATCTCGGATTGCCATGACCACCAAGATGCCGAGCAATAATGGCGCCGTGAGCACTTCGGATACCGGGTGGACAAGTCCGGACATGCGATCAAGCTTCAAGAAGATCTTGCTCACCTCACGCGAAGCCGCGTCGAACCGTTGCTGCTCGTGATTTTCACGTCCGAAGGCGCGAATCAGCCGCAGGCCGTAAAACGTCTCGAGCATTCGTTGAGAAAGGTTTGCATTTGCCGCCGTTGCCTCACCACTGAGCTGCTTCACATGGTGGGTGAGGCGTTGCACTATATAAGAGATCAATAATAGCAAGAGACCGGTGATCAGCGTCAGCTTCCAGGAAAGCACCAGCAGCAGGACGCCCAAAGTCAATGTCATACAGGCATTGATGATTACGTTAGCGAGCACCGCGAACGCGGAGCTGACACGCCAGGTATCGGTACTCAGGGTGTTCAACAATTTCCCGGAATCGTGGGTGTCCAAGTAGCTCTGGCTCACGCTAAGCAACTGATGAAGAATACCGCAGCGCAACCGGTGGCCGATTGACGCATTCACCCACTGGAAGAGCAACGAGTAGCTGTAGCTGAGAACGTTTTTTAGTACCACACACAGAAGAATGCTGAGACCTATCCACAAAAGCCGCGTCTCGGCCGGAATTCCCTGGAAGAGTGCGGTCATCTTCCCAATCATGCCGGAATTTCCGGCCCCCATTTGACTCTGGACAAGCGGGGCGAATAGAGAAATGGAGAGACCTTCGGACAAGGCGGTGAGCACGCCGAGAATGATCATAACCGAGAGCACCCAAGGCTGCAGACGCAGAAGCGGAAAGAGCGCTTTTAGTGCACGCAGAAGAACAGCCATCAATTAAGCTCCGTCGTGTAGCGCGGTAGACCAGCGGTTGAGTTCGATGCGCCTGAAGATCCTATTTGAAAATGAACGGACGCTTCCTTTTCTTCTTGGAATACAAGGCCACTCCTTTTCCCTTCTTCTCAGGCGGTGGCTGCACCCGCTCGGTGAGATGATCTCCCGTTAACCCCCTGATTATGTTGAGCACACTTTTTAGGAACATCCTGTAAATACCGGTGTTCAGTAACAAGACCGGATTGGCACAGACCGCTTCTTTCAAGCAACGTGGGCACCGGGAATAATGACCCCAATGATAGCATGTATATACGAGGGATAAGTAGAAGGACCCGGCTGACCAGCGAAAGCTGGCGGAGGGCAAATCGCAATTACGCTGACGCGCTCGACGCATGGTGACGGCGAAGGATGCCGCCATGCCCTCAGCATGAACACTCATACTGGAGCTGGTCTGCCGATAAGCCACCAGATATTCGGGAACGACACGAATGCCGAAGCTTTCGCTGATCCGAAGACTGAGATCCCAATCTTCGCACCCCTGTGCTCCTCCTTGTTCGGCTCGTGTAAGGTAAAGCCCGACTTTTTCAAGAGCGACCTCACGGAATAGCGGCACACTAGCATTGCCGATGAAGTTGCTCAAGACGAGGGCATGACGCAAGCGACCCTCAAGAGTGTAAGGATGGCTGATACCCACAAAAGCGTCGTGCATATCGATCGATCTGGACCAGCAATACACCAGAGCTGTTTCGTTACCGCATTGCTCCATGCAGGCGACTTGCTTCTCAAGCTTCTCCGGAAACCAAAAGTCATCGGCATCCAATGGAGCAATGTATTTCCCGCGGGCCTTCCGTATCGCAGCATTCCGGGCTGCGCCCACGCCTGCATTGCCCTGCCGGACGAGCTGAACTCTGGCATCTCTTGTTGTGTATTCCTCGACAATGGCACCCGTAGCATCTAAGGAACCGTCATCAACTACAATCACTTCGAACGCTTGATACGTTTGAGCGAGGACAGAATCTAGCGTCTGCCGAATGGTTTCCGCGGCATCAAGTGCTGGAATTATTACGGATACTAACATTAATTTCTTTGGGAGATCAGCGCGCTCTAATTTTAAAACAATCCGGCGTCGCCTACGCTCGAAAGCCCGATAAAATTGCTTTCGTCTCCGGCTCGATGAATAACTTCGGGCGGACTATAAGGAAGACGACGAGGGACGATTGTGGTTACTCACCAATCACGTTTGGCTGGGCCTGCACGCCTCACGCCGCCGCACTACTCGCTTGGATCGCCCGCGCTTCCGACCACCCATTGCACCAGGCGTCGGCAACCCTTCTTCAAGGAAGACTTGCGCCTTAAATCCGAGACGACGCTTCGCTTTAACATCCGCCAGCCTGACGCCACACCGGCGGAGTCTTGCGGGCCGAGCCATACTCCGGTGGGCAGGTTCACGCCCATGACGCGGCCCATACACGTTAAAATAGTGGAGCGCGACAGAGTTCAACCCGTACATCTCATAAAAGCTGCGGCGAACTCCTTTACGAAGCCCACTCCACGCGATTCCGAACTAGTTCACCTTCCCTAAATCCTCGGATTTTATGCCGTATTATATACCCGAAATTGCCGCAAGCCAGAAGGAGCATCTTAACATACACGTTCGCTCTCCAAGGGTCTTGTGCTAGACTTCTTAAATAAAACAACCTGGCAGCCCTAAAACGACAGTGCCAATAATGATCATCACCTATACCCGCATAGACTCGAGCCCGAATCGAGGTACGCTCGCTTCTAACTAATGTATTATGGCAAAGCGAATCTTCGAACTCACTGCGCGAGAAGTCATAATTGTCATTTACGACTACACGAGTATAAATATATCCTAATGCCTCCACGCACAACTGTGAAACCTTTGTGAAACCCGCCGCATCAGCTTTCTCCTTTATCATCCATGGTACAGCGATGTCGCCCAAAGCTAGAATATCCGAGTTTTGGTCTTTCAGGATTTTTGTCATGCTCAATCTATGTTCCCTATAGCACACCATCGGTTCAGCGAAATAACCTACATCGAAAAATAGAGCGAATAGGCACCAGAGATACCAATCACCGGTCCATTCCATTCCTCTGGACACTGGAAATGTGCTGATTTTTTCATAGCATTCCCGGCGCACCAACCCAGAGGCAGCCAGTACGATGTTCGCTTTGAGAAGCTTTCTGAGAAAGACATGCCCACTAACAACCCGATCACGCAGGGAATAGACTGAGTACCATACGACGTCAGCTTCCCTTCCATCTACGACAGAAATTCCGGAACAACACGTGTACCCGATGCGCGGATTTTTATCCAACAGTGATACGTAGTCTTCGAGAATACGAGTATGCCGCAGGTAGTCGTCAGCTGAGATAAGCCATATGTATTTGCCCCGCGCCAAGCTGATGCCCTTGTTATAATTGCGGAGATGCCCAAGGTTTGGATCATTACGAATGTATTTGACCCGGGGATCCTGGAATGATTGAGCTACTTCCGGAGTGTTATCAGGTGAGCAGTCATCCATGATCAGCACTTCGAAGTTGCCGTAGGTCTGGCAGAGTATAGACTCGATACATTCCCGAAGGAGATGGGCTAACTTATAGCAAGGGACGACGAAGCTGACGGTGGGACTCACGACGCCACCCGCCTCTCGCTCGTGATCGAAGCTCCACCGGTTGTTCAGAGGGAAAACACCCTTTCTCGGAAGTATGCCGGTTCCGTAAAAGTCTGATTTAATCACCGTCAGTTACAGATTGAAATGCACATCCGTGATCTCGTCCGAAGGATCATCCCCGCTGGTTCCCAGCTCGAATTTTCCCATTTTTCAAGTTGATAGGCCGTCCAAGTCTTTTTATTCAGAATTTTGGCTCAATCCCCCGAGCACCACGATGTGTTCCACCAGCATATTCGAACAATCCAAGGACGCCAGTCATCGCGATCACGATTGCTTCGAACCCACGATCCCTCTGTCCGATAATAGCCGAGCAAGGATCATCGCTGACCTAGGTCCGCAACGAAACTAAACCTATCCGATTAAGCTGACTGTTCCGCCGATACCCATTTTTGTTACAGTTGCGGGAATAGTCCTTCAGGCAAGTTTCCTTTCTGAACAGCTACTGTTCCGTCGACCGAGATTTTTCAACAAAGTCGAAGGCAAATTGGATGGGCCGCAATCGGTTTTCGGAGACAAAGCGAGCTGCAGAATCTTCACCTCGCGACGTGGCCCACTGGCGTCGCATCGAGAATTGACCATTCTTGAACCCATGCAAGAGCAAGTGCACGTACCGGACCAAGTTGATCCGTCGTTGCTGAATCCCCGCCAGCAAATAAGCCAAGACTCCATGTGAGAAGGCGTGGTCATGAGTGAGCCGAAGAAGATAGCGCTGGGTCAATCGCCGTGCCACAATCAAATGGGTGGCCCGAAGTTCCGGAAAAAGTCCGAAGCCCTGACCTGCTTTAGCGGAGGCCCATGAAAACATGTCGTCTCCACCGCAGAACAACCGCTCTCCTCGCCGATCAAGCAGAGCAGTTACGTTCAGATTTTCAACAAGTCGTCGATAAGAGTTTGCAACCCGGCGGGTCACACATAATCCGGCTCCCCACGGAATACACTCGGCGTCTTTCGGGTTGTTACTCCAGAGCACTGAAGGCACGCTCCTCAGCGCGAGCATACCTATGCAAGGAAGAAACTCCCGTGGTGGCTGCACTTCGAACTCCGGTTGTAGAATTCCCGCGCCGAACACACCCAAATACGGATACCGCGCTAAGATAGCTCCGGCCTGCTCCAAAAAATCTGCAGCGAGCACGTTGTCGTCGTCGACGAAAACCAGAAGCTCACCACATGATTCCTTGATGCCGCGCAGTCTTGCGGGTGTTAGCCCAAGCTCCTCCTCGCGAACATGGCGGCCGCGCGGATGCCAGGAAATATCCCAGGCATCCGCTAGCAATCCCCTGGAAGCGTTGTCAATGAGTAGAAATTCCCACCGCTCCAGAGCAATAGTCTGTGCACGGAGTGCCTCAAGCACACGACGGAAGTACTTGGGTTGCGGATTATGCGTACAGAGGATTACAGAAACGGATGTTTCCATTGCGCTTGGTTGTGTGTCTTGAGACTTCGTCCTGCTGGCACCCTATCGCCGATGTCGGGCCTCTCGACGGAGCCTCGGGCATTCGCGCAAGTCGCCACGCTCCCGCTTCTCCAGATTGTACATCGCTCTGTCGCAGGATCTCACCAGCGACGCTTTGATCTCAGGGAGGACAAGTTGCGCTCGCTTGGCCACATTCCAGCCGAACAGCCGCCGAAGCCATTCATACTTCCATGACAAGGCAGGAGCCTGAAGCCTCCCTCCGAGCTCGAACGCCATATTCCCTAACTCTTTCACCAAGTCGGGCCGATTGGGGTAGAAGTTAATCAGCCAGTTTTGCAAGTACTTGACACAGGCAACCCGAACTCGCTCACTCTCCTCTAGCGACCGAAGGTAACTCACATGGATTTGCATCGACAGCAGTTGGGCGTCGAGCTTTCGGTCCGAACTGCCGATGTAACTGAGGCGGTTGTAGCCGGACATCCGGTAATAGACGCGAGCCTCCGGGCAGAATTTCACACCGTCGCTGGCCAGGAGCACACGACAGAAGTACTCTCCATCGTCGTCACCCAACAGCCGCATGTCCCATGGCCCGACGGCTTCAGTCAACGCACGATTCACCAGCCATGTTGCTGTCTGCATATATAGGTTGTGCTCCATTTTTCGCAGCAGCCAATCGACCGGGCTCAAATCGCACCAAAGCGGCGTCGGAACAAATCTGGCTCTGCGAAAATCGTGCAGGAACGGGGCCCAAGCCGAAGACAGGAGCGTGCTTGTGCTTTGGCAGCGTTCCAGGGCATCCAGCTGGTTGGCAATCTTGTCCGGTCCAAGGAGGTCATCCGCGTCCAACCACTGGACATATTCGCCCTGACACAGGGAAAAGGCTTTGTTCCGTGCCGCGGCAGCACCCTGGTTCTGCTGAGTAACAACGTTCAACTCCTTCGAAGCAAATTTTCGTGCGATCGAGAGCGTTTGGTCCCTGGAACCGTCGTCAACGATGATGACCTCCTTCTTGGGCCACGTCTGTCCAAGAGCAGACTGAATTGTCTCCGCGATCCACGACTGAGCATTGAACGCTGGAATCAATATGGATACCGGTGGTTTCATAAAGCTGACGTATGGCCGGGCGCGGCGATTATTAGTGTCGTAGCAACAAGGAGTCTGAGGCGGCACCAACCGGCCATTCGCCAATAGAGATCATACAAAGAAGACCCCCTTAAGCGCTGTAAAAGGCCTACTCGCCGCAATAATTTTTGCAGGTATCCTTTGAATGTGTCCACTGAGTATGGAGCGGCCGATCACCTCACCCTTAGAGGCAAGCACTCGGCGTTGGACTCACTGTAAATGCTACGATCTCTCTGTTCATCCAGGTCTGGGCTAGGGGCGATTGCAACCTAAGAGGGAGGCGTCGTGATTTGGGCCGGCACGACCCCGCCGGAACAAGTATCCGCCGCAAGCCGCGCATACAGGCTGCGGGTTGTTTCGCCGACTGTTGCCCACGAATATCGTTTCCGAGCGTAATCAACTATTTGCGCTCGCCGCTCTTTCAGGTGTGCGTAGAGGTCGCCATTGAAGTAGGTTTGAATGGTTGTCGCAAGGTCCTGTGAATCCCGCGCCCTGAATATGTAACCGGTCTTCCCTCAACCACATCTTCAGGGAGGGAACCCACATCGCTCGCGATCACCGGCAAACCGAAGTTGTATCCCAGCAACAGCACACCGCTTTGGAAGATCTGCGTGTATGGCAGCACCAGCACGTCGGCTGCTTTGAAGTAAATTTCCGTGTCGGCGTCCGGTACGTACTCGATCCGCTGAATCACGTTGGGACAAAGGCCGGCACAGGAGATCCGCCGCTGGATCGCCTCCCAGTACGACGCACAATTCTTGGGCCTGCCGGCAATGATCAACCGGTAATCCGCCCCGGTCCGCGAGAGTAGGGCCATCGCCTCAACCAAATACTCCAGACCCTTATAGGCCGCGATATTGCCAAAGAAAAGCGCCACCTTTTGACGGCTGGTCAGCCCCAATTGCTGCCTGGCCCTGTCGGGCGTGAGAAACGTATTCGGCACAGTGCTGTTGATGCCGAAGGAAATGACGCTGATTTTGCGGCCCGCAACGCCAAAGTCGGTCTGGAGTTCCCGTTTCATCTGGTCTGTATGCACGAAAACGTGGTCAACCAAGCGATATTGGATTCTCAAGGTTAGCCGGTTCAGCAAGTTGTCATTGCCATCGCGTCGCGCGGCGTTCACGTTGTGCGCGGTGAAGGCGATGCGCTTGCCTAGGAATCGATAATAGAGCAGAAGCACAGTTCTATCGAGCAGCTCGAGCTTGTTATTCCAGAGAATATGAAACACTCTCGGCTTGGCTTTTGCAGCGTATTGGATCAGCCGCACATAGTAAATAAGAACGCGCAACACCTTCCTCAGCATGCCCACATTCGCCCGCTGGTCGCCACGCAGGTTGAGACAGCGTACCAACGGACTTTGGTGCAGCTCGGGTCCGTCCACTTCGTCGCTCCCAATGAAGTCGCACGCCACGCCTTGGGAGATCAGGCTCGACGCAAGTCCAAGCGCATAGGGCTTGTCTCCGCCACCCGTCAGCAAGGCTATGTGCAAGGAGCCGCCTGCATGGCCCGGCCCATCGACTGTTGGAGGCGTCCTTTCTCGCACGTAAGCAACTGAACCTGCCGTAGCCGGTTCTTCCCGCGGTTGTAGCGACCTGTCATTTCCGGCCATCTCTAATTAATCGCATCGCAACTTAGAGCCAACTCTGCTCTCTTCAGCTGGCGGATGGTCGCATCGAACACCTCGTCCACACTGATCGCGGTCGTCGCGCGCGCTTCAAACCCGCGCTTATAGAAGAATTCTGCCAGCAGAGGCGAAACGATCTTCGTCTGCACGCCGTAGTCATAGATTTCCCACGGGCTAGTACAGGTGAAAAGCGTGACGCACCGCGTCGTGGTTCCGAGGGCAAAATGCATAGGCAGGCTGTCGCCGCACACCAAGCACCGATGATTCCGCACATCGTCCAAGTGCTCCAGAAGCGACGCTCGCTTTGACAGGACATTGACCGTAAGTCCCACGGCTTCGAGTTCCTCCTTGAGCCGGTCATAAAAAGCCCAGTTCTTCATCGGCCAAACCGGACCAGCCTCAGATGATATTGCGATATCACCCGACACTCCCGTTCCAACGGGTTCGGCGAGCAAATATCCCTCACCACGAAACTCCAGCCCAAGCCCATTAAAGATAAGCTCTTGATAGGTACGCCGATTCTGCAACTTGAGCCTGTCCGCAGCCTCCCGCCCATGAACGCTGATCAGGCTTAAGTCAAACCAAAGCCGCGACTCAGCCGTGTATCTCAGTTCGCTCCCTGAATCAACATAGGCTCCAAACAATTGCTTGAACTGAAGGGTCTTGAGAAAGAGCCCCATCTCGACGGTATCCTCCAGGTTAATGACGAGGTCATACAACCTGTCCCTGGCCGCGTCGCGTTCCTCCCATGAGAGACATCTCAGGTTATCTCTAAGTTTATTCAGCAAAACGGTGTTTTTGGCCTCCGTTATCCAGGACACATGTTTCGGGAATTTATTTAGTAAAGTAGTCGTCCGCACCACATCTCCAGTAGCGCCGAGCTTCGCAATCAGTACGTTCATTGGGGTAAATCACGGTTCGCCGAGAACCAGCTTACTTAGAAATTTCAGGCCGAAACGAGAAGCCCCTGCCCTTACCGTTAACTGGCTGGCGCTATACCAGTTTAGCTACTCTGGAATAGAAGGATCGCGCGGGAAACTCGATCCCGCTATGGCCCGCTCACTCGGAGGTTCTTTGGCGCTGCCGGCGCCAAAGCCGTTGCCGGATCGCGGCCATTGACAAACCGATACCCTGCCGGAATGTTGGTTGTTAAAGCCCCGCTTGGGTTAGAGGGATCATAAGGCGGCCACGCAAGAGCGTTGAAGAACGCTGGTTTGCTCGCATACAGGTAGCTGCTCGGGATATCGTGGTCACTGATCGTGGGGTCCCAGACTTGGGCGGCGTTCACGACATCGTAATTGCCGTGAATCAGTGGGCTTTCCTGCCTTAGAGTATCGCCGCCGGAGAGATTCCCACCGTAGTTATTCGCTCCGCCAATCTTGTAAATACTACTCGAGGACTCGCTATTGGCTGCTATGTAGTTGTCAGAATTGGACAGATAGACGGTGTGCCAGCCGGCGGTTCCAAGGATGTTTCCGACAAAATTGCAGAACCGGTTGTATTGTTCGATCGAAACACAAGTCTGATCGCGGTATACGCTGGTCTGCCCCGGATTTAACCCCAGAATTACGTTGCGGGCAACTGTTTCGTGGCTACCGCTGCCGTGAATAAAGTCAAACAGACATTTATCCATGCAGTAGTTACCCTCGAACAGGTTCATCATGACATGGCACCCGTGCGAGCTGATTGCTGGGTTCTGGTTAGCGTCGCTTCTTCCTGAGGTCTCGAAATTGTAGGAAAAAGCATTCCCACCGCTTCCCCAGATCACGGTCATGCTGTCGTGCAGCGTACTAAAAATATTATCCTCCACGAGATTAGCGCACGAATAGTTGTAAACGGCTACCCCGTACCCATTTCCACCGTCATAGCTCTGAGACTCATGAATATTGCAGTGCCTGATCTCGCATCGATAGCAAAAATTTGTCTGAATAGCCGAGCCTCCCGCGCATTTGTAAATCTCGACGTTTTTGATCCAGCAAGAGTCGCAATTCTCCATCTTAATCATATTGTTACCGGGATAAGCGAAATTAGCCGTCAACGTCATGTTTTCGATACCGCAACCAACCCGGGCTGTCCAAACAGTGGGGTCATACCCCCCCTCCCACACCTGAGCCTTTTGCGCTGTTTTCCAACCCCAGTAAAGCGGTAATTCTGTCGTGATTGTCGTTGAAGTGACAGCTTTCACTCTGACTAGCTGAGCCGCGTTTCTATTTCCATAACCCAATTGCGACCGGTACGTTCCGCTTGCTCCTTCGCCTCCTATGCTATTAACAAAACTGGGATCGTCCAGTTGATCTATTCCGATTAAGATTCCTGGAACACACCACGATGGCACGCTCGCTACGGTAAGCGAGTTGCTGCCTTGAATCGCATCAGCACTGAGGTTAACAGAAGTGCCTAATGCCGTCGTGCTGAAAACATTGAGCATGTAGATGTAGCCGCTCGTAAAAGTGATCGTGGTCTGCCCGGGGCCGGCGCCGCGCAAAACAACTCCGTTATTTGTTCTCTGCCAGAACAGCACCCCGTTAAAGTTGTAGCTTCCAGCCGAGAGCTGGACAACCTGATTAGCTGGACAGCTATTTAGAACGGCTTGAACCGTGGCAAGTGTTGCGCCTGCCGGGATCGTCGTGTAGATTGTTGTCCGGCTCGGAATGCCATTGGCGACGCCCACATTGCCTTGCCAAGTTATTCGCCGACCTGATGGGATGATTTCGGCTCCAGCATTAGCCAGTAGTAGGACGACAAGCAAACCCGTTTTCAAGAGGAGGTGAATCGCGCGCATCTTTTTTTGGGCAAATGTTTTAGCCGCTATCGAGTCGAGGTCAATGTAGTTTCTATAACTTCTATAAATTTATAGTACTGGCGTTTTCGAGGTGATTCCCGCTCTACATTTTCGGGGATATTCCACTATCACCAGCAGAAGGAGAAACCATACGGGATTCAACCGGCTAAAGATCGCTTCCGTCACGCCATAGGGAAGAACGGCGAGAAAACACGCTAGGCGGAAAGCTGCAAAGCGCTTCCCCTGCATCGCTTCCAGCTTAATCCGGCTTCCAGCGGAAACAATCACGGTTAAAAGTAACAAAACACCGATCCATCCGCTGTTCAGGTAGGTTTCCAAGTATCCGTTGTGCGCCTCGTTTACCTCGTAATGATATGCTGTCGAGAGTTTTGCGACCCTGTCGCCCAACCAGAAACTGTAAAAGCCCGTACCAATCAAGGGATTCGTCCCTTCGCTCAAGGCTATGTTCCAAATATCCGTACGCCCCGTCAGCGTCAGGTCTCGCCCCAAGAGGCGCACAAGGACATCGCTCGGGCCAAACGCACCATTCAAACCCAGGAGGACAAGCGGCACCGCGGCGCTGTATGCCCAAAACCATCTGAGATTCTTCCGAACAAGTTCAAATCTCATTCCCAATAAAACGAGACCGCCCAGAATAGTACATGCCAGCCCGGTTGAACTATTCGCTTTCTGCCACAGCCAGACGACCATGGCGCCCAGAAACAACAGGATAAAGTAGTCTAACCGTGCTCGTACCTTGGTTCCTTTCTCAATTAACTCGAACAGCATCCAGATCAACGCCAAGCCACATGCAAACAAGGTCATCCCAAGCATGTTCTTGCCGAGGCTAACTCCCTCGTAAAACGCCGTTCCATTCCATCCGTCGTAATATCGTCCTAAGTCCGGAAAGTATTTGATCAGTAGGACCGATAGCGGGATCAGCAAATAGCAGCAGCGGGCCAGAAGAACCTTGGTAGCCTGAATCGGCTTCGCTTCGCTCAGCACGATCAACACCATAATCAGATTGCCCAGATCCTTGATCCACCGTTTGAAGGAAATGACCGGATAGTCCGACCAAAGCGAGCTCAGACAGAGGTAAAGAAAGAAAACGAATAGCCATCGGTTCTTCCGAAAAAGACCCGTCCAGTTCAGGTGCCGCCTAGCCAACACGGCGGAGCCACCCATGATAAGCATCAGGAAGAATATGCGGTCAAACGGGCTGCCCTCCAGCGGGTACTCCGCAGAATCGCTCGATGGACCAAAGCCGAACCAGACCGAGATGGGCCTCGATCCGAGAATAAAGAGCCATACCGACGGGATCCACAGGGCGCTCGAAACCCGCTCCCCTCGCTGATAATCTCTGTAGAACAACCATGCGATAAAGCCAAGACACAATAGCAATGCGACGAGCGGCGGCATGTTAGCTTCTGGTGAGCTTCACCGGTCCCTGCGGCTCACCGCGTATTCTCGGTCCCAAAGCTTTTTCTTCGAATCTGCGGTTCCCCAGACCCGACGAAGCCATCGTGTATTATTCCTAATATTGTTTGCCCATTCCATACGTCTTTCTTACGAACCAGAAAGACCGGTCAACGCGATAGCGGGCTGTTGGAGAAGTGCGGAAATGAGCGGCCGCCAATCTGGTCGAAAATTGCGTCCATGATGCGTGAGGTCAACAGGATCTCCCGATATGATATAGGTAGAGGGCGGCCTTCGATTATCGATCGGTAGAAAGATTCGAACAGGAACTTCATGCCGGCCTTCGGGTGAAAGTCGTTAGCTAGGAAGGTGCGCAGATTCTCTAGAAAGTTCCCCGCGTATTGCCCGGCAAAATTCAACGGAGGAACAAACTGTTCCAGGAAACTTTTATACCTTCTACCGCTGAGTTTGATCAGCGTCTCGTTATCCTGGTCCAATATCAGTCCGTTTTTTGGACCATAGAGGCGGAACTGGTGTAGAGGTGGTCGCATCTGCGATGAGAAGGTGAAGTACGCCGTCAAGCGGTCCTCTTCGCAGATGACAACTCGAAGCTCGTCGATGATTTTGGTTTCACCCATCTTCCGTAAAAGCGGGCTGACGAATCCGCAGGCGATAACCTCCGGACGGTCAGTGGTCAGATATTCCGCGAGCCGAGCAATACCGTGGCTAATGATGTTATGCAACAATTGACCCGGCAGACCGCGTACCCAGTGTTTATTGTCCGAGAGAAGCGCTTTGGTATAACCGCCAGTTTCATCCAGTTCGTAGCAATAATAGCTTTCCATATGGACGGGTCGGCCGCCGAGAAAGCCGTTCTCGACCATCCGACGCATCCGCCGGGCAACATGCCGGAACTGGTCATCGTGCCCTACCGTGATCTTAAGACCGTTTCGGTCCGATGTTCTGATCAGTTCCTTCGCCTCATTGCCATCAAGGGTGAACGGCTTTTCTACGTAAACATGACATCCCTGCTCCAGGCAATGCCGGGCAATCTCAAAATGGCTTTGCGGGGGAGTGGTGATATGAACTACGTCCGGCCGGGTCTCGTTGATGAGATCGTCGAGGTTGCTGAAATAACGTTTGATAGGGAACCGTTCACAAATTTGCTTCGCCATCAGCTCTTCCCGGTCACAGGCTCCGACGATCTCACAACCGCGAATTCTTTGAATCTGCGAGGCGTGGGAATCGGCGATCTTGCCGCACCCGACAATGGCCGCTTTAAGCATGCTCCGGCCCCTTGCGGAAACTTTCAAAAAAACGGCCAAGCGCATCCGGGGTGGCGACCTGTGGTTTCCATCCCAACCGGCGCTTGACCTTCTCGTTGCAGTAGCGGGTCTTCTTCCAATAGGCGTGCCACGTCCTGAGGCCGTAGACGGGCGGTAACTGGCCCTCCGACCATGACGAGTATTTTTCCCAGAAAAAGCACAACAAATAACTCAGGGGATGAGGAACGTAGACGGAAAAGATCCGCTTCGCCTTCTCCTTGTACATCCTAAGATATTTGCTGCTCGAGGGCAGATCGTCGTCCACCACATTGAAAACCTCTCCATCCACCCCGGGCTTGAGTCCCGCCAGCACGATCGCTTCGGCGCAATTATCCGCGTAAGTCAATGGAATCGGGTTTGGACCGCCCAAATGCAGAAAGACGCCAAAAGTCCGAATGCCCACGCGCCCGGGGATTTTTTCATTCCCCTGCCCATAAATCACGCCCGGCCGTACGATAACGTAAGGTATACCGCGGCGCTTTCCGTACTCGGCAACTATTTCATCTTGCTTGACCTTAGCGAACGAGTATGCGTCGCCTCGTAGCGCAGGTTGTGCTTCCACTGGACACGCTTCGTCAAGCACGCCCCGCTTCGGGTTGTCGCGGTTCGAGTAGACCGAGAATGAACTGATGCTGACAAAGCGCTTCAGACAGCGGTGGCGGTGGGCCGCTTCCAGCAGATTCCGCGTAGTCACCACCGTGTTCATGAACGCATCTGGAAACGATTTTTCTCCTCGGGCGGCTGCCAAGTGGTAAATGACGGAGATAGACTGGCTGACCCGGAAGCAGTCGTCGAAGGAAACCAGGTTGCCTTCAACCACTTCTAACTGGGCGGTTTCACCATGCGACTGCAAAATCGCCTTCAGGCGCTCTACATTGGCGGTTGGCCGCACCAGGCACCGAATGTTGCAATATCCGTAACGAATGAGGCATTCAACGACACGAGGCCCGATGAATCCGGCCGCCCCTGTCACTAGAATGCCGTGGCATGGTCCGATGATTCGATACCCTGGATTTGTCATCGCTCTATCTTCGTTCCTTCCGAGGCTTGCTATTGGAAGGCAGCGGTCGCATTAGTTCAGCTCGATCAGTTGTCTTTGAATAAGCTCGATTGTCAATAGCTTGTGGATTTCGAGCGTATAGTTGCGATATCCCGAGATGTGCCCGCGAACCATTTCTTCGAGCACCTGCTTTCGCAAGAAGGGTCTGCCGACTGTACGCGAATCCAGCAGGATCTCCTGTAAGTAGCGGGATAATTCATCACGATAAAACACTCGAAAATGATGAAACTTGTGGCGCCCAAGAAATAGCTTTTCCAGTCGGAACGGAGTAAGGAAGTGGTCCAACCGGGCCAGCCACTGTGGCATCCCGTAATCAAACGCATATTCCGCTTTGAACGTGAATTCCTGAATAAAATGACGAGCCCGTCCAATCCCTGGGACAACCTTCAGCCGCAGAGCGCGATCCGTCCCGATGCGCTCCAGTGCCGGATTACCGTCGGCGATTAGTCGAAGCGCTGGCCCATTCTCTTGAGCAATTTCTGGAGGTGCTTGGTATGAGAGCATTGTTAAATCGTTGTCGAAATACGGCATTCGGAGAGTGATCTGCGACCGCTCCACCACAAACTTCGAGTTCATATACCAAGGCGCCTGCTTGAACGCCGTAAACGAGAGCGTGTGGCAATTACGCTCTTGCGCATATGTCCACGGCGCTGCCCAGACGTACTTTCTCATTTCCGCATCAAAAAGATGTTCGTGCAGGCGCGTCGGCCTGAACGCAACGAGTCTCCGGAGCATCTCTCCACCGTTTGTGCCAGTTACACGGATTGGCGCTATCTGTCGCGCTCGCCTCTGGACGAACAAATCGATCGAACCGGACGCGTCCAAATTGCCGTCACTGATATAAGCAGTCTTTTCGGCGAGAGCAGGAAACTCGGAAAGAAACTCCGCTCCTACCTGGATTGTTTGACAGGCTTGTTGGCTGAGCTCAGCGAGCCGCCGCGCAAGCTTAACGTCACTGCACTCGCGATATCTGCCACCAAACGTGTAGCAAGGGAACTGGCCGGGAGGACAGGGTGCCCATGCCAGAATCATTCGGCTGTCCACGCCACCGGTAAGAGACAAGCCGGCTTGCTCATTTTCGCGAAAGTACCGCGGAAGAATCCGCTTCCAAGTCTCTTTCAGCCTGTCATAGTAGTCGGACTCCCTCAGCGCGGGCTGCTCCTCCCAGAGTCGCGGCTCGAAGTAGACATCTTTCCGTACTGGTTGGCGTTTGGAAGCCGTCCATACTGAACCTCCCGGCATGAGCGAGACGCCCGAAAACAGCGTCCGATTTTGCAGAACACTGCCGCACGAAAAAAACTCACCTAAGCTTTTAAGATCCAGAGCACGGAGATGCGGGAAAATTTTGAGCAGCGATTTCGCCTCAGAGGAGAAGTAAAGACCGCCTTCGTGTTCGTGAAAACAGATCCGACCGATCCCGTAACGATCGTTGAAGAGGAAGGCTTTTTGCTCCCTGAGATCAACCAGTAACCCGCTGAACCAACCATTAATCCTTTCGAAGAACTTCAATCCCATCTCTTCGTAAAAATGAAGGAGGTAACTTGCATTCGTTGACTCAAATCTGTGCCCCTTACTCCGAAGCTGATCAATCTCCGAACGATCTCGAAAATCTTCGCCAGAGAAAATTAAACCGATGTTTTCCTCTTCGTTCCATACTGGCATACACGCCGAGAAAGAACCAGTGTGAGAAACCCATCCGACACACAGTCCTAACTGTTCGTTAATGAATGATCCGGAAATATAGGACTTCTCGTGTAGCATGCACCCGACCATCGCGTCGAGCTGAGTGCGATTTTCCAAACTACATCTAGTATTTATGATGCCAGCGATACCGGGCATAATCGATTAGGTTCCGTTTAAACAAAGGCGGTGCGGCAGCTCTAGCCCGCAAAAATCTTTTCACGCTGGGAGAAGCGACGAGGTCGTGGCGGGCTAGAGTATAGCGAGGGATTCTCGACCTGTATTTCATTTAATTCGAGCCGGCGGGAGGATTCGAACGCTCCATCTGCTGATTACGATTCAGCCGCTCTATCATTGAGCTACACCAGCATTGAAAAAAGTCTAAGACAGTGTGATCCGCGAATACAATACTTCCGAATCTCGTCAAGTCATTGGGTCGAGCTCGCGATTTGAGGTACGGTTTCCCTGGCGGAATATCGCCGAACATAAAGTTTCGACCTCAGATCCCGCAACAGATCGGCAGCACGGGAGGGAATCAGCGCTTTGACTCCATTGTAAAGGCCCAAGCGAATCGCAGCGGTCCCCTTCGCGGTCATCGGCACAAAGTAACGCGGATATTTGATCTCCTCGAACCCGTTACGGCGCTTAAATTCCGTGAGGAGACTGTTTTCGTTTCCGTCGTAGATGTATTTTCCGTAGATCAGTTGGGCGACTCCCTTGTTCGCACAGACCTCGACCGCCTTCGCGAGCATCGCGTTGATCGGGCGCTTATCCTGATGCGCGTTTTTCGAAAGTATGTGAATGAGAGTAGCAAGGCGGTCGACGTAAACAATCTTGATAAAACCGATCAGCTCATCGGTAAAATAAGCGCCAAGAAAATCGCTTCGATCCAGGTAGGTGGAGCTTTCCCGACGCACCGTCTCGAAATCCTTTCCATAATGCCAGAAGCGTCGTCCCTGTCGAATAGGAGTCTCGTTGTAGATACCCTGGATACCCTTCACGAAATCGTCGTCGAAGTGCGCAACCTTTACGCTGACGCCACGCTTCCCCGCCCGACGGACGTTCTTTCTTGTTTCTTGGGGCAATTTTTCCCACCACTCGTCAAAACTCGTTATCGGAACGACCGCCCAATTCTCCCAGCGAATGTGGTAGGGGTATCTTGGGATCGTGTCGGGAATTCGTTGAGCGAATGTCAGGGTGTCAGCTCGCAGCGAAGTCTTTTTGAATTCCTTCAAAAAGTGAATCGGGTCTTCAACGATTGCTCCCTCGACCAGATCTTCGTCCTTCACGGCCGCGCGCCGGAACCAGTTGCCTGTTACCACAACCGTTCGACCGCAGATTTCGGCCGAAGGCACATAGAGCGTCTTCCCGGCGATCCGAATTTCCTCCCGTGCAACTTTCATGCACCTGGTTAGAGTCATGCGTCTAAATCCTTTGGCGTAACGGCCCATCAATGGACGTAGATTGATTGGGGATTGGTACCGCGTACCGCGTGGGAGGTATCTGAATTCATCAAGTCGAATTCCTTTGCTGCGTGTAGCTCTCGCGCCTCGGTCGGAAGACAATTACCCTTGACCCGAATTGGCTGTAGTGACAGTTCTCGATGACGTCGAATTTCCTCTCGATAACGCCGATCATTGCCGCCGGCCTGGGTAATGGCTTACCATTCTTGGGGTCCAAAGTTTTGATCCTCACGATAAATACCCCGTTGTTTCTCAAATTCTTCGAGTAGCGGTTCAACGTGGACTCGATCTTGCCTATCGGGATGTGGTAAAGTGACTCGCGAAAAAGGATGACGTCGAACTGTTGCGGGGTTGAGAATTGGAGAAAGTCCCCATACACGAATTGGTTCTTGGCCGCGCGACCATTTTCTTGTGACCTTTTCCTCGCTTTGCTCAGACAGACTTCGGATATATCGGCCCCTAGATACTTCTCGTATGCGTTCGCGGCTAATTCGTTAGCAGTATTGCCCGTGCCGCATCCAAGATCGAGGATGCTTCCCTTTGCAGCATATTTTTGCAGGTGCGAATAGACGCAATCGTTTTCGGTATGATCCGCGAAATCCCACTTGTTTCCCGAGTATTCCTTATCCCAAAGAACCCGCTTTAGACCGGAAGGTCCGAAACTCTTGAGAGCACCTCGCCCGTACCTCAGAGTCAATTGTGTAATCTTCATACTCCTATTGTTGATATTACTATTGTCGTCGATCGATCATTTCACGTACCTTTCATAGAAGTCGCGATACTTCGACGCCAAGCCTCTCTCAGTGTCGCTACTTCTTGTCACGACGCAGCGGCCTGCTTAGGAGAGGTTCGAATGAAGTGCTTCTTTCTTATTTCTGACTCCTGTGCATCAAGCATTCCCACTGCGAACGATGTAACCAAACAATCGGTGTTTGAGCCGAGCCATCTGCTCTCCTCGGCGGAAACGTACCAGTTCTTTGGGAATTGGGCGCTTGGCAAGAGTCAGCGCGGCAATGACATAGCCGGCTGCAATCATCATGCCACCCAATACCCGGGGTGTCTTTGTCATTTGATATGCCACTCGAAACACCTCCCACAGCGGATGGCTGCCCAGGGCGTAATCTTGCTTGCCCAAGTAAAACTTGTAGCCCAAAGGCCCGTGTTTGACGGAGCCCATGTCGCGGTGATAGTACAGTTTCTCGGTGAAACAGCGCGTCTTCCAGCCCCGCATGCGGGCGGTAAGAATGGCAATGTGGTCGACGCCGCCCCCGCGAACCGGAACGTAGCCACCGATGTCCTCGAAGCACTCGCAGCGAAACAGCTGGCACGGGCCGGAAACGTGTTCGATGCTAACAAACCTGTAGTCGTAGGACGTCTTTTCTTCACGGAACGCAGTGCCCACGATACCGAGCCTAGAATCACTGCAAGCCTTATCAAGCAGATACGCAAAATAGTCGCGCTCAAATGAAATGTCTGCATCCATGCAAGCCACGTATTTGTAGGGTAAGTGACGAACGCGATTATAACCGGCGTTAAACGCCATTACTTTGCCGGCGAAGGTACGTTCCTGGCGCTCCGGCATCCGCAGGAGTTCGATCCAGGGATGCTCAGCCACGTACCTTTTTACGATGTCATCGGTGCCGTCTATTGAACCGTCGCTGACGATGACCCATTTGACCGGTAGCACCGTCTGCGCCACTACCGATTTGATCGTCTTCTCTATGAATCTCGCCTCATCCCGCGCCGGGGTTATGAGCACATATGCGTAGCCGGCGTTCACCGAGGCCATGCCGTCCACTGTTGCGGTTGCGAACTTTCTCATTTGAAGCCGTAAAGGATCAACTCCCGATCTAGGATGGAGTGACGTTCGCACTTCCTTCTTCCAGGAGCGTGGACAGAGCCAGCAGCATCCAGGCCTGCGACCATCTCATGTATGAAATCCGGATCGTGCAGAAAGGAAGCTTTCGATAATAGAAATAACCTCGTTCGTCCCACATGTGCGACATTGCCCAAGCAAAGACAGAATGGGCAAGCCTCAAATTATCCGGGTCGAGGTCTTTAAAGGCAAGGAGCGTGATGATACTCTGTGCCACACAATGGACGTCGATTGGATACGTCCGATCATGAAAATACCGCGGCGCTCCGTCCTCCCTGAAGAAGTGGTTTCGATAAAATTCGAATCCGCGACGGATGTTGGATTCAAACTCCGAGGTACCACCGTATTGGCTAACGGACCGTAGAGAGCACAGGTTGTACCCAGTATGGAAGTTGTCGATCCAGCCCTGCTTGGACAATTCACCGTAAGGCCATGAGCCATCCTCCCGCTGTCTGCTTGCCGAGAAGCGTGCCGCTCTGAACGCCGGTTCAAGGAACCTTTTCTCCCCGGTCATGCGGCTGATCCGGCAAAGAAGGGCGGCGGCAAGGAAGTTGGCGTTGTGAATCTGCTGCCGAATTGATGAAAGAGGATAACTAAATCCAGCGACGTCCTCGCCCACGCTCCAATAAAGGTCATCGAGAAGATATTCTGCTGCGCTCACCGCAACTCGGAGGCAGTGCGGGTCGCGAAGTGCCTCATACGCATCGAGGAGTGCACTGCTGACGAACGTCGTGCACACCAAGTTGGGCGTCCCACGCGGAACAGTCTGGGTACGGGTTTGCCAGGGAAAGCTGTAACCCCAGCACCAATATGCGCTGTCGTCCGAACGCAGGAACGCGAGGCGCGCGATAATCTGCTCCGCTAACTCCAGATCGTCCACGACGCCAGTTCGCCGCAGTTTGAGTACCGACGCGAGAAACAGACCGAGAGCTTTCGGGTTCTGCGTCTTCGGAATCCGGAGAAGGCGACGAAAATCGAGGGGACTGCGCTTCAGGAGTTGGGTCAAAACAAGGCGCGGAAATCGGAAATCGAGAATTGGGATCGCCCCGAACAGCTCGCTGTTCAAGGCGTCGTACGGATCATGACCCGCCCAGCCGCTTGCACAGCAGTAGCCTAGAAGCTTTCGTGTGACTTCTCGTAGGCTCATCGACAAAGCGGGTTGGGCAATTGTGGCGCAGGCCATAGCATTAACTCTAATTCCGAAGTTAGGCTGCAAGGCGGCAGGCTCATGCCGCTGCAACTTCGAAGTTTGGGATCAAATAATCTATTGTTTGGGCCACCAGCAATGAGCTGGCTAACGGACGTTATTGTATCCTCGAATTCTATCTTTCGAGCAGAGCATCGATTATGCGCTCCGCTGTCCGACCGTCCCAAAGCGGCGGAACATGGCCAAACCGGAGTTCACGATTGAGGATTTCAGCAATATCAGCGGCCAAGCGCTCTAACGTCGTCAGCTTGTTGCTGCCCAGCGTGACCGTGACGGGCCGTTCGGTGTTGGCACGCAGGGTGAGGCAAGGCGTTCTGAAGTAGGTGCTTTCCTCCTGCAGCCCACCTGAGTCCGTGAGAACCAGGCGGGCGTTTTCGGTCAGAAACAGAGAATCGTTATATCCGATGGGTTCCAGTACGCGGAGGCCCTTGCTGCCGTTGAGCGAAATCCCGAATTGGTCGCACATTTTTCGTGTGCGCGGGTGCATTGGAAACACAACGGGCAGGTCGCCTGTAAGCCGTTTCAATTCGGCCATGATCGCAGTTAATCCGTGTTTGCCGTCCACATTTGAAGGTCGGTGGAGGGTCACGTACACAAATCCGCTTCGGGTCAGACCAAGTTGCTTCAATAACGTGCTTGTGCGTGACTTCTCGAGATTGGCAACCAGCGCGTCGATCATTACATTGCCCACGAACCGGATCTTCGAATCAGCTATCCCCTCATGCTTCAGATTCTCATTAGCATCCTCTGATGGAGTCAGAAGAAGGTCTGCGAGCGAATCTGTCACGATTCGATTAATTTCCTCAGGCATCGTGCGGTCGAAACTTCGCAGACCGGCTTCAACATGTGCGACTTTGATCCCCATCTTGGTCGCGACAAGAGAGCAGGCGAGCGTGGAGTTCACGTCTCCGACTACTACGATCCAGTCGGGCCTTTCGCTTTCGCAGACGGTTTCAAAACCAATCATTACATTTGCCGTCTGCACCGCATGCGAACCACAGCCTACGCCCAGATTGATATCGGGCGCGGGTATGCCGAGCTCGTCGAAGAATATGTTAGACATCTTTGGATCATAGTGCTGACCGGTATGCACGAGACGATAATCGAACTGCCCCTCGCTCTCTTCCGATCCGCGACTGCGAGCCTGGATGGATTTAATCAGCGGAGCTACCTTCATGAAGTTTGGTCGGGCACCGGCAATTACCAAAACTTTTATCTTCTGCGTCATGAACTAATCCTATTTGGTTCCCTCGACGGTCGCTCAGGCGGGAAGATGCACAATCGCATCGATGTGATTCACAATGTCCTCCAAAGCGCGGCATGATTTTGGGTCCGGCGCCACATCTTTCGCTCGCCGCTTCAGAGGTATTTTACTCTGCACATCTTCTGTACTCTCGATCAGGACCAATCGACCCTGAGCCTGCAAACTGCGATCCACCGCCCCGACCTTCCCTCGAAAAATACTGTAAACGGGCACGCCGAGAGCCGCTGCCTCACGGTTCATCGTACCTCCGCCGCTTACGGCGAGATCCGAATGCCATAACAGATTAAGTCCATCAACTACTTGCCGCGGGATGCTCACTTTCGATTCCTTGAACCACAGCGGGTGGTCGGAAGTTATTTTTTCCATTTGTGCGCTATTCCGTGGGAGAAGTACGACCTTTACGCCTTCCGTGCTGCAAAGGCGCTCCATGAGAGTCTCAAAGAGTACCTCAGCCTCAGGGTTGTGGTAGTGAGCTTCCGTTGCCGGGGGCCGAACGGCGACAACAAGCTCGCCGTTCAACTCAAGTTCGGTAATGATCGAAGGATCAGGCTTGAATTGCGGCACGTAAACGTCCTCCTTAATGCCAGAAAACTTCCGAATCCTTTCGGCCCTTTTGCAATGGAGTCCCTCCACAGGGATCACTTCAGGAACAATCTCCCAGCTCGGGCGCATCATGGGCAGAAAATTTGAATGCTCATAATCCATCATCATCACGCTCGGGATCCTGAGTAGATTACAGACAAGGATCTGCGCCCGAGCTCCGTGGTTCAGACCGAGACAGGGTTTTTCGTGTAAGACAAATGGAATGAGCTGGAGACCGCGCACGAGGAGTCCCCAAAGCTTCATAAACCGATTTTGGCCGTAGTGCCGGCCGATTTTGGTGTAGGCGAGACCGAATCTCGTGGCCATTTCACATGTCTGAAATGCATCACGCGCCGTCAATACGACCCGATAACCGCGATTTTCGAGCTCCGAAATTATTGGCCTGAAGAATGGAATATGGGGCGTATTTTCAAGATCGATCCAGATTGTGGGGGCTTTTTGGGCATCTGCCTGCGACCGACTCGCGTGGCTGGAAATCCAGAAACCGACAGCGCTCGAGAGCCTATTGAAGCTCGCGAAAAATGGACCAAGAAATTGCTGGCTGCTGTTTCGCACTTTGTCTCTTATTGGGAGAAGTTGGCGGACATCTCGCCGCTTTAGAGATCACCTTTGATCCACCTTGGGCCGCAAGCTCGATTTTTGTTGAAGACCACTGACACCTTTGTCTTTGCTGTCAACTGTGCGTAAGCGCGTTTTACCCCGTCCAAACTGCTTTTTTCCGCCTCGATAACTAACAAAACCTTATCCATAAAACCTGCCATGGGAAGCGTGACACTCGTGTCACCAAGCGAGGGCATATCGAAGATGATGTAGTCAAACTGGCTGGCCCTATACTCCTGAATCAAATCGTAAACTCGTTTCGCTGCTGGAGGCTTGTCCACGAGGAGTATTTTCCCTTCACTCGCGTCCGACAGACTGGCCGCCAGGCCCGAAGCTAGCGTAGAGACTCCTGCACTCCGGGACAAGCCGGTCAGTGCCACTAATTTTGGTTTTTGGCCGATCCGATGGAAATCAAAATAGAGGACCAGGCGATCCCGGAGTGCGTCGCAAAACGGAGCAAGCGGATCGCTCGAATGGGTCACCAGAGAGTGCCCATTTGACTTGTCCTGCAGCAATAGGTCGACCGCCTCGGATCCATCGTTCAGATGCTGCCGCGAGCGGCCATTCAGCGAAAGGTGAGGAATGGAAAGCATCAACGGAATCCGCAGCCGCGTCTCGAGCTCTTGTGGCCGTTTTACCGTACGGTTAAAGACTAACTCAATCGCCAGAGCCACACCCAGTCCAGCCACCAAGCCACCTCCGACTAGTCCGAGCAGTATCTTCTTGATATCTCGCTTTGCTCTTTCGGCCGGCGAGGGCTTTTGTACGATGCTGATATTCGGCATCCTGGAAGGGTCGAGGGTCTCGTCAATCCGCGCCTTTTCCAGGCTTGCCTCATAATATTTCAGATTCGTCTCCTCAACATCCCGAGTCCGCTCGAGTTGCTCGATCTGCGGCTTGGCTTCTGAGAACGAGACGGCGCGGCGCTGCAGGTCACTAAGTTGAGATCTGAGCGCATCGACTCTTGCCTCGGAGGCCTTCAGTCGAGCTTTTTCCGAGACAAGATCTGGTCGTGGTCCCTGGGATGATCCCGCCACGGAAGCCGCCGCAATCAACCCGGGATATCTTCGTTCCATGCCATGCCGTTGATTTTCTAATTCATCAATCTGCGTCTGCTTGATCTTGACCAGGGCATTTTGCGGAGTGTAACGCGAGAGCAGCTCGGTCTGGCCTTGCTGCAATTGCGTCAGTCGAGCAAGCAAGGATTGATAGTCCCGCACAATTTCGCCACTTACCGTCACCGTCGAGATTTCGTTCGAGATCTGCGCGCCCGTCAGCAATTGTTCAAACTCCTTTACGCGAGCCTGTTGCGAGACAAGCTCGGCCTGCGCTGATTCCAGCTCGTCACGCGCTTTTGCCAGGTCAGACACCATCGTCGAAGAGTCCTCAGCGAGTGATGTAATGCCTGCCTTGGCCTTAAGCTCTTTCAAAGCCGCCTCAGTTTTGGTTAACTGTGAACGGAGCTGTTCGGTTTCCCGGCTGACGAAAGCGAAAGCTCCGCCTGAGCGGTGCACCTCCAGGTGCTTGTCGAAATAGCGATTGACCAGCTCATCAAGTACCTCTGACGCCAGCTTTGGGTCTTTGTTCTGGTAAGAAACTGAGATAATGTTGCTTCCTTTCACCGGCTCGACATGTATTCCTTTGAGAATGTCTCGCGCCGCGTCTGCTTCAGTATAGTAGCCGTCTCCAGCCGGTCGCAGCCGGTCCAAACCGATCGTTTGGACTACCTGAATTGCCAGATCCCAGCTGGTCAAAATCTCTACCTCGGAAGCAATGACACCTTCATTGGGCGAGCCAGGCGTCTTGGCTGCCGCATCCATACCATCGACGGCACTATGATCCACCACATAGCGAACCAGCAGCTTGGCCTGCGATTCGTACGGAAAAGGCAATAAAAAGTAAATAGCTCCCGCGCTCCCAATCCCGGCCACCGCAGACAAAAGGATCTTCCATTTGTGCCGAAACAGAATGAATTGAAGATCGGTCAGGTTTAAGCCGGAATGTTGTTCTTCCGGCTCCGCTTGGCTCATTGTGTCAATCGCAGTCATTGCTTGTAAAACCCCTGTTTCTTTTTCGTGCTCCTCCGCTGAACTTATGTCGCAGCCATTGCGCCGGTGATTACCGCCTCTTTGACCGTTTGGCAGACTGCCTCCAGTTGTACCAGCGATAGCTCTGGGTACATCGGCAACGACAGAAACTCGTTGGCGCAACGCTCAGCCACGGGAAAACTTCCCTCGCCATACCCCAGATCGCGGTAAGCCTCCTGCAAATGCACTGGAGTCGGATAGTGAATTCCTGACCCAATCCCATGGTCCGACAAGTATTCGAGAACTGTATCTCTTTCCCGGATGCGAAGCGCGTAGATGTGATAGACGTGCCGGCAGCTCGCCGGGTTACTTGGCAATGTGACCTCCTCAATATCGGAGAGCGCACGGCTGTAGTAGTGAGCGTGAGATCGACGTAAGCGATTACCCTTTTCCAAGTTACGGAGCTTAATGCTCAGAACTGCGCCTTGAATACCGTCCATTCGGCAGTTCCAGCCCACCATGGCATGGTGGTATTTACGAACCTGGCCGTGGTCTCTGAGGATGCGGATCCGGTCGCGCAACTCTGCATCCTGTGTCACCACGGCACCTGCCTCACCAAAGGCTCCTAAGTTTTTCCCCGGATAAAAACTGAAGCAGGCCGCATCACCGAGTGTTCCAGCTCTTCTCCCCTTGTACTCCGCACCGTGGGATTGGGCGGCATCTTCGATAACAAACAAGTTGTGTGCTCGGGCAAAATTAAGGATAAAATCCATGTCCGCTGTCTGCCCGAAAAGATGGACCGGAATGATCGCCTTGGTTCTTGGCGTGAGCGCATCCTTAAGACCAGCCGGATCCATCGTGTAAGTCTGCTCATCGATATCGACAAAAACGGGTGTAGCTCCGCTGTAGGTAATTGCTTCGGCTGTCGCCATGAAAGTGCTCGGGACAGTGATAACCTCGTCGCCCAGCCCAATTCCCATCCCGAGCAGGCATAGCCAGAGGGCTTCCGTTCCACTGCCCACCCCGATGCAGTGCGAAGCCTCGCAGTAGGCGGCAAAATCTTCTTCAAATCTGGCAACAAAGGGACCGCCGGCGAAAGCGCCGATTTCAATGACATCCGAAATCGCGCTCTTCACCTCCTCAAGGATCGGCTCATGTTGCGCGTGAAGGTCAAGAAATGGAACTTTGATTTGCGTGATTCGTTTAAAGTTCGTTTCGGGCTAATCCTCTCTGCCGGCCGGCTTCGAGACGAGGACAAGCTGCCGCCATTGAACACCTTCAGTTTCGCCGGATAAGTGATTACTCAAGTGTCAAACTATTTTCGTATCGAAGAACGCGCACACCGCTTTGCGGACAGACAAAAAGACCCGCACCGGGATCTGGTGTCCGGAGAGAATCAAGAGCACCGGCCAGCCAAAGAGGCAGATGGCCGAGAGCTGGACAGTGCATCGGGTGGCGATTAGCGTAGTCTTCATCGATCCAGCTCAATGAGACGCCGCAGGTTTCGGTGTTGGCTTCGCGTAACGTAGCATAGCTGGCTAGGTGCCGGTCGCACGGGGTGACCGGGTGGGGCCTAGAGGGCGTTTGTAGGGCTTTCTTGATGCGGACCAGCCAGCGGTTGTCAAAGAGGTGATAGGTGCCGTGCGCCAGTTCGCGCATGGCCCAATAGGATTCATAGCTGATTACTCCGCCTCCGGCATGGTGTTATCAGCCATTCATTGACGTACTCCCGGACTTCTTTGAGGGTGCCACTGTAGCACTCCTCATTGAGCCATCTGAGACGATGACTGAGCCCATCGGCGTCTACCGATGCGCAGCCGGGAGTCGTTGTGCTCGCTGCCTCCGTAATACCACGTGACGGGCCTATAGCCTAGTCGAGCGATGACCTCCTTTTCGGAGTAGTCCTCGATTGCGTCAGCGATCTTTTGTTTTCTGGTCTTTTTCATTTGGCCTCCATCCGGACTGAGAGCCGCTCGGCTTCTGCGGCTTGGGCGTCATCGTCGCTAGCGCGCAACTGCGCTCCCAATCTCTCAGCCCCAACCGATCCACCATAATTTCTAAAAGACCTAGCCGGATTATCGACCAGCCGGTGAACTGATTAAGGACTAGGGTGCTGTACTGATAGTTCCGAGAAATTACCCGCACTGCGGATTGCCTCCTCGGTTCTCCTCAGGAATTTCGCCGGGTTGCCCACCACAACGGTGTTAGCCGCCACATCTTTTGTCACCACGCTGCCCGCGCCGACAATTGCGTTTTCTCCAATTGTAATTCCGCCAAGCAAAGTTGCACCCGAGCCGATGGAAGCGCCTTGCCGGACTACTGTGCTGTCGCACTTCCAGTCCGTCTCCGCTTGAAGCGTCCCATTTCCGTTAGTCGCGCGTGGCAACCGATCGTTAATGAAGGTGACACCGTGACCGATAAACACCTCGGATTCGATGTTGACTCCTTCACAGATGAAGGTGTGACTGGAGATCTTACAACGGCTCCCGATCTTCGCGCCTTTTTGGATCTCAACGAATGCGCCAATCCTGGTTTCATCGCCGATCTCGCAGCCGTAGAGGTTGACAAAACCAAAGATCTTAACCTCGCGTCCGAGCTTCACATCAGGTGCGACGCGTACATAGTCTGCCTGCGCCATACTCATGCTCCTGCCAACACATCCGCTGGCTGTTGCGATGGCACTCGCACATGGTTTCGGGACAACGAGCGAGACGCTTTTTCCAGCGACGCAAAGCTGACCGCAGCGCCGCCATTCTTCAGCGATTTTGAGGAGGCTTCCAAAATCTTTACCAAGCGTAACCCGGCCTCTCCATCGGTTAACGGCTTTACCCCTTTCTCAATACATTCCAGGAAGTGTTGGCACTCAACTTTCAGCGGTTCTTCCTGCTTCAGGTACGGGATATAACTATCGCCATAGTGATAGGAATAATGAAATTCGGCAAAGGTATCGTGGTGCGGCGGACGTTCCACCCGGACATCATAGATCCGGATCTTTTCGTGCGTCTGGAGGTCGTCGTAGATAATCATCCGACGGGTACCCACGATCGTCATTTCGCGGACTTTACGTGGTTCCAGCCAACTGCTTTGGATGGTCGCAAATTTTTTGTGTCGGAAGGAAAGTGAAATATTAGTCACGTCCTCAGTCCCTTGGGTGACGTGCGCATTTCCTTGGCAGTTGATCATTTCGGGAAACTCGTCCAGCACGTGCAAAATGATGGAAATGTCGTGAGGCGCCAGGTCCCAAGCGACATTTATGTCCTTCTGGAAAAGGCCCAAGTTCAAGCGCCGTGCATTGATGTAGCGGATCTCGCCAAGATCCCCAGCCTGCACGATCTCGACAATCTTACGAACAGGCGCGGAATACAGAAAAGTGTGCCCCACCATTAAGACCAATCCGTTTTCTTCGGCGATCTCGATCAGTTCTTCGCATTCGGTGGACGATGCCGCCATCGGCTTCTCGACCATTGTATGTTTGCCGGCCAACAAACTTGCTTTTGCTAAGGTAAAGTGGTGCTTGACCGGCGTAGCTACCACAACGGCGTCCACCCCTACTTCGTTGAGAAGATGCGCAAAGTCGGTTACTCCTTTCACATCGGGATAGAGCCCTTTGAGATGCGCCAGACGCGCCTCACTAACGTCGCACATTGCTTTTAAGCGGCAATTCGGCAGCGATTTGAAATTCCTGACCAGGTTAGGTCCCCAATACCCGCAGCCCACCACGCCCACTGAAGTGAATTGATTCATCGTTTGTTAGTCGAATACCGGACAGCACACTTATCGATGCGATTCAATTCCGCTAAATCGTGCCGGCGTCGATTTCTCATCCGACGATCGGGTGGCGAGAGCCTGCCCGAGCAGGGCCGGAATGGTACGAATCATAATCGCTGTGTCGAAAAGCAAGGACATATGCCGGACGTAGTGCAGATCCATGTTGATCATCTCAAGGAAAGTCGTTCGGTTCTTGCCGTTCACCTGCCAGTACCCCGTCAAGCCCGGAGGCGCGTTGACCCGAGCCTTTTGCCAAGGCTCGTACCGTTCGAATTCGTTAACAGTGCACGGACGCGGGCCGACCAAACTCATGTCGCCGCGCAGCACGTTGAAGAGTTGGGGTAACTCGTCGAGCCCAAAAACGCGAAGCAGCTTTCCGCCAAAAAAGATTCGAGGGTCGCCTCTGTTGTCCAGCTTGATCATGGGTTTCCCTGAGGTCATGAGGTCTTCAAAATGACGCTCATGGGTTGCCGTGTCGGCGTTGACCCGCATGGTCCGAAACTTAAGAATCACGAACTCACGTCCGAACCAACCGACCCGCGTCTGGCGGTACAGGAGCGGCCCACGGGAAACTAGCTTGATCCAGCAGGCAATCAGAAACATGAGTGGCGCCCAGGCCAGAGAGCTGAGCAAAATCAAGCTCACATCCAAGCGGCGTTTCCACTGTGGCATGGTACTGCGCTCTCCGCGAACTTGTGGATCACGCCAGGGCTGGCTTCGCCAAGCTCGCAAAACGGCAGACAGTCGGCACCACGGCGTCACGCAAGACTTACGCCTACCGGTTCTTCTAACTTCTCGTCATTCTCGGAGGACGGAAAACCGATCTGAATGTTCTCAGATTCTGGCAAGCTGCCGCCCCGGTCCGGATTCCTGCGGATTCGTGATTACCCGCAAAAAGCGCTGAGCCGCTCAATCCACCATCAGTCGGTTTCTGTCAAGCCCAATTATCTCCTCTAGGATCTCGCAAGATTTATTCTTCTCCAATGCTTATTCGCCCGGACGTCGGTGATTATCAAAGCTCGTCGATTACGGCCTCTGAATTCCAACTCGGTTTCCACTATATGAACCTCTTGTCGCAGCACCCGCGACTCCTCGACTTCCGCCTTCATTTCGCGACCAAGAAAATGCATCAATACTTTGACTCGCTGCTTTGCCTGCAAAACCTGAGTCACGACCGCCTCCAAACCGGTAAAGGCTCCGTCGCCGTAAGGGGATTATGTGCGGTACCGGTCCGATCTCACCCGAAAGGATTAGCTCGCTTTACAGGGTCCGTAATTTATATAATCCTCATAAATTGAATATAAACTCCATAAATTGGATCGACCGTACTTGGAGTCTCTTCCCGAAGTCCCATGAGTGCGCTGTCCTGTTCCGGATTGCAGTGTATTGCAGCCGCCAATCGCCCCGGGATTTTCTTGTCGGAAAATCTAAACGGATTTGAGAATCTCCGATCATCTACCTAACTGATTACTTCCGCGCCAAGTGCACCGTCTCTCATATTTTAGTGATGTCGTTGCGTTCAAAAGAGGCGGCCCGCGAGGCGGTCCGAATGCGCTTGGTCTTAGGAAATGGGAGTATCTCAAGCGATACCTGGAGAACCTGCTTAGAGTTGATCGAAGGCCTTCCTTGCGGCGGAAGCCTGGAACCTTTTGCAGCAGCTTTGTTCTGGCGTTGAGCCTCGTTGGGCTCGCGGCCAACCAGGTTGCCGCCCAGGAATCGATTCGCGCATCGTTGAGCCGTGTACCGATCACGCAGTTTCAAGTGCCGAAGGGGCCAACTTTTGTAACGCTCGGTCCATTTCGCGGAAGCGCTTCGATTGGGCTCGGCTTCACCGTGGACGACAACTCGGATCTGAGCTCCACAAACGCCAAAAGTGAAGCGGTTTTCAATCAGTCGCTGGACCTGGATTTGGCATGGGAACTCAGCCATCTCAATGTGGTCGATCTTCGGCTCGGTGCGACCTTGAGCGAATTTTTGGGAGGCACTAACACTCAATCGGTCCAGCTCGCAATTGAGCCCGATTCCAAGATCGAGCTCAAGCTTGTGGCAGGTGATTTTCTGTTCGGGTTCCACAACTATTTCTCGATCGTTCAGGATCCGACCCGAGACGCCGCCGCAGCGAACCAGAACAACCTAAATCGGCTCACCAACGACGCAGGCGTCTCCGCGGACTGGTATCTTTCGCAGCTTATTGTGACCGCTCGATTTGATTACTCATTCAGCTCGGACAATCCGAACAAAGCAACCGGTACCACCACCAGCGGCTCACGAAATACTCTCCGTCCAGGTCTCGCTGCCGCGTATGCCCTTACTCCGAACATGAACACGGGTTTGGAATTCTTTTATTCCAAATCGCTGTCCTCGAACTCTGCAAACAGCATCACAACAGTTAACGGTCGGACCTTTGAGAATACCGGAGATGTCAGCGGAGCGAGTGTTGGTCCTTTTCTTCGGGGAAGATTAACTCGATTGATTACGCTGGACCTGGCTGCAGGGCTCTATGATGTCGACGCTCCGCACGTCAAGTCGATTGACTATTATCTCTCTTTTAATATCAGCCATCAGCTGAGCCGTTTTTTGCAGTACATCGCATCTTTTCAAAGAGATCTGCAATTCTCCACCGGGACAGACCTCTACAGCGAAAACCGGTTCACCTTGGGTCTCCGGTACCAGCTCCGGCGTAACCTGACGGTCGGAGCGAACGGCTTTGCGGGCTGGGGCCGGGTATTCAGCGGAGAGTTCCTTGGAGGCTTCACCCAATATGGCACGGGTGTTGGCTTCAATTACGCGCTTTCGCGGAGAATCACCGCTGGACTGCAGTACCAATTCATTCGCCGGGAAGGCAGCGGTGGAAACGGCAATTATCAACAGAACCGAGCTGACTTCAATGTGTCGTACGCTTTCTAGATTTATCACCCTCCTCATTCTTGGCTTCTGCGGAATTTTGCCTTGGCCGCCCGCCGAGCCATCCTTTGCCGCCCAACACAAAACCAAATTGACGGCTGACACCGCAGCTAGCCAAAGCACGCCAAGTGGAGATCGCAGGATCGTCGTTGGCCAGGCCCTCGTCTTCCGCATCGTCGAAGATGAAGACGCGCCGGTGACTCTGCGGGTCGACGATGCCGGCCAGATCAAAGTACCCTACCTTGGCAAGATGCCGGCGGCCGGCAAGAGCACGTCCGAATTGGCTCTTGAGATCAAGCATGCTCTGGAGCGTAGTCTGTACAAAAAGGCAACCGTGATGATTGCCATTACCCGTCGGCCAAACTCTTCCGCCGCCTCAGGCCCGGCGAATGCGCTCGCTCACTTCTCCGGTCGCGTTTACCTCGCCGGTGAAGTCAACAAACAAGGTCCACTCGACTTGCCCGCCGACGAAACTTTGACTGTCAGCCGCGCAATCCTTCGAGCCGGGGGGTTTTCGGAATTTGCGAATCGGAAGAAGGTGAAACTGATTCGGCAAACCGTAAATAGGTTTAACACGAGGATCATCGATGTCACTCTGATTATAGATGGGGGCAGACCAGATCTCGATCCAGTTTTGCGGACTGGCGATATTATCGAAGTTCCTCAGCGATTGGTGAATTGGTAATGCAGTCGATGAACTTTTCCGACTTACCTGCGGCTTGGTTGGAGGCCCGGCGTTTCTGGTGGCTCCTCTCGCTGCTGCTTTGCGGAGGTCTAGCTGCCGGTTGCTGGCTTGCGCTGCGACAACCTGTGCTATTCGTCTCAGAAGCGAAAATGCTGGTGGCCAATCGAACACTCACTCCGGACACCCTTCCCGGCAACGAAGGCCAGAACGATCCTGAATTTCTTGCAACTCAGGCCGCAATTTTGAGTGGTGCGGGCGTTCGGGCTCGGGTCCGGAATTCTCACCCCATCTTCCCTCCGCCACTGAATCAACCGGTAAAGGTGACGGCGACGAACCTTCCGCAAACCTCTATTTTACTCCTGCATGCTACCGGACCGGTTCCTGAGTATACCCAGCAAAGGCTTCAGCAGACGATGACAGAGTTTCTCGCGCTTCGCCGCGAGCTTCGCCTGCAACGGATGGAGAAGCCAATCGCCGGCCTTCGCGAAGAGTCCGCCGGCGCGGACGCCGATCGTCAATCCGCGGCCGCCGCTTTTGACCAGTACCAGCACACACATGAGATCGCGACGCTGCAAGATCAGTTGAGCGCAGACACTGCCTTTTTCGCGAGCCTGCGTAAACGCGTCATCGATCTCCGCCTGCAGCGAGCCCAGGTGAGCACCGGCGCCGCCTCCGATGCGGCTCGGGCCGGCGCTTCTATTCCACTCGACAGCGGCGATAAAACGACAACGGACACTGCCTTGACCACGGCTTCTCCAGCAGAGCCGGACCCTCGAATCGCCGCCGCCGCTGAGGAATTAGCCTCGCTCAAATCGGAGCGGGACCGGCTTCTAGTTTATCTGAAACCTCAACACCCAAAAATCCGAGCGCTTTCGGCCCGAATCGGTGAAACCGAGCGCACGCTCGGGGCCACTGCCTCGCAAGCGAAGGAAGACGATAAACAGCGGATTGCCTTGGCTGAGCGAACCAAGCAAGAACAGCTGGAAGCGATAGATCGGGAAATAAACGCTCTGAACACGGAAATCTCGAAACGGCAAGCGGATCTGGCCCACCTCAACAGCCAAATTTCGCAGTTCCAGTCGCTGAAGGCCCGTGTAGCATCGACGGAAGCCGCTTCCGATAAATTAAGGGCGAGTCTGGCACGAGTTGACTTAGCGAAGAAAACCGATCAGGACGTTATTGAGATTCTCGAGAACGCCGGGCCGGCAACGGCGCTGCCGCGGCAGGTTCTCAAAAAAACGCTTTGGAGCGGCTTGGCCGGCTTGGTCTGCGGGCTCCTGGCTACCTTGGTGTTAAGCGCGTCGCGGCAGCGCTTCCAGACTATTGGCGCCGTGAGAAGGGCTCTGCCAATCCCTATCCTGGGCCGAATCATGGCCGATCCATGGGCCACGCGAAGTCGCACGGTGCTTGACTGTGATCGCAATCACTTGGCGTTCGTCGAATCTTTCCGGAATCTCCGGTCGAATTTATTGAATTTACCCGACGACCTTCGAACAAAACGTTGCTTCTCGGTCACCAGCGCCGTGCCGGGTGAGGGCAAATCGGTGGTGTCGATAAATCTGTCAATCGCCTTGGCGGCAACGAGTTCCCGCACCCTACTCGTCGATGGAGACCTGCGTCGGGGCAAACTTCACGTACTTCTGGAAACAGATTCCGGGCCAGGATTTTCGGACCTTGTCACCGATCGAGCGATTCTCGAAGAGGTGGTTCGCCCGACGCGGATGCCAAAGCTTTTCCTCATGCCGACCGGTCCGCGGATCCCGAATATCGCCGAGCAACTTCTCGGCTTTGGAATGGGCGCGTTGTTCGGGGAACTTGGACAGCATTTTGATTTCATTCTGGTCGACACTCCGCCAGTTCTTGCCGCCGACGATTCGACGACCATTGCGTCGAAAACGGCCTGGACACTGTTCGTCGTGCGGCTGGGTTATAGCCAGCGCCAGCACTGCCAGCTCGCACTTGAAGATCTGGCGAATCGCCAAGTTAACGTCCCTGGCATTGTCGTCAATTGCGTGCCTCGACAGCTGAGCAGCAGCCATTATTACAACAAATACACTCGGCGACTCGAGGATAGGCCTTTCGCTGCTCTACCGGCACCACCTTCGTGAGGCCGTGCGCAGCCTGTCGCGCGCCGCGTTTGCTTTGCCACTTCGTCGCGCACGACAATCAGTCTCTTTTCTAAAACATAAGTCGTTTTAGATAGAGTCGGCAACTCCGGCAGGAATGGCAGTCCGTTCCAAGCGTCCATCTTTGTCCACGCTCTTCAGGACTTCTGCCTTGCTTCGGACTTTAACCCTGTCGCCCCGCATGGCAATTGCATATTGTTCATCATTTCCTGACCGTTGGTTTATGCGTCCTGGGTTCCACTGATTCCTGTCTTCGAACCACAGTAGAACGGCATAGACACCGAACATTATCCCGTGGGCCGCGAACAGCCGGAGGAGCGGCGATGCCAACAGGTGAATCTAGGGCCAAAAGGATGGGGCCACTACGCGCTCCATTCACAGGCAAGCTATCGTCCTTGGCCGATTTTCGTTTCGCTCTCGACTCCTGAATCAGCCGAACGCCTTACCCCGCAAGCGGATGGATTACCTGCAGTAGAACACTTGGGTGATCTACGTATGCCTCCATTGTCCTGCCGAGGAAATCCATCAAAACCTTCACTCGCTCTTTGGCCGGCAGAACCTGTGTGACGACTGCTTCCAGTCCGACGAACGCGCCCTGCACGATCCTTACCTGATCTCCTTGCGAGAGTTCGCAAATCAATTCTTTCACCTCCGCGACACCCGTACGGTCCCGTAACTGCGCCAAAGCCTCGTCTTCGATACTTGGGTACCGATCGCCGAATCGGACAATATGGCTAACGCCACAAGCACACCGGACCTGGCGATGCATTTCCGCCAGCTGGAAGCGAGCAAACAAGTAGGCGGGGAACATTGCCTCGTTCACCCAGACGAGGCCCTGCCGGGTCGCCCGTTTGAATCTGAACCGGGGACAGAAAACCGTCACACCGTCCAGCAAACGAAGATACGCTGCTGCGATGTGCTCGCGCTTGGGCTGCGACCGCAGGCAATACCACGCCGGTTCGGCGTGGCACCGGGGAACCTCCATCGGTGCCTCTGTTTTAACGAATCCTGCATAACTTTTTAGATGATTGTTCTGGGAGGACACTTCTTCACCATACAGCCTTTGAGAGCGGCTTGAAAAGAAGGTGTCTCCTCTATAACTATTGCCCGCTTAGGCCTAAGGGCTTTGAGTAGTTTACCCTACATCACTCTCATCCCCACAGAGATAAAAATAGCTCTTGTGATCCTGAGTTGAAACGAGTTTGCGGGTGGTGTTTCGCGGAATTGCTTCAGAAATGTATCGGTTCAAATGAGAAGGAGTTGCTAAGTATGCGGTTCAGATGCTTTCCCACTGACCGAACACTGAAATCGGAGGCGGTCGGTTTGGTATTTCTTTTCTAGCATCTGTTCCAGTGAACACAAGTAAAGAGCCGCACTCTTTATGGGATGGCTGTGGCCCTAGTCATGTTTTCACTCGCGAACGATTACCGTTTAAAGGAAAGATTATTGTTGACTAATGAAGTGCATATGTGGTCTACAAGTTGTTCCCCAGTTTTGACGGACAGAGATTTTTGGGCGCCCTTTCGCCTGTCGAGTTCGAAAACCTCAACAATTAACTGCCCACCGATGAAAGAAATGGCTCGGGATGGAAAGGCACTTTTCCTGCGGAAAAGTGACAGCTACCTCTGCCGGAACGCAGAGCGAAGGTCAAGCTGGAAACGGAATAAATGGCAGGCGCCCACGCGGAGCGTGGGAAGTAGCCCGTTTATGCCGGCTTCCTGCTTGACCGCAGCGGAGCGTTCCGTGTCCTGCTTCAGACGGAATTGGAAAATCGCTAGCTGAGGGTAAGCTAGTCGAGGCTAGAAGAACAAGCCTCGATGAACGACAACAACCGACGTTATTTTAGCCCTGAACAGAAGGTCGCGATTCTTCGCGAGCGTCTGACTGAAGGCAAAGCCGTTTCTGATCTGTGCGATAAGCACCGAGTATTTAAAGCCACCGGGCTTTTGCAGAGCTGGAACCCAAAGCCCTCGCGCAAGGGTAACGGCTTCCAACAACCGCTTCAGCCTCACGAGCACTGGCATGTGGATATCTCCTATCTGAACATCGCCGGCACCTTCTTCTATCTGTGCTCGGTCCTGGATGGCTGTTCGCGTTTCCTGCTGCATTGGGAATTGCGCATTGCAATGAAGGAGCTTGATATCGAGATCATTTTGCAACGAGCCCGGGAAAAACATCCAGATACCTGGCCGCGAGGTCATTCTGGACTTTATGTAACATACGATTAACAGACTAGGTGGCATGCAAACATGAAAACAAGAATTGTCATAGTCGATGATCACGATGCTGTACGTGAATTGTTGTGTTGCTATCTGGAACGTTTACCCGAGTATGAAGTAGTGGGCCAGGCCGGAACGGGCCTTGACGCGATTCGAGTTTTTCAAAAGACTTCTCCGCATGTTGCTATTATCGACCTCCTTTTGCCGCAACTGTGCGGTCACGAAGTCATGTTGCGAGCACGAAGAGAATTACCTGAAATGCGAACCGTGATCTTCACGAGGGCGTCGGACACAAGCGTACTGGCTGCCGCGCTCCGGGCCGAGCCAGATGGTATTGTTCACAAATCAGAACCGTTGGAGATTCTGTTGTTTGCGCTCCGTACAGTTAGCGTCGGGGGGCGCTTCTTCTCGCCTAAACTCAACAAGTCCCTCGACCATTCAGTATTCGGGTCAGCGCAAGCTCTGTCAGCCAGGGAGATCGAAGTCATGCAATCAATCGCCGAAGGCAAATCTAACAAGGAGATAGGCAGATTGCTCGGAGTAGCAACAAAGACAGTGGACAACCACAGGTCTCGTCTTATGCAAAAGCTGGGCGTACACAATGCGGCATCCTTAACACTAGTTGCAGTCCAAATGGGCGTTGTCCCGGCTAGTAAAGTTCCAGAGAACGTGGTCAAAAGTTTTATCGGTTTCCCACCGGATTTTCGATGACACATCCTTCTTTTTCACATTCCAGTTTCTAGTGCAATAAGTCGGTGACTAGTTGTGCGATTATGTTGTACGCTATCTGGCGTGAGTTTAGGCAGAATTGTGTTGGCGCCGCCTGAGCGGCGTGAATTGAAGCGCAGGGCGCGGAAACGGTCTCTGGCGATGGAGTTAGTCAAACGTGCAGAGGTCATTTTGATGTTGGCATCAGGTCATTCTTACCGGGAAGTTCGGCAGCGGCTGGATTGCAGTGATGAGTATATCCGGGAGTGGAAGAAGCGCTTTCAAGAGGAGCGGTTGGCGGGACTCGATTCGCGTTATCGCGGTAGTCCACGCCGAACCCGTACAGCTGAGACCGAGGCGCGTATCTTGGAACTCACGCGTCAGGGTCCCAAGGACGGTACGACCCACTGGAGCAGCTATCGGCTGGCAAAAGATCTGGGCATTAGCCAGTCGAGCGTGAGCCGTGTCTGGCGCCATTTCGGCATTCAGCCTCATCGGCTGCGTGGTTACATGGCCAGCGATGATCCTGAGTTTGAAGAGAAGGCGGCAGATATCATTGGCTTGTATCTTGAGCCACCGGTAAACGCCGCGGTCTTCTGCGTCGATGAGAAGAGCGCTATCCAAGCGCTCGATCGACTTGACCCAGTTTTGCCTCTTTCCCCCGGCCGAGCTGAACGACATGGCTTTGAGTATTTTCGTCACGGCACCCTCTCACTGTATGCGGCGCTCGACACTCGCACCGGCGACGTTATGGGAAAGACCACCGCTAGGCATACCAGTGCTGAGTTTGTCGGCTTTCTCGGCCAGATCGTCGCCAGCCAGCCCGATGGCCGAGAGATTCACATCGTCGCCGACAACTTGAGCGCACATAAAACCAAGCATGTTTTCGAGTTCCTCCAGGCCAATCCAACGGTTCGGATCCACTACACCCCGACCTATTCCAGTTGGCTCAATCAAGTCGAGATCTGGTTTTCCAAAATCCAACGCGATGTCATCGCTCGCGGAATCTTCACTTCTACAACCGACCTCTCCAGAAAGCTGATTCGCTACATCAGGCAGTACAACAAAACCGCCACACCCTTCCGCTGGAGATATAAGAATGCCGATCATCGCATTAAACCAGTCACTCAACGAGGCTCTGACTCACTGCACTAGTTTGTCGCCGACCTGGGTTGCTACTGACCAGATCCGCTTTGTGGCGCTCAGCACAGATTTCCTATATGTGAGCGGCGGCGGTGGTCAAATTAACGGTATGCTGCAAGCGCCCCATACCGTATGGGAGAGGGTTCACTTGTAGTCACACTCAGCGGAGACGACCGGCGCAATTGTCAGGGGTCAGTCAAAACCAGCCTAAGGGTCGAAATTAAGCGGTTCAAAACCAGCCACTTTTTGGAACACAAAACAGCTCCTCTGGCCCGCCCAGAGCCGCATCGAGCTTCTCGCTCTTGGAGCCGAAGAGGCGTCGGATGAGTAAATCGATCTTCTCCTTGAGCAGCTTGATCTCCTGACTCTGTCGCTCATTCTCGGCTTGGAGAGCCGGTCTGAGCCTCCTTTTGAGCGATAATTTCCTGGAGTGTAACTTCCTCTGACACCGTTAGTTATAGTGTCAAATCTCCTGGAAAATAGCGACCTTTTTCTCGAAAACAAACAGAGTTTTTTCCTCTATTCCCGTTCATTCCAGGGACGCAGTTTTGCCCCGCGCAAGTCCACTCCATCGGTGAGCATCGCGAAGGCTTCGGGACTCAACTTCAACGTCGGACTTTCTACCTGGCCCGGCTTGGGCCAACTAAAGGTGCCCCGTTCCAGCCGTTTGCTCAAAACCCATAACCGAGTCCCGTCAAAGTAAAGCACCTTGATCCGGGTATGGCGCCGGTTACAAAACACGTAGAGCGCTCCGCTGCGAGGATCCTCCCCAAAACTGCTGCTCACCAGCCCGGAAAGACCATTGTAGCCTTTGCGCATGTCGCAGCGCTCCACCAACAAAAAGATCCGCAGGCTTCCGCTAAAGCTGATCATCGCTTCGCGCCGAGCCGGCCAAGCAGCTCCGCAGCCAAAGCCGCTTCCCCTGCGCTGCTGATCTGACAGTAAGCCCCTCCAGCAAAGCAAATCTTTAAGGCTTCTGCCGGCAAGCGAGACCCTATAGAATGCTGAACAACCGCTTCAATCCAGGCTCCATTGCGCTTGCCCGGTTCTGTGTCCCCGCCAGCTTTTATCAACGACTTTTGCTTCTGTCGTCGGCGCTGCAGCCAGTAGGCCAGGGTGGAGTATTTGATCCCGACGTACTGCGCAAACTTTACCCCGCTCATCCCGCTGCGATCGTACTCCGCCAACAGCGACTCACGGCGTTCACGCCTCACCAGCACACGACCCTGCGCGTCCTGACTTAAGATTTGTTCGAGTTCCTGCGCGGCAAATGTCATGCAATCCTCCTACGACATTTCCGCCCACTCCAACAGAGGCGCTAGGCGTGACGCTTACCCTGCAACCACTGCCGGTCTCACTTTTTCCGTGCTTCCAGGAAGCGTGCGGATGCTGCGGTTGTTAATCAAGGATGTGACAGTCAAAAAACGCCGCCCCGAACGCAAAGCTTTGTTACACATTTGGTATCTGTCCAAGATGGTGATACAGAATTGTCGGCGCCTCAGGGAGCCGAGATGCGATCTGAAATGCTGGGAGAGACCTGTTTATGAAATCAACAGACCTTCCCAAGCTTGCTCGGTCGCAAATACTTTGTTTAAAAATTGGTCCTCGTCTTTGATGATCGTTGCCGTCTCTCGTTGGCGCGGAAGGGTGATCGTATAGCGGGTTATGTCGGCTCCATCCACGGTGGCGATAAACTGACCTCCGTGATGATACACGATGAAGTAACAGATCAGAAGATTGATTCCTGCATCTTTCGGATTGGTGTCCTGAACATAGAAAGGATCGAAGACGTGGCGAAGAGACTCCTTTGGTAATCTCAATCCGTCTGCCGAAAAGTCCAATTTGACGTCCCCGCTCTGACTATCTTCTGTGACCACGATGCCGAATACCGCCTCCTTCGCCGTGACTCCGGCTAAGTTTTCAAAGAGCAAATCAAACAATCGGCCGAACATTTTTTTATTAACGGACATAAGTCGCTCAGAGGAAGGAGCCTGCACTTGTACTGCTCGATCTTCCCATCCTTGTTGCCCTTCCTTCGACTTAGCAATTTCGGTTGCCAGCTCGGATAGTTTAAGCTGGTCATCAAATCTTGCCGGAGGCGTGATTGGAATTGATCCCAGGCTATCCAATATTCCGGTAATCTTGCGCATTTGAGACTGCGCCGTCTTATAAAACGCGAGCCAATAATCCGGATTACTAACGCGCTCAATATCAATATGTGTTAGTGGAGCGAGGTCTAAAAAGACCCTGACGGCTACCAGGGCATTACGGAGATGATGACCCAATCCGGACGCGAGAAGCCCGAGGCTAAGTAAACGATCTGTCATCATCAACCGATGCAAAGCGGAAATTTTCTCCCGCAGAAGCGCATCCCGCTCACCCTGAATAATGAAGAACTCCATCGCTCGCATGAGGGTGATTTCTAACTCGCGGATGTCCCATGGCTTGGAGATGTATTTGTAGATCGCTCCGGTATTTACCGCAGCAACCGCTGCATTCAGGTCAGAATAGGCTGTGGCAAGCATTCTAATCATCTTTGGACGCTGTTGGCGCACCCTTTCGAGCAGTTGCACACCTGTCTCCGAGGGCATTCTTTGATCTGCGATTAGAATGCCGATATCATCCTTATGCAATTCGAACAAGCGAAACGCCTCCGACGCACTAGGTGCGGTCATGATCCTAAATCTATCATCAAAAGTCGCCCTGAAATATTTCAGCGACATTACTTCGTCATCGACATAAAGAATACAATATGATTTATAGTCATATACAGGCTTCATAGGGCTCCTTCATTTCCTCAGGTTCCTGTTCATTCCCGGGTTTTTCAACGAGCGGTAGGGTCACGATTACCTTTGTGCCTCTGCCATTTACACTCTGCACATCCAATTGGCCTCCGTGAAACTTGGTAATACCGGCACAAATACTTAAACCCAGTCCCATTCCGCTGCCAACTTCCTTTGTGGTAAAAAATGGATCAAATATCTTGTCCATGATGTCGTCGGGTATTCCGATCCCGTTATCTTCAATTTCCAGTCTTAATTGTTCATGCTGCACTGCGGCTCCAATACTAATTCTTGGCAGATAGCCGGACGAGCGACGGCTGCTGCAGGCGTCGTGTGCATTTTGAATGAGATTTACCAAAAGTTGGCTGATCTGGGTGGGATTTCCGTTGATGACAATGGCCTGATCTATATCAATTGTCGGCCGAGCAACTTGTTCGTCGGCACCAGTCGTGAGACGGCAAGCTTGGCGCACGCATTCCAGGAGTCTTAGTGACTCAAAAGGGGTTGTATTTGGCCGCGCAAACGTTCGAAGATTGCACACCAAATCGGATACTCTCTTCAGACCGTGTTGGATATCATCAAAGATTTCTGCAGATGACGCCAGCGGCGCAGAGCCATGTAGGCGTTTTCTGAGGATTTCCAAGGCTCCATTTACGTAATTGAGGGGATTGTTGATCTCATGAATTAGACCTGCGCTCATGCGGCCAAGCGAAATCATCTTAGCATGCTGGACCATCCGGACTTCCGATTCTTTTAACTGTTCTATACTGTGGGTTAGCTTCCGGTTCCGATCGGCCAGCTGATTATTTAAAAAGGCGAGTGCCAGTAGATTCTTGCAGCGAACCTGCAGCTCAGTGGTCGAGAAAGGCTTCGTCAAGAAATCAGTTGCACCATTTTCCAATGCCGTGAGCTTCGTTTCTTCATCGGCGCGTGCTGTTAAGATCAAGATCGGCAAGGCTTTGGTTTGAGTTTGGCCACGGAGTTCACGACATACCTGCAAGCCGTCCTTTTCGGGCATCATCATGTCTAAAACTAGAAGATCGGGCTGGTATTGACGGGTCATGTCGATGGCATATTGGCCATCCGTCGCAATCAAGACGTCGAAGCGCTCTTTCAGTTGAGCGGCGATGAACGCTGCCATATCAGCCTCGTCCTCGCCCACCAGGATCAGGGGATGCTTACGGTTCGCCAGAGATATCTCGTTTACCCCCAAAGTGGGGTCGACCGTCTCAACAAACAAATCCGCACGGCGGTATAGAGATCTCAGCCATTCGTCTTCGGGTCTACCATTCGCTAGAAAATTTGTCGGAATATCAGGCTGACGTTTGTTGAACTTATCGGTTATCGCTGCGGGAATAATCACCCTGAAGGTCGAACCCCGGCCGAGCTCGCTTTCCGCTGACACATGTCCATCCATTGCCTCCGTGAGTTCCCTGACTACCGCCAGCCCGATTCCGACGCCCTGAAACTGACGTGTCGATGCGGCACTGGCCTGCCAAAAGCGCGTGAAAACATGGTCAAGATCTTCTTCGGAGATGCCGATGCCCGTGTCTCTTACTTCCAGCGTTAATTGACCATCCGAAACCTGCCACGTCATGCAAATCAAGCCACCGGTAGGTGTAAACTTGATGGCATTCATCAACAGGTTAAGAACTATTTTCTCCAGCTTATCACTGTCTACCAAAAGCGGTGCGTCCGAAGGTCGGAATTGCTTTTCCAAATGCAGTCCCTTTTCCCGGGCCAAGTATTCAACCGAGACCAGCAATCCGTTGAGCATCTGGTCTAATTGAACCGCGGACCTCACCGGCTTGGTTTCCTTGCCGACCGATCTGACCAGCTCGAGCAAGTTATTAATCATTTTTAAGAGCCGCAACGAGTTTGCCTCCATGATGTCCACCAACTGCGAGAGCTCACCATGTCTAAGAATAATCTCGTTCTGGCGAAGCTTTTCGATTGGACCGGCGATCAGCGTCAAGGGCGTCCGTAATTCATGACTAATATTAGCGAAAAATCGAGTTTTGGCTTCATCAAGCTCACGCAGCTGGAGGTGGCGCGCCTCGAGCTCGCGCTGGCTTTCGCCAAGTTGATGTCGAAGTATAAATTCCTGATAACGCAAACGGTTATAATTATAGTTACCAGCCAGCACAATAAGGGCACTGAGTGTCAGAAAATAAATATTATTAACACTCGCGGAGGTGCTGCCAAGGTTGCCGTGGAATAGACAGGCACCCAGATACATGACAACGATGGCGCCGATCGAGAACAAGCTCTCCCACATGCTCGTCCGCATCACAGCACAGACACCGAGGATGAGCAGATTAAGCCCTGCATAATAGGGAGAAGTTGCACCTTCAGAGAATGCGATCATTAAAGCCATGGAAAACGCAGGCAGCAGGTAGCAAGCACGGATAAGAAAAGGGTAAAGCCCCTTCCCGTAACGACTTTTGAGCATCAGCCAAGTTGCGGCGGTGGCGGCGGAACACGCAATCCTGAGCGCGAAAAATGGTACAAAAAACTGAGGATAGACGAACCAATCCAAAAGGGACCCGAGGGGCATCAGAGCGATCACGAGCAGCGAAGCGATGCCGGCATTCTGAATTCGGACCTGCTGATTGTATTGTTCGTACCCTTGACGGAGGGAAATGCGCATTTATTTAGTTCCTTCGGGTTTGCGCAGCTCGATGAAGATGTTCATCGACGTTGGATCCTAGTGATGCCGAACTCGCCTGCCGCTTCAAGGGCGAAGCGAAGCGAGTTGACGAGCATCACGGTAGATCAAATTCCAGGCGCCCACATATTCCATCATGTTGCGAACCGGGTTATGCGCGGCGACGTTGGTAGCTATTAGCACTCCGCCAGGTGCAACCAGATCGTAGAAGATTTCCATTATGATACGACAAACTCGGTCGGAGAGATAGTCAAACAAGCCCGCGCAGTAGACGAGATCGTAGCTTTCGGACAGAAAATGTTTGTCTGCACGACGTGAATCCCGAAGAATTTGGCTGACCGACTTCGGCAGATAACTGACAGACGTTCGTCGGCTATACTTTTGTTTTAATTCATTGAGGAGATTACCCGTGTAATGGAGAGTCTCTTCATTAAAATCAAGGAGCGTGAAATCGGCAAGATTGCTAACGTCCTCATAAATGAGAAAGTTTTGGATTTCCTTGGCAGGCCCACAGCCTAAATTAAAAATGCGTGCCGGCCTTCCGGGACGAGCCACTCGCTTTGTTTCGGTGACGATTCGTGCCGTAAGATATGTAATCCGGTTGCGATGAGCCTGGGCCGGCGGCTGACTCAAGAAAAAGGTATTGACTAGCTTGGCGAAAACAGAGGAGCCCTCGTAAGGGCTTCTTAGGATCATATTTACCATTTCATAATCGCCCGCGTATCCAAGTGGCTTTTGATACGTTCGATGTACGAAAGGCGCACAGAGGAGGAGTGGATGGAGTTGGCGTCGAAGATAGAATTGATGGAGCGGTTGCAATTGCTCCGGGAGGGAGACTGCGATCGCCTCAAAATGCTCAAAGAGGCTGTGGACGTGAGGAAGAATCGCGGGCTGCAGATCTGAGATAACCTGCCGCTCAATAGCGGAATGATCGCCGGAGGGCTCCGACCGTATTCCCAGTTCGACCTGTTCTAACCATCCGCGAAATCCTCCCAAAAGGCTTTGCAGGTCGGAAACCACAATCTTGAAATCCTCGTTGACCTGTTGAAGGTTGGTCCACTCATTTAGAAATTCCTCAAACCCCGCTAGCAGGCGTTCGCGTTGGTTCACAGGAGAGAATAAGTCCACATCGAGCCAACCATCGGCTAGGTCGGCTTCGGCGACCAGATATATCCCCGTATTTATAAGACTGCGAACGACAGCGCGCCCGGCGTAGACCATGTGCGTGTTGACAAAGATCTGAAGTCCGGACAAGACCTCCGAAGTCTGCAAAATGCTGTATGGACTATAGACTTCGAACGCAACGATGTACCGGGTGAGCCTGAGAATGCTCGCCCGGATTTGAACGCGCTGACTGTTTCGACAGACTAAAAATGATTCACGTTCTTTTTGATCGGAACCCATAGTGACGATTCAACCTGCCGCTTGAGATACTTTTGTTGATAACTGCATAAAGCGACGCTACAAAATCGTGGTTAGCCTGCCAAAGGAAGAATTAACTCTGCGGTTGTTCCAACGCCTACCTCGCTGAAGAGCTGCAGCTTGCCTCCATGGTTTCGCACAATCCAATCTGCAATAAACAAGCCAAGACCGCCCGGCCCTCTGTTAGACCGGTCGAATGGGTTATTCTGCATGAAATCAGACAATCGTGCTGCCGGTATGCCGATGCCATTGTCGGTTACACTAAACTTCACGCTGGACGAATCAGAATTGAGGGCGACCCGGACCTCACGACCTTGGGTAGAGCTGGCATGGATAGCATTCGTGATCAGATTCGCTAAGGCTCGCAGAATATGAAGGAGATCGCCATGCACCATAGCAGAACTAACCATCTGACCCTTGAGGAGCGCCACTCGATGGATTTCGGCATAGGGGCGCACCAAATGCAGAGCCTGTTCAATAATCTCTTCCGCTCTGTACGGCCCATCGCCAAATTTGCGAAAAGCATCGGCCTCCGCAAGACTCCTCCATTGGTGCGCTAAATTCGAGCACCACGAGGCAAGGAGCTCGATTCGCTGCAGGTTATTCCGTAGGACCTCTACATGTCCGGGAACAAGTTCATCTTCAGACGCCAATAACTCAGTAGAGGAACGGGTTAAAATAAGTAGGACTTGAAGAGGATTGGCCAGATCATGTGCGAAGGCGATTGAAGCTTTCCCCAACAATGAAGTGGGGTCGCGATCCAATGGAGAGTCACGGCGTCCAGTGACCTCCGCGATCGACGAATCAGGACTGTGAAAATGTTTGGGTTTAAGGTGCGTACGGACGATTGTTCTTAACTGGTCGTAACCGCAAGGCTTTTCCAAATAATCTGAAGCGCCCAATCGCAGGGCTTCGCAAGCCGTATCAATGGAGCCGTAGCCTGTAACCATCACTACGGGCAAACCCTCACTGCGCTCGCGAATGAGCCGAAGCCCCTCTAGTCCATCCTTGTCGGGCATGCGCATATCGAGGGTTACCAAATCCGGACATTCTCGATCAATCAACGACAATGCTTCGTCCACTCCGGAGGCTTCAACAATCCGGTATCGATCTTGGAGGATACAACGAAAGGCTTCTCGAACGGAGTCGTCGTCATCTACAATCAACAAGCATGGTCCCGTTGTGATTTGAGAAATCATAATCTAAGAGCCTCAGCATCGGCAGGAAAACGCGCCGCCAAATAGTGAAATTTTCGTCTTATCCAACGTCAAAATCAAGTCGGCCTCGAAAAGGCGCCGGCGACCTCAAGCCGTCCCGAGAAGACTCACGGCCTTTAGTCAACGAACCAGGGCCGTGATAACGTCGCGATTTTCCAAGGAGGTTACGGATGGTTGTTAACAACTGGTTGACGCCGAAAGGCTTTTTCAAACAACGTGAAGCGCCCAATCCAAGGTCTTCGCAATCTGTTTCAGTCGCTGGCCATGTAACCACGCGGCCGATGGGTTAAATGCCGAAATGGCGCCGAACACGGCTCACCGCTCGACTGGCTAATGCCCAGATCTTTGGCCAGCCGATAGCTGCTCCAGTGGGTCGTACCCTCAGTCGGACCTTGCCGCGTAGTCTCCAGAATACGCGCTTCGGTCTGAGCAGTACGTGTTCGGCGTTGTTGCTCCCCCGATAACGCGAATCGAGTCCCGTCAACCGCTCCTCTTGAAAGCGCTTCTTCCACTCCCGGATATACTCATCACTGCAATCCAGCCGCTGCCGAACTTCCCGGTAAGAATGACCTGATGCCAACATCAAAATGACCTCTGCACGTTTGACTAACTCCATCGCCAGAGACCGTTTCCGCGCCCTGCGCTTCAATTCACGCCGCTCAGGCGGCGCCAACACAATTCTGCCTAAACTCACGCCAGACAGCGTACAACATAATCGAACAACTAGTCACCGAGAAATGCCAGGCCCAGTTCAAATGGCATCCAGTCTAGTCGCGGATTAGGTCGTTAAATCCTGGGCTCCGAGGTGGTCTATACCAGGGGCTGTCGGTACCGGTTTTTTGATTTGTACTCGGCTGAATCAGCTGGACGTGACGCAGGCCTTTCCCGGCGCGCCAATGATGCTGTCCGGGCGAAGTCCAAGCGACCGATGCTATGACGACGCTCGCGAACAACCGCGTCGTAGAATTAAACAATCCGATGATCTTCATTGCTTTGTTATTCTTTCTTTTGTTCTATCAAGGTTAATCTTAATGGTTATGTCCTACCGAAATACTAACCTCTCCTACCCTGAACACCATTGCCCGAACGAGTGATTCTAATCCACCCTTGTGGGCCGCTTTTCGGCCAGCCGCACTTCATCGCTGATAGATTCCTTCTTGCCAGGTGGGATCTTTTTGCGATTGGCGAAAATGAACTCCGTCACCATGCCAACGGCATATAGCGTATCTCAATTCGGCATTTGCCGAACGGCACGGTCAATCTTATGGTCCTTCCTGGACCCCGGTAAGTAGCCGGTCTCAGTCAACTTATAAAGGTGAGAACAACACGATATGGATATCTCTCGCAGGAGCTTCATTAGGACCACATCCAGTACGTTTGCGCTTGGGCTTGCCGCGGGTAGCTCAGCCCTACAACTCGGTGCTGCCGTTCAGGAAACGTCTAATTTAACATCCGCCCAACCCGAAGAACAGCGACGAGGCGACATGATATTTCGTCGCCTAGGTAGAACCGGGGAGTGGATTTCGCTGGTGGGACTGGGAGGCTATCATATCGGTAAACAGGCGAACGAGAACGACAGTATTTACCTGATTCGCCGTGCCATCGATAACGGTATCACCTTTATGGACAACTGTTGGGACTACAACGGCGGCACAAGCGAAATTCGAATGGGAAAAGCCTTGCGTGACCGCTATCGGGAAAGGGTTTTCCTGATGACAAAACTTGATGGTCGTACCAAAGAAGAGGCTTGTCGACAAATCAATGAATCGTTGCAAAGGTTGCAAACCGATCACATCGATCTAATGCAGCACCATGAATGTATCCGACTAGATGATCCGGATCGGATTTTCGCTGAGGGAGGTGCTCAAGAAGCAATGTTGGAGGCCCGGAAAGCCGGCAAGATACGGTATATCGGATTCACGGGCCACAAAGATCCGGTGGTGCACCTCAGGATGTTACAGACGGCCTCGGACGACGGCTTCCATTTCGACGCAGTCCAGATGCCGCTCAACGTCATGGATGCACACTTCCGCAGTTTTCAGCATCAGGTGCTGCCCATCCTGATAAAAGAAGACATAGGCGTCGAAGGGATGAAGCCGTTCGGAGATCATTTCATTCTGAAAAGCAGTACGGTCGAACCCATTGAGGCGCTACACTACTCAATGAGTTTGCCAACATCGGTCGTAATCACGGGTATCGACAGACCTGAAATCTTAGATCAAGCTCTTCAGGCGGTTCGGACGTATCGAAGGTTGGATGAGAGCCAGGTTGCCGCCTTGCTCGCACGCACGAGAGTTGCGGCCACAAAGGGACACTTTGAGTTATACAAAACCAGCACACACTTTGATGGTACCATCAAAAATCCGGAGTGGCTGGGTTAGCTCCTTAGACCCTTCTTCGAGGAATTTGGTGGGTTGAGGAAATCAGATGAGACGGCGCACTAGGCGAGCGGTTCTGCCATTGTCCGCATTTGGATGGGATGTGCCGACCATCCCTGGGGTCCGTCTTCCACAACTCGAACCGGGCATTTCCGGAGGACTTCACTGGCGTCTGGCGGCGTCTCCAGGCCCAGGCTGAACCTAATGCGGCCGTTATCCCGCAGGTCTTGCAGCGCCTGCGGGAACTCGCGCGCCATCGACAGCACATATCGCACTTCCTGCTGGCGCTGCTGCTGATTGACGATCAAGTCCTGCTCGAGGAAGCTGAGATTTTGCAGCGCAAACTCGTTCTCAGCAAGCGAGAAACCGAGCGATTGGCGAATTGAGCATTTGCGAGCAGGTGGCTGTCGCGCATGGATTCGAACCATGAATAACGCCTCCAAAGGGCGCAGATCGGTATTCATATAGAAGACATTACCAGGTACTTATGAATATCGATATTTTAGTTGTACTATTTGTTGCACTTCTTTTTCTTTCTTTCTCTCAAGATAGGTCGTTTTAGGCGGACTCGATGCTCAGGGAAACCGAGTCGATCAACCAACTCCACAGATCCCCGGTTTCGGTCGCAGTGAGTGCCAGCGGCGCGATGCTGAGAAAACCTTCGCCATGTTCAGCCGCCCGGCAGCTAGACGGTCCGTGAAAGACTTGCTGCCAAGCCTTCGCAAGAAATATTGTCAAAAGTTGTGTATCGGAGATCGGCGCATCCTAGTGCGGCGTAGCGTTTAAACCTGATACGGGATTGATACGACGCTCTGCTGATCGGTAGGTCCACTTAAAGGGTTTGGCCTTCATGTTATAGCGTCGGATATAGGTCATGAGTTTTTTAGCCAAGTCTTTGACCGAACGGAAGATTCCGCGGGCGATGACGTCGCGTTGGATCTTGGAAAACCAGATCTCGACTTGGTTAAGCCATGAAGAATAGGTCGGTGTAAAATGGATCCGCACGTGGCGATGACGATCGATAAACTGCCAGACTCTGGAGGTGCGATGTGCCGAGAGATTATCTGCGATAATGTGGATCTGCTGGCCCTCGGGAAAGCTGGCGACGATCTGTTCAAGAAAAGCAACAAACTCGGCACTGGTGTGACGAGGCACAGTTTGGCCCAGCACCTGGCCGGTTTTGGTGTTGAGCGCTGCGTAGAGCGAAAGCGTGCCGTGACGGTAGTACTCAAAACCGTGCCGCTCGGCTCTTCCGGGCGAGAGCGGCAACACTGGATCGAGCCGGTCCAGCGCTTGGATGGCGCTCTTTTCGTCGACGCAGAAAACTGCGGCATTGACCGGAGGCTTCAGATACAAACCAATGATATCAGCAGCCTTGGTTTCAAAATCCGGGTCGTCGCTGGCCATGTAGCGGCGCAGGCGGTGCGGCTGCAGTCCGGCTTTGGCCAGAACACGGGCGACTCGGGTATGGTTGGTGCCAAGTTCGGCCGCCAACTTCCGAGTACTCCAGTGCGTCGAGCCATCCGTGGGTTTATGTCGGGCCGCGGCCAAAATCTGAGCTTCGAGCTTGGCGCTCTGTTGGCTGGCTACCTTGCCACGATGACGACTGAAAAGACCTGCCAAACGTTCCTCCATAAAGCGCTTCAGCCAAAGTCGCACGGTGTTGATGCTGCATCCCAGTTGCCGACTTACCGCCCATTGCGATCTGCCGCTAGCAATCAAGAGGACAATCTTGGCTCACTGCGCCTCCTCTGCTCGCCCGCTACGGGATCGGACCCGCTGCCTAAGTCGTCGACGTTCTGGCGGAGAAAGAACCAATCGTTTTAACACTCCTTTTTGCTAGCAGATCATCATATCAGAAGTCAATGCTACAATGCACTAGTTGAAATGACTGGTTAAGCAGCTTGTTGGGCTTGTTCTTCACCATCGACGAAACGGACGCCGGTAACTACCTTGGGGATTAGTTCGAAGCCCTCGAGCCGGCGCCAATGCTTTTGGGCTTCCAGAGCGAGTTTGAAAACCATGGTTAGTGTCGCGATTCGTGAACCGGAACCCTTAGTTCGATGAGTTCGGAGCCGAACGGTTGCGAAGGTGGATTGGGGTGGGATTGGTGGTCCGCAGGTGCGGCCAATGTTGAGCCGGGAAGTCGTAAAAGGTAAAGAGAACTTCTTTGTCTTTCTCCAGGCATTCACAGGCCTTTGGAAATTTGATCTGGTAGCTGTTGATGAACTGATCGTAGGCTGCCAACGCCGCTTTACGAGTCGGAGCCAGGTACATTTCATGGATTAATTGCTTGGCCTTGCCCTGGATGCTCTTCGGCATTTTATCCAGGATATTAACCGTCTTATGTACCCAGCAACGCTGCTGTGCGACTGGACCATATTCTTCCTGCAAAGCGATCCAGAAGCCAAGTGCACCGTCACCGATGGCCAGCTTCGGCGCGGCCGCCAGCCCCAGGCGTTTGAGTTGCCCAAGCAATTCACGCCAGGATTGGCTGCTTTCGCGATATCCGTCGACAACCGCTAAGAGTTCCTTGGTGCCATCTTCGCTGGCTCCATGCCTTGTAATCGGCTTCCCACTGCTCTTGAGTCTGACGATGTTGGTGGCTGATAGCCCACTGGCTCCTTCCCCCAAAATCGCGGTCAACGCTTCGCTGAAATCTCCGGTCGTGATCCCTTTCAGATAAAGGGCTGGAATCGGCGCATCAACGCTGGGAGCGCGCCGCATGTACTTGGACAGAATCGCACTGGAAAATCGACCCCTGTCACGATGCCCAACCCGTGGCTGGCGAACCCGGATTGGACCGACTCCACTAACTACTTCCCGCTCCGGCATGTGTCCATTGCGCACCACCAACCGCTGTCCATTCTCATCCCGCCGATCCTGGTGGAATTGGATATAGTCGATAACCTCGTTTTCGATTGCCGCCTGTTACAGCTTCCTGGCTCCTTCTTGCAGTAACTGCTCCAGGAAAGGCTTTCCTTGATCTTTTGCTCGCTCATCAAGCGAGACCATTTTACTCTCTGGCACTGGTGCATCCTGATACGGCTTCCATAGTTATGCACCGGCGCCGGCAGAAGGACCATTGCAGGCCGCATTATTCATCGGAGCCGGTACATAACTTGGCCACGACTCGACTTGGGGTTGTTAATAGCTCCAAGCAGTGTCAGAAGGCGATTGGCAGCTTTGCCTGCGGACCGGTACGGTCCGGTGCATCCCGCTCTACGAGAGCTCAAGAAAGATTACCGGCCGGTTCGGAGGCTTCCGTCCCAAAGTCTGAGAGAACGACATCCCAAGAGGATCCTGTATCAGGTCGACTCAGGACTGAGGCCAAGGCTGATGCTGCGCGATACAGCTCCCAAACCTCCAAACGGAAATGCGCAATGTCTTCTCCTGATTCCCTTGTAGCTCACTTTGCCGGTCTTGACTGGGCGAAGCAGCATCATTACGTCGTCGTCGTCAACGCTGGTGGCCAGATCGTGACCGAGTTTAGTTTTTCCCATACGCTCGAAGGCTGGCAAGAGTGGCGCCAGCAAGCGGCCCGCTTTGCCCCTTTAGCAGTGGCAGTCGAAACCAGTCAAGGCGCCGTCGTCGACCAACTGCTTCAGAGACCCGATTGCACGATTTATCCGCTGAACCCCAAAGCCGCTCGAGCGTACCGAAATCGCAAAGCTCCGAGTGGCACCAAGAGCGATCATTTAGATGCGTGGAGCTTTGCCGACGCCCTTCGTCTTGATGGTTCCACCTGGAAGCCGCTCTCAAAGCAAGATCCCCTTTTGGAGCAGTTGCACCTGCTGTGCCGTGACGAGATCGCCTTGATTGAAGAGCGCACGGCCTTGGTCAATCAACTGATCGCTGCCCTGCATGAATATTATCCTACTGCTCTGGCGGCTTTTGAGGACTGGACGCTGCCCGCAGCGTGGGCCTTTGTGGAAGCCTTTGCCACGCCACAAGCCTTAGTCAACGCCGGCAAACGCCGATGGGAAAAGTTTTTGCACACCCATAAGCTGGCTCGACCCAATACCTATCAAAAGCGTCTGGAGCTCTTCGCTAAAGGTACCGAATTTGGTGCTTCGGAGGCTCTCACACTGGCTAAGAGCCGTCTGGCCGTGACGCGTGCCAGGCAGCTACGGGTGCTGCAAACGCAGCTGGAGGACTATCGTTTGTACTTGCCCCGAAAAAACGGACACGGAAAACGTTTAGGTTGTTTAGTTAATCTTGGGTGGTTTGCAAGCAGAAGGTTGCGCTGCGGTCAAGATCGCAATCCGGCATAAACGGCGCCTCCCTACGGGCTACCCTCCATTTATTCCGTTTGCTCACTTTGACCTTCGTTTCACCTTCTGCAGGGAGGGTTGCTGTAACTTTTTCGGGAGAAAAAGTTGTTTTCTCTTTCGGTCGGTAAGCGGCTTCGTATTGGCGAGGCGTCTGATAACCTAACGCGCTGTGAAGACGTTGGTTATTGTAGTACACCTCGAGGTATTCGAAAATCGCGCTCCTCGCTTGGGCTTTTGAGCAAAAGACGTTTCCAACGGGGAAACATTCGGTTTTCAACGTGCTAAAAAACGCTTCGGCTTTGGCGTTGTCGTAGCAGTTTCCCACCCCACTCATACTGGGCAGGGCTTGGATCACTTCGAGCGGCTTCTGCACCACTTGGCTGCCATACTGGCTGCCCCGATCGGAATGAAAGTATAGCCCAGGAGCAGGCTGGCGCAGTACCAGCGCGTTCTGGAGAGCACTGGCGACGAGACTGGCTTCCAGGCTCTCACCCAACTTCCAGCCCACAACACGGCGGCTGAACAGATCCAGAATGATCGCCAGATAGAGCCAGCCTTCCACTGTCGCTACGTAGGTGATGTCACTGACCCAGATCTGATCGGGACGCTTGGCCTCAATCTCCGCGATCCGATTAGGGAAAGCGACTTTTCCAGCCACCGTCGTCTTGGGCCGGAACGCTCGTTTCTGCCGGGCGACCAGCTTCTGCTGGCGCATCAACCGCGCCACCCGGTTCTTCCCCACTCGCCTGCCTTGTTCGCGCAGAGCTCGCGTCAGCCGGGGACTACCATACCGACCCTGATTAGCTGCAAAGATCTTTTCGAGCTCATTCAGAAGTTCGGCTTCCTCCAGCACTCGCAGCCCCTTACGCTCCTCTTTCCATTGATAGTAACCGCTGCGCGATACCTCCAGCGCCTGGCAACACTCGATCACCTTGTAATTCACCGAAAGCTCTCCAATCATCGCATACCGGGATTCGGTTCCTCGCCCAATATGCTCATAGCTTTTTTTAAGATCTCCCGCTGCCGGCGCAGATACTCGTTCTCTTTCTGCAGTTGCCGGATCGTAGCCGCCATTTCCTCGGGCCGCTGCTCACGGCCATCGACCTTGACTGGCGCCATGGCTCGCAAATACTTCTTTTTCCAGGTGCCCAGGCTCATGTCGCTGCAGCCCAGTTCTCGGGCTACCTGCGCCTGGGCTTTACCGCTGTGAATCAGCAGCTCCACCGCTTGGCGTTTAAACTCTTCATCGTAGACTTTATTGGTCTTTTTCTCTGACATCAGATCCTTTCTCTTTCTCTTGGGTATCCGTGTCCGTCAAATCGGGGGAGGTTCAGTCAGCAAATCGAAAAGCTCTTTGCGCACCATCCCGATCACGAACTGTTCGGCTCCTTGCCGGGAGCCGGCCCCAAAATCGCACCCCCCCTATTAGGCGAGCTAGGGGAGGACCGTCATCGGTTCGAGTCCCCTCAGGCTCTGCAATGCTACGGGGGGACTGCTCCGGTCAGCTATCAATCCGGTCCCGTCCATCACGTCAGACTTCGCACCCAGTGCAACTTAGTCCTGCGATCTACCATTCACCTCTGGGCTGACCGAAGCCGACACGCCTGCCCTTGGGCCGACACCTATTACCAGAGCCTTCGAAAAAGGGCAAAACTCACCCCTGCGCCTTACGGTGCCTAGGCCAGCGCTGGCTCAAAATCCTCTGGAAGATGTGGCAAACCCGGACCCGCTATGACGCGGAGCTGCATCAGAAACATCAGATCCAACACGGCTCCTGGGTGCTCAAACTGCACAACGCCTAACCTTCTATTTCCCATGTCAATAACTTCACGCACCAATCAACTTGTAAACCAGAGAACATCTTTCTTTTGGCGCCTCGAGTGAGTATGCCGCTCTTTTTTCTTCACTGAAAGGATGCGCCTTTCTTTATCTCCTCATCCACAAAATTCGGTTATGGCTCCAATGCGATAAGCCTCAGCCGCTTCTTCCAGGCCGAATCGATGCGTTACGATTCTTTTCGGGGTGCAGATCCCAACGTGACAAACGCTCCGTCAGCTCAGACAGGTGAGCCAAGCTGGTTACCCATGATCCGTATAACGTAATCTGCGGATGAATGAGCAGTGGCAAAACATTAAATTGCACGTCGTTTCCTTCTTTGACGTAGCCACAACGCCCCTACTGGCGGGTGCCTTGCAGCGCGAGGAGGCGCTCCCGAACAATCGATGCTGACCTCGCAACCCTTTTCATCGGTAAGGCCTCGAATTTTTTCCACCGTATTTGAATGACTAAGAAGGGTGTTTACGAGTCCCAGTTTCACGGGAAAGCTGCATCCGTTCAACGCTTGTATCGACCCGATTACCTCGTTGACTCCAAGCGCCTTTCCCAACAACGCCGCTGCCAATCCGACTGGACCCAGTCCCGTCACTAACAGTCGGTCCCGGCCACTGACGCGCATGCGGGTTAGCGGTTCCGAACCCACACGCGATCAATGCTCCGTCTACGTAAGACAGGTTGTCCGGCAACCGAACACACGTGGTCTCTTCGGCCAACAGATATGGAGCGTGACCGCCATGGCGTTGCCATCCATAGGCCGCTCGGTTCTCGTTGTGGGGAACCAATCGGAACTGTAACGGGTGCCCTGCTTCCGGAAAAGCGAAGTAGCGTTGAGCAGATAAAAGCTTGGGCCAAATGTCGTGACGTTTTACGTTCCTTTGTTGGAGGAATCCCCAGGATTGATTATTGGGCGGACCATTAATAGAATGAACGCTGTTTCCTCCAACGCCCGATCACCCCGAATCAGATAAAGCCACAGAAGTGGCAAAAACCTCCGCGGACCAAATGAACATGAGTTCCACCAACAAAGATCCTCGTGCCCTGCCGATCCCTCGTAGGGTTTTTCTTCGCCGCACCGCCGCGCTCGCTGGAGCGAGTGCTGTGATGGCGATGCTGCCTCGCCGGACCTTTGCCGCCGGCACCCCGACATTAGTTAATTCGATCAGATCCTTATCCAACCCCTATCACGCCACCTGGAACCAGGGTGGCCAAGCCTTCGCGAAATCCATTGGAGCCGACTATGTCACGCTCGTAACCGAGGGCGACAGCGAGAAAGGGATCGCTGACATCCGAGCGACCCTCGCCAAAACCGGTGGCAACATGTGCCTCAACGTCGACCCAAACGACAGCCCGGACGCGCGACCGATCGTCGAGGCCTGCGTCAAGGCGGGAGCGTACGTGGTGACCCAGTGGAACAAACCAGCCGACCTGCATCCGTGGGATTTTAATCCCTATTATGTCTCCCATATCTCCTTTGATGGGGTGAAGTATGGCGAGGCTACCGCCAACGCCTTAATTAAGGCTATAGGCGGATCGGGCGGCATCGTAGCGCTCGGCGGGATTCTCTCGAACACGCCAGCGATCGAACGCAAGGCCGGTCTCCAAAAGGCGCTGGACGCAAACTCAAACGTTAAACTGCTCGATCTCCAGGTTGCGAACTGGAAGTCTTCTGACGGCTTCAATGTGGTGGGCTCTTGGTTGACCCGCTTCGGCGACCAGATTAAGGGGATCTGGGCGGCGAACGACGATATGGGTACCGGCGCCCTCGAGGCGCTGCGAGCAGAGAACCTGGCCGGTAAAGTGCCGGTCACCGGCATCGACGGCATTAAGTTGGCGATCGAGGCGGTCCGTGCCGGAGAGTTTGCTGCGACGGTCTCATGGGATCCCTACTGGCAAGGCAGCATGGGCCTCGCAATCGCCTACGCCGCAAAAACCGGCAAATTCGACCCTGCCAAAGAGCCGAAATCGCACCGCGAGTTCTACGGAACGGGCACCTTAGTGACAAAAGAGAACGCCGACGAGTTTTACAAAACCCACATCGAATCGGAGCCGAAAATTGACTTCAATGAATTGTGGGGACGCGCGACCGGGCAAATCCGCGAGAGCTAAGTATTGCCGGTAATCCGCATCACCAAAAGCTCCAAACAAACACTGCCTACCTCGTGTTAAGGCGGTAGGCTCGGCAGCGCCCATCCGGAATCAACCTTAGTTTTTTCTCGTGCCGACCAACGATTTATCTGAGCAATTGCGCGGGAAGGTTGCCGTAGTTACCGGCAGCACGCAGGGTCTCGGCGAAGCGACAGCGCGGATTTTTGCTGAGCGCGGAGCCAAAGGAGTTGTGATCTGCGGCCGAAACGAAGACCGAGGCGATAAAATTGCGGCCGAGTTGTCTGACCGGGGTTGCCCGACCGAGTTTGTCCGGACAGACCTGGGGAACCTCGCGGACTGCTTCAAGTTGATCCAAGCGCCGGACGGCAAATTTGGGCGCGTCGCGTCCCGGTAGATTCTGCCGGGATTACCGACCGCGATACGATCTTCGACACTTCGCCTGAGCTTTATGATCAGATTCTTAACACGAACCTCCGCGCTCCATTTTCCTGATTCAAGCTGCCTCCAAAATCATGCTTCGCAAAAAAATCGAGGGTTCGATCATCAACATCTTGAGTATCGTGGCGCACGGTGGTCAGCCATTTATTACGGCATACAGCGCCGAGGGGAGCGCTTCTCACCTTGACCAGGAACGTGGCGTTTGGCTTGATGCCGCACCGCATCCGAGTCAACGGCCTTGCTCTCGGGTGGATGGACACTCCCGGCGAGGGTCGCGTTATCCGCCTTTATCATGGAGCACAGGATGGCTGGAGAGAGAAAGCCGAGAAAGATCTGCCGTTTGGCCGGATGCTGAAAACCGATGAGGTAGCGCGAGCGATTGCTTTTCTCGCCTCAGAAGAATCCGGGATGATGACTGGCGCAATTATTGATTTTGATCAATTCGTTCTCGGATCCTATCACACGGTCCCACGCCCGGTGCCTGCCACGGGTGCGAGCTGGCGGGAGCTAGGGCGGAATGGACCCCCAGATGGGCAGTCAACCATCAGATTCGAGCGCATCGAAGATCAGACCGATGGCGCACGAGCCTGAACGTTCAGGACTCCGTCCGGCGTTCTTGCGGCGCCTCAGGCCTTTTGCGCCGTTCTTCGCGTTAGTAGCGCTCTCGCTCCTGACCGGAGCGCTTAACCCACGCTTCTTTGAGTTTAACAACGTTGTCCGCATCGCGAACTCGGCGGCTATTCCGCTGGTGCTGGCGCTGGGAGAGACCTTTGTCATCGTTCTCGGGAGCATTGACCTTTCGGTGGAGGGCGTCTTGGCTGTAGGCTCGGTTGTGATCAGCCTGCTGGTGCGCAATGACGCCAATGCGAACTCGCTCGGTTGGATTGGCGCGGCGCTGGCGATCGCGATTTGCGCGGCAATCGGCTGCGTGAACGGGCTGATTCACGTCAATTTGCGGATACCATCGTTTATGGCGACGCTCGGCATGTGGTTCGTCGGAGTTGGACTTGCAACTCTTATCCTAGGTGGTTCGACTGTTCGCGTCCTCGACAGCAGTATCCGGAGTCTGGCGCTCACGAGATTGTTCGTATTCCCGCTAGCAGTCTGGGTGGCGCTCGGCATGCTTGGCGCTACTTGGGTGTTCGAGCGCTTTACCAGGATCGGGCGCTACGTTTACGCCATCGGCGGAGGCGAGGACTTGGCCGCGTTGTCCGGAATCCCGGTCAAGCGGGTGAAGTTGATCGTTTTCACACTGGCGGGTGCGTTGTATGGGTTGGCGGGCCTGTTGGCTGCGGCACAGCTGGGGCTGGGTAATGCATTGATCGGAAGCGGAAGGCTTTTCTTTACGATCACCGCAGTCGTCGTGGGAGGCTCGGCGCTCACCGGAGGCGAAGGTGGGGTGCTTAATACGTTTGTCGGCGTTTTGATCATCGCCGTGCTAGCCAACGGAATGGTACTCCTGGGCATTTCTCCCTACGTGCAGCAGGCCGTCCAAGGCCTCCTGATTATCGTCGCGGTTGCCCTATCCATCGATCGCGCCCGGCTCAAGATCGTGAAATAGAATATGCTTTCCGTCATTCACCTCAGCAAAGCGTTTGGCGTGGTCCAAGCGCTGGACGATGTCAGCCTTGAGATCGGCGAAAACGAAGTGGTCGGGCTTGTCGGTGAGAATGGCGCGGGCAAGTCGACGCTGATGCGCATTCTCGCCGGCGTCTACGCACCGGATCGCGGCTCATTGCAGCTGGATGGCAGGACGATCCCGCTTGGGAGCCCGACGGGAGCCAACCTTAACGGCATCGGGATCGTGTTCCAGGAGCAGTCCCTGTTACCCAACCTCACCGTTGCCGAAAACATCTATCTCGGTCAGGAGGCGAAGTCCGTCCGGTTCGGATTGATCAACAGGCGCCACCTGAACGCCGCGGCACGCCGCCAGCTCGACAAGGTACAGGCCGATATCGATCCGCGCGCTCGAACTTCAGAGCTTGACTTCGCCGCGCGCCAGATGGTCGAGCTTGCCAAAGCACTGGCGCTAGAAGAGCGCACCGACCGGCATCTGGTTATCCTCCTGGACGAGCCGACGTCGGTGCTCGAGCAGCGCGACATCGATATTCTATTTGCCCGCGTGCGCTCGCTTAAGAGCCGCGCGAGCTTTTTCTTCGTCTCACACCGGCTCGAGGAAGTCCTCAAAATCAGCGATCGCGTCTACGTAATGAAGGATGGTCGGGTCGTTGCGCAAATGCCGGTCGGTAACGCGACGGTGCCACAGCTCCATCAGCTCATGGTCGGCCGCGACCGGCACGCCGAATACTACCGAGAGTCGCGCCAACAAGCTCCGCGGCCCGAAGTCGTGATGCAGGCGAGCGGCCTCGCGGTCGATGGTGCGTACCGAGATGTCGATTTCTCACTCCGCAAAGGCGAGGTATTAGGGATTGCCGGCGTGATCGGCTCTGGCCGGGAAGAGTTGACGCGTACCCTGTTCGGTTTTCTGCCCCAGACGCGCGGTAAGCTCCGAGTCGACGGTCGCGAGGTCCGCTTGAACTCGCCGTCACAGGCGGTCGATGTTGGCGTCGGCTACATTCCGCGCGAGCGGCGGGTGGAAGGGTTGGTTTTGCCTCTCTCCGTTGCCGTGAACATGACACTCGCCAGCCTGCAAACCGTCCGGATCGGGGGTAGGATTAGTCCGCAGCGCGAACGGCGGTTAGCAACGCGCTGGGTAGAAAAACTGCACATTCGGACGCCAAGTGTCGACGCGTTGTGTCTCAACCTTAGTGGCGGTAATCAGCAAAAGGTGGTGCTCAGCAAGTGGATGAACGCGCGCGTCCGCATTTTGATTTTGGACCATCCAACCCGTGGGCTCGACGTCGGCGCCAAGGAAGAAGTGTACGAGCTGATCCGTGACCTGTCGGATGCCGGCATCGCGCTTGTCTTGACCGCCGACACGCTCGAGGAAACGATCGGATTGTGCCACTCGATCCTGGTGATGCGCGACGGAAGGGTGACCGCTCGATTTGACGCACTACCCGGATCCAAGCCATCCCAGGTTGACCTGATTCGCTACATGGTTTGACTAAGATGTCGTCAACCGATAGAGCAAGGAACTGGATCGCTGTCGCTAGCCGGCTGCGCACGACGGCACCTATTTTGGTGTTGATTGGACTCGTGGCGCTGATCGGTGTGTTGAAGCCCGGCTTCCTGACCCTGGACACGCTGGTGGTCGTGATGGCTGACACCGCGACTCTGTTCATCATAGCCGCCGGCGTCACCTTCGTTATTATGCTCGGCGGCATCGACTTGTCGATTCAAGCCGTCGCATCACTCAGCAGCGTTATTGTGGCAGCGCTGCTGCCCGGAGCCGGCTACTGGGCATTTCCAGCCGCGCTGCTGGCCGGGCTGGTCACCGGCGCTTTCAGCGGCATCGTGCACGTCTGGTTGCGGATTCCCTCTTTCATCGTCACGTTGGCGACCAGCGGCCTCGCGTCCGCTGCCGCTCTTCTTTTGTCGCAAGCGCGCTCGATCACGATCGGTGAAAGCGGGCGTGCGTTTCTGACCTGGATTACCGGCCGCCTGTTCGGGGTGCCGAGTGTGATCATCGTTGGCGCAGGCGTCGCAGGCGCTGGGATCTGGGTTCAGCACTACACCGCTTTTGGACGCTACAGCACCGCAATTGGCGCTGGTGAGGAGGCGACCTGGGCTTCAGGGGTAAAGGTTAACCGTCAAAAGGTGATTGCCTACGCGGCATCGGCGGGTCTGTCTGCGTTGGCTGGTATTCTGCTCGCCGGACGCATGAGTAGCGGCTCGCCAACGCTGGCCAACGAACTTCTGCTCCCGGCAATCGCCGCCGTTGTCGTCGGAGGAACCGCGATCACCGGAGGCTCCGGCGGCATCGGTCGGACTGTACTCGGTGCGCTAATCATTGCCGTTGTGCGAGTCGGAATGACGTTTGTCGGCATCAACATTTTCGCACAGCAGATCGTGTTCGGCGCCGTGCTGATCATGGCGGTCGCTGTCACGATCGACCACGCCAAGGTACTCATTGTCAAATAAGTCGCCGACATACTAGTGTGCTGTCCTCGAAATAACATATCTTATCCATCAGTTGCAGTTGCCCGCGCTCTGTTGATCTTGCGCAGGACTTCTTCGCCGTCCGCCCGCCACGTGTAGCGCTTGGCTCGCAGATTATGGTGAGCAAGGTAGGCTTCGATCGCCTCGACCAAGACCTTAACGCTCTCAAAGCTTCCGGTCACGATGGCTTGCTGAGTAAGATCCCGGAAGAATCGCTCCACCAGGTTAAGCCAGGAAGCGCTGGTCGGAGTAAAATGCATGTGAAAGCGTCGATGGCGGGCTAGCCAGGCTTTAACCTTGGGATGTTTGTGGGTGGAGTAGTTGTCGACAATGAGATGTAAATCCACCTTTGCCGGCGTCTGCTCATCGATCTGCCTGAGAAAGCGCAGCCACTCTCGGTGAGTATGACGCCGATCGGTACGAGCAATGATCTTGCCTTGGAGGTAATCGAGCGCGGCAAAAAGCGTGATCGTCCCGTTGCGGTAATATTCATGGGTGCGAGTTTGAATGTGACCGGCTTTAAGCGGCAGACCAGGCTGAGAACGGCTCAGGGCCTGGATCTGGCTCTTCTCATCACAACACAACACCAGGGCTTGATCGGGTGGAGGGAGATATAATCCGACGATATCCCAGAATTTGGCCTTGAATTCCGGGTCGGTGGAAAGCTTGAAAGTCCGGCTTAGATGAGGCTTAAGATCATTGCTAGCCCACAGCTTCTGCACCGTCGACTTACTCAACCCCGATTCGCGAGCCATAGTGCGGCAACTCCAGCGCCGAAGATGAGCAGGGGGTTGCACTACCCGGCCCAAGACTGCCTCGAGCTGTTCTGGTTCCAAGTTGCTTAGCCGTCCTCGTCCAGGTGCATCGGCCAATCCTGCTATTCCCTCCAGACTAAAGCGCTCACGCCATTTACCTACGGCCATTCGACTCAACTTCAATTTGATGGCAATCTGCTGATTCTCCAAGTCTTCGCCAACAGAATCATTTTGGCTCGTTGCCGATCACGATACGGGGCGCTGTGGGCACGCACGCGCCGTTCCAGCTCGTTCCTCTCGGGTTCAGTTAATTCGATCCCAGCAGCGACTCTCGACATACTGTCGAGTTAAGCAATTTATAATAAGATAAGCAATATTCTTTCGAGGACACATGACTAGCTAGTTCCCCAGAACCGCTGCGGGTTCTTGTTGCGGCAAGAAACCATCCGAGTTCTCGATTGGGGGCTGTTTGGCTCTTAGGAAGAGCTAACTTTATTAGACCGGCCTTATCCAGTTTCTTAGGAGCGTTCACAACCCCTTGCAGATTCGTGACTTGTGCAAGGAACTGGGAATCACTGCCGCGCGGTGCATAAAGGGTCAGCGCGCCCACGTGTCGCCAATCAGGAAAGCGTGATGGACATCGTGGGTAATGAACACCACGCCAATTCCACTTTCCTTTGCCCGTTTTCTGTACCTGAGCACGATCTCTACCTCTTTCACGCCAAGTACGCGATTATTTATGTTAGGTGGTATGGGTTCCCATCTTATAGCTTTTATGGGTTCGTAAAAAAGGTATTAGGTAGGAGGCGAAGTTAACCCCGCCCTGGCGCCCCCTATATCGCCGCGGGGCGGTGAGAAAAATCCCTTCGCTGTTTTGTGTGGGTGGTTTTGAGGTTAGGTGATGGTTGGAACGGCCAAGGTAAGTTTACCGGCCCGTGGTAGGCGGCGGTTCTGAAGTAGACGAAGTTTTTGAATCCCCGAGCCATTCGCTTTGCTAACTGGATTATACGTTTACGGCCGGTGTGGCCTAATGTCGTTGGTGGACCACAGGCGCTGAACCGTTGCCTTGGATACTCCCAGATGCCTGGCCATCGACCGGGTACTCCACCGTCCCAAGGTCGCCGGCGGCCTGACGGCTTCACTCAAGATTCGGCCCTTGCCGGCTTAATGCGCTCTGGGCGCCCACTGCGGGCCAAGTCCGCCAAACCTCCTATGCCTTCTTGTCGGAAACGACCCCGCCACAACGTGACTGTCTGTTCGCTCGTACCCAAGCGCTTGGCCACTTGCACGTTATCCGTTCCGGTAGTGCAGCTCGGGAAAAGGCCGCCGCTTACCGAATTCAGGATAATCTTTACACAGTCACGGAATTAAAGCCCGACCTGTCCATGTCCACCAGGGTAGTCGGGGCCATGATTGAGTACCTGCATGCCCCGGCAAACCCGCGGGTTGTGTTAGAGCGACTTGCAAGTCCGATACTCGGATCGTTTCACTCACGATTACAGAAGGAGGCTATAATATTGATGAAGCCAGCCATGAATTTCTTCTCGACAACGTCGCGCCGCAGAGTAGTTGGAACACGCCGCAAGGAACAACTCCGAGGAATACCTCTGGCGCACAAGCGCCGCCGGGCAGCGGGCCAGGCCCGAGCTCAACTGTAGCTCAAGAAGAGCCGCCACAGACCAGACCGATGACACCGGACGAAGCGCGCGGCTTTCCTCCAGAGATTCCGGGCCAACCAATCGATTCGGGGGAAGATCGCCAGCGGTACTGGAACAACGGTCCCGGGTCCCGCTATAGCGCCATTCCGCAGCAGGCCGACTTGGCTCCAGCGCCACAATATAAAACTCGGGAATGGTGGCGCTGTAGCCGGCTCGGCTAAGTCTTTTTCCAGGCTCAAAACGCCCTGATCGACTTGACGGTTCCGCCTCGCCAAGCGAGTAGAAGCGTTGACAAGAGGAGCTGTAGAAAAAAACTTTTTGTACTTGGGTGTAGAAGACACTTGCGGCCAGAAGCACAGTGATCAAAGGCAGCTATTGCAGGCGAAACGGATCGCCCAAGTATACGAAGCGATAAGGAGGAAGTAGCTTTTCTAATTCACGGAGCATATGAACTGGTTAGACAAATCGCTTATGCATACTCGCGGCGTTTCCCATGGAAAAGTTGGGAAGACGCACGAGTTAACTGAGAAGCTTCAAGGCAAGTTCCAATATACTATGGGACCGTACTCCGATCCCGTTTTGAATATTGCCCCGGGTGATCGGGTTGTCGTGGAAACGGTGGACGCCTTCGAGGGTGTCATTAAAACTGAGAAGGACCTGCCCTCGCAAAAGTTAACTATTCCGTTCCTAAATCCACAATGTGGACCAATTATGGTCGAGGATGCGCAGAAAGGAGATGTGGTGGGCGTGTTTATTGAATCGATCATCCCTCGAGGCACAAACCCACGCGGTACAGTATGCCTGATCCCGCGATTTGGGGGTCTCACCGGCACCGATTATACGGCGACGTTGAATGAACCCTTGCCGGAAATAGTGAAGAAAGTCGAGCTAGACGAGAACGGAATCTACTGGAGCAAAAGTATAACTTTACCTTATCGTCCGCATATCGGCACGCTAAGTTGTTCGCCAGAGATTGATGCTATTAACTCGCTAACTCCCGACAACCATGGTGGAAATATGGATATTCCGGATATTGCGCCTGGCAGTATCACGTACCTTCCTGTGCGTTCTTCCGGGGCCCGAATATTCATCGGTGATGCACATGCCTGTCAGGGCGATGGCGAGTTGTGTGGTACAGGTGTTGAGTTCGCTACGCGCACAACGATACGGGTAGACTTAATCAAAGGATGGAAGATGAGCTGGCCGCGCCTCGAAAACGAGCGCGTCATCATGGCCATTGGTAGCGCTCGTCCGCTCGAGGATGCAGTGCGCATTGCTTATAGCGAGTTAGTATTGTGGATGGAAAAAGAATACAGCTTTGATCGCTGGGAGGCCTACATGCTGTTGACTGAGTGTGGAATCGTGCGGTTGGGAAACTTCGTTGATCCAAAATATTCCGTCGGCGCTGCGATTAGCAAGGAATATCTCGTGGGCGGGGGCGGCTAAAAATATTTACGCTGGAACTCGTAGATGGCTTCATAAAGGCCCGCCTGCGCTGCCTTTTCGTAACAAAAGCGAAAGACCTCAAACAACTGAGTATAAATTTCGGCCGTCCTAGGGTCAGGCTCAATCGTTCGGCCGACTCTCACCATCGCCTGGACCGCCTCATGGATACTTGCAAAGTACCCAAAGCCGACTGCCCCCAAAATCGAAGCGCCAAGCACCGTGCACTCGCGATTGTGTAGCAAGATCAGGGGACGACGCAAGATATCGGCGTGCAGCTGCATAAATTGATCCGAACGACTGGCGCCACCTGTCACGCGCAACTCCGAGATGCCGTCCTCGAGGTCGCGTGCCACTCCGTCTACCATGAAACGCACCTCGCAGGCGCAGCCCTCGAGGAGTGCCCGCAAAAGGCAAGCCCGATCATGATTTAGCCCCAGACCGAGGAACGCGCCTCGCGCAGTGGCGTCGTAATACGGGGTTACCTGTCCGGCGAAAAATGGCTGAAAAATGATCCCCCGACTGCCAGCGGGCACCTCCCGAACAGAGGCGATGATCATGTCGTAGACGCTGGTACCCTCCTGCTCGGCTCGAGCGCGCTCGACGTCGCCGAAATTGTCGCGCCACCATTTTAGGCAACTCCCGATGGAGAACGCTCCCCCTTCGGCGTCCCATTTGCCCGAAACCGCGTGTCCGCCGATGTACGGTGCGGGGCCAATCACGAGTTCAGGATCCTCCAAATGGGCGACCATCATTGCCGAGGTCCCGATTGTAACTTCGGCCAGCCCTTGTCTGATTACACCCGCGCCAACGGCGGCGCATTGTTGGTCGCCGCCTCCACGACACAAGGCGATACCCACCGGCAACTCGGTCTCCTCAGCCGCGGCTAAGGACAAATACCCGACCATTGTGCCAGGTCTACCCACCCGCGGAAGAAGCGTCAGATCGATACCCGCCGCGTCACAGACCTCCTGGCTCCAGTCCAATTTGCGAATGTCGAGCATTCCGTTGAGTGTGAGTGCGGACGGATCGGACTCCAGAACGTCCGCACCCAAGCGACGGAGAAAATATTCCTGACCATTACAGATGTACCGAGCACGCTCCATCAGTTCGTGACGATTGTGGAGCAGCCATGCCAGTTTCGCGATCGCCCAGCTTCCAGAAACGGGCATTCCCGTAATGTATCGGTATCGCTCGGGCGCGATGCACTGCGTTAGCACGCACTCCATATCTTTTGCCCGGCTATCGTTCCAGAGCACGGCTGGGGCCGAGCGGATGCTCTCGCTCATCAAGAAGAATGAAAGTTCCGCGCTGGCTCGAAAATCCGATCGAACGGATAGCGTCATCCGCAACATTGGCGGCCGTGCGAGCGGCACGGCTTGCCCAGCAGATACCCTTCCAAACTTCATCAACGTCCTGCTCAATCCAACCAGGATGCGGATAGATGCAGCGATACTCGCGATAGCCGGGCCAAGTTCGTTGCCTGAGCGTCGAACAGAGCGACCTTGCTGCCCGTTGTTCCTGCGTCGATTCCTACGAAGATATCCTTCGCAGTCGCGCCATTTCAACCCTTCCGTTAAAGTGTCATCATCCACTCGGTCAATCGCGCGAAAAACTTCGCCCGGTATTCACGCTGTTCAGGCGTGAGCTGTGTCAGCAACTGCTTCTTCCAGGCGATGAGATCCTCCACTGCGGGATACTCCCGTATAGGTGTTGCCGCGAGAACCGTGTCGCTATGTCCCTCCCAGTCTCTGTTGACAGGAAAGCCATAGGGGATCAAGGCATCGTGCCAAGTCGCATCGAGCTTGTGCCAACCCTCTCGCATCCCGGACGCGGACGTAATGATGAAAATCCCACACTTCCTCACCGTTGATCATTGCACGTAGATCTGCAGGCATGGAGGATGCGAAGGAACGCCTCGATTGAAATGCGTGAACATGGTAATGATCTCGGCCTGCCGACCGACCTCTCGCAACAAATCGCGAAGAAGGATGTGTTTGCCCGAGCAAGAACCAAGATTGTTTGCGATGACTCTTACGGGATCACGTTCCCCGGTTGATCCATAGGGTATCTTCCGCACGGTATGGTAAATATCGGCCACGTTCGTCGAGCCAGCTCTCAAACGATCCTTGAAGAATGTTCTATAAGTTGATTTTGGCATTTGATTTCCTATGGTTGACACAGACAGGAAGCGCTGCATCAGGTCGCGGTCACAGATTACTTTCCGGACGGCCTTACACGGCCAAATACTCCACTAACGCCTCCCGCTCCTTCAGCATCTCACGGGTCAGACTCGCGACTATGCGGCCTTTGTCCATCGCATATGCCCGGACCGCCACATGTTCGATCAGACGCATATTCTGCTCAACGAGCATGATCGTGAGCTCTTCCTCCAGATTCAGCCTTACCAAAGTCTGGCCGATCCCCTGAATGATACTGGGTTGAATTCCCAACGAGGGTTCGTCGAGAAGCAGCAGATTTGGACGCCCAACGAGCGCACGACCAATCGCCAGCATTTGCTGTTGACCACCACTGAACGTTCCGGCGACTTGTCGCCGCCGCTCCCGCAAAACCGGAAAATACTCGTAGACCAAGTCGTAACGAAGTGCTCTTTTCGCACAGTTGATAGTCTCACCCATCATTAGGTTTTCTTCGACGGTAAGTTCGGGAAAGATCTCCCGACCTTGAGGAACATAGCCAATGCCAAGTGCAGCGCGCTGGTCGGCGCGCAGGTGCGAGATGGATTCGCCTCTTAGGTAGATGGAGCCGGAACGGGTTGCGAGCAATCCGATAATAGTTTTCATCAAAGTCGACTTACCGACACCATTTCGCCCGATCGTCGCGACCCTTTCGCCGGGCCAGATTTCAAGGGTTACCCCTTGCAGAATATCGCCGCTACCGTATCCCGCCACCAAGTTTTGCACGCTAAGCAATGCGCTGCTCACGGTTCAACGCTCTCCCAGATAGATGCGGCGCACCTCCTGATTCGACTCGATCTCGTCGAGGCTCCCCTCGGTAAAGATGCGTCCATAGTGGAAAACGGTAACCCCTTGAGCAATATAACGCACGAACGCCATGTCGTGCTCCACCACGAGCACGCTCAATCCCTGGCGACTCAGATTGACGACGAACTGGGCCGTCAATTCCGTCTCTTCCGGCGTCATTCCCGAGTCGGTTCGTCCAATAGAAGAAGGTCAGGCTCCGTGGCAAGCGCGAGACAAATCTCAAGCCACTGTTGATGACTGTGAGACAGCTCTCCCGCTGGCACGTCGCCCTCCGAGTCGAGCCCCAGAGTTGTAAGCGCCCAGCTCAGCCTGCCATTCTTCCTCCTGCTCGATCGGGGTGTTCCACCAGCGATCAGGAGGTTCTGCGCAACAGTTAACGACCGGTAGATTCGGGTAGTCTGGAATTTCTGGCATAGACCTTTTCGTACACGTTGAAATGGCTGCAGGTTGTGTAATTTCCTCGCCTTTGAACATTATGTGACCTGCATCAGGTCGATGCAGGCCCGACAGTAAGCCGAAGAAAGTCGATTTACCTGCGCCATTCGGTCCGATAAGGCAACGGAGTTCGCTACGCGTGAGTGTAAGATTCAAGTGATCGACCGCACGAACCCCTCCAAAAGACTTTGTCAGATCCTCGGCCCGTAATATCACCATGTCATCGGTCACGGAGGAAGTGAGCGCTATCATCGGGCTCCGTTTTGTTTTAGGTCGCGGTGTGCCGATTTCCAGGCGCATGCAGAGCCGCGCGAGCGTGACGATGATCCCTGCTGGGAAGAATAGCATCGTGACGAGGAGTAGAATCCCCATGATTAGAAAGGCATATTCGCCGCCTCTTACAGCTAGAGTATCCGCAAGCCAGCGCAAGACTACGGTCGATAAAAGAACGGCAAGCAGGCTGCTTCGCCCTCCGACCGCAGTCCAGATTACCGGTAGTGTCGCGGCAAGGAGGCCCATGCTAGACGGGTTAATGTAATTGCCCCACGAGACGTACAGAATCCCGCTTAAGCCAGCCAACGCTGCCGCCACAACAAACACCTGAATCTGAATCAGGGCGACATTGTATCCCAGCATCCGCGTCCGTTCGACATCCTCTCTTATTCCCGCCACAACGTGACCGAAATGAGAATTCACCAATAGCCTGAGACCAAGATAGGTTATCAGTGTCACAGCGATCACCAGATAATAGAATGCGGTAGAAGCGCCGCCGAAACTCACTGATCCAATTTGAAGAGAGGGGACATTCGTCATTCCGTTGTACCCGCCAAGCAAGACGCTCCCCACGCGCCATTGATAACCCGCCGTTTGCGCCATGAATGTTTCAAGAATCAGCGACAGGACGAGCAACAGCAATGGAATGATCCAATTGCTGACTTGACCGTAAAATACAAAGTACCCGAATGCCGCGGCGATTGCCGCGGAGGCAGCGATTGCGACGGCGGCAGCCAACAAAGTCCCGCCGGGCACGTCCAGCAAATTCCCGGCGATGATTCCGTACACATAACCCGCAATGGCAAAGAACGCGCTTTGCCCAAAGCTCAAAACGCCGTTGTATCCCCACAAGAGCGCGAGTCCAAGACCCATTGGAACATAAAGACAGAAGTTAGCCAGATTCGACAAGGCAAACACCGAACCGACGAAGGGATAGGCGAGCAGCCCGAGCGCCACAAAGGCAAATAGAACACCAAAAGATCGGCCCGCGACCAAGCTCCTGAGGCCCGTTCAAGACTCGCCACAAGCCTGTGTACTACGCGTGCCATCTAGGAGGCGACCCTCGCCATTTGCCGGTAACGGACATCCTGGAAATACCCCGAGATTCCTCGCGGTAGAAACCTGATAACGACCAGCGCTGCGATGAGCAGCCCGATGCGTCCGATGAATGTGCCGAACATGCTGGACAATGGGGTAGCAATCAACGACAGCAACGCTGCACTCGTCAACGCGCCAATGAGTGGATTAGTGCCGCCTCCTATAACCACGGTTATAAATGCCACGTCAACGAACTGGCTGCCCATCAGCGGGACGATCGTTGTAGTGGGAGCATAAAGCGCGCCAGTAAGCCCCGCCAGAGCGGAACCAGCTCCGAACGTAAGAAGGTAAATGTGGCGTGTGTCCACTCCGAGGGCCCGCGCCATATCGGCGTTTTGCATAGTGGCCCGTGTGCGCACACCGAGGCGAGTGTAATAGAAGATCCACCATGCGATGAGCACCACCATTATTGCTATAACAAAAAGAAGTATGCGGTAGCCGCCAAACGAGTAGTTACCATAGGAGAAAGTCCACGCTGGCAGCGGCACCGACTGCATTGAAGGGCCGAAGACAAGGAGTGTACCTTGACTCAGGATCAAACTTACTCCCCATGTGGCGACAAGTGCTGCGAGCTTGTCGCCGTAGAATCGCCGGATGACAAACCGTTCCAACAGCATCCCAAATAACCCGACTCCGATAGTGCTGAGCACCATGCAAACGGGGAGCGGAAGATGGGTGCGGTTATACGAAAGAGTGGTGATATATGCCCCCATCATGATCAGCTCACCGTGGGCGAGATTAATGACGTTCACCACGCCGAGGATTATCATCAGGCCAAGGCTGCGAGCAGCAGGAACGCCATGGTGTCAACGTACTGGTAAAGCAAGTTTACGTATAGCTTAGGCCCATAAACGGACTCTCTGCGAAACATTGAATGTTTTCGTTTTTTGCGGTGGCATGATGGCGCCCGGCGTTGCCGGGGGCGTTCCACGGTGGATGAATGTCCTCCGAATATTTTTCGTCGTCCCGAACCTGCGAGGTCAACTACGAGCCGCGCGAGAGCCTTCTCCGAAGCCAAGGGTGGTCACGCGTTCTCTTTTTTCTTGAACATCTTGAAGAATGGATCCTCGTCCGGGATGTATTGCTTAGACTCCGGATGACGCACTAGGTTGACCCCCAGCCGGCGCGTCCACCACGGTTCAATATAGAGGCCACTCCGTCACAAAAGTTATGTCGTGTTTTTCGTCGCAGCTCGCAAGGCGAATATACTGACTCAGGTGATGTGTGGCGGGATCCATAAAGACCCATCCCGACGGAGCTTCCACGCCCATGCCCGATTCAAGCGCCTTAATCACCGTCTCCTTGTCCGTGGTCCCGGCTAGCCGCACTGCCTTCGCGTACAAGTGGGTCGCCACATAGGCGCTGTGTCCTTCCATGGCCATATACGGCTCATCGGGAAACATCTTCCGCCATCGCTCGACGAACTTTCGGTTGCGCGGAGTTGGGATTTCTTCCATGTAGCTCGCCGTGACATGGAACCGCGCCAGCGCTGGAGGCTTGAACCGCCGATGCTCGTAACCTTGCGCGATGTTGATGCTCGATCCCATTGGAATCTTGACCCCTGCGGCATCTGGCCTGAGGATAGTAATTCGAGTGGTTTTGGCCAGTGATGTACATCATGAGCCAATCTGGCTTGGCTTCCTGGATACGCGCGATGGTCGAGCTAAACTGGGAGACGCTCAAGGGGATAAACTCCTCATGGATAACCTCCGCGTTTAGAATGGGCGCCATGGCGCGGGTCCATGCCGCGCTCAATTGCCCGAAGTTGTAGTCGGCGGCGAGAGTGTAAATTCTTCGGTCCGAAGTTCTTGATCATATACTGCATGACCGGCACGATCTGCTGCTCCGGGAGCGCGCCCGGTGCAGAATGTGTATTTGTCCGCGACCCCGCCCTCATACTGATTGTTGTAGAAGTAGAGCATCTTATTCTGGTCCATGATCGGGCGAATCGCCTCGCGCTCGGCGCTGGCGAACCCGGCCATGATTACGTCGACCTTGTCCTCTAAAATGAGCCTTCGCGAGAGCGACTGAAATTGGGTGTTATCCGATTGCGGATCGGGCGCAATGAGCTCGATCTGGCGACCCAAAACGCCGTTTTCGCCTGACTTGACCAAGTATTCGTCCGCTTCATTCCAGACCGTATCAGCTTCTGTTTCGTCACCACCTCGACTGACTATTTCCTTGATGTTCACCGTTGGCGGCTTCGGTGCGACTTTAGCAAACACACCCGGACCGCCCGGTCCTTGCACGCCGCCCTCAAGCGTCCAGCCCTCGTTGATCTCTTTGATCGCTAGCTGAGTGCCATGCCACTTGTTGATGCCGAAGATCGAAAAGTTTCCTGATCTATCCTCCAGCAGCCCGAACTTAATGCTGGGCGGAGTCTCGGCGCCTCGCGCGCGGATGTACGGGAAGCCTGCCAGGGCGGTAGCGGCGCCCGCGACGATCATTTTGCTGAGGAAGCTGCGTCGCGACTCGCCATCTATTTCAAGTTGCTCGCCTTCCGGTGCAGGGTAGCTGTTGAACTGGCCAGTGACCTCCGGCCACTTTATCACATTGTTTCGCATTCATGTTTGGCTCTGTTTAGTGAACAAAATAGTTTCCAGTCACCCTGCGCAGGCGGCAGCTTCACTAACTTGTATCGACCGGACCGGTCCATCGACCCGGCGTTGCGCTGCTTGCCTGCTCCTTAAGTTGACCCGGCCTTCGGTGAGCAGCGTAATGTGCCAGCAATGCCTGGGCGAGAAGGCTGTCAACGATCAGTGTGTTGACAAAGCCGCCGCTGTATTGCGGCTGCAACGGCTCGCGATTTTTCTGCTCCCGTCGCTACACCCACGCGGGTGGGAACATTACGAATCTGCTCTACGCCGATGGTTATGGAGCGATCGTAAATCTCTGTCTGGAGGATTTCACCTTTATCGTTAATGAAGTACGAGAAAACATCGCCCTACGGCCCCAGCTTGTTTCAGGGACTTCAGTTCCGCGCCGGCCACGTAGCCGCTGTCAATGAGCATGGATCTGACCTTTCGGCACGATTGCACCGATGCCTACGATGACGATGTCGAGTTTATCGAAATGTCTGAAGGTCTCGGCGATCGCGCTCTCGCGCATGAGTAGTTCGCGTGTCTCCTTTTTGTCAACGACACCCGGGGCGTGCAGAAGCATCGGGTCGACAGATAACTTCTGTGCTAGACGGCGCGTAACTTCGTGACAATCGAACTGGACGGAGAGTCGTTTGTTGCCGCCCGTAATCTGAACCACCGTAGCGCCCTTGATCTCCAGAGGCTCGAGCTGATTGATAAGCTCGAAGGTAGTAGTGCCCCAACCCACACCAATTGTGTGATGGGCCTTTATAAGTTCCCGCAGAAACTCAGCGCCTGCTTTGCATGTCGTCAGTTTGATATCTTCGGAGCGGCAAGTCTGGATTGACCTCGACGACAAGCGAAGCGTTCAGGCCGAACGCGTCCTCCAGCGCTTGCTCGATTTCCATGCTCTTGCCGGAAGGGAGATTGAATTTCAATCTTTACGACGCCTGTTTCGATAGCCTCCCGCAATAAGCGTCCCACCCGGTGCCGGGAAATTCCCAGACGTTCGCCGATCTGGGACATTGTTAATGGGTCCTTGGAATAGTAATACTGGCATACCTTCAGCATTAGGGATCGGGGGGTCGAGCCACAATTTACCACTTGAGCGTATGCCGCTCAAATGGTAGGTCTCGCCATTTTGATTGTCAATTGCTCATCTTGCCCAGGGTACGGCTGCACTTCGCCTTCTCTCGCGGACTTTCCGCCGATCGATTCTGAGATGAGAATAGCTGGAGCAGGACTGGTCGGCGGCTCACCTAGGACTATGTACTTTATCAGGGAATGGGCGCAATCTCGGCAATCGTGCCAAAGACCGGCACTGTAGGGCGGTGACAACATCAGCTAGGCGAGAAGGAAGGTCGGCTATCCCGAATCAGGAAGGACCCCCAGCCCAGAAATCTCGCAGCGGTGCGACATCTACTGTTGCAACTTTGAAATTCGAATACAGGTGAGTCAGATAACTGAATGAATCAAACTTTCATTCCGAGCATACTAATAATGAAGCGATGAAGCAGATTGACCCTCGCCGCCGGCGCCCTTCCGCACGCTTGACCTTTGCGGATCATGTGGATGGCCTCGTAACTGGGGCTTCGTGCGCCAAGCCCTCAGAAGGAGCGAAAATGTTCGCTTGCGCGCACCGGCGTTTGATCGTCCGGTGATCCTGTTCAAGGACATTGTTGAGGTACTGCACAGGTCGGTGGTGACGGTTTTCCTCCAGAGCAGCTTCGGCTTCAGTGCACGATGGCGGGTAGCTAAGGGGCGTGTTCGTCGGTGTTAATAACGCGCTGCTCGGAACGGTTGGCACCTCCCAGGGCGAGGCTTTATTTAGGAAACGCTCGGCGACCGCTGCATCGCGTTTGGCCGAGAGCAAGAAGTCGATCCTGGCGTCGGAAGAATCCACCGCACGATACGGGTAGGACCACTTGCCTTTAAGTAGGTTTCATTCCCCTGGTCAACTGTCAATGGAAAGACAGGCCAGGGCTATCTGTGGGTGGCGCATCGGCCGGGTGAAGATGTGCTCTTTGAGTGGTACACGACTCGAGAGGCGGAGTGTCTGGATAAACTGATCCCAATGGACTTTAGCGGTACGATCCAGTGTGACGGCTATAGCGCCTTACGATCACTTCGCGAGGCATCGCGCCATCGCGGGCCGGCCGGTACTGCTAGCCGGATGTTGGGCACATGCCCGGCGGGGCTTTTACGAAGCCCTCGATCATGCACCCAAAGAAGCCATCTGGATCCTGCGCCAGATCGGTCACCTCTACGACATTGAAAGAAGCTTACGGCGTCAACGGGCCGGCCCGGCGCTGCGAGATGCTCATCGCATCAGCCAGAGTATGCCCATTTGCAAACGAATCCATTATGTCCTGCAACGGTGGTACCTCACCCGGCAATTCCTGCTAAAGAGCACGATGGGCAAAGCTGTCAGCTACGCATTGGCCCAATGGGAATCACTGCCGTTTCGCTGGGAGAATAAGGGTTGGCTGTCGCGCATGGATTCGAACCATGAATAACGCCTCCAAAGGGCGCAGATCTACCTTTATAAGATGCTCATTTTCAGTAATTTATACATTTAGTTTTATGAGCTTCTTCGCAGTACGCACATACACATGCTAATGCGAATGTTCCCCGGTGTCAAAATAGCTCGTCTGTCGGGGCAGAATAGGCCCGTAGCTTGGGCGCGCCGGAAACGCTCTTGACTTCAAAGACTTCAAAGACCGGCAGGCCGTCCACCCGGATTTCTGCGGTGATCTGCTTATTTCATTTCCAGAGATCTGGCACCGTTACTCATCTGACCCAAGGAACTGGTTACAGGAGCAAGTCATGCACCGCCTGCACCAGGGCGCCCGGCATCTCGCGCGACAGGAAATGGCCAGCGACAGGGATCACGCGCCGCTCGTACTTCGCGGTGAAATGCCGCGCGTGATTCTCGGACACCTCGGCTGGCCCGACACCGTCGCACGCACCGTGCAACACTATGGTCGGTACCCTGATCGGCGGCCGCTCGGTCAGAAGCTCCTCCAGCGGTTCCAGCGCCGGATCACCCGGGGCGTTGCCATAGCGATGCCGATAGGACTGTATCGTCACCGCGACGAAATCCGGATTGTCGAAACTCGCCGCCGTCGCTTCGAACATTGCGTCGTCGAAGCGCCAGTTGGGTGACCAGAGTTGCCACAGCAATCGGCAGATGTCCCGGCGATTCTGCTGCAACCCGGCACGCCCGCGCTCGGTGTTGAAATACCACTGGTACCAATAGCGATGTTCCTGCGGGGCCGAGGCCGGCCGGCCCGCCGCGGGAATGTCCTGGATGTTATAGCCGGTGATCGACACCAGGGCGCGCACGCGCTCGGGCCACAGGGCCGCGGTCACGCACGCGCCCCGCCCGCCCCAATCGTAACCGACGAGCAGTGCGTGCTCGATGCCGAGCGCATCCATGAAGTCGCGCACATCCGCACCGAGCGCCGCCTGCTGGCCGGAGCGTGGCGTCGCTCGATCAAGAAAATGGGTCGACCCGAAGCCACGCAGCCACGGAACCAGCACGCGACATCCGCCGTCGGCCAGTAACGGCCCCGCGTCATCATAGTCATGCGGATCGGAGGGCCAGCCGTGCAGCAGAAGAACCGGCGGACCGTCCAGTGGACCGCTTTCCTGATAGGCAATTTCCAGAGTCGCAGTGCGGACCTTCTTCATCATGCCAAACTTAACCGCGCAACATCAAACTCTGTTGACGAAGGATTGGGCAATGAAAATAGCAGCTCTAGGTTGTGCGGCAATGTGATCATGCGCTATCAATTACTAACGATTCCGCGACGGGAGGGTTCTGCGCGGTGACCGTGTCGGTTGCGGTTGCAACGGCACGACCGGGCTCTCGCCTGCATATTTTTTGGTCGAGGGCCAGATCAGCCGCCAAGGCTGGCGCTTCACCGTGTCTGTCGCCTCGGTGAGGTTTTGGCCGACTTTCGAAAACTGCGTGCTCAAGTCTTTTACCGTCACTTTGAGCTCATCCGACGTGACACGCAGGTTCCGCAACGTCACGCCGATGTCTTGGTTGCCCGAAAGTTCGCTAGTAAGTTTTTGGGCATTTTTCAAAGTTTTGTCTAACGCGCTGTCCGCGCCGGTGACCTTGTCGAGATTTGCCGCCGCGCCTTTCACCGCTGCCAATGCGTCGTTGGCGTTGTTCACCGTTTTCTCCACGGGGAGCGCGTTGAATTTGTCCAACAGCGCGGCGACTCTTTCCTGTAGCTCATCCAAGCCGGAGGCGGGAACAGTTGGCAGCACATCGTAACCGCCGATGCTCGCGAGGGTCGCCGGCGGCGCGTTTTTTTGAAAATCGAGTTCTACGAAAAGCTGGCCGGTCAGCAGGCTGCCAGTTTTCAAGCTGGCCCGGAGTCCGTTTTTCACGCTCTGTGCGATGAACGCTTGCGCGACCTCGGGATCACCGCCGGGTTGCTCCGCGAGCACGGCGGGGTCGATTTTGATCAGCACCGGCACGCGGTGCTCTGGATCACCGGGCAGGTAATTGAAGGACGCACCCACGACGGTGCCGATGCGGATACCGCGGAATTCGACGGGCGCTTGCGGGTTTAGACCGCGTACGCTGGCGGTAAAGAGCAGCAGGTAGGGCAAGGTCGGATTAAAGTCGGCTTCGCGCGCCTCGTTCAAGCTACTGTAGAGGACAAAAGTGTGGCCTTCGGCGATGGGCTGCGCGCGCAGCTGCTTGGAGTCCGGCTCGGTAAAGGTCACGCTCGAACTCAAGAGCGATTCAAAAGTCCCGGTACGCAGTTGGATGCCTTCCGCTCCGACTTTGAGATCGAGCCCTCCGGAATTGTAAAAGCGCGTCTGCTCGTTTACGAGCCGTGCGTATTGGCCTTCGATGAACGCATTAAACTCCACCTCGCCAACCTCAGGATGGAAGACGCGCGTCTCGAGCTTGCCGACACTGATGCCTTTATAAATAATCGAAGTGCCAGAGCCGACTCCGCCGGCCTGCTGGGCGACGAGTTTGAAACGAATGCCCGGGACGCCTGGCGGAGTCGGCGGCGGGTTTTCCAGACCGACGAAATCTCGACGCGGTTTTTTGGAAACGCCTGGCTGAAGCTCGATGTAGTTTCCAGAAACGAGCGTGTTCAATCCGGAGATACCCGCCGCCGAATAGCGTGCCCGCACGGCCCAGATTTGCGTGTCCTCGACCAGCAACCGGCTCGCCTCGCGGTTCATCTCGAACGTCATGATCACGCCTTTGATGTCGTCGGTCAGCTTGATATCCGAAACAGTGCCGATGTTGACGCTGCGGCAGAGCACTGGCGTCTTACCCGCGATGACACCCTCGGCGGTGTCAAAACGTACGGTGATCTCCGGCCCTTTGGCCGAATAGTAGCGCCAGACCAGCCATAGTCCAAGCAACGCGGAAACCAGAGGGATGACCCACACTGGCGAAAGGCCGTGGCGGCGTGACGAACGGCTCACCGGGGCTTCCGGCGGCGCGGCGGAGAGATGCGGCGGGCTTCCAGTATCAGGCATGAGAAAATGAAGCGTCTCCGCTCCCGTCGCCATCCGTGCTTGTGTTAACGTGAGAAAGAGGGGTGTCTTCGCTCTTGGCCGCCGCATCCCAGATCAACCGCGGATCGAACGAATGCGCCGCGAGCATCGTCAGCACCACAACCCCCGCAAAAGCAAAAGCACCCTCGCCCGCGTTGATCGACATAACGGAGCCGAGCTGGACAACGCCAACAAGAATCGCCACAACAAACACGTCCACCATTGACCAGCGTCCAATATAGTCCGTTACGCGGTAGAGTCGCGTCATTGCTTGCGGCCAGCGGCCAAGGTGCGCGCCCAAGCAGAGCGTCGCAATCGCGAGCACTTTGAGGATCGGGATCATTACGCTGGCAACGAAAATTATGAGAGCGATAGGATAATCTCCATCCTGCCAGAACTGCAAGACGCCGCTCAGGATGGTGTTCTGCTGAGTGCCTTTCAGTGTGCTTTCCACGCGCAGGACCGGCAGAAGATTTGCCGGGAAATAAAGAAACACTGCTCCGATCGTCAGCGCGACGGTGCGCTGCAGCGAGTTCTGTTTGCGCAAGTGCAGCGGCGCGTGGCAGCGCGGGCAATGCCCCGACTCGACGGGCTCCACTCGCCCGCAGGAATGGCAGCGCGCCAGACCGCGAGCCGCCGCCGAAGCCCAGTGGCATGTCATGGCCGCGCCGCCTCGAGTTCGTCCCACAAATCTGCGTGATCAATCGCCACCAGAGCCGCAGTTAGGCAGACGATCAGTCCGACAAACGCCCAGAACGAAGTGCCCAACGTGAGTGTGGCCAGGTTTCCAAGCTTGAGCAAACTCACGAGCGCTCCGAGCAAAAAAACCTCCACCATGTTCCATCGCCGCGCCTCGTGAATGGCGCGGCACAAAGGCAGCGCCCAGGGCAACCGCCGCCCGCGCAGAAGCGGCACGAGCACATAAAGCAGCGCACCAATGAGTAAGCTCGGAGCCGCCAGCGTGAAGACTCCAACCATCCCGGCCAGTACAGGAAATCCCTGCTCCTCCAAGCCGAAAACGCTTCCGGCGAGAAGCATGTCACTCTGGCGATAGTCCGCCCGAAGGGTCAAAAACGGAAAGGCATTGGCCAGGATGAAAAAGAACGCCGCCGCAAAGGCCAGCGCCGCCGCGCGATGGACCGCGTTGGGCCAGCGCGACAAGAGCCTCGCACCGCACCGCGGACAAATCACCCGCTCGCCCTCGTGGACTTCCGGAGCGCTAAAGAGCGCATCGCAATCCGGACAGGCAAAATAATGAGGTTTGGCACGGATCGCCACAAGAGGGGAAGACACTTTACATGGTTCGCCCGAGCGCTTCCAGTCGGATTGGCTCATCGGTCTACGATGACTAACAGCGGAATCCACCAGGTACCGGTCGCCCTGAAAAACAGCGTAAAACCGCCGATAAAACGCTGGAAATCGCCCAGAAGGCTCCAGCTTTAAGAGCTGAGTATCAGCTGCGCTCCGGCTAGTGTGGTAATCCCTAGTGCCGCCCATGTTGGGGTGACCACACCAAACGGAAAAAATTGTACGCTAACTAACTAGTTCCCCAGAACTCTGCGCGTTCTTTTTGCGGCAAGAAACACTGGATTGATTGCCTTGGGCATCTCGACGTAGAAAGTAGGCAGCAGTGGGTCGGCAGTTAAGACCGGTGTGGCATTGGAGCTTTATGCCCGATAGCTAGTTTGGTTCCGAGCGTTTTGGTTGTTGCATTAGCGAAGCTCCAGATCGGGTTGTTTGCCGATCTGGAGCTATCCTGTTTAGGAGATTTCTCTCTATCTACCAACTCGGGCCGATGCGCTGCAGTGTGAAAGCAAGAACAACATCTAACCCAAGAGAGGTATGGCAAAGAAAACCACGACCAAGCGAAAGAACAAATCAAAAACTCACCGGAGTGTTCTGGAACGGATCAATCTCAAGGCCGCAGGAATCGATATCGGGGCGAATTTTCACCTGGTGGCCATTCCCGAAGACCGCGGCTCAGAAACGGTGCGCAAGTTTGGCCCTTTTACGAGCGATCTGCAGCGGATGGCTGACTGGCTGAGCGAACACCACATTGAGACCGTAGTGATGGAATCAACGGGGGTTTATTGGATACCGGTGTTCCAGATTCTGGAGCAGAGAGGGTTGGAGGTAAAATTGGTCAACGCAGCTCATGTCAAGAATCTGCCTGGACGCAAAAGCGACGTCTCGGACTGCCAATGGCTTCAACAACTCCACACCTTTGGTCTTTTAAACGGCTCGTTCCGACCCAAGGACGAGGTCTGCGTCTTGCGCAGCTTCCTGCGCCTGCGCGACACCTTGGTTAAGGACTGCAGCAGCCATGTGTTACGCATGCAGAAGGCCTTAACCGAAATGAATATCCAAGTGCACCGCGTGTTGAGCGACATCACCGGTTATAGTGGCATGGCGATGATTCGGGCGATTTTGGCCGGAGAACGCAATCCGCTCAAGCTTGCCCAGATGAAACACCCCCAAGTGAAAGCATCCACTGATCAGATCGTCAAAGCCTTACAGGGAGATTACCGAGCCGAGCATCTCTTCGCCTTGCAAACGGCCCTGGAACTCTATGACACCTACCAGCTCAAGATCACCGCCTGCGAAAGCAAGATTGAGCAACAACTTGAGCAATTCGACACTAAACTAGATTTGGAGCAAGCCCTCGAGCAAAGCGGGGCGGCCCAAGCACGGTCGGCCCAAGTTCGCCTAGCCCTGCAGCGCCGAGCGCATCTGGCCAGCGTTTGTGGTGTCGATCTGAGTCAGTTGCCTGGCTTGAGCACCTTGGCGGTGGAAGTCATCATTTCGGAAACGGGTTTAGACATGACCTGTTGGAAAAGCGAAAAACACTTTTGCTCCTGGCTTAAACTCTGTCCGGACAATCGCATCAGCGGCGGCAAACTGCTCAGTTCCAGCCCCAGAAAAACCAAGAATCGCGCGGCGGCCATGTTCCGGCTGGCGGCCCAAGGAGCCATGCAAAGTAAGACGGCCATCGGCGCTTTTATCCGCCGCATCAAAGCCCGATTGGGGGCACCCACCGCCATCAACGCCGGAGCTCATAAACTGGCACGCTTGTTCTATCGCATGCTCAAGTTCGGAGCTGCCTATGTCGAGCAAGGGCAACTCTACTACGAGAAAAAATACAAAGACCGCCTACTTCACGATCTCAGCCGACGAGCCAAAGAATTCGGACTCCAACTCACGCCTCTAGACCCAGCCACGGATTTAGTTTCTTAGGAGCCAAGGGCTTCGCCCTTGATATCCGTTCCGGGTGCGTAAGTGGTGTCGTAGAAGGAGCTCAGAGCGGTATGTTCCTGGTATCTGACCACGCAGGAGCAAGCGATGAACACCTTCTACGAACACCATAAAAGTAGCATCAAATTTGCCTACCGTTGTTTTGATCGAATTCTCTTAAACGGATTGATTTAGCCTTTCCAACAACCCGAGCGAGTGATCGGTTTCTTTAATGCGTATCGCAACGCAGAGCGTGTTACTCGCAACCGTCTGCGCGATATCGCCCAGCAATTTCAAAACTGGCTCAAGAACCGTTGCGAGCAATGGGGCGTCCCAATGCGGTCGAAGGAACTCTGATGAGCCCACGAACAAAACATTGGTCGAGATTGAAATCACGCTTGGCTGCGCCAAGCTAGGAACCGAGCCATACGACCCTCGATTGGGTGGACTGAGAGATGCGCTACGGCTGATTGGTTACAGGTGTTGACGTTGACTTCGAACCCCTGCCGTCTGTAACCTCGGAACAAGTCCACGAAAAAACATTTGGTTCCACGTTCCAAATTACGTGATTAGGCAAAGAATTTGTGATCCGGGTCCCATCCGGCATCATCTGGGAGAGATTGATGACTGTGGTGCTTCCAACTATTTCCTGCCGACGAAAATCGTTTCGATAGGGTTGGCGAAAATACCGGGCGTAACACCAAACGGTTGGAGCAAACTCCTGGAGGAGTTCTCCGGCCGCGCATTCTTCCGGTCCGGCCGCTCCCGCAAAGGCAGGCGGATGATGATGGACGACCAACCAGCGATGGCCCGAAGCGGCGACCAGTCTTTGACCGGCCTGCAACTGCGCGCGCTTCTCCCCGAAATTGCTCAAGTATCCTAGGACCGTAACGGTTAGCTGGCGCTGGAAGTCGCGGCTCTGTCCGTCGAGCAGAACGTGAGGGAAAAGCGCGAATGCGTTTAACCAACTTGGCCGGATGCCGTTGACCGTCTGTGCAGGCACATCTACGGCGTCGTGGTTGCCAGAACAGAGGGCAGTCGATCGCTTGCTCACAAGCATCCGTAAGGTTTTACCCGCCCGCCGGATTTACCGAGGTAAAGATATTCGGTTTTGCGTGTCCAGAAGGTCACCAGCAAAGACGATCAGTTCATAGGCTTCCGCTTGACGGCTCAACCAAATCAGCCACCGCAGATTAACACGGAAGTCTCCGGTTAGAAGGAACGCGCACGAAAAGACAGAGTTGGCTTTAAGAGGTCGGAACGCGGAAAACGCCAGCCGAATTCGACCCCTGGGAAGTTCGACCTTCTGAAACTTTTTTAAGCTGTTCCAGCCATTGTTGGTGGCTGGCGTGAAGGATTTCGGCACAGGAGCCGCGCGTATATTCTGCCGCCGGACCGGTCGCTACTTCTTCGAAAACTACGTGGCACCTGTTCGTGCCGGTCGGCGTGAGGAGCCAAGTATGGTAGGTAACACAAAGGGGTCCATGAATGGTTTCCGGGCCACAACTGAGCCAGCCGATGCGACTGTCGGGAACATACTCAAACACGGTGCTATCCATATCCCCATGGTTGAATTCACCAAACACGTTGACGTCCAGCGGCAGGTCGAAACCGCTCCACGTGAACCTGGTGTCTTTTTGCAGGATGGGAGAACTGCCCCGAATTTTGACTTTGCCCGGAATGGGGTACCATTGCGGCCAACGCCGGGCTTGCACGAGATGGTCCCACACCGTGGTAGAAGCCGCATTGATCTCGATCTCGTTATGCGCAAACATTTCGGACCATTGGAGGGACAAGGCCGAGGGCCAATGAACGTCCGGGGACCGCTCGGCGCGGTCTCGGCTTACGATATCCGGTGGACGCTGCGTTGTCTTTGCCGTAACCGTGATACCGGGCAATTCCGCGGTGACCACGACGCCAGGTAGCTCCGTGTCTGCTTTCGCCGCAAGCGCAACCACAACGGCGAGCAAAGCTGCAGCGGCGAGCGGTCGCCGTACGACCGAACCGCTTGAATACCCCGTCATTTCAACAAAAGTGTTCGTCTTCATTGGGGCTTTCTGATGTCCTTCGGGTGATACCTTGGGGTCGCTAGTTTTTTGATAAGAATCATCGGTCGCGCAAACAACGCTCTTTGAGACAGATCAAACTTGTCAGATGGAGCTAGCGTATGCCTACGTCCGGTCGCACGGATTGTCGATTCGGGAGTGGCGAAGTATGACGAATCGGCAGAAATTCGGGACGGATCAGCCGATGCGGCGTTTGAATCGTACCCGGAGAATCGATTGGGAAGATCTCCTCCGGCTTGCTACTTCGATCAAGCAAGGAACCGTGACCGCTTCAACTATCCTTCGCAAGCTCGCTGCCTACCCACGTCAAAACCGACTCGCAACTGCGCTGCGCGAGCTGGGAAGGTTGGAGCGAACGATCTTCACTCTCGATTTTTTGGCGCGGGCTGTGTTTTTCAATCGTCTCGGCGAACTGCGAGACCGAACCTACGAGAACCAACAGCACTGGACAAATGGCCTCAGCTTGGTTGTTGCCGCGATTGTGCTCTGGAACACGTCTACCTGGAAAAAGCTATCCAGAAGCTTAAGCGAGTCCGTGCAAACCCTTCCGAAGAGTTGCTGACCCATCTCTCACCACTAGGTTGGGAGCACATCAACCTGACCGGGGACTATGTCTGGCGGCCAGACGGTGGCGTCCGGAACAGCCGCCTCCGGCCTTTGCGTCTCAAACCTCAACGGTTCGCTCCTTAACGTACAATATCGCACGAATAGGCAAGTTACCCCGTATAGCACAAAGAAAAGACTTCGATGCGAAATTTAAGGAACCTTTACTCCGTGGATCTGGAGATCGCTAACCACGCGGAAGAATCGCAGATTCGATTTCGAAAAGCCTTGAGGTCGGCTCGTCCACAATAAGACGCCGCGGCTCACGAATCAGGCTCTTGCAAATTTCGATCAGTGGCTGTTGCGCGACGGTCAGGGTTCGAATGATTCGATCGGATCAAAGTGCAGCCCGAGTCGCGCCATGGCTTGCAGACGCATTGGTGCGAAGCGTGAAGCGGTCGAGAAAAAAACCGAACCTCAGCGGTGGCTTTATACCCGGAAAAATGTTCTCTGTGATTGAAAGATTAGTGGCTAAGTTGGGTTCCTGGTAGACGATTGCGATCCCTTTTGCTTGTGCTTCGACAGTGCCCGAGAAATGCACTGATTCACCGCCGATATGGATCGTACCCGCTGTCCGGCTGATGAACGCCGGCGGTAGCCTGCAAAGCCGCCGTCGTTGCGCACGACCCGGTGGCAGGGAATCGCCACCGCCAGCGATGCCGCGGCAGGCTACCGAGGAACCAGCTGGAATGCCCCGCCACGCCTGCCGAACCCTCGCTGCAAGGCGGTTCCCCGCACGTCAAGCGGCAAACCTAGGCCAGTTTTGGGGCATTTCTGCTGTGCAAGCAGATTCCGCAAAGGTGGCGTGCTTTACCACAACTTCTGATTGAACCGCAAACTCCGAAGGACTGTGGTATAAAGGGAGGTTTTGAAAAAAATTGACAATTAGTGAAGCAGCTGAGAAACATTACGCGTTTTCCCCCGCATGGCCGTGAACCATCTCAGATTTTCCACAAGGGGTGTGCCTAGAAGGAAATCGTGGATCAGATTGACTCTGATTTGTTTGCTGTTCACCTTGACTGTCCTCGCAAGCAGAGGCGCCGACAAACCCGCGGCGGACAAGGCGTTCGTGGTCGGCCTGAGCAACGGGCCGTTCACCCACAGCTGGCGGGTTGAGATGCTGGAAAGCTTGCAGAAGCAGTTCGACGTTTATAGAGAGAGAGGCTGGGCAAGCAAGCTCATCGTTCAGAACGCAGGCCCTGACGTGAACACCCAGATCGCGCAGATCAGGAACTTGATCGCGAGCAAAGTGAACCTGCTTCTGGTCAATCCCAACTCTGCAAGGGCACTCGGCCCGGTGCTCACAGAGGCGGTCGATGCAGGCGTCACAGTCATCGTCTATGACCAGCCGACAACTGTCCCTCCCGGTGCTTTGAACGTCTTTATGAATCAGGCGTGGTGGCAGGCTCCAATCACCGAATGGCTCTGCAAGCAGCTCAACGGCAAAGGCACGATCGTGTATATCAGCGGCATCGCCGACCAGCCTGGGAACATCGCGCGCGACAAAGCTGCCATGGAGATCCTTGCCAAATATCCTGACATCAAGCTCCTAACCAAGGCCAATGGAAACTGGGATCAGGCGGCCGCGCAACAGGTCATGACCGATCTCCTCGGCTCGTTCCCCAACATCGACGGCGTCCTGACCCAGGACGGCATGACTCTTGGGATCATCCGAGCCTTCCAGGCGGCCGGCAAGAAGCTGCCCCCAGTCACCGGCGAGACCCAGGTCGCCTTCATAAAGGAATGGAAGAAGATGAAGGATGCCACCGGCTTCAGCACCATCGGTATCGAAAACTCCCCCGGTGCTGTTTGCACGGCGCTCGGGATTGGAATGCGGCTGCTTCAGGGCAAGCACCTGAAGCCGGATGTTCTCATCGACCCAAACACGGGAAAGCCAGCTTCTACCGCCAACACTATCTGGATTCATCCGTCCCTGCAGGTCGATAACAGCAACATTGACAAAGTCTACGACGAGTACAAGGACTGGGCTGATTCCTACTACGTGAATACCTGGTACTCGGAAGATCAGATCGACGCGCTCTTTCAGTGAGAGCAGCGGAACCGGGTCATATCACAAAGGTTCCCCTTCACCTTAGCAAAGGAAGGCGCTCGCATACGTGACGGCGCTTGAAGCCAAACACATTCGGAAAGCGTTTGCTGGCGTTAAGGCTTTGAGCGACGCCAATTTTAGCCTGCGTGCTGGGGAAGTCTGTGGTCTTGTCGGAGCCAACGGCTCGGGAAAAACAACCTTTGCGCGGATTGTCAGTGGCCTGCTGATGCCCGACGGGGGGGACTTGCGGCTCTACGAACACCCAGTGAACCTCCGCAGCCGCCTCGATGCGGAACGTTACCAGATGGCGATGGTGCACCAGAACCTGAGCCTCGTGCCTGAAATGACGATCTGGGAGAACATCGTTCTCGGTCGCGAAAAGGCTGGGCCACTCGGTCTTCTGGACAACCGCAGCGCGATTGCGCGGGCCGAGAAGTCGTTGGACACCATCTCGGTGAAAATCTCCGTGCACGAGCGTGTGAAGAACATTTCCGCGGACGAGAAGCAGCTTGTGGAGATTGGAAAAGCCCTGGCCAAGGATCCCCTGATCCTCATTCTCGACGAGCCGACGTCGTCACTCGATTTTCACCAAGTGGAAGCTCTCTTCCGAGCGGTCGAGGAATTGAAGCGCCGCACCGTGTCGATCATCTTCATCTCACATCGTATCTGGGAAGTGGCGAAGATCTGCGACCGGCTGGTGGGATTCCGCAACGGAGTAACGGTGGGTGAGCTCGATTTTGCAACCCAGCCCCGGAACGAGAAGCTTATTATCCCCCTGATTACAGGGCAGGAGGTCACGGAAAGAGTCAGAAAGCGCTCGAGCGCGCGTGAGGAAGAGATAGCAAGTCAAGCAGCTCGCGGGGCGGCCCTCGAAATGCGCGGCGTTTCGTTGGCCGGAAGGCTTCACGACATAAGCTTCACTCTGCGCCGAGGCGAGGTTCTCGGGCTAGGAGGCCTCCAGGGACAGGGACAGGAGGAGATCCTGATGATCCTCGCTGGCTATCTCAAGGGATTTAAAGGGGAGGTTCGGACGGACGGCAAGCCACTTTCGCTGCGCAACACGCGGCATGCCATCAGTCATGGCATCGCCCTGATCCCAGGGGATCGGCACAAGGAGGGTCTTTTCGTCGAGCACACCGTGCTCTCGAACATCATATATCCCAAGATCTCCATGCATCGAGGGTCCTTCCTCCTCCCGATGGCCCGTTATCGGAAGCTCGCGCAGGACACCATCAACACGGTCTCCCTCGTGCCGCCCAATCCGCGTCTCATTGTGTCGCAGCTCTCCGGCGGCAACCAGCAGAAAATCGTCGTCGGAAAATGGCTGGCGATGAGCCCGCGTGTCCTCCTCTTGAACGATCCGACAAAGGGCGTCGATGTGGGTACCCGGCAGAATCTGTATGCGATCGTCTCACAGCTCGCGGAGAAAGGTACGTCATTCGTCCTCTACGCGAGCGACAACGAGGAGCTCATTAACAACTGCGACCGTGTCCTCATCGTGTTCGAGGGACGGATCGTGAAGGAGATCGGCGCGGCCGACATCAGCGAGGAAAAGCTCGTTGTGTCGTCCCTGAACATCGAGCATTCGGCTGAAAAGTCAGCGGCCGCCGACTCGGAGGATGGGTGATCATGAAAATCCAACGAGCCTTTCGCGAGATCGTTCAAGATTCCTCGTTTCCCAGTTTCTTGATGCTGCTCCTCCTGGTCGTCGTGAACGCGATCATCCAACCGGGGTTCTTTTCATTCCAGGTCTTCCGGATGAACTTCATGACCTTCACGCCGCTCATCCTGGTGAGCCTTGCGCAGGCAACGGTGATCCTGGTGGGCGCCGTAGACCTTTCCCTGGGTGCGGGTATTTCCCTCGTGACGGTGGTGATGGCCTCCCTGATGAAAGACTCCATCCTCTCAATCATTGTTGTCATCCTGGTCGGGGTTGGTCTCGCGCTCTTGCTCTCCCTGTTCAACGGATTCTTCATCGGGTACTTCGGGCCTCCCCCTCTTATCACGACATTCGCCACCTCCACTATGTGGTTTGGAATTGCGCTACTCATCATGCCAACACCCAGCGGCTACATCCCCGTGGCGTACTATACGATCTACTCCAAGACTGTAGCGGGGTTCCTTCCTGTGCCCGTTATTGTCCTGCTCGTGGCCGTCGCGTTTTGCCTTTTCCTGGGACGCACAAAAGCTTTCCGGCATCTCTACGCAGTGGGAGGCAACGAGCGAGCGGCCCGCGCCTCGGGCATTAACGTCACAGGCACGAAAATGTTTGCCTTTCTTGTGAGTGGGGTCTTCGTCGCCCTGGCCGCTCTCTGCGTAGTGGGCCAGACCGCGACCGGCGACGCGCGCAGCGGCCAGGGATTCACCCTGAACTCCGTAGCCGCCGCGGTCATTGGCGGTATCGCCTTCTCGGGAGGCCGGGGGAACTACGTAGGGGCGATCGTCGGCGGGATCATCCTGGGGCTTCTCATCAACATCATCTACTTCGCCAACATCACTTCCTTCTATCAGGAGTTTATGAAAGGGGTAATCATCATCGTCGCGCTCTTGTTCGGCGCCGTGCCGCGCCTGAGGCGCGAGCTCTCGCACCATTAGACGTCGTATCATGAGCAACCACGTCCAGCCGCGCTCGTTGTCCGCCACGCTCAAGTCCCTCGGCGCCAATCAGAGTGCCCTCGCCGTTGCCGCAATCATCACGCTCTTCATCTTTGGGGAGATCATCTCGCCCGGATTCCTCAGCTTCGGCCACCTCATGAGCGTTCTGCGCCTCTCCGTTTTCCTCGGGATCGTCGCCCTCGGCCAAGCCATCGTAGTCATAGCCGGCGGCGAAGGGATCGATCTATCAGTCGGCTCCATTGTCTCCTTGAGTGTCTGCGTCTCCTCCTCGCTCCTTCTTGGCAGAGACGCTAACATCCCCATCGCGCTTCTGGGAGCCATCGCGGCAGGATTCACCATCGGGATGGTCAACGGCGTCGGGATCTCGTACGTCGGCATCCCCCCGCTGATCATGACCCTCGCCATGGCAAGCGTGGTGGAGGGTCTCTCCCTGATCTACACCGGCGGCTATCCCAAAGGCTCTGCGCCTGCACTCCTGGAAGCGCTAGGCAGTGGTCGGAGCCTGAACATGCCGAACATCCTTCTCCTCTGGGTTGCGATCATCATTACCGCCTCGATTATCCTGTTGCGAAAGCGCTGGGGCGCAGTTCTCTTCGGGGTCGGGGCCAACAGCATTACCGCAGAGCTTTCTGGTATCGACGTGAGGCGCTTCCGCATGTTCGTTTACGGGATCTCCGGAGGGATTTCAGGACTCGCCGGATTCTTTGTGCTTGGGTACACCGGCACCCCATACCTCAACCTCGGAGCCCCCTACGTCATGACTTCCATTGCGGCTGTGGCAATCGGGGGAATCTCTCTGGCAGGCGGTTCAGGCAGCTACGTGGCCACCGCAATCGGGTGCATCCTACTGACTACACTGTCCAGCATCCTTGTCGCGCTGAGGACCACAGAGTCCGTCCGCCAGATTGTGTACGGCAGCCTGGTTTTCATCATCGTCCTTGCCTATACCCGGCGCAGGAGGAATGCATGAGCATCCTCAATTCGCGATCAAATCTCTCCATTAGAGCTGAGATAGCTGTCGCTGGGATGCATCTATCTTGTGACTTGAGTCGGTCCGCAATTGCGGGCGATCTTCCCCGGCGAGAATTGCATTTGACCGATCATAGTCGATAACAGGGCGAATCGAATTGCGAAACGATCGCACCTCACACATCCTGCTTCTTAGCAAACTTCGGATACGGCCAATAGCTATCTTGGGAATGGTTTTCCATGGTCGGCCCAACGAATTACCATTTTTACGGCGTTGAGTTCCCCTCGAGCAAGGCGCTCCATGACGCCCGGCGTTTCCTCGAGCGAGCACGACCCGCTGATGAAACGACGCAGCAACGTCTCCTTCTTTGAGGCGAGATGAACCCCCTGTTCAAACTCAGCCCGGTTGAATCCATACGACCCGCGAAGGGTTATTTCGTTCGAGGTCATCCCTTGTAGGGGAAGCGAGAACTCTTTGGCCAGATTCCCGATGAGCACCATCGTGCCGCCGAAGTCGCAAAGATCGTACGCCGTCCGCACTGTGGCTGCCGCTCCTACCGCTTCGAAAACACCGATAGCCTTCCGACCGCCGGTCTGTTCGGCAATCACCCCAGACGGATGACCATGATGGGCATCGACAGCCTTCGCGCCAAAACTCCGGGCCAGTTGCAACTTTTCTTCGACTTCCTCGATAACGAAGATCGATTCGAAGCCGAGATCCAGTAGTACGACCGCCAAGGCCAGGCCGATCGTCCCTGCTCCAACAATCGCCAGGATTGCGCCCTCGGCCGGCTTCATCAGGTTAATAGCGTGAAGAGCGACTGCGAGCGGCTCGGCAAAGAGGCCGATCGCAGGATCCACTTGCGGATCGAGTCGAAAGGCTTGTCGCTGGTGACAGGTGAAAAACTCGGCCATTGCGCCCCAGCGCCCGGCATTGACTCCGAGAATTCGTTTGTCGGGACAGATATGCTCCATCCCAGCCAAGCAGTGACGGCAAACTCCGCATCCCAGAGTAGGAAAGACGGCGACGCGGTCTCCGCGGCGAAGCGACACAACCCTGGCACCCGCTTTGACCACAGTGCCGGCCGCCTCATGCCCCATGACCATGCCCGGCTTCCGCCGGCCGCTTTCCCCCGTGAAGCCATGGACATCGCTGCCGCAGATTCCAACTGCATCGGAGTGAATGAGCACCTCTTCGGGACCGAACAAAGGCTCCAGGACCTCCTCGATTGAGAATTGCCAAGGACCATTGAATTGGAGGATTTTCATCGGAATGGTAACGAACCATGCAAGCCAACTCCTCTCTTATCTCCGCGATAGGAATGGCCGCGCGCTGCCACAACAATCACCTCGCTTTTCTAACTAACTCCGCCGCCAATGACCGGCTCCAAGCTCGAAGTTCCAGTTCCTTGCGCTCTCCAGAAACCAATACCAATTCGAGCGAAAACTCATGTCTTGGATACTAGCGTAAAACTCCCATATGACTCACAGACTCCTCGCACTAGGTTGATGGATTGGGGCGCAGGACAAACCCGCCGTCGACGGTGTAAAGGGAGCCGACCACATAGCTGGCCTGATTGGAGAGAAGAAACTCGATGATGGCCGCGATTTCGTCGGCTTGGGCGGCGCGACCGATCGGGATCGAGCGGGCGAGCCGGTCTTGCTCCTCCTTCGAAAACCAGCGCCGCTCGCCTGGAGTGTGAGTCCAGCCAATGTCGACGGCATTAAGACGGATTCCATGTTCTATCAATTCCAGAGCTGCGCACCGCATAAAATGGTTTAGCGCGGCTTTGGAGACATCGTAGGCGAAAGTGCCCTTGAAAGCCATTGTTCCATGACCCAAGGAGCACATCACCATCCGCCCTTGGCGCCCGGCTGCAGTCATCTTGCAGGCGACTTTCTGGACGATCTGAAAATTGGCCAGGATATTGACGTCAAGCGTCCTCTGGATCAATGCGATATCCGTCTCAAAAAATCCCTTCTTTTCCTGATAGCCCGCGTTGAACACGACGAGGTCGAGTGGGCCGTTCCGGTGAATTTCCCCAAGCATGGCCTCCACCGCGTCGGGCGCGCCCAAATCGGCTTGGCACAATTCGGAGGGTGTAACCAGCCTCGCGGAATTCGTCGAGGGTCTCGCGGGCAGCCTTTTCGTTTCGAGCGTAATTCAGATAAACCACGGCACCCTGCCGCGCCAACCGCTTGGCGATCGCTTTGCCGATGCCTTGCGTGCCGCCGGTGATAAGGGTTCGCTTACCCTTAGATTCAGGATAGTCGGGATCCATGACAAATTATCTCAGCTGACGAAACGCCTTTCGATCCTCGCCTTGAACAGATTCCCTCAGCTCCTCGATGCCATTCGCGCCGACCGAATAATTCACCGACCAGCCATTGCCGCCATACTGACGAAGATCACTGCCGCAGACGCCAACCAATTTGATCGAGGCCAGCACATCTCCTTCATCAATCTCTGGAAATGGATACTCGCGCAATTCCACCGAGGTGCGGTTCTCTGCGAAAATTAACAAGCCTCTCATGATCTATGTTCAGGAAGGCCGGGAAAACTGATTTCATTCCCCGCCCGATTGCGCGGTGAGGTTAATCCCAACTTCGGCGGCCGCGGCGGCGATGGCTTGGCGGCCAAGGCCCGACTTAACAATGCGGATCAGTTCTTCCTCGCTTGTCTCGGACGTGGAGGCGTCGAGCACGATTCCGCCGGAGTGCAGGAAGTTAATACGATCGCATACTTCAAAGACCTGGTTATAGTTGTGCACGATCAGAATGATCGAAACGCTGCGCTGTCGACGGAGATTCTGGATCAGGCCCAGAACGTGGGCACCCTCCCGCACGCCGAGAGCGGCCAGTGGCTCATCCAGGACCAAGATGGTTGGCGACGAGTAAATTGATCGAGCAACGGCGACCGACTGACGCTGCCCTCCAGACAGAAGGTCGACTGTGCTGCTCACGCTGGGAACTTCGATCCCCAGCGTATCGAGATAGGTCCGGGCAAGACCGCGCATTTTCTTATTGTCCAAGAGTTTCAACCCCAGGATGTGCTTGTGGTACTCGCGGCCCACGAACATGTTGTGGTAGACGCTGAGGTCATTAATTAGGGCGAGGTCCTGATAGACCGTCTCGATGCCCAGGGCGCGCGCTTCGCGAGGGGAGCCAAAGTGTACCTCTTTGCCTTGGTAGACAATGGTGCCGCTGTCAGGACGGTGAAACCCGGACAGGATTTTGATCAGGGTGGACTTGCCCGCGCCGTTGTCGCCAACCAGAGCTAGTACTTCTCCTTGACGGAGCTTGATGCTCACATCGACAAGTGCCGTCACGGCCCCGAAGGTCTTGCTGATGTGGCTCATTTCAAGAATGACGGGAGCGTTCGGGTTGATCGCGGCAATCTCGTTCTGCTTCATATGCGTCTGCGCGCGCGTACGCGGTCAACCTGCACGTTGAGGATCATAGCCAGAATGATCGCGGCTCCCAAGTAAATATCGGACACGGTTGCCTGGGCGCCGATCATGACAAGACCGTTGTTGAGAGTGGCCACCACGAACGCACCGAGCAATGCGCCGATGGCGGTCCCAGACCCGCCAAGCAGCGAGGTGCCTCCGATCACTGCTGCCGCAATGGCCTGAAGAGTAAGAAAGGGACCGCCGGCGAGTGGGTCGGCGGAGGAAAACTGAGTGGTGTTGATAATTCCAGCAGCGGCAGCGAATGCCCCGGCGATCATGAAATTATACACTTTGATCCTGCCAGTGCGCACACCGATCTCTCGTGCTCCGACAATGTTACTGCCGGTGGCAATGGTGTGCAGACCGAAGGTGGTTCTGTTCAATACCACTGCCATCGCCGCGACAACCAAGACCGTCCAAAGGAAAGGCGTGAATGCCGTCAAGCCATGCCAGGACCAGATGGAATCGTTCGGACCGTACAGATTCTCGCCGAAGATTTCGTTGAAGGGTTCTTGCACGGGCGCCACGATAGGTTGGCTGTTGTAGATCGACACAACGACACCTTGCAGCAGGAAAAACGTGCCGACCGTGGTGATCAGGGAGGGCACGCGGAATCTGACGGTGATGACGCCGTTGACCACTCCTATCAGGAGCCCGAGCAGGACACCGGCCACGGCACTGACGGCTATTGGAACGCCCCAACCTATGGACATCAGAACCATCACATAAGCAGCGAGAGAGAAGGTGCTTCCGACGGAAAGGTCGATCTCGCCAGTGATCATGAGCATGACTTCAGCCACGGCAATCAATCCAAAACGACCGGTGTCGCGGAGAACAACGCTCAGCTCCTGGGAAGATAGGAACGCCCCGTTGCTGGCCAACTGGAAGTAGATCGCCAGTATAATCGCAACGACGGCAATGCTGGCCTCCCGGTAGCGGGATAAAATAGCCAGTGCTCTCTCCAATGCTGTGTCGGGTACTTTTAATCCAACCTTGTCCGTCGTTTTCTGGGCGGTCTGGGTCGTCCGCGGCATATGTTCATCATGCTATAATGCTCGTCGGTGACCCGTCATCGACTTCAGAATACCGCGCGCGGATCGGCCTGCCTTCAGCCCGACGTGCTTGCATTGGTATGAATGGTGACGCAAATGGCCGCCTGACTCGACAATTTCTTACGTCGGCTCGGCGCTGGTGCTGCCCTCAAAGCGGCTCTTACCAAGATAAAGATGGACGTTGTCCTTGGTGACGTAGGCAAGGCTTGTATTTGTATCTGCCGGGGCGACGGCCTCGCCCGAAAGCTTGTACAGATACATTTGCTGCAGAGGCACGAAGCCTTGCAGGTAGGGCTGCTGATCGGTGGTAAACGTCATATCGCCGGTGTTGATATAGCCCAAGGTTTGGGGGTACAGATCATAGCCCGCAACGATCACGTTTTTTTTCGCCAAGCCGTACTTGGCGGACACGAAGCCGCAGGCGTAGGTGTCTCCACCACCGGTGCCAAACAGACCAGCCACATCCTTATGGCTGAGGTAATAACTCTCAATCCGCGATAACTCCGTGGCCTGGTCTACGCCGCTATTGACGACATCGTAAGTTACGGGGTTGCCGTGGTCCTTGATGGCCTGAATGTAGCCGTCAAGGCGCGGCTGCAGGTTAAGCGTGCCCGGACTGGGTATGGAAAGCATGACGTGGCTGCCCTTAGGCACCAGTTTCAGCCATTTGGTGGCGATATTATACCCGGACTGATAAAGAGGTTGCCCCACATAGCACAGACGCTTGTTGGGACTGCCGGCCGGCACGTCTGCGTTGTAGCCAATCACCGGAATACCCGCGTCCAGAGCCTTGGCCGTCGGAGCGTCAAACGCCGTGGCGTCGATAAGGCACACGGCGATTCCGTCTGCCTTTCCGGCGATAGCAGTTTGCATAGCATTGACCATCTCAGAGACGACGCTGTTCTGCGAGCCGGTCCATTGATAACTGCACCCATAGAAGGCGCAAGCATCCTGAATACCATATATCGTCGGCGCAAAGAACTCGTTGGTGGTTACATGATTAACAAAAACAAATTTATAGTTCTTTTTGGGCAGGCCTCCGGCCGCTGCCGGTGGACTAGCCGCGAAGCCTGTGCCGAGCCAGCCAGCAAACGCCGCACCCCCCAAGCCAAGCTTTGTTGCCATCGCGAATGCCTTGCGCCGACTGATTGCGATGCTTATCTCCTGCGCTGCTTCTTCCTGGTCTTGCATGTCTTTGTGCATTTGTAACCTATTTTTTTCTAAGGGACTATCCTCTAGTGGACGCAACCAAGTTGGTAGGCGAAGGCGAGCATGCGCCTCGAATAAAGATCAAGTTAGTTAAAACATCTTGCAGACCGCAGAACCTTTTCATGGATGATTATTTTGGGGTAGATTTTTTATCTGGAAGCCTTTGGAACGACTTACCTGGGGGGGAGTGATCGATAAAACGATACTAGAGATTCTTATAAGCGAATTTTGGCTGCAGTCCAACAAATCTTAGTGGCCATGGTTTTCATCATCGTCCTCTGCCTATACCCAGTGCAGGAGTCCCGGTAATGTTTAGTGTCGAGCACCCCATTTTTTCGAGCGTTCCAAGGCTGGACGCTGGTATCCTTGGCGTGCACGTGCCAGATCGCGCCTTGCAGCGCTCGGACCGCAGCTGCCGGGTCCACACCCTGCCAAATCAAGTGAGACGGATCAAAGTTCGCCCCGATCTCCGAACCGGCGGCTTCGCGCAGGCGAAGCAGTGTTTCAGGGTTTCCGGAGACCTTCGGCATTACTTTTGCTTACGGCACTACTTTTGGCGGGGTGCGCGATCGCAGACTTTACGCCCTATCAAGGCCAACAACAAAACTGGCCCACTGCTCCAGGAGCGTTTGTTAAGACAAACTACGCTGTGCCTACCTATCTGGGCTATCCAAACCGGCCATACAATGTAGTCGGTTATCTCGATGCGACTACTGCACCTATCCGTCGGAGAGGGGTCATCGAATTCGCCGCTCGGAGGGCCAAAGAATTGGGCGCGGATGCGATCATCGTGTTGCAGCAAGGGACCGAATATGCGGGCACTGTCGGTACGGCTAATTCTGCCACCTCTGCGAACGTCTCCGGCTTCTATATTGGAAATACCTTCACTGGCACCGGCTATGCAACCACCACCGGCACTTCCGTTTCAGTGCCGCTGTTTTTCGGAAAGGCTTCGATCGTGATGATAAAGTGGCGATGACCAATTTTAAGATTGAGTTCCGGAAACTCATCGCTCCATTACGGTGGCGGTGCCGTGAAGGGCTTTTATTTTGATGATCAGAAATGGGCGGTTCGGTATGTTGCCGTGGATACGGGATCATGGTTATCGGCGCGGCTGGTGCTGGGCCTCATCGGGCGTGGGCTAGCTGGTTTGGAAGGGACTCGGCGAGGAGTCGAGCGCCGCAGCTTTGGACTGACTTGCACCGCGGCTGGATTACTGCAGCGGCCCTTGGCTTCATTGGCGCGATCGCTGGCGGGTTTCTTGCGAAAGATCGAATATACGGATAATGCCTGCCAAGAAACAATCTGAGGAAGACGCACCCGGGGCGCCCGGGATCGAGCCCCGCTGGACCTCGAGTGCAAAGTCCGGAGTGGGTACCGCAGCTCAACCGGCGAGTCAAGTCTGGTTCACGGTCGGCCACGGAATAGTCGACGAAATTTATTAGCCCGAGGTCGATCGCGCCTGCACGCGCGACATGGGTTTCATCGTCACCGACGGGAAAGATTTCTTTTCCGAGGAAAAACGCCACACCAAGCACAAAGTCGAATACGTGGCCGACGGCGTACCCGCATTTCGCATAACGAATGAGTGCACAGAGGGATGTTACCGCATCGAAAAAGAGATCATTACCGATCCGCGACTCGATGTGCTGCTGGTCCGCACCCGCTTCGTCGCGCAAAGGGAGGGTGAGTTTTTCTTGTATGTCTTACTCGCGCCGCATCTCAATGACGGAGGAGCGAATAATACGGCGTGGATCAGCGATGCGTGGGGCCAGCGATTTTTGTTTGCCGAATGCAATAGAAACGCGCTCGCGCTCGCTTGCTCGGCGCCGTTTTTGAATTGCTCTCCGGTTCCGGCATGCCATTGGTTTGGGCGCATGCGGAATACATCAAACTCTCACGATCGCTGCGTGACCGAAAAGTTTTGATATGCCGGCGGCCACGGCAACGCGGTATCTGGTCGAAAAAAAGCGCGCTGGCTTCGAGAGCTGGCGCTTTAGCGACAAGATCCGATCGCTGACCAAAGGCAAGAATCTGCGCATCGAAGTATTCGCGTCAGCGACGCTTCATTGGAGCACCGACAACTGGCAGACCACCCATGACACAGAAACGCGGGATACGAAGCTTGGTGTATACGTTGTCGATCTTCCGGCCGAACAATTGCCGCCCGGCGGCTCGTTGGTATTCACCTTCCGTTGGACTGATTCAAAACGTTGGGAGGGAAGGAATTTTGACATTTCGCTGTGAGGCCGTGGAATTCGCCAGAACTAAAAGTCCTGATTCTTTTTGCTACGAGATTCGAAAATTAAGAGAAACCGCGTCTTTCAAGGAGAATCTTTCCTGTGAGACGGACTTTGAAATATCATTCGTCGAATGACTCGCGCAGCCTTAAATACGAGAAGGTCTATTTGTCTGGTTTTTTGTGGCTACTTCTCCTTCTACAACGATCAGCGTCCACAGTGGAGGCTTGAAAATCAGCCGCTTGCGGCGGTATATAAAAGGGCACTACAAAATTCGACAAAAGGTAGCTCGGAAAGACCGCCATTTTTTCCGGCTTTGTTGAAGGAATTATATATCTAAGAAATCCATTAAACCTGTCCAACGATAGGAAGCATTTCAGAACTAACAGACAAGCAAATCGCTCCAAGGAGAAAACCGATGTCCAAACCGACAGTAGCAGATCACTTAGTAGAGCGGCTCATCGAGTGGGGAGTAGATACCATTTTTGGTTTCCCCGGCGATGGCATCAATGGCATCTTTGAAGCGTTACGCACGCATCAAGACAAATTGCGGTTCATCCAGGTGCGGCACGAAGAGTCGGCCGCCTTCGCCGCCTGTGGCTACGCCAAGTTCACTGGCCGTTTGGGAGTTTGCCTTGCAACTTCTGGCCCTGGGGGCATTCACCTGTTGAACGGTCTTTATGACGCGAAATGTGACTTACAGCCGGTCTTGGCCATCACGGGCCATACCTTTCACGATTTGATTGGCACTCATTATCAGCAAGATGTCGATCTCGACAAGCTGTTTATGGATGTGGCCGCCTACAATCAGCGGGTGATGGGCCCAGCCCACCTGGTCAATGTAGTCGACGAGGCAATCAAGACTGCTTTGGCCCGCAGAACAGTTTGTCATATCACGATACCCAAGGACATTCAAGAGTGGACGAAGTCTGAAAGTGAAAGGTCTTCGGCGAACATCCCAGAACACAGCAGCGATCTTTTTGCCACGGCGCATCCGAATCCGCCCGAAAAGCTCCTGCAGCAAGCAGCGGACCTGATCAACAAGGGATCGAAGGTGGCCATGCTGATTGGCCGCGGTTGCCTAGATGCACGGGAAGAGGTCCTGGCGCTTGCGGAGGCGGCGGCTGCACCGATAATAAAGGCCCTGCTAGGGAAAGCCGCGATTCCGGATCGTAATCCCTATACCACTGGCGGTATTGGGCTGCTCGGCACCGCGCCCTCGCAGGATGCGCTGAAGGAGTGCGACACTTTCCTCATCCTCGGCAGCAGCTTTCCTTATATGGAGTTCCTACCGAAACCGGGACAGGCGAAGACGATTCAGATCGATCTCGATCCTACGCGGATTGGCTTACGGCATGCAGTGGACGTGGGTTTTGTGGGCGATTGCCGGACCGTGCTCCGAGCTCTTCTGCCGCTCATTCAACGCAAGAACCAGAGGAGCTTTCTGGAAAAAGCGCAGAAGCGCATGACCGCCTGGAACGAGCTTATGGAAAAGCGGGGCACGCGGAGCGATATGCCGATGAAGCCCCAGGTGGTCACGTATCACTTGAATAAGCTGCTCGATGCGAATGCAATTGTTTGTTCGGATAGTGGCACGATTGCAACGTGGACGGCCCGCTATATCGAGATCCGCGATCAAATGCAGTTCTCGCTTTCGGGTTCGCTGGCAACGATGGCCAATGGCCTCCCCTACGGCGTCGGAGCGTCGGTGGCATACCCTGGGCGTCAAGTCGTTTGTATCGTGGGTGACGGCGGGTTGACGATGCTAATGGGCGAGATCGCAACCCTTGTGAAATATAAGCTGCCGGTCAAAGTAGTTGTTATCAAGAACAACGTTTTGGGGGAAATCAAGTGGGAGCAAATGGCGCAGGAAGGTAACCCTCAATTTGGAGTGGACTTGCAGCCGATCGATTTTGCAGGATATGCGAGATGTTGCGGAGCGGCCGGCTTCACCATTGAAGATCCAAAGAACGCAGAGAGTACCCTGCGGCAGGCGCTCGCCGACCCAGGCCCCGCTGTGATTCAGGCAGTCGTGGATCCGAATGAGCCGCCGCTACCAGGAAACATCTCCGCCGAACAGGCTCTTCATTTCGCCGAAGCGCTGGCAAAAGGCGAAAAAGACCGGTGGAAAATCATTAAGACCGTCCTCGAAGACAAGGTTCGAGAAGTCATCTAACATGAGGGCCCGGAGCGCGCCGGTCAAATTCGGAATGCACAGTGCAACAGCCAGTGGGACTTGTTTGTCGGTGCGCTGCTGATGAAAGGGGATCCGGAGGAAAAGATCGGGATCATCCAGCAAGCGTCCAAGTGTGCGATTGCATCGCATCTGCCGCACCGGAGTTGAGACGTGCACGGAACGGCAATCGGCGAAATCCGCGTCTCCGCTTATCGAATTCCGACGGACGCACCTGAATCGGACGGCACATTCGAGTGGGACGCGACGACGCTTGTCCTGGTCGAAGCAACGGCAGCGAACACGACGGGCATCGGCTTTACGTACGCGGATACCGCGACTTTCCGCCTGATCGATGAATCGTTAGGCAAAGTAGTGAGAGGGCTCGATGCAATGGACGTCCCTCGGGCGTGGATTGCAATGGTCCAATCGATTCGCAACCTCGGTCGGCCAGGTATCGCTTCGATGGCAATCTCGGGAGTCGACAATGCACTTTGGGACTTGAAAGCGCGTCTGCTCGAGCAACCACTCGTGAAGCTCCTCGGGCCGGCCCGAGATGCCCTCCCGATTTACGGCAGCGGTGGTTTCACGTCGTACTCGGACGAGCAACTCCGGCACCAACTAGGCGGCTGGGTCGAGCAGGGAATTCCGCGCGTGAAAATGAAGATTGGGCGTGAGCCCGATCGCGATCTGGAACGCGTTGCCGTCGCGCGCGCCGCAATTGGCGATTACGCTGAACTGTTCGTCGACGCAAATGGGGCGTACTCGCGAAAACAAGCGCTGGAGTTCGCTTACGCATTCTCCGAACTAAATGTGAGCTGGTTCGAGGAACCGGTTTCGTCCGACGATCTCGAGGGGTTACGACTGATTCGCGACGACGGACCACCGGGCATGGACATTGCCGCTGGCGAATACGGGTACGATCTCACTTACTTCCGCAGGATGCTCGACGCCGGAGCGGTCGATGTTTTGCAAGCGGATGCGACACGCTGCGCTGGGATCACCGGGTTTCTCGCGACCGATGCGCTCTGTCAGGCGGCGCATTTGCAGCTCTCATCGCATTGCGGGCCGTCGATGCACGTACATGCCGGCTGCGCGGCGAAAACTATGCGACACGCAGAATATTTTCACGATCACGTGCGCCTCGAGAACATGCTTTTCGATGGCGTGGTTCAGCCGGTTAATGGCGCGCTGCATCCCGATCTGTCGCGCCCGGGTCACGGGTTGGAATTCAAGAGAGTCGATGCAGAAAAATATGCAGTGTGAATTGTGCGGTGAAAATTACCTCTAAGAACACTCGGCGCCGCTCGACTGCGGCAGACCAAAACGGCAGTTGGCCTGACCGGTTCCTCGATAGGTTGCTACCATCGCGGCTCGCAGAGGAGATCGAGACTGCGGAGACCCACATTCGGTGAGGACGTTTCCAGCGAAGTCTGTCGGCGCTGGCGGGCGCGTCAAGCGTCCTGGCTGGCGCGGAGGTCGCTTACGAACATTATCGCGGCAGCTACGGTCAGCGGATCATGTACACGCCGGTCGTGCTTGGCGGCGCGATGACGATTGCTGGAATTTGGGGAGCATTCAGCCGGCGCGCGGCGCAGTCGGTCCTTCGCTGGACCTCTGCAGTCACGCTACTCGACGGTCTGATCGGATTTTGTTTTCACCTTCGCGGCATTCAGCGCAAACCGGCGGCTGGCGTCTCCCGATCGTAAACATCATCATGGGACCGCCAATTTTCGCGCCGCTGCTGATCGGTGCGGCCGCGGGCGCGATGCGCAGCCCGAAGGCGGCGCGCACCTGGCTGCCATCTATGTCGGCGTTGGCGATCATCGATGGTGGGGTCGGTTTTCTTTATCACGCGCGCGGCGTGCTCCGGCGGCCCGGAGGAATGAAGAAACCGCTGTACAATATTGTATACGGCCCACCGATTTTCGCGCCACTGCTTTTCGCCGCGTGCGGCACGATCGGTTTGCTCGCGAGTCTGATGCGAAGGGAGCGTTAGCGGATGCAGCCCAACGGAAAGAGATCAAACGCTGACACGCTGACAACCAGCGGCTCCCCGTTAATCCGCGAACTGGCGAGCTGCTCAAGCCCCGCGCGCAGCCCGGCTATTACCCGAATTTCAGCACGCCGTATCAGGATGCTCCGGATCGGAGTGAAGCCGATTCCACCGGCGAGGAACACTGCCGTCCGGCAGGATTGTTGTGCAAAGTCAGATTGCCACCAGACCCGGCGATTTTGACTTCGGTATTCAAGGGTACTTTTGCCAATACACGTTTGAAGGCCGTATCGCGCATTCGCGTCGCCACCATGAGCGCGTCTTCGTACGGCGCACTGGCAATTGAGAATCCGCGCACATTGCCTTCGGCGTCCGTTTCGGCAGGATTGAGCAGCGTAATGTCGATCCATTGCCCGGGTTTGAAGATAAACTTCGCGGGTTTTTCGAACTGGAAAGCGATCGTGCGCTCGGCAACCGGAAAACGATTCGTCAGTTTTACCAAATAGGTTGTTGGCTCACTGCTCATTTGTTTCCTCCTCCGCGAATCGTGCTGATGCAAGCTGCCTGTATCTGCTTGACAACATTGTAGGCCGGAAAACGTTGACGCCGCTATGGGGTGTTTACCCCATCAGGGCTTTGACTTGGATTCTCCTAAGATGAAAATTTCATGCGTCGATGGCGTCTTACCATAGCCGCTCGGCGGGATTGAGTCTTCCATTGCGCAAAAATTCACATTCCATCTTCGAAATAGCGCGAGTTAAATGTTTGGTAGCAGGTCAAAATACTCGTCATTTTCGTTCTTGCCGCCTTCTCCTTCGCCCACCTCCTTTTCGCTGCGGATGAAGCGGATTTCTCTAATCCACTTTACCATCTTGTAGCCCAGCTGATTTTCTACTCGGAGGCGCAAAGGCGCTCCGTAAACATCACGGAGCGGTTGCGAATTCATTTCATAGGCGAGGATGCATTCCGAGTAGAGCATCGTCGCAAGGCTTTGGGTATCGTAATACGTTCCGCCGTAAAGCCCTTCACAAAGGAATAAAACATGATAGGCGACCAAGTGTGCGAGCACCCACGAAGCAACAACGGCGCCGATGCCGACCAATCCGAGAATCATTCCAAGGGCCGTCTCGTTGTCCGTACCAAGAACGATATGGTTCATATTACGCAAGAACCCCGTCAAGATCACAAGTCCGACATGGATTACGAGAAAGACGAGATAACCAACCAGCAGGAGAAAATGAATGATAACCACATTACGCTTTCCGCTGGGACTAACATCACGTTCACCGAAGATCGTGCCATGCGTTTCGAAGCGTACGGCTGGCACACCCAGACGGTTGAGAATGGAAATGATCTTGCCGCCATTGAAGGCGCGCTGCGTGTGGCGCAAGGCGAGAAGGGACGTCCCTCTCTGATTCTCGTGCGCACACATATCGGGTACGGCTCACCGAACAAGCAAGACACTTTTGAGGCGCACGGCTCGCCGCTGGGTGACAAGGAGGTGACGCTGACGAAACAAGCGTTGGGCTGGCCACTCGACCCAACTTTCTATATTCCAGACGAGGCTCTCGCGCATTTCCGCGGTGCGCTCAAGAATGGCAAACAGGCTGAAGCGGAATGGAACGCGAAATTTTCCGGGTACGCCAAAGCATTCCCCGACCTCGCCAAAGAATTCCAACAAGGAATGGATGGCGAGTTACCTAAGGACTGGGACGCCGGCATTCCGAGCTTTCCGGCCGATCCGAAGGGCATGGCGACCCGCGTCGCATCAGGAAAGGTGCTAAACACGATCGATAAAAAACTTCCTTTATTGATCGGCGGCTCGGCTGACTTAGATCCTTCCACCCACACCGCGTTACCGGCGATGGGCGATTTCGAGAATCCGCGCGACGAGGTCGGCAACTTGCAAGGATCGACGGGCGGCGGCTGGAGTTATGCTGGACGCAACCTGCACTTCGGTGTTCGCGAGCATGGCATGGGATCCATCGCTAATGGGTTGGCGGCGCATGGCGGCATCATTCCGTTTACCGCGACGTTTCTCATTTTCTCGGACTACATGCGGCCACCGATTCGGCTCGCGGCGCTGATGGAGCTGGGGGTGATCTATGTCTTCACGCACGACAGCATTGCTCTCGGGCAGGACGGTCCAACGCATCAGCCGATCGAACACCTTGCCTCGCTACGGGCGATGCCGGAGCTGATCGTCATTCGTCCATGCGATGCGATGGTGCGGCGTAACGAAGGAGATCGTAATTGATACTAAAAATTAAGAGGGTCTACGAGCAGCCGGACAAGAATGATGGCAGGCGCATTCTGGTGGACAGGCTCTGGCCGCGAGGTTTGACAAAAGAAAAGGCAAAGGTTGACCTGTGGCTGAAAGACATTGCTCCGAGCACCGAACTTCGGAAGTGGTTCGGGCACGATCCGAAGAAGTGGCGAAGCTTCCGCGGACGTTATCAAACAGAGCTCAAACATCGCGGCGACCAGCTCAAGTTGATAAAAAGCAAGACCAAAGCAGGAACCGTCACTCTGGTCTACGGGGCCCGCGATCAAGCGCACAATGAGGCGGTTGTTCTAAAGCAGTTTCTGGAAAGAAGGTCGTAGACGTCCAGCTATCTTAGTCGGAGCGCCGGAGCGAGCTGTAATTCTCCTTCTGCATTGCCGTGTAAACCAGGCGGAATTCGTTTCGCCATTGTTGTTTCCTCCTAGTGAGTGAGAACCAGGCGGTTGCCGCTGACGGCTTGCGAGTGACTATCAGTTCCTTCTTCAGCGATGATCGAACTTTCGACTGAGCCGGCCAAGTGCCAGCGCGCCGAGGGCGAGGCCAGATCGCGCAACGCGACGTCGAAATAGCCCGGAATCATGAGTAAGTTGAGAATGATGCCCACCAGCCAGACTGCGAGAACGTAAGCGAAAATCCGTGGCTTGATAGCCACCCCGATGCCTGCGACGATCTCGACCACCCCCACAACAGACATGAAGAGAGCTGGGGCGACCAAGTTTCCGACAAATGGCGCCAAGTATTGCTTCCAGTCAACCAGAATGTTGAAGAACTTGTCGAGTCCCGCGAGGATCGGCGCTGCAACGAAGGCGACCTGAAGGATGCGATAAGCCTGATAGGTTACGTCACCTTTTGTGCCGCTGTTGTATCGGTTGTTCGTCTTCCTGATGCAGTTGTTTTGTTCATTGGAATATCTTCTGGTTAACTTTTGTAGACCGTAGCGCCGCAGGATTTGCAGCAACCTTGGACAAAGTTACCTGCAGGGACACAATCGAAGCTTGGATGACAATCCGGATCACCCATACGAGTAATGTCCACTCTGATTCTTGGCGATGCCATGGGGTGTTCACCTCATCCCGGAAATCCGCACGTGTTCCGACCGATGAAGATGGGGTGAACACCCCATCGCGTCAGGCGGATTTTGCGCGCATATTATTGTGCGCCGAGAAACAGGAGACTCTGGCTCGAAAAAAGAAAGTCACACACGCACGGCAGATCACGCTAAGCGAGATCCGGCGACTAAATTGTGCGAGCGAACATTTGGGAAGAAAAAACGTCTTCTGTCATCTCGAGGTCTTCAAACAAAAACAACTCTCAAGCAACCAATGACAACCTTCGCTAACAAACTCATCGTAGCACCCAAAATGTACGAAATTGAAAACGATCACACCCAAAAGCTGCGGGCGGAACTGAACGAGCTGCTGAATCAACGTTTGGCTGACGTCGTTGACCTTCAAATGCAGATGAAACAAGCGCATTGGAACATGAAAGGCCCGAGCTTTATCGGGCTGAACGAACTCTTCGACAAGGTCGACGCAGCCGTGGAGTTATATGTGGATATGATTGCCGAGCGCATTGTGCAACTGGGCGGCATCGTCGAAGTCACTGTGCGCGTTGCCTCAGCACGCTCGCGACATGCAGAGTATCCGCTCGTGCTCGCGGACGGGCATGGCACATCTCGAAGCTGTCGAAAAGGCGTTGTCCACCTTCGGGCACGAAGCTCGCACTTCGATCAATGAGGCGGCAAAGTTAGATGACGCTGACACGGCCGACCTGTTCACTGAGATTTCGCATGCAATGGATTACTGGCTCTGGTTTGTTAAGGCCCATTCTCAAGCTGAACGCGGAAAATGAGCATGCGGAGAGTCAACCCGAAAATTGCTGGACTTGTACGTAAGCGAATGTCACGACCGGGACCTTCGCCGATCGTGCTGACCATCGGCCACTCCACACGCACACTCGAGGAATTCATCGGCCTGCTTCAGGCACACGGGGTAGCGCGCGTGGTGGACGTGCGCACCATGCCACGCTCGTGGCATAACCCACAGTTCAACAAAACTTCATTGCCAGGATCATTGAAGAAAGTCGGGCTTGGATACGTTCACATGCCAGGACTTGGCGGTCTGCGCCATCCATCGCGTGATTCGCTCAACCTGGGATGGTGCAACGGTTCGTTCCGCGGCTTTGCAGATTACATGCAAACACCAGAATTTGAGAAGAGTCTTGAAGAATTGATCCAATTGGCGAACCAGGACCGCATCGCCTTGATGTGTGCTGAAGCGGTGCCCTGGCGCTGTCATCGCTCGCTCATTGCTGATGCTTTGTTCGTCCGCGGAATTCGCACCGAAGACATCATGAGTCCAACTCGCCGCCAGGTTCATACGCTCACGTCTTTTGCCAAAGTCCAACACACCACGATCACCTATCCGAGTGAATACTTGCAGCGCACTCGGAAGAAACCGCCGGCTAAACGCTCTCGATCACAGCTCGTCAAGACAACTGTCTCGGCGACAGTCCCGGAGGTAGATGTCCGGCCTCAGTAAGGCGATCCAGTAAGAGGTAAAAATAGACGAAGCATTGGCTACTTTCGGGACATCGGCCTGCTGAGGATAGTCCTTGCCCGATAACACCCTGCGCGAAAGCGCAGACATCAGTCACCAATCTTTGGAGCGTCTATGCCCAACGCATCGGCGAGGTCAAGCAAATGATCTTGCTCCTGCTCTATAATCTTTCGAAGAACCTCTCCGAGCGCGAATTCACTCATTGCATCGGCTTGGCGAATCCGTTGCCGATAATTCAGGATGGTCTGCTTTCATTTTCCAGGTCAAACCGGAGCATATCTTCGGCCTTGTTGGAGATTTTGACTTCTTTTGGTGTGCTGGTCGGCGTCCCGTTGAGATAGTCGATCTGTCGGCAATTAGGAGTGCATGGCTAAGTTCTTCCGATGCATGATCTTCGAGTTGAGCTGCGATATTGTTAAAAGCGGCGCCTTTTATCGTCTGGCTGTAGATCGTGTAGGCGATAATGGCCTGGTATTCGCGAGATAGATCTTCATTGAGCAGTTCGACCATTCGCTCTCGGCTAACTTTAAAATCTTCGCTCATATATTTTCCCTACTCTCCAAATTCGTTGAAGAATACACAAGTCCGCGGTTGCTCGAACCGAAAAAAAGATGTGGTGCTCTAGGGGGAGAGGCTGGATTGGATCGCAAAATCCTCGGGGCTATCTTTGGTCGGTAAATCATCCCGGGCTGACCCTGATTCCCGCGAAAGCTTCCTGGTGTGAACGCTCTGGCTGCGCGATCAGGTCGCGACCGCCTGCACCTGCTCCCACACATCCGCAACAGAACACCGCGCACACCGGCATTTTTTAGGTAAGAGAACACACTTCTTGGTTCGGCTGCTTCCAGTCGGCAAATGTCTCAGGCGTGAATCTACTTCCGTTGACTGAGTTACTCAGCGAAGAGGAAGACGGAGTCCTCAGGATTCAAGACCGCACTTAACGAAATGGAGGGCATGGTCCAAACCATACAATACAAAACAGCGATCCAGGGTCGAGGATCAAAGAAGGACAGGCGCAGCCCGCGCGGGCAAGCAAGGCATACGGCGATCTCCTGTAGGCTCTCGGTGTTCTCAACGGTTGTCCAATTGACGGGGCTCTTCGATCTGTGTCGTTTTTAATCATATTTAGTTCCTTTCATGGTTTGCTGTTTATGAACGTATTCGGTAAGCATAGAAAAGTAGCGTAAGGGGTCAGGTGCCCAACCATTAAGTCCTGGTGGTTATCAAAACACCCGCAAATGAGCCGGCCTGCACTTTTTGCCTCGCTTGCGGCAGATAATGTTCGTACGACCAGGCTAGGCCTGCTTTAAGCAATTCCAGGCCAGCGGCTGGACCTACTGGCATTTCCTTGGAGGCACATCTATGGTTGAGAAGATTTCTGCGGTTACTCTTCGGGTCGCGAACATGCGGGCATCCGTTCGCTTCTACAAAGATGTCTTGGGACTGGAGATCATCTACGGCAGCGAAGGCTCAGATTTCACATCGCTACGCACAAAAGACGGAGATACGATTCTGAATCTCGAACACGGCAACGCGAGTATCCGGTGGGGGCGGCTGATTTTTCACGTTTCTGATGTTGACCGTTGCTGGGCGTACCTCATGGAAAAGGGATTTCATCCGGACAGTCCGCAGGATGCCTCGTGGGGCGAACGTTATTTCCATTTGCCGGATCCTGATGGCCATGAGCTTTCATTTGCTCGTCCGATCTAGCGGTCCTTCACGTGCTCAGGACGCAAGCCCGCTCCAACGACCCGAGCAGGAATGCGCCGGAGAATTGGCGAGCGACGCTTGGGTGTTGGGGAGCAATGGAACAGAAAAGTAGCCGGGTCATCCAGAATCCGCTCTAAATCGTACGCTAAGCGGCATCGAGGCCTCTGCTACCCCTTTTTCCCAACCGTGCCTGGACTCCAATCCAATCGCCTCACAGCGACTCGATCATCCGAGGCAAAGCGACCGTCATCTTGATCTGCACTGTACTGATCCTGTCAATTCTGCTAAATCAATTTTTAGAACAGCGTGTTCTCGCAGGAGGCCGCTTCATCAAACCAAATCCACCCCCCCATTACAAAATGAGTCCACTCAAAGTTCATCCACTCACAAAAACGGCATTTTTTGTGGTTACAGTCCTGGCGACAACTGCCTTCGGTGCCGATACTGCTTACAATGGAGGCCAGCCAACCAATCCAAAAGATCTCAAGGGCAAGAAGGTCATCTTGGCTGATATCCCCAAGCTGGTGGGCATCGGCTACTTCAACGCTACCGCCAAGGGAATCGCTGACGCCTGCGCGGAAATAACGAAAAACGGCGTCCCGACCCAGGTGACTACCGATGCTCCGACTGAAGGCGATATCCAGAAACAGATCGAGTTCATCGATAACGCCATTTCCCGCGGGGTGGATGGCATCTTCTTTGCCGCAAATGATCCGGTTGCTATTTCGCCCGTGCTCCGGAAAGCGCTGAAGGCCGGGATTCACGTCATCGGTTATGATGCTGAGTCGGAGCCTGATGCTCGCGAGTGGTTCGTACAGATGTGCACCCCGGATGCAGTGGCCAAGGCAGATATTGACCGCCTCGTTGCGGAGATTGGACCGGAAGCCGATTTCGCGATCGTGACCAGCTCAATGACTGCCGCCGGTCAGAACGCCTGGATTGCCGAAATCAAAAAGTACATCGCCTCCGCCTACCCGAAGCTTCACCTGGTAACGATTCTTCCCGCTGAGGAAGATCAGCAGCTGGCGTTCAAAGTTACAGGCCAGATCATCAAGGCTTACCCGAATGTGAAAGGTATTATTGGCCTTTCCAGCGTCGCTTTCCCGGGAGCAGCAGATGCCATTACTCAGGCCGGGTTGATTGGCAAAATCGCGGTGGTCGGCCAGTCGACTCCGAACCAGATGAAACCGTTTTTTAAGAACGGGGCGGTCAAAAGCGATGTTTTGTGGAATCCGGTTGATCTTGGATACGCCGCTGCCTATGTGATGCGGGCGGTTATCGACGGCAAACTCAAGCCCGGCGTTACGGAAGTGGAGTGTGGAAAATTAGGTAAGTTGAAAATCATCAATGGTAGCCAGGTGTTGCTCGGCCCGCCTCATGTCTTCACCAAAGACGACATAGACAAGTACGATTTCTGAGGGATTCGTTCGGCATTTGGGCGTTTGGGCTCGAGCGCTGAAAGCGCCTGAGATTAAAGCCCTGGGCTGCCAGGGCCAGGCTATTAATCACTCGCCGCTGCGTCCGGCCAGAGCTACCTTCTCAGCCCAATCCCGAAATTACTCACCAAATTGATATCGATCGAGTCTCGCACAGAGGGTCCTTCGCCGTCGCAACAAACCGTAGCATTTATCATTTACTCCGCGCACATCGTGGTCTCCGTGCGAGGCCCTCTTCTGCTCTGTTGCCGGCGACGAGGGATGCCGCGATACGCGCTAGGCTCCGGAGACGATGGGAAAGCTTAGCGAAGTGCGCTTGCCGAGAATGCCAGAATGGTCCCGCATGAAAAAGCAAGAACCGGAGTTCGACACAAAAACAGACGCGATAAAGTTCTCTCGGAAACAGGATCTCTATGAAGTTACTGCTCCAACCCGAACGTGCCGACGCGCGGCTTACCTGATCAAGCGAGAGAAGAAGCAAAATGACCCCGAGGACACCGACCGAAGAACTCAGCGCCGCGGACTTGGCTGCGCGGGTGGAATCACTCAATTGGCCGCAGATCGAGAACGAGCTCGAAACCTACGGATGCGCCATCGCCAAAGGATTGCTGTTGCCCGAGCAGTGTCGCGCCCTCGCCGCGCTTTACCCACGGGATGAGCTTTTTCGGAGTCGAGTCGTGATGGCCCGCCACGGGTTCGGCCGGGGTGAATACAAGTATTTCGCGTATCCGCTTTCCGAGGTTGTCTCCATCTTGCGACGGTCACTTTACCCGCACCTCGCCGCCGTTGCGAACCGCTGGAATCGAGAGATGAAGATCAACGTCAGCTATCCGACCGGCCACGATGAGTATCTCGAACGCTGTCACGCAGCCGGGCAAACCCGGCCGACACCGCTGCTTCTGCAATATGGCGAGGGTGATTACAACTGTCTCCATCAAGACATGTACGGCGAACTGGTCTTTCCGTTGCAGGTCGCCTTTTTGCTTTCCGCGCCTGGCGAAGACTTCACTGGCGGCGAATTCATGCTCATGGAACAGCGGCCTCGTATGCAGTCACGCGGCGAAGTCGTCGCGCTCAGCCAGGGTGATGGCGTGATCTTCGCGGTGCACCACCGTCCAGTGCGGGGCACCCGCGGCACCTACCGGGTTAAACTTCGTCATGGCGTGAGCCGCTTGCGATCAGGTCATCGGCACACTGTCGGCATCATCTTCCACGACGCAGAATGACACAGAATATCTACGATAACCCGGAGTTTTTCGAAGGCTATATCCAGCTACCCCGCTCAATCGAAGGGTTGGACGGCGGACCAGAATGGCCGTCGCTACAAGCACTGCTTCCCGATCTAAAGGGCCTTAAAGTCCTGGATCTCGGATGTGGCTTCGGATGGTTCTGCCGCTGGGCCAGCGAGCGAGGAGCGGCGCAAGTCGTTGGGCTGGACGTATCCGAAAAGATGTTGGAACGGGCAAAGGTGGCGACCTCGGATCCCGCAATTACCTTTGCCAGAGTCGACATTGAGCGGCTCGAACTGCCGGAGGCGATGTTCAATCTTGCTTACAGTTCGCTCGTGCTGCACTACATCGCAAACCTGGCTGGACTCCTGATCTCGCTGCATCGTGCTCTCGTGCCCGGCAGCCAATTCATTTTTTCCATTGAGCATCCGATCTATATGGCGTCGACAAGGCCGGCGTGGCTGGTCGACAGAGAAGGTCGCAAGATCTGGCCGGTCGATCATTACCTTACCGAAGGACCGCGCACGACAGACTGGCTTACCAAGGGTGTCGTTAAACAACACCGGACCATTGGAACTACCGTCAATTTGCTGATTCGCACCGGGTTTACGATCTCCCATATCGAGGAATGGGGCCCAACTGATGACCAGATCGCAGCCAAGCCGGAACTCGCCGAGGAACGCGAACGACCAATGTTTCTATTAATAGCGGCCCGACGTCCTTGAACACTTACATTCGCTGATGACTGATGCAGCGCTTCGTCGAACTTACGATCGGCTGGCTAGAGAATATGATCGGCGCTGGAGTCGCTACACGACCAAAACACTGACCTTTTTGAAGTTTTGGGCTTGCCCATCGCCGCAGGCGGCAATTCTGGATATTGGCTGTGGAACCGGCGAGTTCGAGCGGTTGGTGTTGGGTGAACATCCTGAACAACGAATGGCCGGCATTGATGTTTCCGCTAAAATGTTGGAAGTCGCCGCGCAGAAGTGCCAGGCTTACCCGAACGTCAGCTTCCACGCTGCCAGCGCCGCGGACTTACCCTTTCCCGATCACAGTTTTGATGTGGTTGTCTCGGCCAGCGCGTTGCACTACTTCGACCAGCCAGAGGCGAGTCTGGCAGAAATGCGACGCGTCGTTAAGCAAAACGGAGCCGTGGTGATTCTGGATTGGTGCAAAGATTTCTTTTGGTGCCGGCTCTTCGACATTGTCCTCAAACTGATCGAACCCGGGTATCAACGGTGTTATACCCAGCGCGAATTGCACCTTTTGTTGGCCTCGGCAAAGCTGGACATCCGATCCGCAACAAGAGCGCGATTTGGTCTGATTTGGGGACTAATGATCGCGCGGGCGACCAACAAAAGTGAACAACAGGGGTATTAGTCTTGGTCAACGCTCTGGGCCGGACGAAGGCACTGGAATCTTTCGCCCCTTCAGGGCGAAACGACTGGAGAACGGTTTTCCAGGGGTTAAAACCACTGGTAGTCCTGACGTCCCTTTGGGACAAGAGACCAAAGTCCGAGAAATCCTGCCGGTTACTGGCAAGCTGGAAGACCTGCCACCGCTGTCCTGACCAGAACGCTTTCGCCAAGATCATCAATGGCCGTCTCAAAGGATTTTCCAGGCTCTGAATTCGCGCGCTGCCAATCTACCGGGCTTTGGTTGAACAAGAATCATGTTAATTTTCCCGGTCATGATCCCCTTCTCCGTGCTTGATCTTTCTCCCATAGCGGCGGGTAAAACGGCCGCAGACGCTTTGCATAATTCTTTGGATCTGGCGCAGCACGCAGAAGATTGGGGTTATCGCCGTTACTGGCTGGCGGAGCATCATAATATGCCAGGCATTGCCAGCGCGGCGACTGCGGTGGTGATCGGTTATGTGGCAAGCGGAACCAAAACGATTCACGTCGGTTCTGGCGGTGTGATGTTGCCCAACCATTCGCCCTTCGTTGTCGCCGAGCAGTTCGGCACCCTTGCCTCGCTTTATCCGGGTCGCATTGATCTCGGGTTAGGCCGCGCTCCTGGCACCGATATGGCGACCGCCCGAGCGCTTCGTCGTGATCCGGTCGCCGCCGCCGATTCTTTTCCTTATGATGTGCAGGAGCTTCAGGCTTATCTCGAGCCTGCCGTAGACGGACAGAAGATAAGGGCAGTGCCGGGTGCGGGTACCCGAGTGCCCCTCTGGTTGCTTGGCTCAAGTCTTTTCGGCGCCCAACTCGCGGCTCATCTCGGCTTGCCCTTTGCCTTCGCCTCTCACTTCGCCCCCGCTGACTTGATGGAAGCGCTGGCCGTCTACCGCACCCGGTTCAAGCCCTCTCGTCAATTAGACAGGCCTTATGCGATGGTTGCCGTGAACGTGTTCGCCGCCGATACCGATGCGGAGGCACAACGTCAGTTTACGTCGGTGCAACAGTCTTTCATCAATCTGCGACGCGGAATGCCGGGTCAGGTTCCGGAGCCCATCGACAACATCGCGAGTTATGGGTCCGATGCCGAAAGAGCGCAAGTCGACCATGTGCTGGCCTATTCCGTTATCGGTTCACCGGGAACCGTGGAACGTGGGCTTCGGAGAATAATTGAAGAAACTCAACCTGACGAATTGATGCTATCGGGCCATTTTTATGATCATGCGGCGCGTATCCGCTCGTTCGAAATCGCGGCACAGGTAAGGGATCGTCTAGCTGCTAGTGTACCGTCTCGCATATAATGGGCCGCGGCCAGTTGGCTGTTTTTCGGCGTTGCTCGCTCGACCCGTATGAATTCAGATATGGGCGCTTCGCTCGCGCCTTGAAAAACAGCCAACTGACCTGCGGCGACGGCACCCTTATATGCGAGACGGTGCACTAGCGAGGCCGCGCCTCAGAGCGAGAAGATGATTTAGTGGGTTGAGGAAAACGTTGAGCGCTGGTTCTCCGTGGTCCAGCGGCCTCGCTGTTTAGCTCAGTAACTGACAACGCGAGGCAGCTTCTTGGCTTCATCAATCCAGTGCTGAATCGTCGTCACGCCGGGAACCACATGCACCTGTTTGCGGACTTCATTGGCTGCTTTTAATTTTTCGTGCAGGTGGTCGGCGCGACGCTGAGCCAGTTCCAAAACGGAATCAACGCCGGCCGATTCCAATAATTCCGCGTATTGCCGGGCTACCCCGGGAACTCGAAACAGGTCGGCGTAGTTCACCAACCTCAAAATGTGGTGTTCGGAAAGGTTTGTCTTGGCCGCGAGCTCGTTGCGGCCCTTCAACGTCTTTCCGGCCTCCAACAACTCTTCTACCGTGTTAATGCCGACCGCCTCAAATTTTGCCGTATTTACATTTCCAATTCCTTCGATGTGATTGATAGGTGTCATAATATCAAACGAATCTAACAAACGGGGCCCGGCAGCTCAGCAGCAAACTTCCGTCGGAAAACTCAAACGCACGTCCGTACCCGTTCCATTACAGGACATGATTTCCGGTGAGCGCCGTGCAGATCCATGATCGGTGGATACCGGGAATTGAGAAACCACCTGGTCTTACGACTACGGCTGTTTTCTGGAGAATCGGAGTCCGAGCCAGAAAACAGAGACGCGATTGACACATCTATTCGGCCATTTGGAACGGGTCTGGAAAGTCCGAACTCCTATTCAGACATTGTCTCGCAACGTGTTATTAACCCGGTGCCGGTAGGGCGAAAATTTATTCGAGCGCCAAGCGAGAACTCGTTTGAGCCGTCTGGGGAGTGGCGTGCCTAAGTAGCGCGCGACTCAACCAAGTTCTCGCTTGGCGCTCGAATAAATTTTCGCCCTACCGGCACAGAGCCTTTTCTATCGCATGATACCGGCACGCCGGTGGCCGGGCCCAATTTGTTGTTGCGCAGGAACAAAGCCCGACGCACGAGGCCGTACGTCTTACGTGGTACGCTCGAGGCCGTCCGCGCTACGTCACGTTTATTTTCTCGCGCGAGCCTCAATGAAAGCAGCAGGTCTCCGGAGGAGCCGGAGACCTGCTGCCGAGCCTGCGGCAAGTGTGGCAGAACTCCTGGTCGGTCAACCCCGGCATCAAGGAATTTTTCAACGGCAATGCGAAAGAAAGTAGGATTGTCCAGGTTAGACAAATGACTGGCCGCCGGAATGATCCGATACTCCGCACCGCGACAAACACGGCGAAGAACGGGGGCCTGGCGCAGAATCAGCGGAGAATCGAATTCCCCATTTAGAATAAGCGTTGGAATCCCCGGATGCCGCAGCATCGTGCCGTTGAAACTGAGAACTGCTCCAAAAATCTTTACCATCTCCCGCGGATCAACTTTTTCCATGGCCATGTGAGCGAACCGCTCGCCTTCGGTGGTCCTGCTCACCCAATGACGATGGCCGATAAAATGATTCACTTGACGCGTAAACTCCCGGAACCGCGGCACGCCCAGCGAGGGGATGAGAAATGGCACCGTCCAGCCAACAGCGGAATTATAGAGCCGGTCGGAAAGAAAATAACTAGTCGATAATCCGGTATCGCAGAGAATCAGGCGCGACACTCGTTCGGGGTGACTGGCTGCGAACGTCTGCGCGATCATGCCGCCGAGCGACAGTCCGCAAAGTACAGGCTTCTCCAGCTCAAGCGCATCGAGCAGCGCCGAGAGATCGTCAGCATAGGTTTGCGTTGTGTAACGGGACAAGGCGGATGGCCCGGTCCGTCCGTGTCCGCGCAAGTCATAAGCAAAACAACGCCAATGGCGGGAGAGATCGAGCAGTTGCCGGATCCACAAGTCGGCATTCAGCAGCGCGCCATGAATAAAAATGATCGGCGTGCCCTTTTTCCCCGCGGAGTAACAAAATGTCCTTATTCCCCGCCCGTCAACGAAGCTCGCTAACATACCTACACAGAGTACGCGGAAAGCTGGGCAGTTGGATCTCACGCGGTGAAGAAATTAGGAGTTCAGGGAAGGAAGCTCCTAGTCCCTCGATGCTGTCAGCGTTACTCTTTGTGACTCCTACAACTCGGGAACTCCTGCGACTCCTGGACTTTCTAACCCGCAACTCGGGACTCGGGACCCCGGGACTAGCGACGCTAGACCCGTTCAACCGCGACGATACAGACATCGTCCTCAAAGTCGGACCTGCCCGAGAACTTTTGCACGTCAGCCAGAACCGCCCGAGATAAATCCTGCACGGGCAGAGCAGCATGCCGGAGAAAGCAGTCCAGGAGCGGTGCTGTCCCAAACTGCTCACCCTTGGGCGATTCCGCTTCAAAAAGACCGTCGGTAAAAAGCACGATCGCGTCTCGGCCCGAAAACGGCCGTTCAGTGGTCCGATAGGAGATATCGTCAAAAAGTCCCAGGGCCGGCCCTGGCCGGCCTGAATCATGCTGAAGCAATTCGGATCGGGGCGGATCACGAAACAGGCGAACCGGCGCGGGATGCCCGGCACTCGCGAAATGCACGTGGTGCGCTCCGGTGTCGACGATCAAATAACAAGCGGTCGCGACAAAAGGCTCCTCCACTCTCTCGAGAATCGCGCGAAGATGGAGGTTGAGCATACTCAGGAGCCTTCCCGCGTTGTGCATTACCGGACGAAGCTCCTCTAAAAGCGTCCGGATGATGGCGGTGATTAAGGCGGCTCGCAGACCATGTCCCATCACGTCGCAAATGAGTATGCCGACTTTCTGGGACGAGAGTGGAAAGATATCAAAGAAATCTCCGCCTACCATGGCGGCAGGATGATAGTGATGGGCAAACGAAAGACGAGCGTGTCCGAACACACCGGACTCAATGATTTTTGGATAGTCGCGCGGCAAAAGAGCAAGCTGCACGTCGCGGGCCATCCGCATATCGGCTTCGAGCTGCGCATTTTTTGCCGCCAGTTCGTTGGTCAATTCCCGCAAGCGATTGCGCTCCTCGGCCAGAGCGTCTTCCATGGTTTTGATGGCAGTGAAATCCTTGTTGATTCCAAATATTCCGATGATTTTGCCCGTCGAATCACGCAGCGGCATCTTCGTGGTGTAATCCCAGGTGATGCGTCCATCGGGATGAACCAAGCGTTCGATTTTTCCGACGAGCGGTTCGCCGGTCGCCATGATCTGTTTTTCATCAGCCGACACTTCCCGAGCTGTCTCTGTCGACCAGAAATCAAAATCCGTTTTGCCAATCAGATCTTCCGCCCGAGGCACATCCATGTACTTGGCGACCGCACGACTTGCCCGGAGAAATCTTCCTTCAGTATCCTTGAAATAAACTTGATCAGTGGTGTTCTCGAGCAGGAATCGGAAAAGCTCCAGATCGACGTTGGCGTTTTCTGCTTCCGGCTGGGTCACGATGGTTCAGGAATCTGCCAGCCAGCTTAACGCAGCGCATCGGTCTCGTCCATTGCGGATGACGGCTGCTTGCTCGCGTCACATTGCCGGGCGAAATTCTTCACGTGAAACAGGAGAAGGGTTCCGGCACATTCGAGTTTGTTACTGATCGGCGCATCCACTTTGGCTGTGGAGTCTTTCGTCAAATCGGGAAACTCGCGAAAGAATTCGGGCAGCGCGCTCTTGTAGTGCGCGGCCGCAGCTTGTCGCGCGCTCAACCACTGCTCGAACAGTTGGACCGAGAAGGTATCGCCTGGCGCGACATAGCAGTGGCAGGCGAACCCGCGATTGAACAGGTCGACCGAGAGGTGGCTGGAGCCCGTAGCTTTGAGGCTAAACTTGTTATCGGCTTTGGAGGCGGCAGTGTGCTCGATCTAGCCAAAGCGGTAGCCGGACTTATGCATTCCGATGGGACGATCTTCGACTACGTCGAGGTGGTTGGACGCGGCCGAAACCTGCCGCAGCCAGGGGTCCCCTGTATCGCCGTCCCGACCACGGCCGGTACTGGATCCGAGGTTACGCGCAACGCCGTACTCGCGGTTGAGAGCAAGCAGGTAAAGGTCAGTCTGCGGAGCCGATTCCTACTGCCAGAAGTGGCGCTCGTCGATCCGGAACTAACCCTCAACTTGCCACAGAAGATCACCGCATTCACGGGGATGGACGCGCTCACACAGGTGATCGAACCCTACTTGTCCGTGCGAGCAAATCCGCTGACCGACGCTCTTTGCCAAACGGGCATTGCGCGGGCCGCGCAGTCTCTGCAGCCGGCTTATGAGCACGGGGAAAAACTCGAGCATCGCGAAGACATGGCTCTGGCTAGTTTAATTGGCGGTTTGGCGCTGGCGAACGCTGGTCTGGGTGCGGTTCACGGACTAGCCGCTCCTCTCGGCGGCATGTTTTCCGCACCGCACGGAGCGATCTGCGCGGCTCTGCTTCCAGCCGTCCTAAAGGCAAATCTGCAAGCCTTGCGCGAGCGGCTCTCCGAGAGCCCCGCTCTTCAGCGCTTCACGGACTTGAGCCGGCTTTTACTGCGGTCCAATCAGGCAAGTCCGGAGGCCGGCGTTTTGTGGGTGCAAGAGCTTTGCCGAGCGCTCGAGATACCCCGGCTAAGCGCGTTTGGGATAACTCGCGAATCGATCCCAGCAGTGGTCACGAGAAGCCGTAACGCCAGCAGCATGAAAGCTAATCCAGTCGAGTTGACGGACCAGGAACTGACGGAAATCTTAACCAGCGCGATCTGATTTACGCCGCGCGGGCACTGCCTTTTTGGCGCGCAGCCACTCAAAGCCCGAGGGCGGGAGCGCTAGTGCCAGCTTCCGCTGGACGATTGGCTGGTTTGGAATTTCGCTGAAAAGGTAGACCAAGTAATCGAAGGAATCCCAAAGCTCGATTGTGACGTCAACACGCGTATCAGAAAAGTTGTGGACAGCGATCACACCGTCTCCGTTCTCGGATTCGCAGGCATGGGCAAAGACTTGCTCCGGGGCGCTCGTCGGCAACATACGGTAATTTCCACCACCGAATTCCGGATACTCCTTTCGCGTACGGATCATTCTTTCGAGCGCATTGAGCAACGAACCAGGGTCGCGTCGTTGCGCTTGGGCGTTAACCGTCTTGTAGCTGAAGGGGCCGGTGCTAATCACCGGCCGGCGCAACTGATTCTTTGGAGCGGGCGAGAAACCTGCATTCAGATCGGCCGTCCACTGCATCGGGGTGCGAACGCTGTTGCGTTCGACCTGTTTGAGATCTTCGCCCATCCCTATTTCTTCTCCGTACCAGAGCACGGGAGTTCCCGGTAAGGTGAAGATCAGGCTGTAGGCGAGCAACTCTCTGGCTCGGTCCGCTCCAAGCATCGGTGCGAGGCGCCGGCGAATTCCGCGATCATATAACCGCATGGCCCTCTGCGGCGCAAAAGCAGCAAAACAGCGATTCCGTTCAGGCTCAGTCAAGCGACTGAGATCCAATTCGTCGTGGTTACGGAGGAAATATCCCCAATGACAGTTCGGCGGAATTTGCGGGAGCGCACTGAGACTCCGCACGATGGGATCGGGTGACTGGTCAGCCAATGCCAGGAAAATGTGGGGGTTCACATAAAAATTCAGGACCATGTGCGTTCGCTGGCCCTCCTGACCAAAATAATTCATGATCTGATCTGGAGCCACGTTTGCTTCAGCGAGCAGCAACGCGTCCCCGCGTTCCCATGATAAAAATTCGCGGAACTCATCCAGAAAGTGAAATACTTCATGCGGTTGCTTGCCGGCTGTCGGACTCTTTTCTGCGATGACGAAAGGTGCGGCATCAACCCGAAACCCGGAAACGCCAAGATTCAACCAGAACCGCATCACTTTTTTAATTTCATCTCGGACGGCCGGATTGCAGCTATTCAGATCGGGCTGAAAGCTGTAGAAGCGGTGAAAGTAGTAGGCTTTCGCAAAGCGATCGAATTGCCAAACGCCGGTCTGTTTGCCCGGAAAAACCACTTCATCCCGAGTATTCCCCGGGCGATCCGTCCGCCAGACATAATAGTTGCGGTACTTCGGATGGCCACGCCGGGCCGCCTGGAACCAGGGATGTTGATCGGAAGTGTGATTTACCACCAGATCGACAATCACCCGGATACCGCGATCACGTGCTTCATCCATGAAATCGACAAAGTCTCCGAGATCACCCAACGCAGGATGAACCGACAAGTAGTCGAGGATATCGTAGCCGTTGTCACGATCCGGTGACTTATAAAAAGGCAGCAACCACACACAGGTTATACCCAGTCCGGCGAGATAGCTTAGACTTTGGCGCAGACCGACAAAATCGCCGATACCGTCCCCATTCCCGTCTCGATACGTGTCGATATCGACGCAGTAAATGATGGCATTTTTGAACCAACGGTTTTGCATCGCAGCAAGGATTAAATACTACCGGGGTTGGCCATCGCGCGTTTCAGAAAAGGTGCATCAATTCGATCCAAACAGGCTGAGTGAACTGCTTAGTCCCTGTCGTGACCCTGATAACTGTGATGCCAGCGTCGATATTTCCAATGATGCGAGTGCCGATAGTTGTCGTGGTCATAGCGCCGATAGTGATAGTTTCGCCGGTCCTGATAGTGAGTTCGGTACGGAGGATCGGCCTGAGCAACGGCAGGGCCAGCTAGCCCGGAAAGCAAGAATAGAAAAAAAACAAGTTGTCTCATGAGTCCGCCAAACATTTCGACGCACCGATGATCAAGCCTATTCGGCTTGAATACCGGAGTGCAGATTGCTATCGGCCGCCCAGCAGGTCATTAAACCCTGGGCTGCGCGGCGGTTGATAATTCTGCCGGGTCTCTGCGTTTTGTTCTCCAACCGCGCGCGTTATCGCGGTTTCCATTGACGTGGGTTGATCGTTCGCGCAAGCGGCCAAACAAGCCGACGAAGCCAGGAGCAAGCCGGCCCATATCAACTTCAGACCGTGGCGAAGTCCGATCGTCTGCACGGCAAGTACGGTGGTTTCGAGTGAGCGGCGGGTCAATCAGGAATGCACGAATGGCCGACGGGGAATGGCCAATGGCCAATGGCCAATGGCACCGATGACCAATGACCAGCACTAGCACTAGCACTAGCACTAGCACTAGCACTAGCACTAGCACTAGTACTTAGTTGCTTTAGTTCTTTATATTTATGAAAAATTATGATTTGTTGGATGGATGGCAACGGGTCGCATCAAACTTTCTGTGGAAAACCGCAAGCTCTTGGAGGGTTGGAGTCGAGCGCAACGGGTCGAACACCGGCTCAAGGTCAGGAGTCAGATTATCTTGAAGGCGGCAGCGGGCTTGAGTGGACGTGCGATTGCCAAGAGCCTGCGCATTCCCGAGGTGACGGTGAGTAAATGGCGGCGGCGCTTTGTGCGCCAAGGCCTGGCTGGCTTGGAAGACGCGCCACGCAGTGGAAAGCCGGCCAAGTATGATCAAATGACGGTCAAGCGGGTCTTGGCGCTGCTGGATGAAGATCCACCGGCGGGCTACGGGCGCTGGAATGGGCGACTGCTGGCGCAGAGTCTGGCCGATGTTTCCTCCGATTAAGTCTGGCGCATTTTGCGCCAACAAGGCATTGAATTGGAACGGCGCCGCAGCTGGTGCATTTCCACCGATCCGGAGTTTGTGCGCAAGGCCGCTGACATTGTCGGTCTTTATCTCAATCCGCCCCAGAATGCGCTCATCTTGGCCATTGATGAAAAACCAGCCATTCAAGCCCTGGAAAGAGCCCAAGGTTGGATTCGCTTGCCCAATGGCAGGGCGCTGACGGGTTTTAGCCACGAGTACAAGCGCCATGGCACCTCCACTCTCTTTCCGCCCTCAACATTGCCAGCGGCCAAGTGCAGGCTGGTCATTACCGGCGCCAGCGCCGACGGGAATTCCTGGAGTTTATGAACCAGGTAGTTGCCGGAAATCTCGACAAAGAAATTCATGTGGTCTTAGACAACCTTGCGACCCATAAGCCAAAGCAAGATCGCTGGTTGAAGGCTCACCCCAATGTGCATTTTCATTTCACTCCAACCCACGCTTCTTGGCTCAACCAGATTGAGATCTGGTTTAGTATCTTGAGCCGCCAAGCCCTCCAGGGGGCAAACTTCACCAGCGTGGCAGAGCTGCGCAACGCCATCGACACCTTCATCAAGAACTACAATAACAATGCGGCTCCCTTCGAATGGACCAAATCCCAGGTACATCAGGGGAAAGTCGCCATACATATAACTAACTTACGCAATTAGGCACTAGCACCGACACTCGTCCAACTCCCCCACTCAATCCCAGCCGGCTTCGCGGAGAAAGGCAGTCAGTCGCGGGTCTCCATCCCAAAGCGGCGGCAACCAAAGACCGATTTTGGTGCGTATCCACCAGAGGTGCTGGGGATTAGCGGGCGAAACGAATTGGTAGCGGTAGAGGACAGCTCGGACAAAATGCGGCGGCTCGTCGGGAAACGGATTGGCCGCAAAAAGGCTCAATGTTGGCGGATCGTTGTGCAACAGCTTCCAGACCAGATGGACCGTCCAGGGATATTCCTGAGGTGATGCCATGGCGGCGAACCACATCTGCCAATCGAGATGCGGCTGATACGGTGCGATCTGGACTGGTCGTTGATCGAGTGCGACCGGCAAAGCCCGATAGAGGTAAGGGCGCCAATCTGCGTCGGTTGCCGGAAAATCCTTGTCGGTACCTTCAAACACGACATTGTACCGTTCGCGTCCGACGGTTCCAAAGGCGCCGTAAGTGTTGACCAGATCCAACGGATCGAAGGTCGTGTTCATAATTTGCCGCCGAGAGAGGAGATTCAAGACAGGTTGAATACTCAGGAGGGCGACTACGGCGGCCAGACTCCAGGCCAAGCCTCGCATCACGCGGGTACTGGCCAAAGAGCTCTCCTTCGCGCGTTCTGCATATCGGACGAGCAAGCGCGGCAGTATTCTTGACCACACGCCGTCGTCGAAACAAGCGAGGGCGGGGACGAGCGTGAGCCAATTCAGAAACGAGAGGTTCCCGCTGAGAATGAGCACTACTTGAAAACTTACGATGATCAAACCGCCGGTATGTCGCACTGTGCGCGGCCAGAAGACCGCCCAAGGCGCCACGAGCTCGGCGAGATGATTGTAGAAAACTCCAAACTGCAGCACTGGCCGGGGCAAAAAGTGAAACCAACGACTCAGCGGATTCGGCAAAGGCTGGGTCTCAAAGTGATAATAGAGCGCAGTCAAATTCCGCCAAGCCGGGTCACCCCGGATTTTGATCAGGCCCGCTCCGAGCATCATCCGAAAAATCAACCAGCGAAACAGCCAGATTACGACGAGCGACGGCGGGTATTTGGGAAAGGGTCGCAGATCGATGAGGGGGCAGAGAAAAATCCCGAGAAAACCCGTTTCCAATAGCTGAATCTCCCAACCGTATCCGTACCAATCCTGACCGACATGTACGATGGACATGTAGAAGGCCCACAAGACAATCATCACGAGCGCGTTAGCGAACCCGGCAACAACCAGACACGAGAGTCCGAAACCAATCCAGGCGACAGTGACCAACGCCGAGTCAGAGTCGTTAAACCAGAAGATTGAAGGCAAATGGAAGAATGCCGAGGCAGAAGAACCATTGGCTGCTTCGCGAACCCGATCAAGGAACGAGCCGACCGGCAACAGGCCCTGGGAACCGATCAGAGCCGGTAATTGGTTCGCGGCAACAAGAAAAGCCACCGCATAAACTAAACCGAGCAGCCGAAGGATGACGAAGCGGGTTAACCAATAAGTTGGTTTTACCTTGACTTTTACCGCCGGGTCGCCGGGTTCCACAGGCCGAAAACTAAGCCGCAATCAACAAACCTCGTGGTCGCTCCACGGCTCAATCTCAACACCCTCGAAATTTTCAGGATGAATCACCTCGAGCCGGCTCGCGCTGATTTCCACCACGATCCGACCGTGGGGACTGACCCAAGCATGTTGCCGGGTCGGTACGCGGAAAGCTCGGCCATTGGCGCGTATCGAAAACGGCCGCCAAGCGTCAGCCTTCAAGAGTTCCTTGATCTGCTCCATCAGTGACCTCGGCTGAAAGCCTAACTGAGCAGCGGCGCAAAGCAACCAGTGATCCTTTAAATAGTGCCTGTGCCAGTGCCAGTGTCGGAGCAGCGCGGCCGCTTAAGCCTAACCGATGCCACTCCCGGCGCTACCTAATGAGCCGATCGCTCGTTGGTCTGAGGCACGGTCTCGCTAGTGATAACTCCAGTGGCCCGGCACGAATCGCCAGTAGCCGTGCCGCCGAACATAATGTGCCGGTACCCACACTGCTCGCGGTCCCGGCCGCATGACATATCGCCCCGGCCGCCAGACACATCGTCCGCCGTACCAATCCCAAGGTTTCATGATTTGCACTGGACTGGCACTAGCTACCACTGGCGCTGACACTTTTTTCGAGCAAGTTGAGGATGGATGATCGAAGCCCAGCTCGCAAAGCAGTCTCGCCTTTCCCGATCCCCGGATACTGCCACCCTCGCATCGTGGATTATCATGGGCGTCGCACTCTTCCTTGTCATGTTCCTGCACTTATTGCCGGCGGTGCTGCTGGGGCTATTAGTCTACGAGCTCGTCCATCTTCTCGCGCCTCTCTTGCAACGGCATTTCACCAATCAGCTCGCCCGTCTGGTTTCGCTGGCGGTCCTTGCGATCCTGACGATCAGCCTGGTGATCCTGGCAATCGTCGGGACCATTGCGTTTTTCAAAAGCGACGCAGGAACTCTGCCGGCTTTATCGGACAAAGTGCAGACGATTTTGGATGACGCCCGCGCAAAGCTACCTCCCTGGCTCGTCGAAAACCTGCCCGGAGATGTTTATGATCTCCGGCTCAAGGCAACCGGTTGGCTGGGTGAGCATCCCAAGGAGGTACAACATGCCGGAAAAGCGGCGGGCCACCTTTTTCTTCGGATGCTGATCGGCATGGTGGTCGGCGCTCTGGTGTCGCTTCATCAGGGACAACCGGTTCACCATCTGAAACCATTCGCTCGAGCCTTGCTCGAACGGGTCAACCGTTTTGCCGATGCTTTTCGCCGCATCATATTCGCTCAGGTGCGCATTTCCGCATTGAACACGGTGTTCACAGCAATCTTTGTTTTCGTTTTTCTGCCCATCTTCGGGGTCCACCTTCCTTTGGCGAAAACCTTGGTGGCCATCACTTTCCTGACCGGCCTTCTGCCTGTCATTGGAAATCTCATTTCCAACACGCTGATTGCGATTGTCGCCTTGTCGATCTCAGTCCTGGCGGGCGTGGCCGCCCTGGCGTTTCTCGTGCTGATCCATAAGCTCGAATACTTTCTCAATGCCCGAATTGTCGGCGCAAATATCAACGCTCATGCCTGGGAGATCCTTGGTGCGATGATTCTGATGGAAGCGGCATTCGGTATTCCCGGCTTAATCGCCGCGCCGATATTTTACGCTTACGTCAAGCAGGAATTGACGTCTGCTGGGGCGATCTGATCGATCGCTGATGACCGAGGAGCAACGCCGCCGCCGGCCCATTTTCAACGCAACCCTTTGGGCCGCGGCCAGTTGGCTGTTTTTCGGCGTTGCTTCCGCCAGTCCGGCTCGGACCTCGACCCGTATGAATTCAGATGGGGCGCTTCGCTCGCGCCTTGAAAAACAGCCAACTGACCTGCGGCGATGGCACCATTACTATGAGAGACGGTGCACTAATCTCAACGATATAGCGTTATCGATCTCCTGACCGCAACTGGTCATTGACCATCGGTCATTGGTCATCGGCCACCGGCCGCGCCGGAGGCGCCATGAATTCCGGCCCGACCGGATCCCTGATTTCCTCCTGCAGGATTCGGTCCACTTCGTTATAATCTTCGGGGGATAATTTCCAACCCATGGCTTCTTCGGCTGATTTCAACTGCTCAGGGTCACGTGCTCCCCAGAGAGCAATCATGGTATCCCCTCGGTCGAGCAACCAGCGAATGGCGAAGGCCAGAACACTTCGGTCGTGCTTCTTTTGAGCCAGGTCTGAGAGCCTTTCTACCCCACTGACGTACTGAGACAGGCGGGGTTCTTGAAACTTAGGATCCTTCTGCCGAAGATCATCGCCGGCAAAGCGCCTTGCTGCGGTCATACGACCCGATAACAGACCACGACAGAGCGCCCCATAGGCCAGGACAAGAAAATGGTTTTCCAAAGCGTAGGGAAGAACGTCTGCCTCAACCTGTCGCTCAAAGATGTTGTAAGGCGGTTGGGTACTGTGCAAGGGAGCAGCTGCTCGCCAGCGATCCATTTCCTTCACGGAAAAGTTGCTGACCCCGATCGCCAACACTTTTCCTTCACGTTGCAGGTCGTTCATTGCCTCCGCCGTTTCCTCGATTGGCACCAGAGGGTCCGGCCAGTGGACTTGGTAAATATCCAGCCGGTCAGTTCGCAGACGACGCAATGAGTCCTCCACTTCCTTTTTGATTCGAGCTGGCGACGAGTTCCGGAACACCTGTCCCTCAGTCCATTCGAGGGCGACCTTTGTAGCGAGCACCGCTCGCTCCCGGCGACCGCCCGCTAAAGCTCTGCCCACAATTTCCTCAGAATGCCCGAAGCCGTAAACCGGCGCGGTATCGATGAGGGTTATCCCTTCATCAACCGCATACTGGATCGTGCGCATGCTCTCATTATCATCGGACCCACCCCACATCCAACCGCCAATCGCCCAGGTACCTAAACCGATCCTGGAAATTGGTTGGGGGATTCCCTCGAACCGAATCTTTTCAATGTCCATTCAAATTCCCATACGTCAGATTGCCGTTGGGGCAAGGAGTGACCTTTGGGAATGGCAGCGGCAGGGGCGAGCGGGTTGTGCGGACTTGACCGGCTTCAGGCTTGCTTAGGACCTGTCCCGGCAGGGCGAGAATTTCATTCGAGCCGCACCGAGGAGCGGTAGGGATGAGCTCCTGGATGAGCTCCCGACTACGGACAAGCGTTCGTCGGGGGGATATGGAGTTGCTCAAACGCTTGACCGGAGGGCGCGCCGTAGCCTTGCCAAGGCGGCCCGCTCGTCCAGATCGAGACGTGATTCAACATTGAGGAGGTCGAACGAGAGCCCCTACCGACCTCGGGCGTTGCGAGACAATCTCTTTATGCGAACCGCTTTCTTCACGGTGCTAGTGCCAGTTGTCCACTGGCATTAGCACCGACACTTGCAATTTTCTAGTCTTCCCGCTCGACTTTTACCTTCTGGCCAGTCTGACGATCGAGATAGATCTCCTTCTTACCCTTTTTCTCAAGCAACTGATAACGCGAAACATTCTGCTGTACCTGGTCGGTCGTCACGGTCGTGCCCTCTGCGCTGTCCGTTCGCTGGATCGTCGTGGTGGTCGAGCCTTGTGCCGGCTGCACGGTGGTCGTTGTCGACCCGGCCGGCGCGGCTACAACTGCGCCTGCGTCGTTGACATAGACGACCCGGTCCCCAGAGTCTTCATGGACTGTCACGGCATACACCCCACCCTCATCTCGAATAACCCGGGTTACCGCGCTGGGGTTCGCAATATGAGTTTCGCGAATCACTGTAGTCTGCACGGTCTGCGGCAGCGTGGTGAAAGTGATCTCGTCCGCCCGCGCAAAGGCAATAAGACAAAGCGTACTCCCAAGGAAAAATGCAATTAATTTCTTCATAGCTTGTTTTGTGCTTCTTGTTCGCCGGCGGCGGCCTTTGCGGTTCTGACTGACCGGTTCAGCCTTCGACGGCCATACAACGCATTGGACGGTGGGGCAGGTCTAAACCTTCATTTCAACATTCAGCCGGCACAGGCACTGACAATGAGCGTCTGTACTGTGAAAATCTGTAGCACGCGCAATCGAGCTATGGTTCGGAAGAGAGGTTCGAGGGATGTCCCAAGGCGTCTTTGGTCCTGCGCCGGTAGGGCGAAAATTTATTCGAGCCTTAGCGAGAACTTGTTTGAGCCGGACGCTTGGGTGAGCCACCCGCTCCAGATGGCTCAAACAAGTTCTCGCCTGGGGCTCGAATAAATTTTCGCCCTACCGGCGCAGGACAGTGGGGCATTCTGAGACGATCTCTAGCCCTCGCGCGAACAATCGCTTGATGGCGTACTTACAGATTTCCAAAGTCCGACAGGCCCAATGAGTCCTTGACCGCTGAAACTCCTGAAAATGGCGTCTGAGGCGCGGCCTCGCTAGCTAAAGCTTGCGCCGAGCGGCAAAAAAAGCGATTCTCCGGCCATTGCTCCTTTGGCAGACTATGAAGTTTTTACTTTCAGTCGCCCTGGTGTTCGTTGTTTCGACTGAGCTGGTCGCAGCGCAGTCGCCCGATTCCAGTCCCACCGACGAGCCGGTCCTGCCCCGTCAGAATCCCGGAGAACCAGCGACCCCGATGCCCCAGGAAACCGCCGGCTCTCAAGCCGCACCAGACTTGTTGCCCGAATCGGGCACGGTTCCGAGCAATCCTCCGTCACCGGCGACATCTTCCGAAATAAATTCGGCTCAGGCAATTTCCGCGGCCCTGCAGAAATCTGCGGACGTCGAAAAGAGCGCACCTCCTTCGAGCAAAGCCGAAGCTTTGTTGCGAAAGGCGCGGAACGCAAAGACGGCGAGGGGCCGCCGCGAATACCTGAAGGCCTACCGAGCCGCAGTTCACGCCGAAGGAATAATGGCGCGGCGCCACGAAAACCGGAGCGCACGGCTTCGGCACAGCTCGCACGTCTATCTCCAAAGCCGGAGACATTCCCATCACGGCCATCATACGTACCTGGAAGCGAGCCGGCGCCACAAACACACTCATCGTTCGCATCGACCCGCGGTCGTCTATGAGTATATCGACTACGGACCGGAGTAGGTATCTCGAGACCGGAGGCCGCAAATCTTCGGCGCTGCTCGGTCGCGGCGCCGGAACAGGTTGATCGCAGCGCGCTCTTACTTGTGGTTCTCCTTCAGGCCATTCAGAAGGTCATGCTGCTTTCTTGGGCAGCAGGGTGGCTTCTCGTTCAGACCGCGCGCTCGGAAGAACTCGTTCGTGACATTGTGCCGGACGCCCTGGCCGAATTAGCTCAGCCGACCGATATCAACGTCCCTCGTCCAGAGCGCTTGCAGAATTTTCTCGTGCATGCTCGCCCCGAGATTTATCAGCGCCCCGCTTTGTGCCGGCTGGATCCGGATTTGCTTAAACGTTACCTTAGCCAAGTTAACGTTTACCTGCCGGTAATCCGCGAACTTGATGCCGAGCTGCCAACGAAACTTGATTCCGTCCTCGCTGATTTCCAGCGCCTCTTCCCCGACTTTCAATTTTCAAAGACAAGAATTGACGTCATCCTCTCGCTGTTTCGTTTTGATGCCAAGGTGCCGCACGATGATACGGCAACGCTTTTAATCGGTCTGGACTCCTTGGCGAAATTCTACGGGCGGCAAGCCCCTCTCCGCGTGATTCTCAGCCACGAGTTGTTTCACCTTTATCATTTTCAAGTGAACCCCTTGCCGCGCGACCTGGACCGGCTCACGCTGGGCCGGCAAGTGTGGCAAGAAGGCCTCGCGACCTACGTCAGCAAAGAAATGAATCCCACCGCATCCATGCGAGACATCTTGCTGGATCCTCGTTTGGCAAACCAGGGTCCGGCTTTTGCGCCTGAAGCGGCTCGTGAGATCGCGGCAAAGCTCCAGTCCACCAATGACGCGGACACGGCGATATATCTCTTACACAACGACAGCGGGCTGCGGCCATCGAGGATGGGATACCTGGTCGGTTACGAAATCGCCCGGCGGCTGGCCCAAAACATGCCCCTGGCAGAGATGGCTCGTCTGCGTGGTAACGCCTTGACTGCGGCAATGCGCACGGAGCTGAGCAGCATGGCATCCTCGGCGAGCAAACAATCTACCGGGACAGAGACGGAGGAGAGGAAGAAATAAATCCAGCACACGATGTCTGACTGGAGTTTCCTTTACCTCGTCTCGGAGTGGGCGATTCGCATTGTGATGTTGATTTATGTCCCTCAACACCGCAGTGCGGCCGCTTCGCGCACCTGGCTGCTCCTCATTTTTTTGCTGCCTTGGCCGGGCTTGATTCTTTACGCTCTTTTCGGTCGGATTTATTTGCCGGCTCGCCGAATCGCCATGCAGGAACGGGCATCCCGATCCATCCGGCTCGTCCAATCTCAGATCGACGCCGGCTTTACAATTCAACCGCGTCTTCCGGCCAATCTGCAACCGATCCCAGCCGAGGCGAACCGTCTCGGCGACTTCGAAGCGGTGGCTGGCAACGAAATTCGACTGCTCACGGACTACCAGGGCGCCGTCCAGGCGTTGCTCGACGATATCTCCGCAGCGCGCAACCACGTCCACCTCCTTTCCTATATTTACGGCGCTGACCAGATTGGACGAAGGGTGCTGACGGCGCTGCGTGAAGCCGCTGCGCGCGGAGTTCGGTGCCGAGTGTTACTGGATGCTTTTGGTTCCAAAAAAGCGCTGAGACAGCTTGGACCCGTGATGAGAGAGAGCGGTATCGAAGTGATTGAACTGTTGCCTGTAGGCCCATTCCGAAAGAATGCCGCGCGCTTTGATCTCCGAAATCATCGCAAGATCGCGGTGATCGACGGCCGCATCGGACACACGGGCTCGCAAAACATTGTCGATCCCTGTTTTGTTCCGGGTTACACGAACGAAGAGCTTCTTGTGCGCGTGCGTGGACCAATCGTGGCGCAACTCCAGGCCGTGTTTCTGGCCGATTACTATCTTGAAACCAGTAAGACTTGTGATGAGAACGACTTATTCCCAAAGGCGGAGCCAGCCGGAGACGCAGTGGCGCAGGTCGTCCCAAGCGGGCCAGGATACGGCCGCGAAAACGGGCGCGACTTGATCGTTTCAATGCTTTACATGGCTCGGAAGGAAGCGACGATCACCACCCCCTATTTCGTGCCGGACGAACCCTTTCTTCACGCGATTCAGGCCGCAACTGCACACGGCGGTTTGAAGGTGCGCCTGGTTCTCTCGCGGCACGCGAATCAGCTGATTACGCAATTCGCGCAGCGCTCGTTCTACGATGATTTGCTGGCGGCCGGCGCCGAAATTTACCTTTACCGGCCGCGCTTTCTCCACGCCAAACACATCACGATCGACGATGATATCGCCTTGGTGGGCTCCACGAACATGGATATTCGATCATTCGCGCTGAACGCCGAAATCAACTTGCTGGTCTACGATCGAAAGATCGTGGACCGACTGCGAGATCTCCAGCAGTCTTATTTTGCCCACAGCGATCGACTCACCATAGCGGAGTGGCAAAAACGATCCTTGGGCGCTCGCGTCCTGCAGAATACGGCTCGACTGATGGACTCCTTCCTCTGACCGTTCTGTTTGGCGTGGCGATCCTTCTGCTTGCCTAACTAAAAAGAAACCGGCGGAAGTATTTTTGGAATGAGCGCCAGTTCGGTTTGCCTTGGAGACGAAGCGAAATAGACTGAGCGCTTTCGAAGTCATGCGGTACCTTACCAAATTCTTTGCGGCTGCCGCCTTGGTCTGTGCCCTGGGCCAGTCGCTCGAAGCGCAAATCGCTTCTTCCTACGCGGTAGCAGATCAGTCTACCGGCTATATTCTGGATTCCTACAAAGGCGATGAGAAAAGACCGATCGCCGCGCTCACCAACGTTGCCACGGCCAAAGTAGCCCTCGATTGGGCGCAAAAGAACTCCACCGACCTCTCCCAGCTCGTGCCGATCCCGATGGAAGCAATGGATGCCGGCGGTGTGAATCCCATGGGTTTACAACCGAATGACCTGATCAGTTACCGCGACCTGGTTTACGCCACGCTGCTGCAATCGGATAACACGGCTGCCATGGTTCTCGCCCACCAGATTGGCGCGGCTTTTCTCGCTCAAGGCGATTCAGCATCGCATCCTTTGACGCCGGTCGAAGCCTTTGTCTCTCAGATGAACGCTCTGGCCCGGGAACTCGGGATGGAAAAAACTCTTTTCGTCAATCCGCATGGCCTCGAACCCCGCAAAGGGTTACAGCCCTACTCTACCGCCGTAGACCTGACGAAGCTGACTGCTTATGCGGTCAAAGACGCCGGATTTCGCTTCTACGTTTCGCAGAAGGAGCGTAAAATCTCTTTTCGTCGCGCCGACCAGGTGTTCTGGTATCTTCTGCGTAATACGAATCAACTCCTTGGTAGTAACGGAATCGATGGTGTGAAAACCGGGCGGACCTCCAAAGCGGGCGACTGTATTATCGTTTCTGCCCAACGCGAGGCAGAGATCCGCCAGGATGGAGCTACGACTCTTGTCACCCCCCGACGCATAAACTTAGTAGTGCTGGGAGCAACCGATCGCTTTGCGGCGGCCAGCCAGCTCTTACCACGTGGCTGGGCGCTCTACGACCAATGGGCCGCTGCAGGTCGTCCGACCCGCCCTCCCCCGCAGTAAGCCCAATTTGTATGCATAGTAGACGTATCGGTGTTTTGACAAGCGGCGGAGACTGCCCTGGGTTGAATGCTGTTCTCCGGGGCGTGACCAAGGCAGCGGAGAAGCTCGATTGGCAAGTAATCGGCTTCAAAGATGGCTTTGAAGGTCTTTTGCCGCCTGCGCAATACGTCATTCTCGATCGAACGCGCACAGTTGGAATCATGCAACAGGGAGGCACGATTCTAGGCACCACCAACAAAGGCCATTTTGTAGCCAAAATCGGTGCCGGCGAGCGCGTGGTTATTCCGGAACCCATCATTGCCTCCGCTAAGAAAACACTTGCCGATCTGCAGGTGGAGGGTTTGATCGTCGTTGGCGGCGACGGCTCCCTGACGACAGCTCTCCAGCTTTTCGAGCACGGATTTCCGATTATCGGAGTGCCGAAAACGATCGACAACGATCTCGCAGCCACCGCCATGAGTTTTGGATTTTATTCGGCGGTCACATGCGTAACCGAAGCGCTCGATCGGCTTCATTCGACGGCTGCCAGCCATAAAAGGGCAATGGTGCTCGAAGTCATGGGACGACACGCGGGCTGGATCGCCCTCTACGGAGGAATCGGCGGCGGAGCGGACGTCATTTTGCTGCCCGAGATTCCTTTCTCTTGGGAGAAAGTCGCCGAGGCGGTTAACCGGCGCGAGCGGGAAGGTTACCAAAGCACGATGATCGTCGTAGCTGAAGGGGCTGGACCGATTGACGGCGGCCAAACGTTTCAACCGATTGTTCAAGGCGAATTCCGGCTAGGAGGTATCGGCGAGTTGGTCGCTCACGAGGTGGCCGAACGGACCGGCAAAGAGACGCGCTACTGTGTCTTGGGACATCTACAGCGCGGCGGAGCGCCGACTTCGCTCGACCGTATCCTCGGTACGCGCTTCGGTGTAAAAGCGGTTGGTCTGCTCCAGGAAGGACTCTACGGGATGATGGTGAGTTACCAAAACTACGAAGTGAGCGAAGTACCCATCGCGAAGGCCGTCCATCACATCCGCCTGGTCGACCCGACTACTCAGCTTATCGAAACCGCCCGGGCGGTGGATATCAGCTTTGGAGACTGAATCCCAGGAGTCCCGAGTCCCGAGTCCCGGGTGCCGAGTCCCGGGTGCCGAGTCGCGAGGTTGCGAGTTATGGGATCGGGCTTCCCGTCTCCTGCAACTCCTGCACTCCTTGCCTCCCCAAGCTTGTGGCAGGTGTCCAGTTGTGGCATTGATGGCAGACTCACCCCATGGACCATCTTTTGGAGTTATTGCAGCAGAACTCGCGATTGACTCCTGCCGAACTTGCGCGGCTTCTCAATGTCTCCTGCGGCGAGATCTCGAACAAAATTCATGAATATGAAGCAGAGGGCATCATCCTAGCCTATCAGGCGGTGGTCGATCCGGAGAAGGTTGATGCCGACTCGGTTACAGCCTTTATCGAGGTAAGTATCACCCCGGAACGAGGCGGGGGTTTTGACCGGCTCGCTCAGCGGATCGCCCGCTTTGATGAGGTCAAGACCTGCTGGTTAATGAGCGGCGGCTACGATCTCGCGGTCATGGTTGAAGGTCAGAATTTGCGCGAAATTGCCCGATTTGTTTCCGAGAAACTCAGCACCGTGGAGGGAGTTGTTTCGACGGCAACTCGTTTCCGTTTAAAAACGTACAAACAAAACGGCGTTCTGCTAAGCCGGGACGAAGCAGCGGATCGGCTTCCCGTCAGCCCCTAGAGCGTCAACCGCCCGATTCTACCTGCCATGCAAGTTGACAACCAGGAACGCTTTGTCGCTGATCACGTGCGTCGCATCCCGAAGTCCGGGATCCGCGATTTCTTCGAGGTCGTGCAGTCGATGCATGACGTCATTTCGCTCGGGATCGGCGAGCCTGATTACGCAACGCCCTGGCGAATTCGCGAAGCCGCCATTTTCGCCTTGGAGAAAGGTCGCACGGGATATACTTCCAACCTCGGTTTACCAAGGCTGCGGCGGGCAATTTCGGAATACCTGCATAAGCGCATCGCGCTTGAGTATAACCCGCAAACGGAAGTGCTGGTCTCGGTCGGAGTTTCCGAGGCGTTGGATTTAGCGCTGCGTGCAGTGCTTAATCCCGGCGACGAAGTGCTTTTCCATGAGCCGAGCTATGTCTCTTACAACCCGAGTATTGCTTTGGCTTTCGGCCAGGGAGTCTCCATCGAGACCCAGGCGGATGATGAGTTCCGGATGAACGCGATCAGGCTCCAGGAGAAGATCTCCCCGCGGACGAAGGCCTTGCTCCTGAGTTTTCCGACGAACCCAAGCGGCGGGGTCATGTCTCTCGGGGATCTTGAGCCAATCGCACAGCTTTGCGTACAACACGATCTCGTCGTTTTGTCAGACGAGATCTACAGCGAGCTGGTGTACGACGAGCATCGACATGTATCGATTGCAACCCTCCCCGGGATGCGGGAACGAACGATCGTTCTGAACGGCTGTTCAAAATCCTACTCGATGACTGGCTTTCGGGTTGGTTACGCTTGCGGACCGGCCCCGATCATCGAAGCCATGATGAAGGTGCATCAGTACGCGATTCTCTGCGCACCGCATATGTCTCAGGAAGCAGCCATTGAAGCGCTTAACCATTGCGATCGGGAAGTAGAAGCGATGCGATGCGATTACGAGCGCCGGCGCAATCTAGTCGTGTCGCGCCTAAATGAGATGGGGCTGCCCTGCCATTCGCCGAAAGGAGCTTTCTACGCGTTCCCGCGCATCTCGGGCACAGGCCTGACTAGCCGTGAATTTTCTCTTGGCCTGCTGGAACAGCAACGGGTCGCGGTGGTGCCCGGAGACGCATTCGGAAAGTCCGGAGAAGGTTTTGTCCGCTGCTGTTTCGCAACGGGGATTCAGCAACTGAACGAAGCCATGGACCGGATCGCTGTTTTTGTTCGTGGACAGCATTGAACCCAACACGATCCGCAAAGGAGTGATTCTGGCCGCCGGCCGCGGTACCAGAATGGGAGAACTTACTGCTCAATTGCCGAAGCCGATGGTCAAGGTAGCGGGCCGGCCGGTGCTCGAATATATGGTTGAAGGTCTGCGCGGCGCCGGTGTCACCGACCTTCTGATCGTGGTGGGATATCGAAGAGAAGTCATTCGGGATCATTTTCAAGACGGCTCAGCATTCGGATTGCGCATCCAGTATGCGGAGCAGGTGGTTCAGGACGGCACGGGAAAGGTGGTCGAACTCGCCCGCGATTTTTGCCAGAACGATCCGTTTTTTCTGTGCTACGGAGATATCCTGGTCTCTCCCGAGGCTTATTTGAACCTGGTCGAGTTGGAAGAAGCGGAGATGATCTTGACGGTCCGATATACCGAAGATCTATCGAAAGGCGGCGCTGTGGTTCTGAACCGGAAGGCGGAAGTTGTTGACCTGCGCGAAAAACCGAATCCGGGCGAAATCAAAACCAATTGGTACAATGCGGGGATTTACGTCTTTCGCTCGAGCATCTTCTCCTTTGTGACACGACTCCGGAAGTCAGCTCGGGGCGAATACGAACTTACCGACGCGATCCGCGCCATGCTTCTCGAGGGCCATCGGATCAAAGCGGTCGAGATCAAAGGTGCTTGGGCTGATGTGCGCGATCCGGAAGTGCTGGCGGAATTAAATCGAGCTGTCCTGCCGAGGAAAGACAGCTCTTAGTGCACCATGGAATCCCTGAAAACGCCCCCTTTTGCCCTGACCGTCTTTACCGATCGAGGGGCGCTACCAAATCCGTTTCCATAATTTGTGAATACTCGATGACGACGGTGCCCGCTCGTTCCCGACGAGTGGCTTTTGAGAGATTGCCATAGCTGTAAAGAACCAAGTGAGCGTCGTTCAACCAAGCAGCGCGAATGCCGATCGGATGCTCACTCCCAAAAATATTGCCGTTTCCCTCCGGCAGGGCGGCGTGGGCGGCGAGAATTGATACGTGGGTGGTCGCCGACCCGCCGTCAGAACATTTCCGAATAAAGACGACCGCCTTTTGCTGGCCGTCGGGAGATAGCGCCTCCGTCTGCACCTCGTTGACACAAGGAACGGGTTTTCCCGAGCAGGCAGCCAGTAGGAGAAAGGCGACCAAGCTCATGCGCTTGCCTGACCGTATACTCGAAAAGAGGTGCGAGATCGCCGGATGCGGAAACACAGGTTACGAAAAGTGCCAGCAGCTAACGCGCGGCTCGTTCCCGTCTTTGAAAAGCGGTCGCGATGCCCTTCATGCGGGATAAAACGTAATACACCGTATGGCTGCGAGCCCGCACCAGTTCAGTCCCGATAATCTTCGGAACGAAATCGCTCGGAACATCCAGGACCTCGTAAATGGTCGCATGCTCAAGTCCGCGGCAAAGTATCGATGTCATCGCCCGCGTTAAGGTTTGCACGTGCGGCCCCAGAGAGATTCGAAAAACCGCGCGTGACCCCGTCTCGACGCGCAGAAAGACACCAACGGTGTCCGTACATTCTTCGTCCTTCCGGACATCCTCGAGATCGAAGCGGTCGCCCTCCTTCGGCGCCCACTTCGAAGCTTGTTCCGCGTAGGAAATCAGCGTTTCCCGCCGCTCTTCCTCAGGCAAATCTTGAAAGAGATCGATAATGCGCCGCAGGCCGCTGGGATAGCTTGATGTTTGCTCGACCACCCCTACAGTTCCCAGCTCATCCAGATCGCTGCAATTCATTTTTGCTTAGTCTGCATCGCCCGCAAATCACGATGAGATGACCGATGGCCAATAGCCGATCACCCATTCATCGGTCATTGGCCACGGGATTTTGCGGATGCAGGCTTTCGAAGCAGTTTCAGGGTTTTTCGATTGGGGTGCGCACCATATTCCCCCATTCGGTCCAGGAACCGTCGTAATTCCGAACTTTCTGAAACCCGAGTAGCTTCGTCAGGACAAACCACGTATGGCTGGAGCGCTCACCAATGCGGCAGTAGACGATCGTGTCATCATTCACTCCGAATCCTAAATTCTCCTGATAGATCTTTCGCAATTCATCCGCGGATTTGAAGGTGCCGTCATCGTGCACCGCCGTTTTCCAGGGCACGCTCTTGGCGCCAGGAACGTGACCGCCGCGAAGGACGCCTTCCTGCGGGTACTCCGGCATATGAGTGATCTCACCCCGAAACTCACCGGGTGAACGGACATCGATCAACGGGCGTTTGGCCCGGCTGTGTGCGAGGGTGTGTTCAAAAAATGCGCGGATCTCGGTATCATTGCGCTTCGCGGGGACCGGATAATTCGTCTCGGTAAATTTCGGCTTGTCCTTCGTTATTGGATGGCCTTCGCTGATCCACTTGTCCCGGCCGCCGTTCAGGATTCGGAGATCGCGATGGCCGAAAAGCGTGAAAATCCATAAGGCATAGCAAGCCCACCAATTGGATTTGTCTCCATAGAAAACAATGGTGGTCTCCGGGGTAATACCGATACGGCCGGCCAGACTGGCAAAATGTTCGGGATCGAGGTAATCGCGAATGGTTTGATCGTTCAGGTCGCGGCGCCAATCGACGTGGGCCGCTCCTGGAATATGTCCGGTGTCGTAAAGCAAAACGTCCTCGTTGCTTTCGATGATTCTTACCCCGGGATCATGGAGATGCTCGGCAAGCCACTCGGTGCTGACGATAGCTTCAGGGTGGACGTACTGGGTCGTACTCATAGCAAGCGCGACACTACACGAAGAAGCGGGCAGATCAACTAATCTCTAATTGCCCGTAGAGTTCAATGGATTCCGGGACGCTGATTCGGCGACTGGATATTCGCCCCTACGGGAGCAAAGACCGGGTTAAACACGTTAACCCTTGTATCTAGCCGGGGCTGGCCAAAGAATTCAGGGTATTTGGTCCAGGTCAGGAATGGCTGTCGTCTAAAACAATATAAATCCTAAATGCCCGATCGGGAGATAAATTATGCTCTTTTTGGCGTAATTACTTAATTTTATAAATAGTTGTACCCTTTTCGCAGTTGCCAAATTCAGCCGGGTGACGGACCGTTTACTGCTGTCCTTCGCACGCTATGAATTCAACCCTGGTCTTCTCGCTCCTGCGGAATTTGACTGGCCGCTGGCTGATGCAGCCGAGGATCTTCTCCGCTCTTGTTTGGGCAAATTTGTCGAAAGAAACACTTTTGCCCGCGCCTTGGCCGATCGTCTCACCCAAGAAACCGGAACCGATTTTTACGAGTGGGTCGATCATTTGACGCTCGACCCTGAGCATTTCTCCGATTTGTCGGATGCCGGTCTGGTAACGGAGCCGGTCAGGGCTCCTTCGGGTACGACGGTTCTTTATCATCCAAGAGCGATGATGCCGCGCGTGTTGCTCACGGAGAAAGGAAGCAGGGGCGGAATTCCTCGGGAATGCATCACCTCATCCCAAGTCCAATGAAAATCGGGATCGTTGGCGGCGGCAAAATCGGGCTCTCAATCGCCGCGCTGCTCGAAACGTGTGATTTCTGCTCCGAAGCGAACGTGGCAGACGCTCGTCCGATTGAGGACTTGGTAAGTCTCACCAAACTGCAAAGCCGCTTGGTGGACGTTGGTCAAGGTTCGGAGCTGCAAGAATTTGTGGAGGCTAATCACGTAATCGTCAGCGCTGCGCCTTACTACCTCAACGCGTTGATCGCCCAGGTCTGCGCGACTGCCGGTCGCTCTTACTTTGATTTGACGGAAGACGTGGAGACGACCGAGATCGTCCGGAGGCTGGCTGCAGGACAGCAGGCGACTTTCATGCCGCACTGCGGGCTTGCTCCGGGGGCGATCAACATACTCGGCAGCGGTCTGGCGAACAGCCTGAAGACAATCCGTTCTCTTGAGCTGCGGGTCGGGGCCTTGCCTCTCTCAGCCGGCAACCAGATGAAGTACTATTTAAGTTGGAGTACGGCGGGTCTGATCAACGAATATTGTCAATTTGGAGAGGCAATCATCCAGGGCCGACGTGTGCCAACTGCGCCGCTCGACGGTGTGGAACGGCTCACGATCGATGGCGTTGAATACGAAGCGTTCAATACCTCGGGCGGCGTGGCGACGATGTGTGAGAGCTTTGCGCACCGGCTCACCGATCTGAGCTATAAGACGCTGCGCTATCCGGGACACCGCGATTTGATGAAGTTCCTACTCTTCGATCTTAACCTTTGCCAGAAACGGGAAGTCCTCACCCAGATCTTCGACCAGGAAGTGCCCTTGACCTTCAGCGATGTGGTTGTGATTTATGTGAATGCTGTCGGCAGCGAGGGAAGCGGATTGTTGCAGCGAAGCTTTGTGAAAAAAATCTACGGGGCGACGGTCAGCGGCCAGCCTCTGTCAGCGATTCAGTTATCGACGGCGGCCGGAGTGGTCGCTCTCCTCGAACTCTATGCGTTGAAGGAGCTGCCGGCCGGGTTTGTCCACCAGGAATCCATCAGTATGCATCAGTTCTTCCGCACGCGCTGGGGCGGTCAGGTTTATGGACGCCCAGATGGCACTAACCCAGATTTTGTTGGGCTCGCGCGTACGTATTCGTAGCGAGGCTCGGACCTCAGAGCGACGAGATTTACCGGAAAATAGCCGCCGTGGAGATTGGGCCTGACCCTTGTTTGGCAGCCTCGTTGTGCAGAGTCCTTGAAAGGCGAAGAATAGAGTGAGCAGAAGAAAATCGCTTGAAGAAACCTTCATCTACGTCGGCTTTCAGTGTTCAAGGACTCTCGCAACGGGGGACGCCTTTGCCAGCGACGTAGCGACCTGCCGAAAAAACAACCTCGATCCGGCGATTTTTTCTCTCGTTATCGGCGGTAGCGAAACCGGAAAGCAGCTCGCGGGCGATCCGCGGATCGCCCTGATCTCTGCGACCGGTTCCGTGCGAATGGGAAAACAAGTCGCCGAGGCCGTCTCCCGGCGGTTGGGCGTGTCTTGCTCGAACTCGGTGGAAACAACGCGGTCATCGTCACGCCATCGGCAAATCTGGAACTGGCGACCCGCGCTATCCTCTTCGGGTCAGCTGGTACGGCCGGGCAACGCTGCACGATCACACGGCGCTTGATCGTCCATGAATCGATTGACGATGCGCTTCTCGAAAAGCTGATTGGCGCTTACCGGCAGATACGGATCGGCAATCCGCTGGATCCGGCGACGACGGTCGGACCCTTGATCGACGCGGCGGCGGTCTCGGCGTCTCGGCCATGCGCCACGCCATTGAACAGGTCCGGAAGGCCTACATGCGCCGGCAAACCGCGACGATCAACTTCTCCTCCGAGCTGCCGTTAGCCCAGGGGATTCAGTTTGGTTAGCCTGCATCGCATCCGGCCACGCCGGATGAGCGATGCAGGCTTTGGATCCACGACAGGTAGTCGGCCAACACCTGAGTTCGTTCGGTCTCATTGTGCAATTCGTGCCGCAGACCCGGATAGCACAACAGGTCCTTCCGCGGCGCTTCCAGGATTCTGAAAAACTCCTTCGTCGCATCCGACGAGGTCACTTGATCCTCTCCGCCGCAAGCCAGCAAAACCGGCGAAAAAAGGCGCGGACGGGCCCAGAGTTCGCCCGCGGCTTTCTCCGCTTCAAAATACATCCTTACTCGAATAAAATCGTGGACGAGGTGCAGATCGGAGAGTGAATCCAGATGGGCCTGGTCGTGAGAAGCGTACTCACGTTTGATGCCGGACGGAAACTTGAGCTTGGGCATCACTCGGTTCATCACTCGGGCGAGTCGGAGCAGCCATTTTCCAGGTGGATGAGTCAGGCGCAGCCAGGGCGCGCTCGCGACGATGCCATCCACTGAAACGAGTTTCTGTTGACCCAGCCAAAGAGCGATCTGAGCGCCTAGACTATGTCCGAAGAGAATACATGGTCCAGGATCACGCTGCTGCGCGATAAGCTTCACCACATCAGCACCGAGCTCGGAGTATGTCCGGATAAATGGCGGCCAATCTTTTCTCTGGCCATGCCCCCGAAGATCCGGCGCGAGGACTCGGTAACCGGCTTCCGCGAAAAACTCACCCACATGGACATAGCGACCCGAATGTTCACCCAAGCCATGCACCAGGAATATCGTGCCAACCGGCAATCCCGGCGGATCCCAGTGTCTTCCGCGCCAAGCGGTAGCCGAGTTCGTGTCGTTAACCATCGGGGCGCGAGCAAACACCCAATTGTTTAGCCCAGGCTGATGATCAGGACAATTCTCCACAACCACGCGGCGAAGATTTGTCCGAGCCAGGCGCGGGGTAGCCATACGCAAGACGGCTCCTCCGTCACTAAAGCTATGGGATGCGTCGAATGAATTTTCGCTGTAACGGTCGTGGGCCAGCGGGATGTTTGACGACAATCCCTAAATTTTCTTCCTGCGCGCACATGGCGGAAACGCCTCAGAGGCGTTTCTTTTTTGCTGCAACCAATCCGCCGAGCAGGCTATATTGGGCCGATCCCGAGTTCCTTGTGATTCGCCCTGACACAATTCTTGAACGTCTTTCGAGGGGCTTTCATCACGCGAAAGATCGCACGATCGCGGCAAGACTTCAGTCCGATTTCAACCAACGGCTTCGACCTTACGGCTCTATGCTCAAACTCGCCATCGATACCCAACGCCGAACAGTCTCATTTTCCGTGGATCTCAAAGGGGAGTCTTCGCCGATCGAGGTGGAAATCTCCGAGTACAAACTCCATTCCGAGAACGGGACGACCTATCTGGAGATTGCCGGTGATAAGGTGACCACCTCTCGCGAATGGCTCAACCTGTTGATCCGCGAGAAAGCAGTTTTGCAGAAAATCCCGATCCCGGCGAACGTCGCCTGGCTGGCGCGATTGCTTGCTTGATTGGCTATCGGTTATTGGCTCCTATCCTGGCTGGTCCGGCGTGATAAAAAAGTCAGTTCGGATATCCCCGACTTGTCGATCTCGCCAAGCCCTTTTGCGATCATCCGATCGTACTGGGCCTTGGAGGCGGCCAATAGCGGGAGTTCCAACCCGTGCTCTTGCGCCAGGGCCAGCGCGATACCGCTGTCCTTGGCGGCGTGCGCCGCCGAAAAGAAGGTACTGTGCTCGCGGTCGATCATATCAGGACCGTCGGTCTCAAGTACCCGCGAATTTGCCCCGGTTTGCGAAAAGACTTCCATCACGAGGCGAAGGTCGAGCCCGAGGGCTTCGGCGAGGCCAAGCCCCTCGGCCAATCCAGCCGTGTTAATATTCATGACCATGTTCAACAAAGCCTTCAGTTCGGCCGCTTTGCCTTGACCGCCAATGTAGCGCCGGGATACGGTCAGATCCTTCAGTATCGGTTCGGCCCGGTGATAAGCGGCCTCCCTGCCGGCCAGCATCATATAAAGCTTACCTTCACGGGCATGAGTCAGGCTGGAGGCCATCGGCGCCTCCAATACGTCCGCGCCGATCTCCTCCCCGCGCGCTTCCACTTCGATATGCACCCCTGGACTGATCGTCGCACAATTGATGAACAGCTTTCCTTTTCCATGAGTGAACAGATTGTCCTCGCCGAAAAAGATAGCGCGCATCGCCGCGTCATCGGTGACCACGGTAAAAATAACCTCGGCCAACCGACTCACATCGGAAACCTTTCCAGCCGGTTCCGCGCCGAGTTCCGTTCCAAGCGCCACGGCGACAGCGGCATTGGCGTCATGGACCGACACGATCCGGTATTCCACGTCCTTCAGATGGCGCGCCATATTCGCACCCATTCGGCCAACCCCAACAAACCCGATCATAGGAGACTTCATAGGCAAGTGAGCAATTGTTTTGTGGGAAATAGCTGAGAATTACTGCGGACTTATCGACGGAAATGCGGTTGCTGCGTTATCCGGCGTTGCTGCGTTATCTGGCGTTGCTGCGTTATCTGGCGTCGCTGCGTTGTCCGGGGTGGCTGCGGTTTCTGGAGTTGCCGAGCTTTCCGGCGTTGCCACGCTTTCCGACCCGACCCGGTGCTGGAAGACCAAATGTCCGCCGCGCAACGCGGCCTCCCCAACACACCAGGACCCAGCCAAGGCCGCGAGAAAGGTCAGCAACGCCAGAACCTGCCGGAGAGCGGAAAACCGGTAAGTCGCCCAAGCCGCTAACGCCAAAACGGCGGCCCCAATCAGCACGGTTCGGGCGCGTTCCCCCCATTCGGAATGGTCGTGGACCAAGGAGCGAAGCGAGGAAGGCAAGGTCTTAAAAAGTTCGTCCTGGCCGCCGCCGGTATACACCGCGTACTGCGCTGCCCCTGCGGCCAGGAGAAGGATTATCGCGGTAAACTGAGGGGCCGCTCCGCGACGGGTCAATACGGCAAAGAAAGCAATAATTGTCCCGAGAAAGGTCAGCGCAATCGGGAAATGAACGACTGCCGGATGCAGAGGACTTGGTAGCTCAAACATGGGCGGGAATTTGCAGAAAGCAGACTGGTCGACCGCGTCTTACCTTGCAAGCGGAGTCCCCGTCGCGCAACCCTGCAGCGGAAAAGATTCCCCTTTTCAACGTTGCCGGTTGAGCTAGTGTTGCGATCCGCTGGCGCACGGGGTCTTAGCTCAGTTGGTAGAGCGCCTCAATGGCATTGAGGAGGTCAGGGGTTCGAGTCCCCTAGGCTCCAAACCCTTGAGCGAGAAGCACCTATAAAATCGATAACCGCAGCTCTCAACGCCTACTCTCAATAAATTCGAATGTGTATGAGCATATTTGAGAGTGTGTTTTAGGCTCGCTTGCGCCGCCTCTTTTCCCGCAACCAGTCGACAATGGCAACCTCGACCAGCGCGCCCGGCTCGACTCCCAACCGCTTGGCCTCGACCCGCAGCTCCCCAAGGTCCGGCCCGATAATTCTGGGAAAGTCGGACCAGCTCTACTGTCGCTCGGCTTCGGCTGCAGCTGGCCGCGGCCTTTTTGAGTCTCTAAATCACTCGAGCGCCTCAGCCTCTTTAGCGCGACGCCGGCCCCGTTGCTCGCGATCCGCCGCTTGCCCCGCGCCCGGATCGCCCCCAAGCAATCGGCCCGCCGCTCAACCAAGCGTTGCAATCGCCCGAGCCGACACCTTTTCTGTCGGCTTGGGCGTCCCAAGCCCATTGCACGACCTTGCCGGTCGTGATGGGTTGAGCCTCGTCTTGCGATTCCTGATAGAATTGCTCGGGATAGAATTGCTCGGGCTCTTTGGCCGCGGGCGCTTCTTCGATGCGCCGCGCGTCCAACAAAACGGCGGTCAACGAGGGCGAAACCTCGAGCCCGCCGAAATTTCAAATGTCTTGGCAGTCAATTTAGCTCTCTTTTCGACCGCGAGACGCAAGAACGACAGACGCCTTATGCGCTGCATGCTGATTTCATCAAGGTGACCGGTACTATTCTCATTGGGACGTTCACCAGTCCCGACGGAAAGCAGTGCCCATTCGTCACCAATGGAGGTGTGTCACTAGCGTCCGCCAGAATCGGTGGGCACCTCCAATGTCTCGGCTGCACTACTGCGCGTGACCGTAGCGATCTCTTCGGTAATGAGCGAAAGCGGTTTGTGGAAGATTTCCGCGAAGATCGTCGACAACTGGACCCGCTGGAAGCACGGTTTGGCGTTAAGCACCTTGCAGCGCCAACTCAAAAAGCGTCGCTTGGCCAAGGGCGAAGCAAAGGGGCAGTCGGTTGGTCGCGGTGGAGTTGGCCAGCAAGAACGAACCTCAAATGTCCTTTAGCAACTTCGCTGACGCCGAGCTCAGTCCCTAGCCACCCTAACACTTGCCATCAGTGTTTCCTTCTACTCTCCCTCTTTCCCTGCTTATATAGCTACCATCTCTAGATTTAATTCCGCAGTTTAGACGGCAGAAAAAGTAGCATATACTATGAACTCAAAAAGTGGCTGGCCACAAATTGGGCTGGTGTTGGCGGCACTCTTTGTCGGGCTTTGCCAACCGAGCCTGGGGCAAGGTGGGGATGCAATTTTAGAACCGCCGGGTTTACAGCCTTTTCCCACTCCTTTGGCTAGTGGCGCGGCCACGCTATTTGAGAACGTCCGCATCTTCGACGGTAAGAGCACCACACTCTCGGCTCCCTCCAATGTGCTGGTCAAAGGCAACACCATTGAACGCATATCTGCCAGCCCGATCACCGTCGACACGAATGCTAATGTCCGTGTCATTGCGGCAAACGGACGGGTGCTGATGCCAGGCCTAATTGACGCGCATTGGCATGCGTTCATGGCTGCGATACCCCTGCAGCTCCTGATAACCTCGCCCCCCTCTTATCTCCATCTGTTGGCTGCACGAGAGGCTGAAGCGACGTTGATGAGAGGTTTCACCACTGTGCGCGACTGTGGCGGTCCCGTCTTCGGGCTAAAGCGTGCCATTGACGAAGGCGTCACGATCGGTCCGCGCATCTATCCCTCGGGCGCTTTCATCTCACAAACCTCAGGCCATGGAGACTTTCGCTTCTTCTTCGAGCTTCCGCGAAGGCTGGGCGGTCCGCTGAGCCACTCCGAGATCGAAGGCGTCGCAGCGATTGCCGACAGCCCCGATGAGGTGCGGCTGCGCGCCAGAGAGCAATTGAGACAGGGCGCCAGTCAGATCAAGCTAATGGCAGGTGGCGGGGTCAGCTCACAATACAATCCGATTGAATCGGTCCAATACACCGAACCGGAGATTCGCGCTGCTGTGGAGGCGGCCGATAATTGGGGCACCTATGTGACTGTACACGCGTATACGCCGCCTGCGATCCAACAAGCGGTCGCCGCCGGGGTCAAGTGCATTGAACACGGTCATCTTATTGATGAACCCACCGCCAAGTTGCTGGCCGATAAGGGTATCTGGTGGAGTTTGCAGCCCTTGACGTATGATGCAGACGTATTTGCGCGAATGAGCCCAGTGTCACAGAAAAAGGCACTACAGGTGTGGGCCGGAACGGAGAACGCCTATAAGCTGGCGAAGAAGTACAATATAAAGACGGCTTTTGGTACAGATATTCTGTTCGATCCAGATGCTGCTAACCGACAGGGAGCTTATCTTGCAAAGATGGTCCGCTGGTACACGCCTGCCGAGGCACTCAAGATGGCCACAGCAGACAATGGTCAGTTGATGGCCCTCTCCGGGTTTATCAACCCCTATCCCGGCAAGCTTGGCGTCGTGGAAGAGGGCGCACTCGCAGATCTGCTGGTGGTCGATGGCAATCCCTTGGAAAATATCAAGCTCGTCGAAGATCCCGGCAAAAACTTTGTTGTGATTATGAAAGATGGCACCATCTACAAAGATACTCTGCCCAAGTGAGGATGTTCTCCGCAAGAGGGGTGACCACACGAAGCGAGAATAAAACGGAGAATTTTAGAGTCGGTTGCCGCCCGCTTTAAGACACCACTCCAATGCGACAGTATTCTCATTTTACCTTGGCCTGAGGACTTGCTTATTTTCAAAATAATTTGGGCCGGAAACGATCGATGTTATCAAGCCAGACCGTTTATGTTTTCAAGCCGCTACAGCTAGCGGTGAAACTCTGGATCTCAGCAACTACGTCGTCGTTGCGACATCAAATATCGGGTCCAGGATGCTGATGGAAAGCCGTAGTATGGATCGCGAGACTCTTGAAAGGCGTACACTCCAGGCCGGCACGAGTGAGATGCGACCGGAAACCTATGCGCGGTTCGATCTTCATCTGGACGGCGCTGGCACCCAGTGTCAATGCGGTCTCGACCCACTGGGTGCGCTAGCCGGTGCTTCAAATCTTCAAATGGATCCAGCGATCATCTTGATGAAGCTTCCACCCTGCCTAAGGATCTCGCGCGTCGCCGCCATAACTTCCGACGGGCCATCATCAAAGTAGGAATGAACAGCTCAGCCGCCGGTCGGGGTTCAATCTCGCCTCAGTGCGGCGTCACGCGATCTGCTGAACCCATTGGCTCCGCCAGGCCGGCGCCTCGAAGGGATCCGCGAAATACTGTGTCTCGTGCACGACCTTTCCGTTGCGGAACTCCATAATACTCACTGTGTATGCTGGTCGCCCCTGGTACGTGATTGTGTATTCCGTGATCCAGAGATCACCGTTTCCGAGAATTCGCTTGACGTTGAAGCCCGACGGCTTGCCGGGATGATGACTTCGCAAGGCCTGCAAGTTGCTTCGCCCGAGGATTCGCTCGCCTGACTGGGGATAATCACAAATGGCATCGTCATCGTAAATATCGTGTTCCGCGTTTGCATCGCCGGCTGCCGACGCGTGCCAGTGCGTATTCAGGGCTTCACGTATTTGTTCCTCTTGCATGGACTGCTCCAGGTGCTGCTTGGCTTTCATGTTCAGCTACCTTGTGGGATGAAACCCGGGATGCCGGTCTTTACCACTTCATTGAACCTCTGCCTAGTCTGAATTCGATTGATTTCGTCAAGCGCGTCTTCCGGAAGGGCGGAGATGTTGAGATTCTCTCGCGCGCGAGCCGCAGTCCTGGGCGTGGTAAGCAAAGCCGTGCCGCGCTGCACCGCCCAAGCCAGCAGCGCCTGCGCTGGCGTCTTTCCAACTCGCGCGGCGATTGCCGAAATGACTGGATCTTCGAGCGGCCCCGGCCTCATTCCGTGACCCAATGCCGCAAAAGCCAAAAACACGACGCCCTTCTCCTTGCAGAATTCCAGAAGCTCCGTTTCCGGCAGATACGGATGTGCTTCGACTTGGACCACGGCTGGCTTGATTCTCGCAGATTCATAGATAAGCAACAACTCGTTCAAGCTGATGTCCGACAGTCCGATGGCCCGACACCTGCCATGGTCCACGAGACTTTCCATCGCCCTCCAGGTGTCGAGCAAAGTCACGCCCTGGTCGTAAAGGACATTGCCGTTTTGATCCCGCGGATCCTGCTCGTCCCCGGGTTCAAATGCAAACGGAGTGTGAATGAGGTAGAGATCCAGATAGTTGAGCCGGAGTCTGTCCAGACTCGCCTCGAAAGCCGGTTCGACGCGCTCGGGCCGGTGATTGGAGTTCCACAACTTTGTGGTAACAAAGATGTCTTCGCGCGCGATCCCTCCAGCGGCAAGTCCTGTCTGCAACGCCTCGCCTACCCCGCGCTCGTTCCGGTATCGTTCCGCACAATCGAAGTGTCGAAATCCGGCTTCCAGCGCGTCTCTGGTAGCACTTATCGTCGCGGCTGCATCGGGAATTAGGGTTCCAAAACCGAGCGCGGGAATCGTGCCGGATCCGTGGTTCAGGACTAGCTTGGTTAAAGCTAAAGTGTCGGTTTCTATCGCCGGGTCGACCGCAGATTTGTTCATTTTATTGTCCATAGAATATTCTTTAGTTTGGCTAAATTTCACACGAAACGATCTGATTGGGGCGATCAGGAAAGCTAGTGGACCTTGGTCCAAGAACCCTGCGACTTTACGCCGAAGAAGAATCTCGGGCAAAAGCCGGTAAAATGCTGGCTCCTTGTGGTTCAGTTCAAACGTCGCGCTCACCGTATTCCGGAGTACTTGGAACGCTCGGAAATCCAGAGCATCTTTGTTCAAATCAATTGTCAAACGTTGCTGGGCCAGCGAGACGACGCATTGCTACGGATGCTTTATAATACGGGTATGAGCCCAGGAGTTGGTGGATCTGGACGTCAATCACCCGCGGTTGAGCCATCCTTTTTCCGTGCGCATCTACGGCAAAGGACGGAAAGAGCGAATCTGCCCGCTATGGAAAGAGACGATCCATGCTATAAGAAACTATCTGGAGAGACGCTCGGTACGATTCACTGATGCTGTCCCGCTCTTTCTCAATGTCGAAGGCAATCGGCTCTCCCGCTTCGGGCTGCGCTACATCATCGCACACCGGGTAGCCGAGGCCGCCAAGACTTCTCCCACATTGCTCACTAGGAGGGTGACTCCGCATACGATTCGCCACACCACGGCGATACACCTGTTACAGTCCAACGTCGATCTCAATATGATACGCTCGTGGTTGGGTCATGCTTCAATCGAAACAACCAACGCCTATGTTGAAATCGATTTGGAAATGAAACGCAAAACCCTTAAGTCTTGCGAGAATCTGCTGCCAAAAAGTCGTCGGCGCGGCCCATCCTGGCAGCGCAACAACGACATCCTATCATGGTTGTCGATGCTATAGTTATGTGCAGCGCTAAGACAAGGGCCGCCGTACGGCGAACAAGAATTTTTAATCAAAGCAAGCACTGGGAGGTGACCGCAGTCTGGCTGACTCGAATCGTCCCTTAATTGATCGATTCGAAGGAGACTTTGCGACCAAGCAGACTGAATGAAGGTCTCCGGATCGAGAGGGATTAGGGTGGACTGTTCCGTACTGCCTCCGCTCCACTAATCACTAATCACCTCTCACCCCTTTTCGTCCTTGGTTGACGAAGCCTTGGCGTGAGGTTTCTCTCCCCGTTTGCGGTCTCTGCGAGCTCTTTGTGTGAGATGACGCCCGCCTACGCGACCTGAATCTGCGCTTTGACGCAGTCCGCGGGCATCTTCAACGCGAAATTGAATGCATTCACGCTATCCTGGAAATCAAACGTCCGGCTGATCAGCGGCTTCACGTTGATCTTTCCAGAGCCCATCAGCGCCAACGCGCGCGGATAAACATGCGCGTAACGGAAGGTGGTCTCGATCGAGGCTTCCTTCGCTTGTAATCCAACCAGATCGATTGGCACGGGTTCGACCGGCATACCGATGAAAATGATGCGTCCGCCCGGACATAACGGCTCATGAACCTTCCCAACGGCTGAGGGATGTCCGGAAGCCTCAAACACGACATCTGCGCCCCATCCATCAGTCATTTCGTCAATCACCTGGCGAAGATTCTGTTTGGCGACATTGATTGGAACGATGGCTCCCAGCGATTTCGCCAATTCCAGTTTAGGTTCCTGCACATCGGTGATCATTACCTGGCTGCAGCCAGCGGCTAAGGCTGCCAGCGCTGTCACCATACCAATCGGACCGGCTCCCATCACCACCGCGAGATCGCCCGGCTTGATTTTCGCTTTCACTGCGGCGTGCATGCCGACCGCAAGCGGTTCGACCATTGCGCCCTCGGCAAATGAAACATTATCGGGCAGCTTGAACGTATACGCGGCGGGATGAATCACGGTGCCGGTTAAACAGCCGTGAACGGGTGGTGTCGCCCAAAAACGTACGGCCGGATCGAGATTGTAAATACCGAGGCGCGCGGCGCGACTGTTCGGATCTGGAATACCCGGTTCCATGCAGACGCGATCGCCTTTCTTGAGATTTTTTACCTGTTCTCCGACTTTCACGACCACGCCGGCAGCTTCGTGTCCCAGCACCATTGGCGCTTTGACCACAAACGGGCCGATTTTGCCGTACTCATAATAATGAACGTCGCTGGCGCAGATTCCGACGGTCTGAATAGCGACTTTTACATCATGCGGACCAAGCTGTTCGGGCAACTCGATCTTTCTCAGAGCGAGCTCACCTTTACGCTCCAGGACGAGTGCTTCTTGCATAAGCCAGAATCTCACGCCAAGACGCAAAGACGCCAAGCGGAATTTTGAATCCTCACAGAAGATCGCAAAGCCACGAAGAGTTCTTTTAACAGGAGCTAACCGAGAAAACGGAGGGTGAAAATAGCGAGCTATGACCGAAAGTTGTGGATGACGGGATAAAAAAAGGCGCATCCTTTCAGTGAAGAAAAAAGAGCGGCATACTCACTCGAGGCGCCAAAAGAAAGATGTTCTCTGGTTTACAAGTTGATTGGTGCGTGAAGTTATTGACATGGGAAATAGAAGGTTAGGCGTTGTGCAGTTTGAGCACCCAGGAGCCGTGTTGGATCTGATGTTTCTGATGCAGCTCCGCGTCATAGCGGGTCCGGGTTTGCCACATCTTCCAGAGGATTTTGAGCCAGCGCTGGCCTAGGCACCGTAAGGCGCAGGGGTGAGTTTTGCCCCTTTTTCGAAGGCTCTGGTAATAGGTGTCGGCCCAAGGGCAGGCGTGTCGGCTTCGGTCAGCCCAGAGGTGAATGGTAGATCGCAGGACTAAGTTGCACTGGGTGCGAAGTCTGACGTGATGGACGGGACCGGATTGATAGCTGACCGGAGCAGTCCCCCCGTAGCATTGCAGAGCCTGTGGGGACTCGAACCGATGTCCCATGCTTGGCGTCCCAGGTGCGCTTGAGGAAATCAAGAAAAACACATTCTGTTTTATAAAGACGGGCGATATTGTGGTAGGCACCGCAGCCTACCGGTTAAAAGTAGACAGGAGCGTTTATATCAGCAATGTAGCTGTCGACCCGGCCTATCGGGGTCAAGGAGTAGCCCGTTCAATCTTGTTATTCATTCTTGAGAAATGCAAAGAAGCCCCTCGCGTGGATCTCGTCACGCATCCAGAGAATAACCATGCCCTTCAACTGTATACGTCACTCGGTTTCAAAGTAGAATCGCGTAAAGAGATTACTTCGGCGATGGCGAACCACGCCTTGTGCTGGTGCTGACGCCTCCCCATATTCAATGTGGAGTTCGCCACGATATTGTCCCCTATCTTGTGAGCTGCGAACACGCTCGCCTTTCGCAAGGCTAAATTGGGTTCGTTACCGTCCAGGTAGAAGTGAAGAAAACACGAGAACAGCGCGTCTCCGGCACCCGATGTGTTTACAACCGGTCGGATGAGCATGGCTGGAACATGGCTCGCCTCGCCGCTGCGGATGGCGAAAAGCGCCCCCGCCTCACCCATACCGACCACCGCGACGCGAGCACGGGAACGCTCCCAAAGAGTCGAGAGGAAATCCTCGGGCTTGACTTGTAGCTTCTCATGGCTCGCGAATATCACGTCGGCTGCGTCAAGGAAATCGGCATCGTATTCGCGGCTGTTTTCCGAAGCGGTTTGCAGGTCCGTCGCGATCGTTAACGATGATGCCTTGGCTACCGGTAACAGCGGACGCGAAAAGTTGGCGTTAGTCATCACCGCGGCACGGCATCCTCGAAGCGCTTCCTTAAAGAGATCGTGCGGATAAAGCTTTCTGCCGATTTCTTTCAAGTCGGTCGTGATCATACGTCTCCCGGCTTTGTCGAAGACCACGACCGACTGCGGTGTCTCATCAAGGATTGGGACGATAAACTCGTCCGACAGGCCGAACCTGGGCATAGATTGCTTTAACGCGGTTCCAAGAAAATCGGGTCCGACCATGGACACCAATCGCACGCGATTGCCTAACATGGTCAGCGCTCGCGCAACGTTGAAGCCAATACCGGACGGATGGCTCGTCAGCTCAAACGATCGGTAGACAACAGGCTCGTACTCCAGTGGAAACGCCGAGATCGGAAACGTCGTCTCGAAGTTTAGGGTGCCGCAGACCAGCATGTCTTTCCTCGCCATGGTTAGCAAACTTTCATATGCATCGGAGAGCTATTGGGCCCCCTCACTCGAGCGTCAATACGCATTCTTATGTATATTCGCTAGGCCCGTTCTGCTGCGCCAAGCGGATGCTCCTTAACCTGGAACCGACCATTTTGGAACTATCTCAATTGATGCTGATTCGCGATCTCGTAGTCGATCGTTTGTTTGTCGGGCGCAAGTGCGCTCTGTTTAGCTTTCCACTCCGTCTGCAACAACGCGTGTTCTGCCTTGGTCTTCGCCGGATCCGGAGTGTCCTGACGGAGAGGGTTGAGCCCGAGCCAGCCTAGAGGTACTCCGCGGAGATGTCTGAGACGCCTTCGAGTGCGGACTCGCTTGGGCGTTCAAGTCACGGGTTTTTGTGCGTTTGCATATCGGCAGCTTGCTCGCACGGCGAAGTGCGAAGAAAAAAGGGCGAGCCTCCACGGGATCACGCAGCAAACGCGGGTCGGCTCGACTGCCGCCATTTGGAGAGCCACGAAACAAGGATCTCCTAGCATTGCTGCCGTCAGCAAAAGAAACGGGCAGAAACTATGTGTATTAATTGACGCATTCAGACCAGGCCGCCGCTGACCTAGCACGGCTGACAGCCAGGTAAGATCACATAACCATTCAGTCCACATAACACAATCATCCCTCTGGGGACTCAACTCCAAGCGAATCCGATGTCCGGCTGACTCGCAAGCTGCGCGAAGAATCCCGGATTTTGCAAATCAACATGCTTGATCACGTGATTATCGGCCGAGGCTTCGGCGGCCGGCCAGGATATTTCAGCTTCAAGGAAGGTGGCCTTTTGTGAGAAAGGTTCCCCGTCCTTCGGGCATTCCATTTCAAGTTCTCACGAGGAATTCAGAACCTCGATCAATCCTCGCCCCCATCCTCACGCAGCGCCAGAGTAACCCGCATGATGTCTTTTCCGTCCGCTTTGACCAATGCAACCTTGTGCTCGCAAAAGGACTCAAAGAACGCCTCGACTTTCGGCCCCCTGACGAGGATCGAACCCAGGCTGGAATGGATCAGAAGCGTTTGGGATCGGGGGTTGTAATTCATCGCGATCACTTGGTGGAACGGTACGCCCCAGCAGCTGTCGTCATCGGTCCAGAACCGCACAATTGGCGGGAAATGACCCTCGATCCACGCAGTCAACTTCGGCCCGTACTGCTCGCGAAGTGATAGCGGCGACCTAGCGTTCAATCTCGCCGTCCTGCTGCCGCCACGACTGCCCAAGCCGGAGACAGCGCCGCCGGCATTCATCCTGGCTCAAGCGTTGGAGCTTGGCGGTCCTGGCCGCGCGCTCGATGCGCTTAATGAGTTGCTCTGTCTCTTTGTCAATCGTTTGCCTACTCCTGAATTCCTCTCCTCCTCTGACCTTCCTTAATCGCATGAATGGCGACATGATCCTTCGGCCGTAGGCGCATTGAACGATCACGTTTTTCGGGCCAGCTTCGGCTCGCAAGTGGACCGACACTCGAACAATCTGTCCCGTTTATAGTTCGGTATTTGCACCCCGGCCTCACCTTTCCGGTTCCGCAATTTCGCTAGCCCAGTCCTCTTTTTCGATTGGTCCTTTTATGTGACCGTTGATTTTCCTGTGGTCGTTGCCTGCGCGTACCAGCTTTGCAATCAGCTCTTTCTGGGTGTGATTACCCTCGCCGCCCGCGATCAATTCCCAAAGCGGAAGCCTCGCGCTTTTGCGTGTCACCGCCTCCCGCAGCGCAACCTTTGAATCGGTGAAAAGATGCATCGCTTTGCACGCGCGGCTCATCGAAACGTAAAACTGCGCCTCGTTTGCCTGGCTGAACGATTCGACGGGTAGGCTCACAATCACCTGCGCGACGGTTTTACCCTGGCTGGCGTGGCTGGTGACAACGATTCCCTGGTCAAGGTGCAGTGCGCTGCGGTTCCCAAGCTCACCTGTGTCCCAAGCTCACCTGTGTCAACGGTAACTTTACCGGCCTCAATCGCCGTCACCGTGTGCAGCTCGTTATTGCGAAACCGGGTTCCGCCGGTCCGGAAGTTTTTGGTGATTCGGACCGTGTCACCGACTGACAGCGCAAACGATTCGCCCCGGAAAAGGGGGAATTTCCCGGCATGCGCCAGCGGAAGAAACCGCCGCCCCTTTGCGCTCAACCACAATTTCCTTTCGGCCTTGGCTTCCGATCACCTGCCACTGTTCACCGCTCTTAAATCCGCCGGCTGCCCGCGATGAAACTCGACGACATGGCCGGGCAGATAATTGATGGCATCCTCGCGCTGCGCTTTTGTCAGGTTGAGTTTCTCGAGGCGCGTAAAGATGTGCTCGGCCTCTTCGATTAGCCCCTGGGTCCGGAGCTCCCGACGCACAGCGGCCGCGATCCGCCTGGCCTCTCCATGCGTAGGCGCGACGACTAGAGAGCTCTGCTTTTCCTTAAGCGCTCCGCTGTGCAGATCGCAGATGGCCCTAAGCCGTTCATCGGTCTTTTCGATTTCTCGAACCACGCCAAACTCGTCCAGCTTATCGAAGCCCTCCTCGGTCTTGCCTTGAGACAAGTCTTCAATCGCTGCCCGCAAAGCAGGAATCTGCTGGCGACAAATTTTGGTGAGCGCCACGCTCGCAGTGGCGGTCGACTTCTCGAGGATCCGAAGCGCATCGCCCCGCTCAATGGAGTGGTGCTGCCGGCTATCACCAGATAGGATCACCCGGCAGCGATTGCCGGCTGAATAAAACACAACACAATTATGTTGCTTATATATGTTCCTCTGGCACGGAAGCGGTGGCGAGGGATCCACAGCGCTACTCCTCGCTTTACTTAGCCTTCGCAAAACGGCAAAAACTGCGCCGTGCCACCACCGTTACCGGGTTCTCCAAAAAAGAAAGCTTTATCGAAACCTGGTTGCGTTTTTGGCTGTTTGGGTCTCTGGGCCGTGTTGCTTTTGACGGTGGTTCTGTGGCTTCTGGCCGCTCTGCAACTTCCGCCTTTTGCTCCTCCACGCGAGGCCTGGACAATTCCGAACGAATATTTCGGCGAATGGCGCTCCGTTGACGGTCAAGGTTCCGAAATCCGGATCTGGCCAGACGGGCGGCTCGACTGGCAGGCGCAAGGAACGGGAAATTCGTTTGATCTGACTGGCGCGCGTGCCCGCCTATCGGCGGACGGCAAGAAACTTGCGGCCAGCCTTTTTTTCTTTCATAAGCAGTGGACTGTCGACACTCCGCCGCATCCGGCCGGCGGAGAATACAAGATGGCCCTCGATGGAAAGGTCTATCAGCGGGTCAGGAAATTGCCTGCCCCAAATACGCCGGACCGGTTGAATATCTAGCGAACGGTTGCCCTTTTTTCCGCCCTGGATTTCTCCTCAAATCGCCCTTTTGGTAGTCTATGATAAAACCCAAGTTTATCATCGTCGCCGATCGCGGAAGCCTGAAAGCCTATCGCATCGAAGAGACAGCCAACCGCGGGCGAATGCCCCGGCTGGTCGATCAACAATTCTACCCGGAAGCGCATGAGCGCATCCAGGATCTCGTTACGGACAAAGCAGGCGCTTTCCCGGCGCAGGGTAAGCACTTCATCTCGGGCAGTGTTCGCGAAGGTGTCGAGGCGGAGCTGAATGCCCGCCTAGTGCGACAGGTTGGCCAGAGAATTACCAAACTCATGGAAGAACATCAGCCGCCCCGGTGGTCATTCGCCGCGCCGGCGGAGATTAACGGCGCGATTCTTGGCCAGGTCTCGGAAGGCGTCCTCCACAAGCTCACGCACAATTTGAAAAGGAACCTCGTAAAGACTGAGCCACGCGATTTACTCGAATACTTCGATGGCGCGCCTCCGTCAGGATAACTGATCTCCATGGGTGAATTTGTACCGTACGCCTCCTGGCTATATCCCTGGCTCTTTCGTCCCCTGCGGCCAATCGGTAAACATGGCACGGCGTTGAACGAATCCAGGTGGGAAAATTGGCGGCGGCTGGCGATCAAGCAGCTCGTAACCGGTCAACACGAATTCCGGAAGGAAACGGCCGCTCGCCGCCTCGTAAACCCAGTCGCCGCTGAAGTAACCGGCGAGCCGATATTCCGCGCCGTTGTCTGATCCGAGAGTACGGGCTTCCCGATCCGGAGCATGGCGCTTTTGCTCGTTGAGCATGACGAGCTTGGCGCTCTTCCAGGATTCACCTGGCCGCTTGATGTAACCCCAGAAGCTAAACCCGTTTACGTACGTGCGGCGCCCAATGAAGTCATTCCCGGGCAGCTCAGCTGCCGCCCGCTGTCGCAGCTCGGGTGTATCCAGGAGTGGGGATCGACTTACCGATTCGGAAACCGTCGGCGCACAACCAGTCAGCCAGAGGAAAGATCCAGCCAACTGACAGATGAAAAACCAACGCCATCGCATCTGCGCCTGAGCTTCGTCATTCCAGGCTTCAGAGTTTAATGCTAATCTTTGCCGGTGAGCAAGCGTTCGGGAGTCCTCGCCGCCGGCAACTGGATTGTCGATCACGTAAAGCGCATCAACATTTGGCCAAGCCAGGATGCTCTGGCCAACATCCTCGGAGAATACCGCGGGACCGGCGGTGCGCCATTCAATGTTCTGATCGACCTTGCCAGATTGGGAACCAGGTTTCCGCTCTACGGAGCCGGGGTGACCGGCCCAGATGAGGGCGGCCAATGGATCCGGGGGGTGTGCGAGCAACAGGGGGTGGATACGAGCCAATTAGCTGAATTGGCCGGTGCCGTAACGTCGTATACGGATGTTATGACTGTCGCGGAAACCGGTCGCCGGACTTTCTTCCATCAGCGGGGCGCTAACGCCTTACTGGACTCCGGCATGATTGATCTGCAATCAGTTGAGGCGAAAATGTTCCATCTCGGTTACCTGCTTCTGCTCGACCGGCTTGACGAACCCTGCCCGGAGTTCGGAACGCAGGCAGGGCGATTGCTCGCCCAAGCTTCCGCGCTGGGATTTACCACCTCGGTCGATTTGGTGAGCGAGGAAAGCGACCGCTTTTCCCGAGTGGTTTTGCCTATCCTGTCCAATGTTGACCTGCTCTTTCTCAATGAGTTTGAGGCTGGACGAGCCTGTTCGATGAAGATTCGGGTGAATGACCGAATAGAGCCGCGTCACCTGGCCAGTGCCGCCGGGCGTTTACTGAAAGCCGGGGTCCGGCAATGGGTGATTATTCATTTTCCCGAAGGCGTCTATGCTGAGGCTGCGGACGGCCGGCAGATCTACCAGCCAAGTGTCCAGCTGGATCGGGACCGGATCGCCGGCGCGGCCGGTGCCGGGGACGCGTTAGCGGCCGGTGTGCTCCTCGGCATGCACGACGGGCTGCCCATGGAACGCTGCCTGATCTTCGGCGTCTGTGCGGCTGCCGCTTCGCTGAGGCATCCCAGTTGCACTGACGCGGTCGCCAGCTTGGCAGATTGCCTGGTCTTGGGAGACCAGTTTGGCTATGCTGAGTCGATTTTCGCGCAATTCTGAAACACCAGTTCGGCTCTGATTATGTTCGATCTGATCGGCGATATTCACGGTCACGCGGACAAGCTGCGCGCTTTACTGGCACGCCTCGGCTACCGGCTGGAACAAGGCGCCTACCGGCATCCGGAACGAAGCGCCATTTTTCTGGGCGACTATATCGATCGCGGGCCGCATATCCGCGAGGCGTTGCAGATCGTCCGAGCGATGGTAGAGGCGCAAACAGCGATCGCGCTGATGGGCAATCATGAATTCAACGCGATCGGGTTTCATCGAGAAGGATCCAATGGCAAACCATTGCGGAGCCATTCCAAGCGCCACCTGATCCAGCACCAGGCAACACTGGGATACTTCGACCTTTTTCCCGTGGAGAAAGCAGGGGTCCTCGCCTGGTTCGGCACCCTGCCGCTCTTTGTCGATCTTGGCGAATTGCGGGCGGTCCATGCCGCCTGGGACGACAACGCGATTCGTGCACTGGGCGGCACTCGTTATCTCAGTGAGGCGCTCTTGGCCGAAGCGTTCACGAAAGAGCACCCGATCGGCAGCGCCATCTCCGTCCTGCTGAAAGGGCGCGAACTCGCGTTGCCAAAAGGTTTCTCCTATATCGATAAGGACGGTTTTGAACGCCACGAGATCCGGACCAAATGGTGGCTCGAATTGAGCGATCAATTGTCCTACAGGCAGGCAGCTTTTCCGGAATCGAGCGCCCCAATCGATATGCGTCTGAGTCTTCTTGCACCTATCCCCGGGTATCCTCCGACTGGTCCGCCGGTTTTTTGCGGTCATTACTGGCAGGCGCCCGATGAGCTTTTCTCGCCGCTCGCACCAAACGTGGCCTGTCTCGATTACAGGGTGGGGCGCGGCGGCAAACTGGCCGCTTACCGCTGGAACGGCGAACGGGTCCTGAACGCAGGGAATTTCGTCGGAGTATGAAGCTCGACCTCTTGAAGTCCTGTGTCTACGCCGTACGCTTGAACCATGGGCTCATCGGTTGAAGAAAACGAGCCGCCTCCCGAGTACTCCTGGAGGCGATTGTTCTGGATGCTCGGGAACGCTTTGCGTCTGAAATGTCCGACCTGCGGACGTTACTCGCTTTTTGTCTCGTGGCAGCAAGTCAGAAGCGTGCGGGACTGGTTTATGCCTTTAGACGGGTGCCCGCTCTGCGGGTACCCGTTTGATCGCGAACCCGGCTACTTTCTCCTGTCGATCTTTGCCATCAACTACGGTATCGCCTCAATCATTGGCTTGGTCATCTACCTGATTCTCGATTTCTGGGTTCAACTACCAATCTGGGAAACCCTGATTTTTACCATCCTGCCGATCCCGTTCTTTAATCTGTGGTTTGCTCGTCACTCGAAAGCGTTGTTTATCGCGTTCGACCTGTTCTGCGACCCGCATCAGCGGGATGAGGACGACGGCGATCAGCCGGTCGGAAAGGTGGATCCCACGCCGAGAAGGCCGGCTCCCGAGCCGGTGCATCGTTAGGAGCAGGAGCTAGAATCCAGGAGCTAGGATTAAGAAGCCGAGGCGGGGCAGAGGCGTTTTGGAGTGCGTGCGACCTGTCGCCGCTTTTGCTTCGCGCGGAGCGCGGGCTGTCAAACACGAGTGGCTTTCACCAGGGAACCCCCGCACTTTGTACTTGCCCCGAAAAAACGGACTCGAAATATGATCGGTTGGTTAGCTTAGTTTCTCGTGGGTTGCAAGGCAGAAGGCTGCACTTCAGGCAAGGTCGCAATCCGGCATAAACGGCAGCCTTCCCGCGCTTTCGCGCGGGCCCCTGCCATTTATTCCGTTTGCTCGTTTGCCCTTCGTTTCACCTTCTGCGGAAGGGGTAGCCATCACTTTTTCCTTCGAAAAAGTTGTTCTCTGTTTCTGTTGGTAAGCCGCTTCGTATTGGCGGGGCGTTTGATATCCTAACGCGCTGTGGAAACGTTTGTTGTTGTAGTAGACCTCGATGTATTCGAAGATGGTACTCCGGGCTTGAGCCTTGGAAGCGAAGCAGTTGGTCACCGGAAAACATTCGGTTTTTAACGTACTGAAAAAGGCTTCCATCTTGGCGTTGTCATAGCAATTGCCGGCGCCACTCATGCTCTGGCAGGCTTGGATGGCCTCCAGCGGTTTGCGCACTGCTTGGCTGGTATACTGACAGCCCCGATCGGTGTGAAAATATAGCCCCGGTGGTGGTTGGCGCAGCACCAGGGCGTTGTGGAGCGCTCTGACCACCAGACTGGCCTCCAGGCTCTCGGCCAGCTTCCAGCCCACCACCCGGCGACTAAAGAGGTCCAGAATAATCGCCAGATAAAGCCAGCCTTCGGCCGTCGCGACATAGGTGATATCACTCAGCCAAATCTGATCTGGCCCCTCGGAGACAAGCTCCGCAATCCGATTGGGTTCGGCCTCTTGGCCAGCCACGGTTGTCCGGGGACGAAAAGCACGTTTTTTCCGAGCCATCAGCTTCTGCTCCCGCATGAGCCGAGCGACCCGATTCTTCCCCACTCGCCGGCCGGCAGCGCGCAAAGCCAAGGTGACTCGTGGACTGCCGTAACGTTGCTCATTTTGCGCGAAGATTTCCTGAATCTCGCTGAGCAATTGAGCTTCTGCTCGGGCGCGCTGGGTGACTTCCCCTTTTTTCCACTGGTAATACCCGCTGCGCGATACCCCAAGAGCGGCGCAACTTTCCTTGACGCCATACTGAACCGAGAGCCCTTCAATCATCGCATACCGGGATTCGGTTCTTCCCCCAGGATGCTCATCGCTTTTTTTAAGATTTCCCGTTGGCGTTTGAGATACTCAATCTCTTTGTGCTGCTGCCGAATCAGCTCCGCCATTTCTTCAGGACTTTTCATCTCCCCGTTGATCTCGGCGGGCACTTGCTGGCCCAGATACGCCTTTTTCCAGAGGTTTAAACTGTACGCGCTGACGTCCAGCTCCCGGGCCACTTGCCGCTGTGTTTTGCCGCTGTGGATGATCAGTTCCACCGCTTGGCGTTTGAATTCTTCCCCGTATCGACGGACCATTTTACTCTTCTTCACGGTCTCGTTCATTTTACTTTGAGTTCCCGTGTCCGCCAATTCGGGGGAGGTTCACTTCGCGATGCCATTCTCAGTCGAACTAAGCCGCGCTCCGCACGCTCTCAAAGCGGCGACAAGTCGCACGCACTCCAGGACACGCCGGACACTCACCGCACGACGTGGTCGTCTAACCTAAGCTGCGAGCACTCCCCGGTTCAGTGACCTGACCTTCTCGATCACGCCAGGAATAATCGCCAGCGCGCGATCGATCTCAGCATCGGTATTCAGGTAACTGAACGAAAAACGTAAACTGCCGCGAGCCCGTTCGTTGGAAAATCCCATGGCGCGCAATACATGAGAAGGTTCCAGTGAGCCTGCCGTGCAGGCCGATCCAGCAGAACAGCAAATCCCTTTTTGGTCCAAAAGGAGCAGCATCGCTTCTGAGTCAACGCCATCGATAGCCAGATTGCTCGTATTAGGCAGGCGCTGTTCCAGGTGGCCGTTCACGTGGATCCCGGGCACGCGCTCTAACAACTCGCCTTCAAATCTATCGCGGAGCCGGCGAACCGTCGTGTTCTCGGCTTCGAGGTGCTCCGCGGCGATCTTTGCCGCGATTCCGAAAGCAACGATCGAGGCGGTGTTTTCTGTGCCCCCTCGCCGCTTATTTTCCTGTCCACCGCCGATCAGATAAGGATTGAAACGCGTGTGTCGGCTGACATAGAGCGCGCCCACACCTTTCGGGGCGTGCAGTTTATGGCCCGATACTGAGAGGAACTGGACCGCCAGCCTGCTCAAGTCGACCGGCACCTTCCCAATCGCCTGTACCGCGTCGGTGTGAAAAAGAGTGCCTTTAGACCGGCAGATCTCGGCCACGGCCTCGATGGGAAAAAGGACTCCCGTTTCGTTGTTAGCCCACATCAAGGAAACGATGGCAGTATCAGGCCGAATCGCGCGCTCCAGTTCGGACAGATTGATCAAGCCGCTCGAATCAACTGGCAGCCAAGTCACCTCATACCCGCGACGGGATAGGGCTTCCGCCTGTTTGACGATCGCGCTGTGCTCGACCTTGGACGTGACCAGGTGGCGGCGATCACGATCGAGCAGCAGAGCGGATTGAATCGCGGTATTGTCGGACTCCGTGCCGCAGCTGGTGAAGATAATCTCGGACGGCTCGCATCCAAGCAATTCAGACACCTGTTCCCGCGCATGTTCCACCGCCTTGGCCACCTTCCTGCCAAACGAGTAAGCACTCGACGGGTTCCCGAAGTGCTCCGTGAGGTAGGGTAACATCCCGTCCAGGACTTCTGGAGAGATCGGTGTTGTTGCGTTGTTATCGAAGTAGTTCATGAATCCGCAGGCATTTCCGCAGGCTTCGGCCGATCGTCGGCTGTCGGCGGATGCAGAATCTCCCGCCATTTCATATATAAATTGCGCGCATAGATCGGCGCTGGCAAACAGGTCAAGAGGATCCCAACCGAGTCGTGGCGATAAAATACGAAATAGCTGAGGCTTAGTAACGTACCTAGCAGGCTGCATTCCCAAAACCCGATCGGGATAATCTGACGTCGAGCGCGCTCGGAAGCGATCCACTGAAGGACAAACCGAATCCCGAAAATCAAGCTTCCAGTTAATCCCACGATCTTCCAGGCATTGAACTGGATGAAAGCGAGAGACTGGAGGATCACTGCTCCATTCATTCGGACGCTATCGCATCGAATCTGGCCAACCGCAATTGGCCGAAGTGCAGAGGGCTTGCCAGAAACTCAGAAGATAGCAGAAATAGATGTCCAAACCGACGGTATTAACGGCCAGGCAGGCAATGGCGATGCCGATCAACAAACCGAGAAGGTCTGCCGCCGGATGGCCTACCTTGGAATCGAGTTCTGATAAATCAGTCGACCTCGGAGCTTCGGGATCAGCCATCAAACTCGTTTGGTTGCCACGTTCCGCAGCCGCAGTAGGTTAGCGGTTCAGCCTTTTCAAACGATGCAAAAAGCATCCGGCCAAGACGAATCGGGAGACGCGGAACAGAGACCGGCGGACATCCTTTTGCGGGAAAGGCGGGTCGTTTTTCTGGCGGGTGAAATCACGGGGGAGTGCGCGGGACGAATCGTCGCCCAATTGCTGCACCTCGCCCGCCAAGATCCCGGGGCGGGCGTCACTTTGTACATCAATACGCCGGGTGGTGTGACTTCCGACGCTCTGGCGATCTATGACACCATGGAAACGGTCCGCTCTCCGATCAGTACAGTCTGCATAGGGAGTTCGCGAGGCATCGGCTCGCTTATTCTCGCAGCGGGCACAAAGGGGCAGAGACACGCCGCGCCGAACTCGGCCATCAGTATTTATCAGCCGCCGGATCGGGTTGAAACTGGCGACCCTGAGCGCCTACTGGCTCGGATTCGCCGGACAAAAGATCGGGTTGCCCGGCTCTTTGCACAACATACGGGCAAACCGGAACTCGAGATCCGGCCCGAGCTGGATCGCGACTGGATAATGTCGCCCGAGCAAGCCAGGCATTATGGCTTGGTGGACATCGTCGGCCCAATTCATCTTTCAGAGTAACGGAATCCGGCTTCTCCAGCGGGAATCTGCTCGAATTAGACTCAAACAGGACATTGGGCCCTGGAGTGCGCCTGTCCTCCGGCGGTACGTGGCATTCGACTTCCGCGGCGAGTAAGGCCTAATTTGCTGGTCTCTTTTTACTCCGGCGCGTCAAGAACCCAAAAAATGGCGTTGCCTTTTTGTCGCTTCGGATGACGAGAATCGGGCGCTCGCATCGGTTCACAATTTCGCGGGTGAGGTTCCCGATGACATACTGCCGCATTCTGTGCTGCTCGGGAAAAGAGCCAACGATCACGAGATCGTGATCGCCCTGCTCCATTTCCTTGAGGATCTGGTCAATAACGATCCCATGTCGAACGCGCACCTCCACGGACACTCCCGCCTCCTCCAGCATCTTCTTTTCTTTCAGCAGATTTCGCCCCAGAGCCGATCCCGATCGCAGCAGGCGGTCGGTGTCTTCCTCTCTCCGAACGAGGCCGGCATGCATCGCCGGTGGTTCCGCGACGACGTTGAGCAAGGTAACCGTCGATCCCAAGCTGCGGGCGAGTTCGGCGGTAAACCGCACAGCGTTTTCGATATAGCTGCCGCCGCCGCTGCAAATCAGAAAGCGCTTTAGCTGTAAGCGGACCCGCCGAACGAGCAGCACCGGAACGGGCAGCATCGAAACAATGGAATACGCTTTCGCCGAAAGTCGAAAATGTCCTTCAGCTCTTTTTTGCTCTGCGCCGATGATCACCAGATCGGCCGCGAAATTCTTCACCTGCTCAAGGATCTCATCGACCGGATCGCCGTGGCGGGTAACGAGTTCAATCTCGATCCGGCGAGTGCGGAATTCCTTAGCCGCCCGTTCGAGAGTTTTCTGCAGGCGTTCTTCCTCTGCCTCCAGTTCAGTAATCCCCAGGATCGTGGTGGCGGCACCAGTCGCAGCAGCGATCGTCGCCGCCAGGGCCAGCACTTTTTGGCCACGTTCACTGCCATCCGTGCAAACCAGAATCCTCATACTCGAATTTAAGCGTTCAAAGGACTTTAGTGCACTAGCCATGATGGCCGGTGATTAACCCGTAGGCAATGACGATCGCGCCGAGAAGCGGAAGCGGCGAAAAAGCCAGGCGAATATATGGTCCTCGAAAATATTGCGTCAGGTTTGCTCCGATCTGGGCGCCCACCGCTGCTCCGGTTTGCATCACGAGCGCGATGAGAATGTCGACGTTGCCCTTTAAAGCGTGACGGATGGTCCCGTAGCTGGCCGAAATGATAATCTCGAAAAGATCCGTGCCGACGGCGATATGTGTTGGGATGCCGAGCAGGTAGACCATGGAAGGCATTCGGATGTAGCCGGCGCCGCCGCCGAGAAACCCGCTAAAGATTCCACCGATCAGGGCAACGAGCAGGATTGCCCAGATCGAAATTGATTCTACTCCGGAATGCGGCAAGCCGATCATTGGTCCGATCCGCACTCGCTGAATGAGTCTGGCCAACCGATCAAAGACCAGCACGTCTCGCTTGATATTATCGGTTGAAGACTTCCGCGCTTTGACCGCCCGAAGCGCCGTCAGGCTTTCCCACGCGGTAAAAAAGGAAATGCCCGAGAACACGACGATGGAAACCCAGCCAACCACCAGCGTAACATTGGATGTCCGCTTCAAGAACTCAATGATTTGCACCCCCATCTCCGAGCCGGCAATTGTGCCGATGACCATGATGCCAGCCAGCCGAAGATCGATATTGCCGAGCGCACGATGAAGTCTGGCCGCCACGATGGATTTGCCGACGATATGAGCGAGATCGGTGCCAACGACGAAGTTCATTGGGATCCCGACAGCAAACAATGCCGGCGACGCGAGAAAGCTGCCGCCGACTCCGAAAAAGCCGCCTAATATCCCGATGATAAACCCGACCAGAATCAGGTAAAACGGATCCAGATGCGTACCGGAGATCGGGAAAAACATGCCGTTAACGGTTCCGGCGAGTTAGATAGATAACCCAAGTGGTGACTCTCTCTAGCACAACCGCTTGAGCGATCATCAGGGTGAGCGAGGCAAACGCGTAGATTACGCGATCCTCGGCAAAGAGCGCGCGGAGCCATCCAGTCAGAAAATGAATCACGAACCACAGGTAAATCGTTACAACAATCCCGTAGAGGCCGAGCTCGAGTACGAATATCCAAAGAGTGGCACGATTCTTCATAAGGGAATTCTGTCGATACAACGATTGAGCAAACCGAAGCGACTCTATAGTGCGGATGCGGTTACGGCTAGCTTCTGGCCGTCGAAATCCAACTGCACGAGCAGCGTTGTGGCTGTACCGCCATCGAAGTGAGCAATTGCGCTGAGGTTGCGGGCAACTTCTGTTCGACCCCCACCCTGTTCCGCGTGGTAAAGCCAGACATCCGAGAACTCCATGTTGTGGTGGCCCGGCACAAGCGGCGGAATGGTGAGTGGCACCAGCCCTGATCGGTTTGACAGGAACCCAAGCGGCTGATGGTCAAGCGTCACGATCATCTCTGCTGAGTCAGCATATCCGGACTTGAGCTGAAGACGAACGATTCTGCCTTGCTTGATCGCGTCGGCTACTACCCTGCTATAATCGCTGACGCGTTTAGGCCATTCTTGCCGCGGAATTCGCCCGGCAACCGAGATCCGGAGAGCTCGGTCCAGGCCGGTTCCATACCTGGGATCGAACCTGTCAACCTCATCGACAAAGTGGAGCGCCGCTTCCTTGATGATTGCGCGACCCGCCTTAGTGCGGCTCAGCTGTTCAGCCGCCCAGGTATCGGCCGCCGGCTCGCTCCGCGTATGGAGCGCCAGATGACCGTATTCGTGCACCCGGAAAAAGTAGGATGCACCCGGGCGTTCCCGATCAATTGCTTGTGCTCTCTCCGGGCACAAGAAAATGACTCCGTTGGGGTAGAGCACTGAGGGCTGAATTGACAGTCCGATTCCGTTATGCGTTCGCGCGCAGTCCTGTCGCACCGGCACACTTTTCAGATCGGCCGGTGGCTGCCACTGCGCGGACGTCAGTCCGGCAGTAAATAACCAAAAGCCGATGCCAGCGCATAAAGCGGTAAGCTTAAACGACTCCGCGCCGGTAGATACGGTCTTGGATGTCAAGGGCATTGCTTTAAGGAATGGCGGGCCAGGTTAGGATTGTAGGGTTGTTGGTGAGAGAGAACACCGAAGGCGATGTGCAGGAGTTTTCGCATGACGGCACCGCGGATAGCCAGGGAGTGGAGCTTGCGTGACTCGAGACCTGCGGCCCATTGCTGGATGGGTTTACACCAGCGGCGAGCAACGGCGGCCGGCAAATAGAGTGCTTTGCGCAGGAAAGGGTTGCCGATTTTGCACAGGGTGGTTTTGCCGTAGAGCGAGACACCGGAACGGAATTCAGAAGGAGTCAGCCCAGCATAGGCCGCCAACTGCCGAGCCGATTGGAACTCTTTACCGGCCAGCTCGGCCAGCAGCTTGGCGGCCGTGAGCTGGGCAATGCCGGGAATAGAGCACAGCAGTTGGCTTTGGCGGCTTAAAGCCTGATCAGCCGCGACTAAGCCGAAGATGGCCGACTCCAGCTGAGCGATTTCTTTCTTGAGCTGGGCGAGTCGTTGGCCACGCTGTTGGCTGACAAGCTCGGGCAGCGCAATTGGGTAAGGGTCTTTTTTCACCCGGTTCTGTTCCCGGATGAGCTCGCCAACCCGGCTTTCGCGCTCCCGCACCAGCAGTTTGAATTCTTCCTCAAGGGGGCGCAGCGGCCGAGTGGCCAGTGGTTTTCGCTCCAGACAAAACTGGGCAATGATGGCCGCATCAACCCGATCATTTTTGGTGCGGCGCAGGACCGAGAAAGCAAAGTATTTGACTTGGGCGGGATTGAGCACGCTGACCGCCAAGCCTGCTTGGTGCAGAGCGGCGATCAATCTCTTCCCGTAGACCCCGGTGGCTTCCAGGGCGAAGTGGATCTGGGAGAGCGGCCAAGAGCGGGCCTGGAGTTGGGCTAAAAATGCTCCAATGCCGGTCGCATCATTGCTGAACTTTCCCCGCCACAGGCGAGTGCCATTCTTGGAGAGCAGGCAAAAGTCAAAGCTTGCTTTTGCCATATCAATACCCATGCAGTAGCGTTTTTTCATCAGACAGGAATTCGCGTTGAATTGGTTCTTTGTTTGATGAAGCGCTTGGGCGCGCGCCTGCTGACAGAGCCTTGTGAACACGGCTTATGTTCCAACCCTGTTTGGAACGGCCTAAGATACGGTACGGTCTTATGCAGGTGCGGCACGAGGAAGGGTGGACTAATCTACCGGACAGGTTCTACCGACCTTTGGGCGAGGCAGTTTTCCACCCTCCTCGGCCAAGTTCTTCACCTCCAGAGTTCCGCCCTTGCGGGCGGCTTTAAAAGGGAAAAAAAATTGGTGGGGCAAGGTACAAGGGCGAGAATTCATTTGACGTGTCCGCCGAAGCTTTAGCGAAGGAGGAGCCTTCGGCGAAGACTCGTTCGAGCCGGAATCTGCGGCAGCCACGCGCTCCAGACGACCCAAACAAGTTCTCGCTAATGCTCGAATGAATTTTCGCCCTAACGGCACAGGCCCAAAGACACTTCTAGCCAGAGACATTTTCGAGATTGTCATCCACCTTCATCTTGCAGCGACTTCCAAAGTCCGACGCACCGACCAGTCTCAGTTGCATTCGGTTCCCCCACCCTGCTATTTGCCAAAGGCCGACCCGAGATCCCGGACGGAGATATTGCCGCTCAGGCGAAGGACGAATTCGGTTGCTTCGGGCACGTACACATAAATCCCATCCCGGCAAATGGCCTGTTTGACCCTGGTTGGATCGATGCCGTTCTCGACCTCGATACCGGACAATCCTTCCTTGCGGTCGGCGCCCCAGAGAGAACCTTCCAAACTAATCTGATGGTCGCTGACATAAAAAGTCCATTTTCCTCGAGCCTCGATCCTGGCGCGGCCGGCATCGCAGAACCCCAAACCGACGACTTTGGATCCGGCCGAGATAATGATGCTTCCCGACCCGCTGACCACGTCCTGATCGACTACTCCGACGACGACAATTCGATCCTCCAGATTGTTTAGACCGCGATCAAGTTTACCGCGGACTTCGAGCGTTCGCTGACCCTGGTCATTGTCCGGGTCAACGTAAATCGACAACATCGAGCGCTGCCCCGGCCACGGCGTGGGTGAAGCGTCGATCACTGCTTCTCCTTTCGACAGAATCGGATGTGCGCTCATTTCAACCGCAGGAAAGCGGCCGGTGATATGCGCGATGGCAACAAGGACGAACAGATACGCCGGAAAAAACATGCCTAGCGCGCCGCTTCCGGCGCTGCTTCGTTCCTTGGTGTTTCTGCATAAAGAGCATCGAGAGCGCGGGCAATCTCGACCATGCGATCACGCATCCCGGGAAGCAGACCGCGGCCTTCGTGCGTAATGAGAAGACAGACCCGACCCTCCTGAAAAATGCTCGTCGCGAAATCACCGAGAAGCGTGATAGCGGAAATTCGCGCGTGGTGAAGGCGCTCGCCAAATTCGCGTGCCGCGCCAATCAGGTCTGTCGCAGAAGAGAGAGCCACTGCATCTTCGCGCTCGACCCGAATTCCTCCGAGGATCTCTCCTGATTCCAACAGGATTTTTGCATCTTTCACCTTCGGAAACCGAACCAGCAGCTTTGCTACCTGCACTCCGTCCAGGTAATCATCGGTCATGAAGATCTCCTGGAGACGTTCCAGCCCGATTCGGCGGGCTGGTTTCCGCGCCGGCATTTCAGGTGCTGGTGGTAAAGATACGTTGGACGACCCCTCTCGAGGGGCCAACCGCGGTTTGCCGACTGTTCGTTGTGATGACCGCGGCCCAACCTCCGGTAAGTCTATAAACGGGTTGTCTTTCTTTGGCGTCGAGGCGTTTGAGTCGGCCGAGCCTGATCCTCCAGATTCCACCGGCTCAAGCGGCCCGTCAGCGTCATCCGCCGCGGAGCCGCCTCGCGGAACAATCGGCGATTGCGTTGGTCGCGCCGGAACGGACGACGGAGACGCCGGCCTCGGGATTTGGACCAAAAGGTTTGGCGCCTCTTTCGGAGCGACATTGCGCCCCTGCTTTTCGCGAATCAACGGAAAGGCGAGACTCTCCCGGGACGCGGCTGGCGGGTCGCTGGCCGGAATACCCGAACCACTCGCGGGAGACAAGTCCGGCAGGCCCGCATCTGGTGGACCCGCGGCCGGTGCACCGTTGGCGCTGGCGGCATCAAGCTCGAAAAAACCTTCGTCTTCGCGAGCCACCTGCGCGATCGGCGTGTCAAAATCCGGACCGGCCGGTTTGATGATCTCATCCGATTTCTCCCGAAGAAAGCTTTGCATCTGGAGCACGACCGTTTTGAGAGAAATGGGGTACTCAGTTTCGGGAATGAGCGTCTCGGGTAAGACTCCCGGATATAAATTGCGTAAAGTTGCGGCCTTGATCCGTACGCGGCCATCCATCAGACCGGTGGTATCACCCAGCCGAACGACGATGCGGCCGTCGGGCACTTTGCTCCAGTCCAGCGCAGTCAGGCCAGGTTCGCCTTCAAGAAAATCCGTTTCGCGGAGGATTATTGGCCTGTCCTCGATCGCCACGAGATTTTCCGCCGGGTCTCTCGGAGTCTCGGCAGGCGCGCGTTGCCCTTTGAGATTGCGAAAAAGGTAATTACCGAATTTGGGCGGCATACTTAGAAGCTCTGTTTGCGCAACCAGACCAAGCTTTCCGGAGGACCGGTGTCAAGAATAGTGTTCATGGGAATCTTCACGCACTCGGCCGTTGCCACGCCCCGGCTCTGGGCCGGATCGTTTGACACCGCTGCCGGAACCTGCCGAGTAGACGATGCCAGGCATGATATTATTCAATAATATAACTATTTATTTCAATGTTACATATACAGCGCGTTCCTGTCAATAGGTTCATTGAATTCCGGAAGTCAGCGTTGACTGAGGCGCCAACGCGAGCGACTGGCGCTCGAATGAATTTTCGCCTACCGATAAAGGAAAACACGTGATTGGCGTTTTCGACTCCGGATATGGCGGCTTGACCGTCCTTCGAGAAATCCTCGCCAGACTTCCGGCCTATGATTTTGTTTATCTCGGCGACAACGCCCGGGCTCCCTACGGCGCCCGCAGCTATGAGGTCATCTGCCAGTTTACGTTGGAAGCGGTCGAACATTTGTTTCAGGCAGGTTGCGTCGTGGTGGTGCTCGCCTGCAACACTGCCTCAGCACGTGCTCTCCGGACTATCCAGCAGCAGTATCTCCCGCAACGCTACCCGAACCGGCGCATCCTCGGAGTCATTCGACCTTCGGCCGAGGAGCTCGCCCAAATCCCGATTGGAGACGTGTCCAGTGAACCGCGACCGCAAATAGCAGGGTCGGTGGCAGTGCTCGGCACCAGCGAAACAATCCGCTCGAATTCGTTCGGCCTCGAACTGCAAAAGCTGGCTCCGAATCTCACGCTTTACCAGCAGGAATGCTCAATGTGGGTGCCACTAGTCGAAGCCGGTGAGCTCTCAGGAGCCGGTCCGGAATGGTTCGTCGCGCGCGATCTTGCGCGCCTGCTCATCAGTGCTCCACGGACCCAAAGAATTCTCCTGGCCTGCACGCATTACCCAGCCCTGCTCCCGATTATCCGTAAAAACCTGCCTGAAAAAACTTCTGTCTTGACCCAGGCGCCCGTTATTGCCGAACGCCTGGCCGATTGGTTAAACCGGCACCCGGAGTTTGACGAAAAACTCAGCAGAAAAGGGCGGCGCCATTTCCTGACAACCGATGACGCACTCTACTTCCGCGATCTCGGGGAGCGTATTCTCGGGAAACCGATTGAGTGCGAAAGAGTACGGCTTGGTGGCGTCTCCCCTCTCGGGAGTGCTTGTACCGGTAGAGGGACCAGTCGAACTTTGCTCTTGTCCCTTTCGAGCCGGATAGTGGAGTAGGCACTCCCTAAAAAACGGCTCAAAAATCACGACGGAAAAGTGGCGCAGGCCTGATTGGCTGCGCAGTTAGCCACGCCTCACCAAACACCCGATTACTTTATTGACAGGAACGGATTTTCGCCCCTCATAAGGACGCGATGAAAAGACTGTCTGGTCTGGCCTGGCTTGGTCTGATGCTTTTGTTCGGCGGTTGTGCCGAAGTCCAGGACACACTTTACGATGTTCGCGGTCGACCATCGGGCAAAGTCGCCATCCTTATCGATCTCCGCGACCAGCACGCCTACCTGTACGCCGGTCCGAATGTTGCGCTGGTCGCTCCGATTTCGACCGGGCGCGAGGGCCATGGCACCGCGCCCGGCAAGTATAAGATTATTCAGAAGGATTTGGACCATCGGTCCAGCGTCTATGGCGCTTACTGCGGCGATGGAAACATCATCGTCAAACCTGACGTGGACGTGCGCAAAGACGCCCGGCCTCCCGGCACGCATTTTGTCGGGGCGCCGATGCCTTACTTTCTGCGGATTTATGGCGGAGTAGGCATGCACGCCGGCTATTTGCCCGGCTACCCGGCCTCACATGGCTGTATTCGGATGCCAGAAGGGAAAGCTCGCCGATTTTACGAAGCGGCCAAGGTCGGAACACCGGTGGTTGTGGTCCGATAGACGCTTCGGACTTCCAGGTAGCGCCGGTTCCTGGGTCTATCGGACTTTGGGCAATCTGTAGAGCGCGCAATCGAGCTATGGTTCGGAAGAGAGGTTGGAGGGATATCCCAAGGCCTCTTTTGTCCTGAGCCCGATAGGGCGATCCGCCTTGCCGGACGAGCGCCAGGCGAGAACTTGTTTGACGTGTCCGCCACAGCCTTGGCGAAGGCGGAGCCATCTGGGACGGGTGGCTCACCAAGCGTCCGGCTCAAATAAATTTTCGCCCTACCGCCACCGGACAGTGCGGCATTCTGAGACGATCTCTAGCGCTCGCGCGACCAAACGCTTGATGGCATCCTACGATTTCCAGAGTCCGACAGACCGTTCCTGCCGGTTCAAAAGCTGACAAGCTGGAAGCTTATGCTGCGCGCTACGCGCCTTATGAGCTCCGGACAACGTTAGTCAACCAGGATTGCAGGAGCTGCTTCTCGTAGAAAAGTTGGTCGAAAGTCGAGCGGATCAGAGCGTTGGGATACCGATCCAGATAAAAGGTGTCCGACAAACCCCTGGTACCGCTGGAAACGATACGCCCCTGACTGTCCGTCAAGGTATAATCAAAATTCAGACGGATCGGCGTGGCGCCAGTACGCACAAACCGGATATTATCAAACTGCGGGCCTCTCCGAGGTTCATATCGGCCGGCGAGGTCGATATCGTTGAATCGCAAAGTCAAGCTGCCACCCGGAAGACGTCGCGCCAGAACCTGCTCAAGCGCCGCTCCGATTTCCCGACTGAAGATTGGAGCGGTCCATGTTGCGGATCGCCCTTGCAATCGAAAATCGGTGAATCGCTCCGGGTGTACGTATTCGATGCGAACACCGGTTGGCACATATTTTACGCCTACACCGGATTTCGCGGCCTGCCCCGCCATGGCGGAAGGAACCGTAAAAAACAGAAGTAGCGCTCCGGCTACCCAAACGGAGAATTTCGCATTCATACCAAGCATGAATATACCGAAAAGTTGGCCGGCGCATCTTTTCCGAAACGGGAAGTCTCTTGCAAAGTCCGGCAGCCTGCGATAGGCAATTTACCCCAGCCATGAGCCGGAATCAGGTAACACTCTACGATACCACCCTGCGTGATGGCACGCAGGGTCAAGGGATCTCTTTCAGCCTCCACGATAAGATACGGATCGCTGAGAAGCTCGACGCCTTTGGTATTCCCTACATTGAGGGCGGCTGGCCAGGCTCGAATCCCAAGGATATTGCCTTTTTTGACGAAGCGAAGAAACGCTCTTGGCGCCAAACTCGCATTTGCGCCTTCGGCAGTACCTGTCGCGGCCGGACCAAGCCAGAGGCGGACTCTCAGGTCGCGTTATTGCTGGCGGCCCAGACCCCGGTGGTCACCATCGTCGGCAAGAGCTGGCGCCTTCATTTCGAACAGATTTTGGGAGTGTCTGATGAGGAAAACCGGCGGATGATTCGCGAGACTGTCGCCTACCTGAAGAATCATGGGAAAGAGGTAATTTTCGACGCTGAACATTTTTTTGACGGTTACACGGATTGCCCGGAGTCGGCCATGAGCGCCATTCGAGCCGCGGCCGAAGCGGGCGCTGATACGGTGGTCCTTTGTGACACGAACGGCGGCTCCCAAGTGCATGAGATCGAGAAAATCACGGCGAGCGTGATCCAAACCCTCGATTGTCCCATTGGCATTCATACCCACAATGATTGCGAGTTGGCGGTGGCGGGCGCTCTGGCGGCGATCCGAGCCGGCGCAGTGCAGGTGCAAGGGACAATCAACGGTTACGGGGAGCGGACCGGAAATTGTAATCTCACCAGTGTTATTCCAAACCTTCAGTTGAAGCTCGGGATCAAAGTTGTCGCGGACCTTTCCCGGTTGCGAGAGATTTCTCTGCTGGTCGACGAAATGGCAAATTGCCAGCACAACATCCGCGCTCCTTTTGTCGGCTCCACGGCTTTTACCCACAAAGGAGGCCTGCATGGTCATGCCGTCCAGAAAGTGGCTCGCAGCTACGAGCACATCGAGCCGGAGTCGGTCGGCAACCATCAGCGTATCGTGGTTTCTGAGCTCGCGGGACAGAGCAATGTGATCGCGAAAGCCAGAGAACTCGGCTTCGATTTAGCGAAAGGGTCGCCGGAAGTGACTACCATCCTGCGCGAGGTGAAACGCCTGGAACACCTGGGCTATGAGTTCGAAGCGGCCGAGGCTTCGCTTGAACTCTTGATCCGGCGCGCTCTCCAGAACACCTCGCCGTATTGGGAGCTTCTCGAGTATCACTGCACTTACATCCGCTCGGTGCGAAACCGCTACGAGACTTGCGAAGCGACGGTGAAATTGCGAGCTGGCAAGAATGACATCTACACGGCCGCCGAAGGCGACGGACCGATCAACGCGCTCGATGCTGCTCTGCGCAAGGCGCTTACTCCGGTATATCCGGAGATTGAGAATGTGGTCTTGGACGATTACAAAGTGCGGATGATTGGCGCAAGCCAGGGAACCGGTGCACGGACCCGTGTCTTGATTGACTCGACCGATCATCGGGAAAGCTGGTGCACCGTTGGCGTATCGGACAACATCATCGAGGCGAGCTGGCTCGCGCTGGTTGAGAGTTACGAGTACAAGCTGCAGAAAACCCGTCCGCAAAGCTGAAGCTTTACTGCGGCCTATCCTCGCCCGATGGCAGAATTACTCGTTCTCGGTTCCGGCCCGGGTTTTCCGGTCGGCGGTCGAGCTTTTTCCAGCGCGTTGTTGCAGATCGGGCAACACCGCTTGCTGATCGATGCCGGGGAACCCTGCGCGCGATCTCTCTGGGAACAGGGGGAACATCCCGGCCGGCTCGACGCGATTCTCCTCACCCATGGCCACTCGGATCATATCGGCGGCCTGCCGATGATCCTGCAAAGCGCCTGGATCGATCATCGAAAAGAAGCTCTCCCAATTTTTTTGCCTGGTGAATTGATTCAGCCGTTGACCGCGTGGCTCAATGCGACCTACATCGGACCAGAGTTCGCCTCCTATGCTCTGGAGATGCACGCTTGGGAGGATGACCCCACGCTCGACAGATTCGATCTTCGCGTGCTTGCCCAACCCACTACCCATCTCAAATCGCTTCGTCCGAATCCTTCGCCGGATCGATTTTGCGCCTATAGTCTTCTCCTCGAACATCCGGCCTTTCGGATATTGTTTTCCGGCGACCTTGGCGAACCCGCCGATCTTGACTCTCAACTGCTAACCGCGCCCGACCTGTTCGTTTGCGAACTCGCCCATTTTCCGCCGAAAGAATTGTTTCAATACCTTTCGAATAAAGCGTTGCCATTACTTCTGCTGACTCATCTCGCACCGGAACTGAATTCGCGGTTGCCCGAAGTACTGGCCGAGGCGCGGCGATCTCTCCCCGGGACAAACGTTTTGCTCGCGCAAGACGGTATGCGGATAGAGCTGAATGGTGGACAAAATGAACGGCTTTGAGAATACGAGCGGAGCCTTCGCGAAGTATTCAAAGTGCCTACGAATGGGATGGATCTACCGCGAGGCCGGCCCGCTAGAAGATTGCGTCGAGAATTTGTTTGAGCCGGACACTGAGGCAGACCACGCGCGCCAGACGGCTCAAACAAGTCTCGCTAAGGTTCGAATAGGTCCGAGCCACTTTCGAGAGTGGCGTCAAGAACAAGGAGCGGTAGGGATGAGCTTCTGCTCGTCCGGATCGAGACCCGAAATGAAACAACTTTAATATCTTATGTTGTTATATAGCTTGAGTCTGTGCTGGCAACGTCGGAAATCCCGAAATTCTCTTGGTGGCGCGCCCGGCTGCCTTTTGTCGCTCTGGCAGCAGCGGCGGTCAGCGGCGTCGTTGCTTCCGACCAGTTCCTTTCCCGCTGGCGGCTCTTCGCCTGGCTCACTACCGGCGCGGCTTTGCTCGCTCTTTGTTATCGAAAGACGGCTCTGACTCTGCTCACCGTATTTTTCTTTTTTTCGTTCCTGCACAGTTTCCGCTCTTGGACTGACCAAGGTTTCAGACTCGCTCGTCATTTGCCGGAAAAATTCAGCTTCCTTCAAGCACTGGTCGTTTCTGAACCGGAAAAAAGCTCCGGTCGCCAGCCGCCATCGATCCGATTCGCGGCGAAGGTAATTTCCCTGGAAGACCGCCCGGCTCACTTTCGTGTGCTTCTCGAGCTCCCCGATGCGCCGATTGAATACGGTGACGTTCTTCAGGGCTATTTTCATTTGAATCTGCCCAATACTGCGAATAATCCCGGCGAATTTGATTACCGTGCTTACCTGCGCCGCCAGCGTATCTACCTGGTATCCTACATCCGCGGAAAATCGTCGCACGTGGTGTTCGCTCGTAACCGCGGAAACCCGCTGATCCGCGCGGCACTCTGGCTGCGACGGATAGCCGCCGGGAATCTCGTTCGAGGAATCGAAGATGAGCCGGCGGCCGGGCAGGTCGTCGAAGGAATCGTGCTCGGGAAACATACCGCCCTCGGCCCGGATCTCCTCGATCGTCTCCAACGGACGGGCACCTTGCACCTGTTCGTCATCGACGGGCTGAAAATCACTCTTTTTGCCGGGCTGAGCTGGCTCCTAGTCCGCGTCTTCCGGTTTCCGCGGAAATTGGCAGCTTTGACGGTCCTCCCCTTGGTCATGGCTTATTGCCTGACCGCGGGATTTTCGCCTTCGAGTCTGCGTGCGACTCTGATGACAAGCCTCCTCTTCCTTGGCATCGCGATCGAGCGCCCATCCATTCTCTTGAATATTCTTGCCGCCGTGGCTTTCCTGCTTCTGGCGATCGATACTGAAGAAGCGTTTCAGATCGGATTTCAACTCTCGTTCCTCACCGTTTTTGCCATCGTCTTATTTGTCCGTCCACTGTCCAGAATCATGGTGGGTTGTTTCGAGATTGATCCTTATATTCCTCGCCAATTGGTTGGCCGGAGGCGGCGCCTGATCCAGCGCGCGATTCATATCTGCGGAGATCTTCTCTCCGTATCGATCGTCTGCTGGATCAGCTCTCTGCCAATCCTGATCCTGGTCTATCACCGGATTGCGTTTTCTGGACTGCTCGCCAATCTTTTCGCGGTTCCCGTAGGCAGTTGGATCCTTTTCACGGGAGCTCTCTCCTTGATGCTCATGCCGTTCTCGGCTTGGGCGGGGATCTCTTTGAACAATGCGAATTGGCTTTTTGCCAAAGGATTTCTCTTGATCGTTGACCTCGCTGCACAGTTACCGGGCAATTCGCTGAATGTTGCCTTTCCCATCGCTGATACAGGCCGACTGACCGTGCTTGCGACGGGGCGTGCGCCGGTGCTCTCTTTGCAGGCGGGAACCGATACCTGGCTGATCAACTCTGGCACCGAGGCACAATGGCGCCGGATCGTGGCACCCTACCTCGAGTTTGCCGGGGTCAACCAGATCCGAGGGATCTTGCTTCAAAGGGAGGACAAGGCTCACGCTGGCGGTCTGCCGCGCGGTCTGGAGCAATACCCGGACACGGTCGTTTTTGCGATAGAACCGCGAAATCTCCTCCTGAGCGGAGTGCGGCGGTGGCCGGCAGCCCTGGCGTTGACCGACAAGGTAAAGCTAAGTTTCTGTTCTCTGCCTTGGAAAACGCAAACTCGGGCCAGACGCAGCCGGGCGCCTACCGCGCTGCTTTGCGAATGGTTTGGGTTTCGTCTGTTGATCGCCCCGGAGCTGATCCTCTCCTCAACAACGGATCTGCCTGGCATACCGCTCGACGTGGTAATCTTGAAGCGGGTCGCAAGTTTTTCCAGGAAGAATCCCGGCCTGTCAGACCAGACACGCTCCATTATCTGTCTGCAGCAGCCCAGCGGAAATTTGCCAGACAATTCCGTTCCAGTGTTCAACCTGACATCCACCGGCGCCATTACCATCAGGGCCACTCGCAGCAGGCTCGAACTGCGCGGATTCCATCGCGGTCACGTCATTTTGCAAAGGCGCAGCCGATAGATCGGGGTACCCGCCCGCTCGAACGCCTCCTCAAAATCGGTCTGAGGATACTCCTGCTCGATCCAATCGACCGAGATCAAGCAAGGAGCCACCGAGTGGACAGCCTGAGTGATCTGCCGAAAATACTCGGCGTGATCGGTCTTGATGAGAATATCGCCTCCCGGCTCGATTGTTCTGCCCAGGTCGCGCAGAAAGCCGGGTTCGATCATGCGCCGCCGATGATGTTTTCGTTTCGGCCACGGATCCGGAAAGTACAAATGAACCCGGCGGACCGAATTGGGTGGAAAGAGATACCGGACAGCATATCCGATTTCCAACCGCATAATGCGCAGATTGTTTAAGCCCGCCTCCGCGGCGCGCCGGCGGATTTTGCGGACCCGACCAAGGAGACGTTCCACACCCAGAAAATTACGATCTGGGAATTGTCGAGCCGCGCAGAGGAGAAACTTGCCGCTCCCGGAACCGAGATCCAGCTCTATCGGCAAACTCTCCGTAAAAACCTCGCTGAAAACCAGAGGGCAATTGAGATCAGCAGGTGAGAGCTCGGGGTCGGCCACCGACATTTGACTTAAGGAATTATCGGCCGGCCAATCGACCATAGAACATCGTCGCTCGTTTAACCCGTGGCAAAAAACGGGTTCTGTTTGCGCTCGTTGGCGACCGTCGTCATCGGACCATGGCCGGGACAAATCAAAGTCTCTTCCGGCAAACTGAGGATCTTTTCCGCGTTGTTCCGCAGCGCGAGTGCGTAATCGTTTTGCGCTCCACCCATCGAGCCGGCAAATAGCGAATCACCAACGACAACAACGGGGACGCCCAGGCCCCGAACGAAGTAAGAAGTCCCGCCCGGCGAATGCCCATTGGTTAACCGCGCTTCAATACTCAGACCAGCAACCTGAAAACGATTACCGTCTTTGACTGGTTCCGCGCCGCTCAGGGATTCGAGGGCTGGAGCAAAGAGCTTGGCGCCTGTCGCCCGGAGAAGATCATCAACGCAGGCGATATGATCATCGTGGGTGTGCGTGATAAAAATGTTTTCCACCTGGATTTGCTGGTCCCTGACGAATTTTAACATCTTGGTTGCATCCGCCCCCGTGTCGAAGATCGCGCCCTTTTTTGCCTTCGGATCCCAGACCACGTAGGCGTTGACCGTCATTCCAAGGAGGTCGGTGTTGAATTGGGCCACCCCTTCCACTGTGGTTACATTCGCCGGAAACCAGCGTTCTCCATAGGAATCGGCCAGCGCGCTGGCGCCGAGATTCAGTGCTTGAGCAACTTTCGGCACGAGTTGGCGATCTGCCGCGCCGCGTTTGAGTTCGCGCAGGCTTTCCACACTTATGCCCAGCTTGGTGGCCAATTCACGATCGTCCATACCCAGACCGCGCTGCGCCTTGCCCACGATGTCTTCGAAAAGATCTTCCAAGGGTATTTTCATCTTAGCTGACGTTCATTTTCGACGGGAACTTCAAGGTGCACAAGGAGTTCCCGCGAGTGTAGTGAGCGGGCAAGCTCGCGACTCTGCGCTCGCTCCGATCACTCTTTTTGCAGCGTCCAGACCTTGTCGTCGTCCCTTCGAATGACAACTTGGTGCGGCCGGATATCGAGCACTTTGTAGGTATGATCGGTCTCGCCGGGAATCGAGAACGTCTGGTCGAGACTGACCTTTGCTGTCTCGTCCGAATTTTTGAAACCAAGCACGACCGAAGCGCTCCGCTCGCGGGCCGGTATCCCCTTAATCAACGAGACAGTCTCGCCGTTCTTCAAATTTCGGAGCTTGACGAGCGACGCATCGACTTCGTTGCCGTCTTTGTCGTTGACGCTCCGCGGCGCAACCTCGAGGACACGATAGTCCAGCCCTTTCAGTTGATCACCAGGGCTTACTTTATAAGTCTCGCCATCGGCGTCGCGCAGTTCGGCGCTTTTGCCCTCAATCGAGAGCAGTGTGATTGGAAGAAAGGCTTCATCGATCTCTTTGACCGATAACTTGGCGGAAAGGGGCGATCCTTGGTTTGGGCCGGCCGGTCCAGGAACGTTGACACTGGACGTACCGGACGCACTGGCTCCAGGCGACGAGGCTGCCAGAAAATCCCGATCGGACATCGCGCCATTCTTCGGTCCGCTCTCCCCGTTAGCAGACCCGGAAGGGTGCGCCGCAGGCGGCGGGGCTTGCTGAAGGGTCGCAGCCACTTCTTGAAAATTGTTAGCGCTGGCCAGTTTCTCCGCAGTCAAACCGTTTTGATCGGTTAGCGAGGGATCCGCTCCGGCTTTGAGCAGGGCGTCGACAACGTCTTTGTGATTCTTGGCCGAAGCCAGCATCAGTGCCGTTCGCCCGTCCGCGGCCCGCGTATCCACCTCGGCTCCATGATTCAGCAAAACTCGCACGACATCCTGATGGCCGGCCAAAGCGGCAATCAGTAGAGCGCGATCCAGTTCTTCTTTCGAGCGGTCGACAAGAATTTTGACACACTCAATATTTCCCTGGTAAACGGCTTTCATCGTAGCCGTCCAACCGCTATTATCCTGAAGGGAAAGATCGGCCTGATGGTCGATGAGCAATTTGGTAATATCCGGATGATTATTGGCGGCGGCGAGCATCAAGGCGGTGATGCCGTTCCGGTCTTTCGCGTTGAGATCGGCGTGGTGATCGATCAGAGCCCGGGCCGCGACCGTCTGCCCTTTCTCGGCTGCCGCCATCAAAGCAGTTTGCCCGAAAGAATTAGGCGCATCCAGATCGATTCCGGCAATGAAATACAGGCTCAGCGCTTTCATATCGCCGCGAGCCGCTGAAGTAACAAAATCATCGGCCGAAAATCTGAGATTCAGGCCGGCCAGATCATGAATCGCCTGGTCCTTTGATTTGCCGCATCCGAAAAATGAAAGAGAGCAGACTACCAGAACGCTAAAGAAAATAGCCTTTTTCATGCGCTGACTGCATCTTAAACGATCGAGAGCGATTTCGGCGAGTCAGGAATTCGCCAAACGAAATAAATCCTGCGCGCGGCGAGAACTTGTTTGAGCCGGACGCTGGACAAACCATTCGCTCCAGACGCTAGAACGCATCACGCAAAAACGTTTTCCGAACCAGTGCGATTAACCGGGCGGCGCACGCGGAAGATATGCGCCGGCCGGGTGCCGGGATCGAGCATCACAAAATTTCTCCGACCGTTCCAGACGTACTTCTCTTCGGTCAGAAGATCTGCTACCTCGTATGGTTCTGTTTCTGCAAGGTCGAACAGTTCCAGCGGAACCGAGGCGAATCCGGTCTGACGGTTAAACGGATCCACCGTCACGAAAACCAAGATCACGTTGTCGAGGCCAGGAGTCGCCTTCGAGTAAAAAAGGATTTGATCGTTCTCGATGGTATGGAACCGCAAATTGTCATAGGACTCGAGGGCACGGTTCGTCCGTCGAATACGGTTCACGCTCGCAATAAATTCCTTGATATTGCCGGGCGCATCCCAATCGCGCTCTTTATACTGGTATTTCTCTGAGTTTAGGTATTCCTCTTTGCCCGGAATCGGAACGTTCTCGCAGAGCTCAAAGCCGCTGTAGATGCCGTACACGCTGGAAAGGGTGGCGGCGAGCACAAGCCGGATCAAAAACGCGGCACGGCCGCCGGTTTGCAGGTAGTAAGGCAAGATGTCGGGCGTATTCGTGAAAAAGTTTGCCCGGAAGTATTCCTTCATCGGAGTCTGGGTGAGCTCCGTGAGATATTCCGTGAGCTCCCATTTCGTGTTGCGCCAAGTGAAATAGGTGTAGGACTGGGTGAACCCGGCTTTGGCCAGGACTTTCATCATCTTCGGACGAGTGAAGGCCTCCGAGAGAAAGATGGTATCAGGATAAACCCGTTGCACTTCCTCGATCATCCATTCCCAGAACGCGACCGGCTTGGTATGAGGGTTATCCACCCGAAAGATCCGGACGCCGTGCCCTGCCCAGAACAAGATGACGTCTCGCATTTCCTCCCACAAACTCCGCCAATCGGGATTATGAAAGTTCAGCGGATAAACATCTTCATATTTCTTCGGCGGGTTCTCCGCGTATTTGATCGAACCATCAGGCCGATGAAAAAACCAATCCGGATGCTCTTTGACATAGGGATGATCCGGCGAACAGTTAATCGCGAAATCGAGGGCTACCTCTAATCCACGGCGGCGAATCTCCTGAACCAGCCAGTCGAAATCCTCAAGGGAACCAAGCTCCGGCTCGACCGCTTTATGACCTCCAAACTGGCTGCCAATGGCATATGGCACGCCGGGCTCACCGGGTTCGGCTGTTACGGAATTGTTTTTACCCTTGCGCTTGGTGAATCCGATCGGGTGAATAGGCGGAAAATAGATAACGTCGAAGCCCATCCGCCGAGCGTCCTCGATTCGTCCGAGGGTATCCCGAAACTTCGAACCGGAATCTGCTTTGCCTTCAGCCGAGCGTGTGAAAAATTCATACCATGCAGCAAACAATGCCGCCGGCCGGTCACAAATCACCTTCAGTGGCGGCAGATATTCGCAGGAGAGGCTCCGATCGGGCCACGCGGCCATCAAGCCGGCTAATTCCGGATCTTTCGAAAGAATGGCGATCTCGGCGAGGCCCGAGCTCCGAAGCCGGCGAGCAAACTCAGCGAGGTGTTCCTGGTCATCCTTCCGGGTGGCGCGGTGGGCGGCATGCTCGACGAGCAGCGCTCCTTCTTCGATCTCAGTCTTCAGATCGGTAATTCCCGCATCATGTTTCTTGGTAAACTCTGCTTGCCAAGTGGCAAAATGATCGGTCCACGTTTCGATGGTGTACTCGTGTCGCGCGTTTTCCTGAAACTGACAGACGCCTTGCCAACGGTCGTTCTGGCCCTTGGTCATCCGGGTTTCGAACCAGATTTTCTGGCCTTCCTTGCGCCACTTTAAGACGGCGGAGATTTCGTCATGGCCCTCCTTGAAAACATCCGCCGACACCACCATGTCCTGTCCGACAACCCGCTTCACGGGATACCTGCCTCCATCCACACTGGGTTCAATATTCTCGATGAGAGCGGTCGGCATCCGATCCATAGCGTTTTCTTAAACTAGCGATTTTGCAGGTAACCCAGCAACAAACTCTGCCAGGAAATTAAAGTCATCTTGAGCAGACGCAACCTCATGCAGAATCCGCAAGGCGGGCTGGATATGTCGCAGGAATTCGACCTTGCCGCGTTGCAACCCTATGACTCCATAGGCGCCCAGAGCTTGCAGCAGACGTTGGATCGCGCACCGTCTGCTCAGTTCCAGGACCTCTGATCCGCTTACTCTAGTTTCGCTTACTGCGCAGTAGTACTCCAAAAGTTCGATCCGCTCCTCTTCCCTGAGCGACACGTATGGATCGTAGAGCAGTGAAGCCAGATCGTAGGCCGCTAAGCCGGGGCGAATACCTTGAAAATCAATCAGGTATGCCTGCTCGTCCCAGATGATGATGTTCTGCGACTGAAAGTCGCGATGGATCAGACAGCCAGGTTGTTTCGCCAGAAATTTTGCCAGACCCAGGAAAGCCGGCCGTCCCGCGAGCTCTTCTCGTTGGACAGCGGAGACCCCGAAATAGAGTCCAAAGCAATTCTCGATTCCGTAATGCTGCTCCCATCGGTACAGGGCTTCATCGAAGCCCGGCAACAATCCTATATTTTTCGCAAAGGCCGGCTCGGTTCTGTGCAAGGTCACGACTTGATCAATGGCGGATCGGTACAACGCTCGACGGACATTCCACGGCTCAGTCCGATGGTGCCAGAGATCCTCCTCGCCGAGATCCTGCATCCAGATGAGCCCTTCAACGGAATCTTGATAATAGATGAACGGAGCGTTCACCCCGATCCCTTCCAGGAAATTCGCAATCGCCACAAAACGCTCATTCTCGAGCTTGCCGGGATCGTACTTCACCAGGATCAAAGAATACTCTGTACTGAAACGGACGCGGTAATAACGGCGATCTGATCCCCCCCTCTCCAACGGAACGATGTCGAGCTCGGCATGGTGATAGTGTGGAAAACGCTGCCTGGTGCGGAGAACAAGCGACTCAATACTCATAAAGTGCAAAGAAAGGCAGTGTACAGCGAGGCCGCCAAACAAGGGTTCGCCAGATCTGCACGCCACCTTTTTCCGGTAAAGACTAGTCGGTCTGGGGCGCGGCCTCGCTATCTTTCACTAGGCAAAACCAAAATCCTGGTCCGGGGGAGGTTCACCACAGACCCTGGAACCGGCCAGGATAGTACGCAGCAAGCGCGTCTTTGGAGCAACAACCGCATCGGACCAGACAAAGCAGTCCCGCAGGCAAGCTTCCTGGCCGATCAGGGAATTTGGTCCTACCCAGCTCACCCCTTCCAGCACGGCCCCCTCCTCCATGACCGCATCACCGGCAATTCTGGTGCGCCACGCAGCCCCCAGATACTTCGGGATCCACTTAAGGTCTTCGATCCGGCGATGGACGGCAAAGTAGTCGGACCGCGAACTGATGTTGAACCACTGATGCTCGTCGAGTACGACTCCACCCACTTTGCCTCCGCGCGATATCCACGAAACAAGCACTCGAGCCAGCGAGACCTTCTGACCAGCCGGTATTCTCTCCAGTATCGCCGGACTCCAGATCGACACATTGGCAAAGTCGAGATTTTCCGCGGCCGGTCGAGCTAAAGTTCCCAAGATGTCCGTCACCAATTGCCGGCTTGGATCGAAAGCGATGGGCGAGGCCAGCCCGGTATTCCGCAGAGCCAGCGTGACGTCGTTCTGCGCCGCGAAATGGCTGCTCACCAAGTCCTCGATTGCCAGATCGCTCACTAGGTCGCCGCTGTAGACCATTACGGGCTCGCTGCCAATCCAGCCTTCGACGTTCTCGATGGCGCCACCCGTTTCAAGCAATTGCTTTTCCTCCACCAGCCGAAGCGAGGCATCGCCATAAGCGCCACTAGAGAAAAACTCGGCGAAACAATTGGAGAGATGGTGTGTGTTGATGGCCAGATCTCTGATTCCGATACTTCGAAGGTGATCCAAAGCAAAGGTTATTATCGGCTTACCGAAAATCGGCAATAACGGTTTTGGCAAACGATATGTCAGCGGACGAAGCCGCCAGCCGAGCCCTGCCCCGAGAACAAAGCCTTTACGGATCGCTAGCGCCATGAGCATTTGACCGTAATCAGCTCAGCCCGAAATCTGTAAAGAGAAGAAAAAAAGCGCCGGGCGATTAAGCTCGGCGCTTCGTCACGAGTACGTGAGATCGCTAATGTTTTGGTGTTGGGGACGGCGACGCAACGCCAGCCGCAGCGGCTTTCCGCTTCTCGCGAGCAGCCTGGAGCCGCTCTCGATTCGCGGCTTGCGCGCCCGCCAGTTTTTTCTGCTGATCCGGCGTCAGGATAGCGTTGATGTCCTTGTCGTACTGGGTCTTTAATGCTTCGAACTTCGCCTTTTTTGCGGCCGAATCCAGGGTAGTGTCACCGCGAATAGCTGCCCGATCGCTGGCGTATTTTTCAACGATCGGTCTGGCTTTGTTTTCCTGATCAGCCGTCAGGCCGACCTGGTTTTTCAGTCGAGTAAGCATACTCTTAGCGGTTGCTTCCGGTGATCTTCCGCGCCTCGCAGGGCTGGTCGCGGCGGCGGCCGCCGCCGGACTCGGCGAGGGAGAAGCCATAGCCTCAGCTGGTGAGGGGGAGGGGGATGCCTTTTTCTTGGCTAACGCCGTCCCGGAAATCGAGAGCGACAGCAAGAGGGCTGGAATTGTTTTGAGAAGAGTGTGCACCTTCATACAGCGTTAAAACCCGCTCATGCTGAGGAAGTTGCTCGCTAATTAGGTATTGGCCAGCCAACCGGCGAGATCCTTGGCCCAATAGGTAATAATCAGATCGGCTCCGGCTCGGCGAAAGGAAGTCATCATCTCCAGCACAACATTTCTCTCGTCCAACCAGCGCTGAGCAGCGGCCGCTTTTACCATGGCATACTCACCGCTAACATTATAGATGGCGGTCGGCCGCTGAAACTTCTCTTTGATCCGCCAAAGTATATCCAGATAGGAAAGACCAGGTTTTACAATGAGGAGATCGGCCCCTTCGTCTAAATCGAGCGCAACTTCACGCAGCGCTTCCGCCGCATTTGCCGGATCCATCTGGTAGGTCTTCCTGTCACCGAACTGCGGCGCGCTTTGCGCCGCTTCGCGGAACGGTCCGTAAAAGCCGGAGCTGTATTTGGCAGCGTAACTCATGATGGGCACATTGAGCAGCTCACGCGCATCAAGCGCGGCCCGGATAGCGCGCACCCTTCCATCCATCATGTCGCTGGGGGCTACGACCGTCGCGCCAGCTTCCGCGTGACTGACCGCCGTTCGCGCCAGCAGCTCCACCGACGCATCATTCGCGATGCGAGACTGGCCTCCGATTTTCTCCACCACACCGCAGTGTCCATGCGACATATACTCGCAGAGACAAACGTCGGTAATAATCGTGAGATTGGGCGCTTCTCGTCGAAGCGCGCGAACCGCCTGTTGCACGATACCGTTCGGCGCATAGGCTTGCGACCCAAGTTCGTCTTTCACCGCCGGTATCCCAAAAAGCAGGACCGCCGGGATACCAAGTCGCTGAATTTGCCGGCTTTCTTTCCGCAGCTCCTCCAGTGATAATTGAAACACTCCCGGCATGCTCGGAATCTCCATCCGGTCCCGAACCGTCTCGGAAATAAACAGCGGATAGATAAGTTGATCGACCTGGATTCGGGTTTCTCGAACAAGAGCGCGCAGAGATGGGTTACCTCTTAACCGGCGAGGCCGCTGGAACAATTCGAGCATCGGTCAAGATAATGTTATCGATGGCAAAGCGGTAGCGCGAAAATTCGAATCGGTCCCATGGGTCCTCCTGTCCCAAATGAAACAGTTTCTCCTGGTCAACCTGAATAACACGTCGACGAAGCTGGCGCTGGCGAATGCTGATAGTTTACTCAAAAAAAAGGTCGTCCCGACCAGCCGGCTTTCTATCAGCTTATTGCAGCGCGCTATTCGAGGCTGGCCATTCGACTCTGTCCTGCTCGGGTCGGTTGTCCCGAAAAAGACTCCGATCGTGATGAAGTTTTGCCCTCAACCGCTGATGGAGCTCACCCCAAAAATTCGTCTCGGCATCGGTATCGACTTTCCTGAGCCGGCAACCATCGGCGCCGACCGCCTCGCCAATGCAGTCGCGGTGACAAAACTGTACGGCACTCCCGCAATCGTGGTTGATTTCGGAACCGCGGTCACTTTCGACATCGTTTCGCAGCAGGCAAACTATCTCGGAGGGGTAATCGCTCCCGGCCTGGGTGTTATGACTGAATACCTCTATCAGCGGACCGCGTTGCTACCCAGGATCGATCTGGAAGAACCCCTTGACGTGATTGGTAAATCGACTAAACACGCGATGCTGGCCGGCGCGATCTTCGGATACCGAGGGCTCGTCCGCCAGATCGTTACCGAGATCGTGGCCAAGCTGGATGGTAAAGCGCGGATCGTCGCGACGGGCAGCTACGCCCCATTGATCGCGGCCAAACTTCCGGAGTTGCAAATTGTTGATCCGGACCTCACTCTCCATGGACTGAGACTAATCGCGCAACAGAACTTCCCGGCATGAACACCACGGCAATCGGAATGGATTTCGGCGGTACCAGCATCAAGACGGGAGTCGTTCGTGATGGGATTATCATTCGGCGAGGCGACACGCTGCCGACCCGCCAGGACAGCGATGTCGCGGCAATGGTCGCCGAAATGGTAACGGAAATCACTCGACTGCGATCAGACCATCCTGAGGTCGCGGCCGTGGGGTTTGGCCTCCCCGGAATTTTGAACCCAGAGAAGGGCATTGTGCTGAATCTGACCAACGTGAAAGGCTGGCAGAACATTTCCCTTCGCGAACAGATAATGAGCGCGACCGGGCTGCCGGCCAATATCGAGAACGACGCTAAAGCCATGGCTTACGCGGAATGGAAATTCGGGGCCGGCCAGAATCTGCCAACCGTTGTTTGTGTTACGCTCGGCACCGGTATTGGAGGGGCTCTTATCCTCAACGGCCGGCTTCATCGCGGCGCGGATCTGATAGCTGGCGAGATCGGACAAACATCGATCGACTATCAAGGCAAAGATTTTGTCTACGGCAACAAGGGAGCGCTCGAAGCCTACATTGGTCATTGGCGCATCTCGGAAAGGGCCAGGGAAATCTATGCGGCGGCGGGAAAAAACTTGTCCGAAGAAGAGTCCAGCCCGTTAGAACTGGAAAAGGCGGCGCGCGCCGGCGACCCTTTAGCCATCGAGCTCTGGAACGACATTGGGCTGAAGCTGGGCGTGGGTTTGATCAACGCAATCTGGCTGATCAATCCACACCGGATCGTGCTGGGCGGCGGGGTGGCCGGCGCCGGTGATGTGCTGTTCGAGCCGGTCTGGCGAACTATCAAAACCCGGTGTGCCAGACCGTTTTGCGAAAATCTCGAGGTTGTTCCCGCGACCTTGGGCAACGACGCCGGCGTGATCGGCGCGGCCGTTCTTTCCCTGGAATCTGAATTCGCGCCGCAAAACCGTCGAGCAGGCGGAGCTTCAGGGGCAATTGGATCGCCTTGAGGTTGGCCGTCCGGCGTCGCCTTACCGGCATGCTTTGTCGCTCAGCCGGCTTGCAACGAAACTCGCTCTCGGCGACACTGTAGCATGTCCTTAGCGGAACGCGCGGCAAAAGCTGCCAAGATCGCGGCGGAACCGCATCTTTATAAAGTTTGCGAATCGTGCGATTCGATCGTGACGGCGAGAGTGTCTACCTGTCCGAGCTGCCACGGCTATAGATTTGACGACGACCCAAAGCTGGTAATCGCGCAGGCCAAAATCCTGGGTGCGCGGGAAAAGACCAGTGTGTTGTCGGACGACTTGCTCTAGCCTAGTGCGCCGTCTCATATATAACGATGATGTCGCCGCAGGTCAGTTGGCTGTTTTTCAAGGCGGTCCGAGCCGGACTGGCAGTAGAAGCGTCCATATCTGGATTCATACGGATCGAGGTCCGAGCCGGACTGGCGGAAGCAACGCCGAAAAACAGCCAACTGGCCGCGGCCCAAAGGGTTGCGTTGAAAACGGGCCGGCGGCGTCGTTCTCCTCGGTCACGTATCGCTTCAGATATGCTTCCTCCTACTGCCAGTCCGGCTCGGACCGCTTGCCGGCGGCCCATTTTGAACGCAACGACATCATCGGTATATATGAGACGGTGCACTAGGTTGCCGGATCCAGGTATTTCCCCGGTAGCAAGTAGTTCTGGACGTAATCGGCGACGGCCGACTCGAGGCTGAAACGCGGGCCAGTATATCCGGTGTCGCGGAGTTTGCCGATATCGGCCTGGGTGAAGTATTGGTATTTCCCGCGGAGCGCATCCGGCATTTCGATAAAGTCGATCCGCGGTTTGCGATCGAGAGCCGCAAATACCGCGGAGGCTGCATCGAGCCAGGTGCGCGCTTTCCCGGAACCTAGGTTGAACAGGCCTTTGGCATTTCGCGCGGTTGCCAGGTGCAAGGTCATATCGACCGCGTCCTTCACGTAGAGGAAGTCCCGTTTTTGTTCACCATCGCGAAACTCAGGCCGATAACTCTTGAAGAGTTGAATCGTGCCGCACTCCCGCACCTGGTCCAGCGCCTTATTGACCAAGCTCCGCTGCTCGCCTTTGTGGGACTCGTTCGGTCCGAACACATTGAAATATTTGAGCCCGACAATCGATGACAGGTATCCTCGCCGATGCGCGTACAGGTCGAATAGATGCTTCGAGTAACCATAGCCATTAAGCGGACGCAAGCGCGCCAGACTTTCCTCGCGATCAGCCATGCCAGCGGAACCGTCGCCATAGGTGGCGGCGGAAGACGCGTAAACAAATCGAATGTTCTGCGGTAGTGCCCACTCGCATAATCGCTTCGAGTATTCGTAGTTGTTGCGGAGGAGGAATCCGAGATCACGTTCAGTCGTCGCCGAGCAAGCTCCCAGATGGAAGAGCCACCGCACTTCGGACAGCCGACCACTCCGGGAGTCGATTGCCGCAAGCAGGTGATCGATTGAAATAAAGTCGTCAAATGTCAGCGGCGCTAAGTTACGCCATTTGTCATCCGTCCCGAGATGATCACAGACAAGGATGTCAGTGACGCCTTGAACATTGAGAGCCCAGATCAGCGCGCTCCCGATAAACCCGGCCCCCCCGGTAACCAGGATCTTGCCTTCGTCGAGTTCGGCCTCCATTTGAATTAGCCATTCACCGATGCAGGTTAGGACCTGTAAACCTTGCTGACCTGCTTCGCTTAGTAAACGAGAAGTTTGCAGAGGCGGCGGCAAGCTCATTTCCGATGCTTAAGAATGGACGACGGTGGATAGTTTTCCTGCTGCTCTCAACAGGTATGGGCGCGGTCGGCGGCTACCTTATTCACAATATCAACCTGACGCCTACTGCCGAGCCGGATCTGGCGCCAATCGAACATTACCTCCAGGGCGCGGCGGAACACCGCCTCGGATCGCCCACGCTGAGCGACAAAGTGATCGAGATCCGGGTCGACGGCGCGTCGCTCGGTTCGGAGGTGGACCGAGTCAAGAACCTGGCCATAGGGCTCGGAGGCACCGCAGTAGGCGACACGACAGCGACCGACTGCGCGGATGTTCTGGCAAAAATTCCTCGAGATGCCGTAGAGAGTTTTATGGAAGCCGTGAGAAATCCTTCGAAATCGATTCCAGAAAGACCAGAGACAGACTCGGCCGGTGAGGTATTTGTGGAAGTCAGGTTGACCTCAGCCAGCTAGCGAAAAAGAGCATTGAACCACAGATTAACACAGATTTTCACCGATTCAGAAGGCGCTAAAATCTCGGAAAAGCCGACTGCGCGCTGAGAAACCATTCCCATATAGTGGCTTCACGGTGCTTCCCTACATCTTCTGAATCTGTGAAAATCTGTGTAATCTGTGGTTAAGCTCATTGATGGTGGCCATTTCCGTTGCGCTTCTCGAGGAGGCCAGGGTAGTTATCCGGCGGACCCGGAAGCGCAGGTCACAGCGCCACCTCGTATCGGGCCGGTTTGGCGGGTCGGAGGTATCGGTATTGGCCGTGGGGATTGGCGGTACACGTCTGGACTGGTTCAGTGAAACAGTGCGCCAACTCGCGCCCGCGCTTCTCCTGAACACAGGTTTTGCCGGCGCGACACGAACTCTGCTACGTCCGGGCGATCTGGTAGCCGCCGCGAATTTCTCGTCGGCCGAGTTGGTGGAGACCGTCAAACATTCAGGGTTGGCCGAAGCTATTGGAGAATTTGCCGCGATTTCGAAAATCGCCGGGTCGGCTGACAAAAAGGATCTGGGCGGAAAAACAAGGTGTCTCGCCATTGATATGGAATCGGCTGCCCTGGCGGAAGTCGGCCGACAGCTGCGAATCCCGTTTCTCACCGTCCGAATGATCTCAGATACTGTCGACGAAGAAATACCGAGCTTATTCACCGGGACCCGAAGACTGAGCATTGGCGAGGCTCTCCGAGCGGCCAGGTTTGGCTGTCGCATGCTTGGATTGACGGCCAGGCTGGCGGAACGGTTGGAAGTTTTGCTACCGCTGTTGGCGGAGCAGTTGGAACGGTATTAGGCGTTGACATCCATGGGTCAACTTTCCTCCTCTGGATCGGTTGCGAAATAGCCATTGCTGCCTGCGACCTCGCCGAAGTAATCGGTTCCGCCATCGCCTTGAATCTGCTCTTCGGACTGCCTCTGGTCTGGGGTGTTTGTTTGACCGCCTGCGATGTGGTCGCCGTTCTGTATCTGCAAAGTAAAGGGTTCCGCCTGATTGAAGCCCTGGTACTCGCGCTGATCGGCCTCATCGCGGTAAGCCTCGGTATCCAAATCTTTCTGTCGAAGCCCGACCTAGCGGCATTGGCTTGGGGTGCGATTCCTTCCCGGAAATTCTACGAAATCCCGCGATGTTTTATGTAGCAATCGGGATTCTTGGCGCCACGGTCATGCCGCACAATTTATATCTCCAGTCCTCGATCGCGCAGACACGCCATTTCGAGCTGACGCCGACAGGAAAGCGGGAAGCCGTCCTCTTTGAGCCGCTTTCCGGCACAATTGCTCTACGTCTTCCCACCTTTCCGCGCCAGCTCGTCCCGCAAGGCTTGCTCGCGGCCGACGGCTTCGGGCGGAAAAATTTCTGGAGGAAAATCCGATGCCTCGAATACGCGGCGAAGTTCGATTTCTCCTTCCTGATCCTCACCGTGAGGAGCGGGCGCGCGCATGGCCCACTGAATCGCCTCCTCTTTTGAATTCACCTGAATCAGCCAAAAACCGGCGATCAGTTCCTTTGTCTCGATAAACGGACCATCGGTAACCGTTCGTTTTCCTCCAGAAAACCGGACGCGCGCGCCTTGCAAACTCGCCTGCAATCCCTCTCCGGCAAGCAGGACACCGGCTTTGGCCATCTCTTCATTGAATTTACCCATAGCCTCGAGCAGGGCAGGTTTCGGCAACTTTCCCGCCTCGGAGTCTTTGCTGGCTTTGACAATCATCATAAATCGCATTGGAATTTCCTCTTTCTGTGTTGGAAGGCCCGGTCGCTGGACAATTGGCTGCTCAGCAAACCTCGCCTCAGCTTCGATCTCGAACGAACGACGCTCGGGAAGATGGACAGCTGCAACGATTTTTCGGGTGAGTGGAGCAGCGGGATGGCTGGCTTGCCGATTCTGCCGCCACGGATAATTTGAGCGATGACCAGCTCCTCCTTATGGACGGAAGCGAAGCGCTACATCCCAGGAGGAGTCAACTCTCCGGTGCGAGCCTTTCGCAACGTCGGAGGAGAACCGTTTTTTGTCAGTCGGGCGGCGGGCGCACACATCTGGGATGTAGATGGCCGGGAGTACATCGATTATGTCGGCACCTGGGGTCCGGCGATTCTTGGTCACGCACCGAACGCGGTAGTGCAAGCGGTCCGCGACGCTGTTGGACGAGGATTGAGCTTCGGTATCCCTAATCCGTTCGAAGTTGATCTGGCGCGGATCATCTGCTCCTCGGTCAAGTCGATCGAAAAGGTGCGGATGGTAAATAGCGGAACGGAGGCCACGATGTCATGTATTCGCCTGGCTCGTGGCTATACGAACCGCAAAATGATTTTGAAGTTCGAAGGCTGCTATCATGGACATGTCGATTCGCTGCTGGTGAAGACGGGAAGCGGCGCTCTGACTCATGGGTATCCCGATAGCGCCGGAGTTCCGGAAGAACTGGCCGCGCTAACGATCAATATCCCTTTTAACGACTTCGATGCGCTCGATAACACCTTTCAGAAATGGGGTGGTCGCATTGCGGCGGTGATTCTCGAACCGGTCCCGGCTAATGCCGGTCTGTTTTTGCCTAAACCAGGCTTTCTCGAAGCAATCCGCAAAGGTTGTTCGGCTTCAGGCAGCGTTTTGATCTTCGATGAGGTCATGACTGGGTTTCGCCTGGCCAGAGGCGGATTTCAGTCGATCGTCGGCATTGAGCCAGATCTCACGGCGCTAGGTAAAGTCATTGGGGGCGGTCTCCCGATCGGCGCGTTCGGCGGCCGCGCGGAAATCATGGATTATCTTTCACCTGAAGGTCCGGTATACCAAGCTGGCACTCTCTCTGGTAATCCCCTCGCGATGATTGCGGGACTGACCCAGTTGAGCGAACTGGAGCGCCGGAATGGGTATGATAAGCTGGATCAGCTGGGACAGAAATTTGAGAACGGCATCCGAGCGTTGCTGCGGTCGTCCGGCAGAGACTACCAATTTCAGCGGATCGGCTCAATGTTTTGCCTGTTCTTCTGCGAACATCCCGTCTGGAACCTGGCTGATGCCCAGCGTTCCAATCTGGACGCGTTTCGCCGATTTTTTCATGGGTGCCGAAAGCGCGGTGTTTACTTTGCGCCGTCACAGTTCGAAGCGGGTTTTTTGTGCCTGGAACATACCGAAACGGATTTCGACCGGACGCTCGAGGCGGTCCGCACCTCGCTGGCCGCCTAAAGGGATAGAACTTTGCGCGAAGCGGCTCACGCCTTGCGTTTATTGACCGGTCCGTTAGCTTGAATTTGCCTGCGAAAGGGTTCTCGGCATGCGCAAGGATTCACTGAACGATCAGGAAGTCGAGAATGAGTTGCTGGCGCGTGTCGGTCAAGGGGACCGAAGCGGTTTTGAGCAGCTCTACGACCGCCTTGCGGGAGCGCTGTTTTGTGCGGCTCTGCAGGTTCTGGGTGATCAACGGGAAGCAGAGGACGTCTTACAAGACGTCTTCATTCAAATCTGAAGCTTTATGATTCGGCTCGCGGCAGACCGCTGACCTGGGCCATGACGCTGACTAGGAACAAGGCAATCGACCGGCTCCGCTCGGTTCAGCGCCGATTCCGGTTGAAAGACCAGATCGAACAAGAATCGCAGGCGAACGGTCAGATTGCCGTGCGTGATTCAGCGGATGAGGTCGACGCGATCGAAAAGAGTCACATTATCCACTCCGCGGTACTGCAGCTTTCCAAAGAACAACGGGGAGCTATCGAACTCGCGTTCTTTTCCGGTCTGACCCAAATTGAGATTGCGCAGGAGCTTCAGCAGCCTCTCGGCACCGTAAAAGCCAGAATTCGTCGGGGCATGCTCAAGCTTAAGGAGTTGGTTTCCGCACGGCTTTAGAGATAGCAGTGTCAGTGCCAGTTGCAGGCCGCTACGCATGATCCATGGGTCCTGTGGGACTCATAGGACCTATGCGATCCTTGTGTTCTCAGTCCGACCGGTTCGCCGCCAGTTCACGAAGGTAATCAAACGAAAAAATGCCGGTGTCATGGCCGTCTTGCCAACGCGGGCGAATCGCGTACCCGCCAACAAACTCGTAGCCAGCCAGCGCAAAGCTTTTGTCACTTGGTTGAGCTGCTCCGCCGCCGTGAACCTGGCCGACAAGGTCTTGCTCTCCCAGGCAAACCGCGCACGGGCAGCGGCGCCGCAGAAACGTCAAGGGCAGGTACGATTCGGTGCCATCGGACCAGACGACGGCTAGTTCTCCTCCAACCACTTCAATCCTCTTCGGTGCAGAAGGATTCATACCGAAGCATAGCTCACACAAACACTTTGTAACCGACAATCAGCGCGAGAAACGCTGATGCTATCATCACGACCCGAATTGCGTTGAGGCGATCCCAGAGCTGTCTTTGCTCTTGCCAATCTGGTGGAAGCTTCCCGATGTCCCAAGCCTTCACCCGGTCGTTGATTGGCACTGGCCCACAGACGCTGAAAAGAATAATAGCAAACCATAGCAACGTCGCAGCAAGCAATAGAACCGTTGGAAGTGCGGGCCAGTGCCAGGTGAGGCCCAGGAGAATCAGGTGCAGCAGGAGAGTTGCGGCCATCCAGAAAGGCATGACCTTTCCGAACAAAGCAGCAAAAGCCTGGATCGCCGGAAGGAAACTCTCATGCTGGGTGCGCGACAATGCAGGGTGAATAAAAACCGCAATACTGAACTCGTTACCCAAAAGCGCCGCGGTAGACAAAATGAGGATCACAAAAAGGACGTGCACCTTGTAAGATCTTTCAAAATGCGGCGTAACCGCAATCAAATCTGGTGAATCTTCGCCCTCCCGGAACAAGGACGAAAGACACGTTCGAAAGTATTGACCTGCGGGCTTCGCCTGGAAATGAGCGACCACCAGACTACGGACGATGCCAGCTGCCATCGGACACATTCGAGGCCCTCTCATTGACGGCAGCCAAGATCCAACTTAAGAAGAAAGCTCATGAGTATCAGCTACTTTGCCGAGTGCACCGTTCTGATCACCGGCGCCTCGGCCGGGATCGGCCGTGAGTTTGCCCGGCAACTTGCCCCAGTCGTCGGCACGATGATCCTGGTGGCCAGACGATCGGAGCGCCTCGAAGCGCTCGAACTTGAGCTGAAGGTGATCAATCCGCAGATCGAGATTTTTCGCCGGCAACTAGACCTGCGCGACCAGGCTCAGCTCGAGAGGTTTTGCGATTGGCTGGACGAGAGCGGGCTCTCTGTCGATTTCCTGATAAATAACGCCGGCATAGGCGACCACGGCCCGTTTGCGCAGGGATCATGGGACCGAATCAGTGCGATGTTACAGGTGAACATCACGGCCCTGACCTACCTGGCTTTTCGAATCCTACCCGCAATGCACAAGGCGGGCGGAGGCGCCATCCTGAACGTCAGTTCCGTCGCCAGCTTGCTGCCATTGCCGAATATGGCGGTTTATGCGGCGACAAAGGCGTATGTTACGAGTTTCAGCGAAGCGATTCGCGCCGAGTTGCGTAATGCGAATATCTCTGTCACCGTGCTCTGTCCGGGGCCGGTGCCAACCGAGTTTTTCCGGGAATCCACCCGGGACGACAGCCCGTCGACGAATATGGCTCCCGATTTCATGATCGTACCGGTTCAGGAGGTTGTGCGTCAAGCGCTTGATGCCGTGCGCAAAGACCGCGCACGTATCGTTCCCGGAATGTTCGTCAATTTCGCGATGACGTCGGTCGCCTTTTTGCCGATGTTCGTCAAACGTCTTATTTACCTAGCTCAGGTGAAACGGCTCCCCGTCCTGCCGGCGACCGAATATGCCGAATACGCCAAAACCAAGGCAAGCTAGCTGCTGCCCGACAAGCACTTCTCCATGGTGGCGGTCGCTATCTTCTACTTGTGCTTCGCGGCGATCTCGCTAGTCGGAGGATTTTTTGGGTTTGTGCGCGCCGGTAGCCGCGCCTCTCTCATCGCCGGCCTCGTTTCCGCGTTGCTCTTGGTGATCGCCGCGTTCCTGGTCCCATCCTGGATCGCCTATGTCCTGGCCTTGCTGATCTCGCTCGTCCTGTTGATCCACTTTGGACGATCTTACTTGACCAAGCGAAAACCGATGCCGGCAGTTCCGATGATTGTCCTGAGTGTAGTTTCCCTGGTGTGGACATTCTCTGCGTGGTTTCACTAAGCCTGCAGCGCTCCCAAAGCCCTGAGGAGATTTCCGAGCGATGCAAGCTGTGGCAGCAGAATTCTCGGCTACGCCGCAGAGTTCTCCTGCTTTCTTTGAGAGAAGAATTTGAAACAGTTCGTTGGGCTTCATTTATTTAAGAACAAGCTCCTACCGCACAAACGCTGCGCGATTGGACCACTCGCTGTGCTGGCAGCCCTGGTCACCGCGAGCTGCCCCGGACCGCAACCGCCGAGACCGCCTCCCTCGCCCACGCCGAGCATCACCCCTGCGCCAAGGCCCTTGCCCGAGACTTTTATTCCTTATTCGAGGATGGAAACCGCCAAGCTGTTCAATGGCTTTGATGTTCACGCCAAAGTCTCCAGCAGTCAGGGCGATCTCGCCGTCCTCGAACGACCTGTTCCGGAAGCTTATGCTCTCAATCTCGAGGTCAGCGTGCGCGTACCGGCAGCGGCACACTCTCTCGAGCAATTGCAAACGTCTGACCCCCGGCTGTCAGAGCTCCTTCCCGGCCTTCCGGCCGCGCTCCCGCAAGCAAAAGTCTCCAGCTTCTTTCACGCCCTTTACGAACTTAAGGTAAACCAGCTCGACCATAATCTGTCCCGGCTGGAGCAATTGCTCTCGCGGCACAATTTCTTCGATTGCAACACGATCCTCGAAGTCACGAGCCAGCCAGCCGCTCGAAAAGTGCTCGTCATCCAGAGTGACATGGACGTGAATGCCGACGGTTCCGACTCCGACCGCAACATGGTGGTCGACGGAAGCTCTCTGAACTTTCAGCCCTTCACGAGTTATCGTTGGCCGAAGCGAACATCCATTTCCAGCCAGTTTATTCCGGAGCGAGAAAACAAACTCAAACAATTCCAAACTGAACTCGCTGACCGTACAATCACACCGGAGCGGCACCGTGTTCTTCAGGAGCAAATCAGCGCGTTGAACCGTGAGATCGCCGACTTGAAAAAGTACAGCTTCCTGATTTCCAAAACCGACCCTTTTATCGTGTTACCCGGTTTCATGCTGCGCCAGCCACCGATTGCTTTCACGCCGAAACTTGGCGACTATGCAGTCGTCCTTTACCGGGGCATTCTTTACCCCGCATTGCTTGGCGATGTAGGGCCCTCTTACAAAATGGGCGAGGCATCCTTGCGGATCGCCAGCGAGCTGGACCCGAAAGCCAGCGCCTATAATCGTCCGGAAACGAACCTGAATATAACTTACCTCATTTTCCCGGGAAGCGCCGATTCACCGCCCGGGCCGCCTGACCTCAAACGGATGCATGAACGTTGTGCGCAGCTCCTGCAGGAGATCGGAGGAACGACCGGCCGGCTGTGGGATTGGGCCGACATCACCGTCCCGCCCTCACCGCGCCCTAGTGGCAGCCCGGAAACGGTAGCTTCACTGACCCCTTTGTCATCTCTTGCGCCGGCCGGTTCACCTTCACCACGCGGCTCCGATTCGCCTATCCCTGGTCCAAAGAAAGATCAGCGGTAGAAAGAAGCTGGTCCCGCGTGCTCCGCCCGGCTTCCGTCTACGCTACTTATCTCGATAAGGAGTCTGGCGGACTCCAAGATTGTCAAATGTAATCCGGCGGGTTACATTTCGGGCAGTGCAGAGCTGCCAGTTTGCGTTTGCCGTCCACGTGATGGCGGTGCTCGCGTTGGAAAAAAAGGAATGTTGTTCGTCGGCGCGTTTAGCTGCGACGGTGAACACTAACCCGGTCGTGATCCGCCGGCTTCTGATCGAACTTCAACAAGCGGGCTTAATCCGGACCCGGCGAGGCCCCCACGGCGGCGCCGTTCTGCTGGTGCGGCCCGAGAAGGTTTCTCTTTTTCAGATTCATGCGGCAGTAGCGGAACCGGAATTCTTTAGGGTTCACCCGAGACGTCCCTCTCACCGGTGTCCTGTCGGGAAACGCATCGGGCAAGTGATGGAAGGGATTCAAGGGCGGCTGCGTTGTTCGATCAGGAAAGAGCTGGAGGACATCACTTTAGCAGAAGTCCTGCGATCTCTGAAGGAAAGTTAAGAGCTGGACCGCCTTCGCAATACCAGTATTTCTAGAGAGCGGTTTTGGTAGAGGTCACCGTTAGAAGCTGTCTCGCAATGTGTCTCTGGCCTCCGTGCCGGCACAGGGACAAACGTATATTGCGCCGGCAGCTGCTCGAAACCAATGGCCGCAACGATCGATTTGTAACATTTACAGTTACGTACTAGGTTTTCGCGTAATCTTACGCGTATGCTTTCCGATTTTATAGCTTCCTGGACACCAATTTTGGCGCCCGGCCCTCAGCGGTCAGAATCAAGCCAGGTCTCGGTCGCGAACGATCCGGCGCTGCTCGATGCCTATTCGCAGACCGTCAGCGCCGTGGCCGCCGCTGTTGCTCCCGCGGTAGTGAATATCCGCGTGAGGCAGAGCGGCGGACACGGCCAGGGCGAGGGCGGAGGCAGCGGCTTCGTCATCGCCCCGGACGGATTCATCATGACCAACAGCCATGTCGTGCATCGGGCCAAGACGATTGAGGTGACGCTGCCGGATACCCGCGAGATGAGCGCCAAGCTCGTAGGTGAAGATCCCGATACCGACCTGGCGGTCCTCCGTGTCGATGGCTCAACCCTTCCGGCGTTGCGCTTCGCCGATTCCAAGCAACTCCGCGTCGGCCAGATCGCGGTGGCGATCGGTAGTCCCTACGGTTTCCAACAAACCGTCACGGCCGGTGTCGTCAGTGCGCTCGGACGCTCAATGCGAGCCGAGTCCGGCCGGTTGATGGATGACATCCTCCAAACCGATGCCGCTCTTAATCCAGGCAATTCCGGCGGCCCGCTCGTCAACAGCCGAGGCGAAGTCATTGGGGTCAATACGGCGGTTATCCTTCCGGCCCAGGGGCTCTGCTTTGCCATCGCTTCAAATACCGCCCAGCTGGTAGCCGGTTGGCTCATCAAAGACGGCACGATTCGACGGAGCTATCTCGGCTTGGCGGGACAGACCGCCTCGATCCATCCGAGAATCGCCCGATTCCATCAACTCTCCCCGGATCGAGGCGTTCTGGTGGCCGAAGTGGAAAAAGCAGGACCGGCCCGCGAAGCTGGGGTTAGAGCGGGCGATATCATCGTCGCGTTCAACGGCCAGGCGATCGACTCCATCGACGAACTGCATCGTGTGCTGGTCGGCGAGCAGATCGGCGTTTCATCCATCCTGACAGTGATCCGCGGAACTGAGATCCTGAAAATGCCCATTGTTCCGGGCGAGCTGAGGCGGTGAGGACTTCGGGGAAAGCGGAGGAAGCGGTGGGAGAGGGCTCAGCGGCGGGATGTAGTGCAAAAGAGCACGAAGGAACAAGTGATCAAATCGATCGGCGGCAGCTGCCGCTCCAATCTGCCAAGTGATCGACTACTTCCCTCCGCTGACCCGCTTCTATCGCTCCCGCCGCTTTCCGAGACTCCTGCAACTCCTAAAGTCCTAGACTTCTAAACTCTGAAGCTCCTAGAATCATACCATGAAAATCGCGATCGGCTCCGACCACGCAGGATTCCGGTATAAAGAGAAGATCAAAGAATTTCTGAAAAGTGAGGGACACGAGGTGACCGATTTTGGCACAGACTCGGAAGAACCGGTCGATTATCCACTCTTTATCCGACCGGTGGCCCTGGCGGTGGCGCGGGGGGAAGTTGAGCGGGGGATTGTTCTCGGCGGTTCCGGCAACGGCGAAGCAATCGTCGCAAATCGGGTGCGAGGCGTCCGCTGCGGACTGTGCTGGACGGAACAGGTCGCCGTTTGGAACCGGGCGCACAACGACGGCAATGTCTTATCCATCGGGCAGCGGACAATTCCGGAGGAGCTCGCTTTGAGCATCGTGCGAACTTGGTTAAGCACTCCGTTTGAAGGTGGGCGTCACGTCCACCGGATCGCGATGATCGACCAGGAGACAACCTCCGCCCATTAGAAATGACACTCGAAAAGCAAATCCGCGCGGCGGAAGGCTACGCTGAGTTGGGCATGCAGGAAGACGCTCTCGCCCAACTCGATCGACTCTCGCCAGAGGATCAGCAGAATAGCCTGACTCTGCAAACCCGCGTCAAAATTTTGTTGCAACTGCGTCGATGGCGGACCGCTCTCGAGCTGAGTGAACGTCTTGGCGAACTCTGTCCGCAGGAAAGTTTCGGGTTCATTCACGCGGCGTTCTGTTTACATGAGTTAGGACAAACCGCTGATGCCAAAGAAGTGTTGTTAGCAGGACCGCCCTGTCTTCTGGACGAGCCGTTGTACTACTACAATCTCGGCTGCTACGATGCCATTCTCGGAAATCTGGATCAGGCGCGAGCCTATCTTCGCGCCAGTTTTCGCCTGAATAAAGCTTTCCGCGATGCGGCGCGAAACGATCCCGATCTCGCATCCATCCAGGACTCGCTTTGATGGATCTCGCCGGCCTGAGTGCCGCCTTTGCGGAGAATTTTTCGGGAGAGGAGGAGCTCGGGGCTTCAGTCGCCATCTGGAACAATGGCCAGGAAGTACTGAGTCTGGGGCGAGGGTTTCAAAACCGGGAGAAAACGATTCCGTGGACCTCCCAGTCGCGCGTCCTGATCTGGTCGGCTACCAAAGGATTGACCTCGGGGTGCCTCCTCCATGCCTGCAGGCAGCACCGAATCTCAATCACGGAGACGGTCAAGCGTTTCTGGCCGGAGTACGCGAGGGCGGGCAAGGACGGCACCACCCTGCAACAAATCCTCTCTCACCAGGCCGGCATGCCCGCTCTCCGCGACTCCACGATCCCGGTCCTGGACCGTTCCGCTGTGGTGGGCGCCCTCGCTGCTCAAGAACCATTTTGGGCGCCGGGAAAAGCGCACGGTTATCACGCGCGCACCTTCGGTTTTCTGGTGGACGAATTGCTTCGGCGGATTACCGGCGGGACAGGAGTGAGCGCCTATTTCCGCCAGATATTTGGCGATCCGCTGAACCTTGATCTCTGGATCGGGATTCCCTCAGCCTTAGCCGGCGAGGTAGCCCCAATCTACGCGCCTCGTCACAATCGAACCTCCCCCGAAGAAGCCCCTTTCTACGCCCAGTACGCTCAACCGCACTCGCTCACGCGGCAAGCCTTCTCGACCCCGGCCGGCTTGGAGGTTCCTTCCCTGATGAATGATCCGGCCATTCGACAAATGGCCCTGCCATCCTTTGGCGGAATCGGGACGGCCGAGTCTCTCTGTCGATTTTACCATGCTCTTTGCGAACCCGATATCCTGGAAGAACCGGCGCTTTGCCGCGGTTTAGTCGTCACCGGTATAGACCGCGTTTTGCGGATCTCCACGGGTTTCAGCGCGGGATTCATGAAAGATCCGGTCGCAGCAACCCGCAAAGAGAGAAAGCTTTTCGGTCCTTCGCTGCAGGCGTTCGGTCAACCTGGCGCCGGCGGAAGCCACGCTTTTGCTGACCCCGAAAACAGGATCACGTTTGCGTATGTCATGAACCAGATGGAGCCTGGGGTTCTGCCAAACCGGAAGTCCCTCCGGCTGGTCGAATTTCTTTATGCTGACGGTGAATAACTCCGAGTTTGTGATTCGAACAAAGGGCAAAGGCACTTACGAAATCACCGACCAGGTATCGCAGAGAGTGCGGCAGAGCGGGATTACGGAGGGCCTAGCGACTGTCTTTCTCCGGCACACCAGTGCGAGCCTGATTCTTTTTGAGAACGCCGATCGAACCGCGCGAATCGATCTGGAGACCTATTTCGATCACCTCGTTCCCGAGGAGGAAATTGCCTTTGTGCACCGCGCCGAGGGAGCGGATGACATGCCAAGCCATCTCCGAATGGTCCTCACTCGCAGTTCGGAATCAATCCCGGTCTCGGGAGGTAAACTGCTGCTCGGGACTTGGCAGGGTATTTTTGTTTTTGAGCATCGCCGGCAACCGCACGATCGAAAGGTGGCAATCAGTCTTTTTGGCGAGGTCAATATCCGTTGAGATTTTAGTAGGGAGGATAATCGCTGAATTTCAATGCTAACGCCAACCGATCCGACCCTGCTCCTCTCCGACCTTCACCTCGGCCACCGGGCATCGCGGATTAAGAGCCCGGAACAACTCGCTCCACTGCTGGCCGCCGGTTTTCGTACCGTCATTTTCAATGGCGATACTTCGGAGATGAGGCACAGCGCTGATCGACCTTTGGGCCGCCGTCTAGCCGCTGAATTGGGCCGCCTCTGCCACTCACTTGGGGTAAAAGCGATCTTCTTGAACGGCAATCATGATCCTACCATATCGGAACTCAATCATCTCGATCTCGAGAACGGCGCAGTTCTGGTAACGCACGGGGACATACTCTTTCTAGGAGTAGCGCCGTGGAGTCGCCGGGCAAAAGAATACCTGAAAACGCACCAGGAAATTCTGGAAGGCCTCGGACCGGATGCGTTCACGGATTTTGAAAAACGGCTCTTGGCCAGCAAGCGCACCGCGCTTCGTCTGCAAATGATCGAAAAGCCGACCCCGAGCGGAGCATTGCCTTTTATTAAGCTGATGGCGCGCCATCTCTGGCCGCCGACCCGGCCTTTCCTGATTCTTCGTGCCTGGTGGAAGACGCCCGGTCTTACCGCTGACCTTGCCCGGGTTTTTCGACCGGAAGCCCGGTTCATTATCATTGGTCATACCCATTGGCCGGGCGTCTGGCGAAAGGCCTCTCGTATCGTGATCAACTGCGGCAGCTTTTTGCCGCATTTAGGGGTGCGCGCGGTTATTTTGGATAACTCGCGCCTGGACGTTCGATCCATCAAACTTCAGAAAAACGCGTTCGTACTTGGCTCCGCATCACACCGGTTTCCGGTCGAGAAAGTCCGTGTGTCGAGTTAAATCGTGCGAAAAAAGCACAGACCGACAATCCGATCCGTCAAGTCGCTCAGGTGATAGGCCGGGCGGAACGGGGAGGCGGCCGGATCGCGGATCAAGTAATCCTGGCCTTCTTTCCCCACGATTACCACGAAATGATAAGCGCCGTCCGGCAGCTTGATCACCGCAATGACGGGATTTCCCGCCAGCAAATTCGAGTCGATCAATTTGTAGGAGGGACCGCCATTGTAGGCCAGTTCCAAGTGGTCGGGAGCGATCGATGGCACCCGGCTCCAATGAATCAGTCCATCATCGGTGAAACCGCCGGTTCTGGTTAGGAAAGCATTCAGCTGCTGGGGGTTGGTTTTGATCCCGTAAAAAGCGACGACCATCGCGGCAGAAGTCACCGCGCACCCCTCCTCGCCGAGTGTGTCAGTAGATGACCCAAGCCGAACGTCGCTCCACCGCGGATCATCCTGCGCAAAAGCTCGTAGCGGAATTTCCACGCGGCCGTTGAAATATCGTCCGCCGCTACTCGGAATCGTGCCGTTATCTTGGGCGTGTAGGACAATATCGAAATTGAGGGCCAAAAATAAACTAGTGATACCGAGCAAAGATTTTAGCATCATCGGAGCGTACTTCACCCCGCTGTCCCGGCAACCGCCTCAATCGGGTTAGCCCCAGCACGCGCGCGCTTTTTCGCCTGGGAGTGGGCCGCGCCAGTTGGCTGTTTTTCGGCGTTGCTCGCTCGATCCGTATGAATCCAGATATGGACGCTTCTACTGCCAGACCGGCTCGGACCGCGCCTTGAAAAACAGCCAACTGACCTGCGGCGACGTCATCGTTATATATGAGACGGCGCACTAGGAAGGATCAGCCAAGGATTGCCAGTCGCCCTTGCTATCCAATACAACCTCATCAGTCAGGCGTTTCCTGGCCGCGGCAACCAATTGCCGGTAGGTCAGCGAAGGCCGGTCGCCCAGGTGATCCTCGACGATCCGGTTGTTATCGCGTTGGTAATCAATGGAGAACAAGCCGAACCGTGGGGTAAACGAACCCCATTCGTAATTGTCAAAAAGCGACCAATGCAGATAGCCAAAAAGGGGTGTACCGGCCTCCACGATCCTGATGACCTCCTCAACATGCAGACGCAGAAACTGACTGCGAGTCATTTTATCCCGGCGCATCGTGTTGCGGTTATCCACTCGCCGGCGCAGAGCCATACCGTTTTCCGCGATTAAGACCGGTCGCCCGCCCAGATCGCGACTGTAATAGTCACAGAAGAAGCGCATCCCAGCCGGCAGCACTCGCCAGTCCCACCATTTACTGGTGATGCTATTCATGAGCCAGGTTCGCAAACTCTTGTTTTTGAAATCGTGATCCCACCAGACCGGGTGCCGGAAAATGTGCGCGGCGAAGGGGTCGTAGTAATCCATCGCGACATAATCGATGGCGATCGGGCGGTCCGCCGCATAGATCTCGTCCACTAACGGGTTGAAGCCGGCCGCGGCGAACGTTTTGTAACCGAGCCAGTTGCTCAATCGCTTGGCGGCCGCACCAAAGAAAAACGGGATGTCCTTGGCTAGAGGAATCCGGGCAGCCATGAAAGCGCGCTCGAACTCCAGGCCTTTCTCATAGATGTAGTCGCGCAATCCGCCAATGGTTACCTCGCGTTCGCGGATCGAAATTAAATCGAGCAGCACTTTGTCCGACCAATAGAGATCGCTGGAATAATTATTGAACGTTACCATTGGTTCGGGCCAACCCTGTTCCGCCGCCAAACGATGCAGCAGGTTGTACGCTCGCACATGGGTGATCAAGATCTGGCGATACACCTCCAGCAGCGTCCGAATTCCGGAGGTCTTTTTTTCTCGACCGGGAAATTGGGTACCGAAATAGGTGTTGAGCACTAGCATGTTCGGCTCATTGATCGTAATAAAAATGCGGGGAGGCGCGACGCCGTAATCGTCCGTCAACCGGCGGTTGATGGCGAGCAGCGCATGCTTGACGTAGTTACAGAAAAGGTTGGCGATATCCGGCTCCATCCAGGGGTCGCTGCCCAACCAGGCCGGGTGCACAAAGTGATGAAGCGTCACGACCGGCTCGAGGCCGTTCAGCCGGCATCCCGCGAGCATTGCGGCATAGTGGGCGAGCGCGGCTTCATCGAAGGGGGGTGGCGGCCCCGGCCGGGCAGAGCGGGCCGGCTGTACCCGACTCCACTCGATGCCCAACCGGAACGCGTTCAGACCAAGCTCACGACACCGAGCAAAGTCCTCCGCATACCGGTTCCAGAAGTCGGCGGCTGATCCGACGCTCGCTACCGCTCCTCGACGTTCGCTCTCCGCCCAGTTGGTGAGCGGCTGGCCGGGACCGTTGTAACTGCCTTCTGACTGGTAAGCCGACGTTGCGACGCCCCAGAGAAATTCGGACATACTCTATCGCAGATCTCGCTCTCTGATCGCCGCCAAGGTGATCGCCTCGGCGTCGTCATCGGTCACTTCGAGTGGCGGGAGATCGTCTGCTACCAGCGTTTCGACGATCGTTCGAGCGGCCTCTGGCCGGCTCAACGCATAGGCGCGTTTTCGCATCACTTCCATCCGTTTCGGGTCGTCCAGTAAGACGTCGATTTTATAAGCGAGGGTCGTCAGTTCGTTGCACTTGACCGCTACACCGTCCTCGAGCAGATGATCGCTGTTTCGTTCTTCCTGCCCGGGTATCGGGTTCAGAATTACCATTGGCAAACCACAGGTCAGCGCTTCGGCGGTGGTCAGCCCGCCGGGTTTGCCAATGAAAAGATCGGAAACCCTCATCAGGTCAGCCATTTTGTCGGTGTAACCAAGTACCCGGAAACTCTCGGGTCGATCCTGGACAGCTCGCTCAACTCGTTCCTTGGTCGCGACACTGCGCCCACAGACAACGACGGTCTGGGTTTGCGAGCGCAAGCTTTTCAGGCGCTCGACGACGAATTCCGCGGGGCCCACGCCGAGCGCACCAGCCGAAAGCAGCAGGACGGGCAGGTCTGGATCCAGGCCCAGGGAAGATCGGACAACTGTTCGGTCCACCGGCTCCAAAAAGGACGGGTCAATCGGTATTCCCGAAACGGTGATTCGCTCGCTCGGAAGTCCCAACATTTCCAGGTGAACCTTGGTTTCGGCAATCGCGACAAAATAGCGGTGAAACATCCGGGAAAGCCACATCGCGTGAAAATCCAGGTCAGTCACCACGATCGAGAGATGCGCATCGAGCTGCTTCTTTGCAATGAGGTCCGAAATGATGCCGGCTGGCATGAAATGGGTGCAGACTGTGATGTGTGGATCGAATTTGCGAATGAATTTAACCAATGGGCCGGTGTTCAGGCGATCCATCATCAGCCTCATGCCGTCGGTCTTCCACGGTTCATCGCTCTGTTTGTACCACCACCCAAGAAAATCCGGCGCCGTTTTTACCAGATTGGTATAGAGCTTGGAGTAGAAGTCTCGAAAAAGCTTATTGGTAAAGTGCAGCGCATCGCTATGCACAACTTCCGAAACCTGCGGATGCTCACCGAAGACCTTGGCTAAAGCTTGTGCGGCTCGCACATGACCCGTGCCCGCGCTGGTCGACATGATCAAAACTCGCTTTTTCATGGTTTTCGTCAGTCGACGAAATGTAGCAGAGCGCAGAAAAAACCAAGCTAAGATTCAGGTAGGGGGATATTCATTCGGCACTCGGGACGCGGAACGCGGAACGCGGGACTCGAGTCTCGGGGCGCATCCTTTTTCCCCGGGATCGCGGGTCGACATTGGCTTTCCGCCTGTTAGGTTTTGTTTTCCATGAAGATTAGACGCGCGCTGGTCTCGGTTTCCGACAAGACCGGACTGGTTCCGTTCGTTCAACGATTGGTTGAGCTCGGGATTGAGATCGTCTCAACGGGTGGCACGGCCAACCTCCTCAAAGCCGAAAAGATCCCGCATTTGGGGATCGGTGACTATACCGGTTTTCCGGAGATCCTCGGCGGCCGGGTCAAGACCCTTCACCCGAAGGTGCACGGCGGACTGCTCTTTGTTCGCGATAATCCGGACCACCAACGCGAAGCCGAAGACAGCGGGATTCAGCCGATCGATCTGGTGGTCGTTAACCTTTATCCATTCGAAGAGACCATTGCCAAGCCCGAGGTAACCCTGGCCGAAGCGATTGAACAGATTGACATCGGCGGCCCCTCGATGCTGCGGAGTGCCGCCAAAAACTACCGTTCCGTGACCGTGATTACCGATCCGCATGACTATAAAATGGTACTGGATGACCTGGACATGCATAACGGCGAGACCACTCTGGCGCTTCGGGAACGGCTCGCGATCAAAGTCTTTAATACCACCGCGCGTTATGACCATGTCATTGCCGAATATCTCAACCGCAAACAATCGACCGAAGCTTCCTTCGCCCTTTCGTTACCATTGGAGACTCGCCTTCGGTACGGGGAGAATCCTCACCAACATGCCGCGCTCTACGGGCACTTTCAGGATTTCTTCCAGAAGCTCCATGGCAAGGAGCTCTCTTACAATAACATCCTGGACATTCATGCCGCGGCTAACCTCATTGCCGATTTCTATGAGCCGACGGTGGCCATACTGAAACACGGCAATCCTTGCGGGGTCGGCTCGGATAGCGATTTGCGCGAAGCCTGGCTGAAAGCTTTCGCGACAGATAAACAAGCTCCCTTCGGCGGGATCATCATTTGCAACCGGACGTTGACGCTGCCCTTGGCGAAGGCGATATCTGAAATTTTCAGCGAAGTCATCATTGCGCCGGACTTCGAGCCGGAAGCGCGGGCCGTGCTGCAAAAGAAGAAGAACCTACGTCTCATGAAAATGCTCGATTGGGCTGAGCCAACGCGGCAGGACCCTGAGCTACGTTCGGTCATTGGGGGTCTGCTGGTGCAGGAAAAAGATCGCGCCGATTTCAAACAGCCCGAGCGTCACGTCGTCACGACGCGTCCGCCCACGGCTGATGAGATGAAAGCGATGATGTTTGGCTGGCGCGTGGTGAAGCACGTGAAGTCAAATGCCATCGTGCTGGCCGGCAAAGACCGCACCCTGGGGATTGGCGCGGGACAGATGTCCCGGGTGGACGCGTCCCGGATTGCGGTCTGGAAAGCGAGCGAAGCTGGCCTGTCGCTCAAAGGCTCAGCCGTTGCCAGCGATGCCCTTTTTCCGTTTCCGGACGCGCTGCTGGCGGCCGCCGCCGCCGGAGCAACGGCCGCGATTCAGCCGGGTGGATCGGTGAAAGACGCGGAGATCATCGCAGCGGCCAACCAACACAAGATGACAATGGTGTTGACGGAAGTCCGACACTTCAGGCATTGAGGCTCACGTTTCACGTTTCGCGCTTGACGTCTCGAGCTTCGGGTCCCGCGTTTCGCGTATGGGGATCTTTCCTGGTTAACGTGAAACGTGAAACGCGAAACGTGCTTAAGTTTCCTTGTGATACGCTTAGGAGTTAACATCGACCATGTAGCCACCCTTCGGCAGGCCCGCTATGCCGAAATGAGCGACTCGATCAACAGCGAACCCGACGTGCTGCAGGCGGCGTCCGCTTGCGAGCGAGCCGGCGCTCACGGGATCACCGTGCATTTGCGAGCGGATCGCCGCCATATTCAGGATCGGGACGTCTTCCGCCTCCGGAAAAGCCTGGTGACCAAGTTAAATCTGGAAATGGCCAATACACCCGAGATACTCGAAACAGCTCTGCGCGTCCTTCCCGATGACGTTTGCCTGGTACCGGAAAATCGCCAGGAAGTGACTACAGAAGGCGGTCTCGAGGTGGTCCGCAATGCCAAAGCGCTTCGAAAATCCGTCGAACGCCTCAGCGCCGCGGGTATTCGCGTCAGCATGTTTATTAAGCCCAATGCCCAGGAGATCCAGGCTTCGGCCGATCTCGGCGCCGACGCGGTCGAGCTGCATACCGGCGCTTTTGCCAATGCTCTGGACGATTTCAAAAATGATGAACTCGCCCGGCTGGAAGCGGCCGCTCGATTGGCTCACGAGAAAGGGCTGCTGGTGAATGCCGGGCACGGAATCAATTACCACAATGTCCATCTGCTATTGCGGATTCCTTTTTGGAGCGAGTTTAACATTGGACACTCGATCGTTTCTCGAGCCATTTTCGCCGGGTTGGAAAACGCCGTGCGCGAAATGCTGGCTCGTCTGCAAGCCGGTCGATGATTTTCGGAATTGGTATTGATGTTGTTGAAATTGGGCGGATAGCGGATGCCATTCGCCGGCATGGCCAACGCTTTCTCGAAAAGATTTTCTTTCAATCCGAAGTCGATTACTGCCGTTCGATGAAAGAACCAGCGACCCACTTTGCCGCCCGTTTCGCCGCCAAAGAAGCGGTGGCCAAAGCGCTCGGCACCGGGTTTTCCGGGTCGATCAATTGGAAAGACATTGAAGTGCGACGGAAGGCGAACGGCGAACCCTTTGTCGTGCTGCACGCGGGCGCAGCGGAGTTGGCCGGCCGATCAGGGATAACGGAGGTTTTCGTGAGCTTGAGTCATACTCAAGATTATGCGGTCGCTCAGGCTATTTTATGGAAAGGATGAGAATTCGATTCCTGGTATTAAGCCACACCGAAGCCCTCCCGGGGTCCCCTGAATGGATAACGATTACAAGGTTAAGCTGGACGTTTTTGAAGGCCCACTCGACCTGCTCCTCTATCTGATAAAAAAAGAAGAGGTGGCCATCTACGATGTCACCTTGGAAAAGATCACCGGCCAATATCTGGAGTATCTCGATAATTTCCACATGCTTGATCTGGAGATTGCCGGCGAATTCGTCCTCATGGCGGCCAATTTGATGTACATCAAAAGCCGGAGCCTTCTCCCGGTCCACCAGCAGGCGCCCGAGGAAGACGCCGAAGAAGAGGATCCGCGCTGGGAACTAATTCGGCAACTCATCGAATACAAAAAATTCAAGGACGCCGCGGGAGAGCTGCAGCAACGGGAACTCGCCCAGGAACGTCTTCATGCGCGGTTCCCAGGCAAACCCGATTTAGCCGACGCCGGTCCGCTGCTTGCCTCCGAAATCAGCATTTTTGATCTGATCAACGCGTTGCAGAAAGCGCTGCGGCGCCTGGAAAACAAGCGGGAAGATCTGCGGGAGATTTTTGAAGAGAATTTTACTGTCTCGGCAAAAATCGAACAGCTTCTGCAAATTACCGATCGGGACTGTCCAATTTCTTTTTCGGACCTTTTCACCGCCGCTGCTTCGCGCACCGAAATCGTGGTCACCTTCCTCGCCCTTCTGGAGTTAATCAGGCTCAAACAGCTTCTGGTCTCACAGCATAACATCTTCTCAGACATCGAAATCCGGAGGGCGTGAGACAAACAATTGGGCACGTCCCGATCTTCGCGGCGTTGAACGTTGAAGGTTAGACGTGAAGCGCCTAACATCGGCGTATGTTCGCACAAGCCCGATTCCCCAGAGCCGCGCTGGCGAGCCTGGTCCTGAGTTCGTTTTTCGTGAGTTGCGCGCCCTGGAATCAGGTTGGTCTCGAGACCGACCCGCGCGAGGTCGGCGGAAAGGTGCGCTACAACCACACGCCATCGGGAACTGTCGCCTACGGTCCCTGGGTCGGTATGACAGCCAAAGGTTCGGCCTTTCCGACTTCAACCCTGAACGAGCCCATCTACAACCCGATTCACGCTGATGGCGTTTTCGCCTCGCTTTCAGCTTCGCTGTTGAACGGATATCCCGAGGGAGCAGCCCTGGATGTTGTCGTCCAGTCGTGCCGTTGGTACCCCCTCGAGCGAGCCAGGGACATCGCGGGCGAGGAACTGGACTGCGACGCCAACTCTCCTCGCGAGAGGGAAGTGAGCGGCGCGAAAACATCGGCAAGAATCGATCTCTCGTCTGGCTATCTGGAACAACATCTTTCCACCGGTCTCAGGCTCTATGTTTCCGGATCGATCCCAGGAACCGGTATCCTCTACGTTTATCTCCCTCCGGCCTATCTGCGAGGATTTCTGGAGGCGATCAGCGGAGCCGGTGAGGAGTCGCAAGTGGCGAACAAATAAAGCTAGTGCGCCATATATAACGATGACGTCGCCGGCCGAAGGGTTGCGCCAGAACAGGGATTAAGTGAAGATTGGCTATGAACCGAACGTCTTTTCTTTCCGCCATCGCGCTGCTGCTCGGCTTGGGAACGGCTTGGTGTGCCACGGATACCAAGCTGCAGCTGGGCAGTCCGATTCCCAATATTTCGGCCACCGCGCAAGACGGTTCCCAGGTGAGTTTCCCGGAACAGGCGCAAAGTGGATATTTGCTGGTTTACTTTTATCCGAAGGCCATGAGCCCCGGTTGCACGGCGCAGGCATGCAGCCTGCGGGACTCCTATACGGAGCTCCAAAATCGCGGCGTCAAAATATTGGGCGTCAGCGTCGATCCAGTTGCCAGCCAAAGCGAGTTTAAGGAAAAAGACCATCTGCCTTTCACTCTGATATCGGACGTCGATCATCGGGTGAGCAATGCTTTCGGCGTTCCTTTGATTAAAAACAGCCTGGATTCCCGGCAAGCGTATCTTTTTAAACAGGGCAAGCTTGTCTGGTTTGATACTCACGCCGCGACTGATAAGCAGGCACGGGATGTTCTCGCTGTGCTTGACGGCAAGAAGGCAGCCGGGAGTTAAGACGCGGATGTGGCGCGGAACTTTGCGCGCCTTAGTCCTCCGCAGCGGAGAGGAGGGCGGACAGCCCGGTCCGCAGTGGAGTTTGGCCATTTTCTTGCGCCTGAGCGCAATACGGACGAGGCCCGTCCGCCTTCAACCCGCTTCGCGGGGCTATGGCGCGACAAGTTCCCGCCGTGCGGGAGCCACGATTTGAGGCCTACGCTATGCGCTGGCCCGCCTCCTCAGAAAATTTCCCACGTATCGCATTTGTAAATTTGCCGTTCCGCACTATTTTCCCGGTTCTTCTTGCCTTGCTATGACTCCGTTTAATCGCGAGATGCGAATTTTTTCCGGGCGCGCTCACCGCGAGCTCGCGCTAAAAATTTGCCAGTCCGTCGGCGCGCCTCTCGGCGAAGCCAGCGTGAACTCCTTTCCGGACGGCGAAACGCGGATCAAAATCGACGAAAATATTCGCGGTCGCGATGTTTTCATCGTCCAACCGACCTGCCCACCGACTAATCAGAACCTGATGGAGTTGCTGATCATGATCGATGCAGCCCGACGAGCCAGCGCTTATCGCATTACCGCGGTGATACCTTACTTCGGTTATGCCCGGCAAGACAGAAAAGATCAGCCGAGAGTGCCGATCACCGCGAAGCTCGTCGCCAATCTGTTGGACGCCGCCGGCGCGAACCGGATTCTGACGATCGACCTGCACGCGCAACAAATTCAAGGCTTTTTTGATATTCCGGTCGACCACCTTTACGCCGCTCCCGTTCTCCTCCGGTACATTCGGCAAAAGAATATTGATAACTTGGTCGTGGTGTCACCGGACGTTGGCGGCCTGAAGCTTGCCTCGGTCTATGCCGACGCGCTCGGCGCGACCTTTGCCACCGTCGCCAAACGCCGCCGCAGTCCCACCGAAACAGAAGCTCTCCAGGTGATCGGCGATGTGGATGGAAAAAATGTGTTAATGGTCGACGATCTCACCGAAACGGCTGGCACTCTGACGAGCGCCGCCGCCCTTCTGAAAAAGCAGGGTGCCCGCGATATTTACGCCGGGGTGACTCATGCGGTATTCACGAGCATTGCGCACGAACGATTAAAGAATTCTGAGATTCTGGAACTGATCACGACAAATACTACTCCGGTCCTGTTGGACCCGTCCTGTCGAATCACGGTGCTTTCCGTGGCGGAGCTTCTCGGTGAGGGTATCCAGCGGATTTACACGAACGAATCAGTCAGCTCACTTTTTGAAATAAACGCGACTACGAAGTAAGCAAACATGGCACAACAAGCGAAGTTAACCGTGCATCGACGAGCCGTCACTGGCCGCAATCACATTAAGGGGCTACGCCGCCGCGGCTTGGTTCCCGGCATTATTTATGGCGCGAATCAAGCAGCGGTACCACTTGAAGTGGAAGGGCGTGAGCTCAAGACGGTGCTCTCGCATGGCGCTGGGGAAAACATTCTGGTCGAACTCGAGATCGTCGATGGCGCGGCCAGGACGAGCGCGCTTGCCTTGATCCAGGAGGTTCAACATCACCCGCTTCAGCCAGCACTGCTGCACGTCGATTTCCAGGCGGTTTCCGCCACCGAGAAAGTCTCGGCAGAGGTATCGATTGAAACGGTCGGTGAAGCGGTCGGGGTGAAGACGTTCGGTGGGTTGCTGGAGCATATTTTACGGCGATTGGAAGTGGAATGTCTGCCGAAAGACTTGCCGGAAGCGATCCATGTCGATGTGTCCAATCTGAACGTAGGCGATTCGGTGCATGTGCGTGACTTGCGGCTGCCGGACGGGGTCAAAGCCCTGAACGACGGTGAACTGACGGTGGTGGCCGTGGTGGAGCCGCGGGTGGAAGCCGAGGAAACGGTAGCTGAAGCGCCGGTAACTGCCCCGGAGGTAATTACGGCCAAGAAAGAGGAGGGCGCGGCAGAGGGTTCCGCGGGTTGAGGCTTATGACTGAGCTTCGTCTGGTTGCCGGCTTGGGCAATCCGGGAGGCCAGTACGCGCATACCCGGCACAATATTGGTTTTATGGTTCTGGATCATCTGGCTGAAGCGGATAAGGTCCTTTTTGCCGAAAAATCAGTCTGGCATGCGTGCCTTGCCCGCTGGGGTGACGTCCTGCTGGTTAAGCCGATGACGTTTATGAACCGCAGTGGAGACGCCCTCGGCCCACTGGCCCAGTATTACAAGATCGCTCCGGAACAGGTGCTGGTAGTTAGCGATGACGCCGCCTTACCGCTCGGCCGATTGCGTCTTCGCCAAGGTGGCAGCGATGGTGGACACAATGGGCTGAAATCGGTTATCGAGCATCTCGGTGAATCCTTTATGCGGCTGCGGGTGGGCATTGGGGCGGTAGCCGGCGGCAATGAACTTGTCGACCACGTACTTGGGAAATTCAGCGCTGAAGAGAAATCGGCGGTGGAAACCGGCGTAAGCCGGGCGGTCGAAGCCATCCGGCACGTGCTTCGGGAGGGGATCGTATCCGCGATGAATCTTTACAATCGGGCAGAAATCATTTGAAAACACTATGATAAATCGTTATGAATGTTTGTTGGCGCTCGATACCCGAGGCCAGGAAGACGGTGTAAAAGAACTTATCGAGCGACTCGAAGCAGATTTTGGAAAAGAGGACGCGAAAATCGAGCAAGTCCAGAAGATGGATAAACGGCAACTCCCTTATACTCCGAGACATGTCGATTCAGTGTATTACGTTAATTTTGTCTTCGAAGCGGAACCGGGAGCGATCGCCAGGCTGCGCGGTAAATTCAAGCTCGACCCAGTGGTTTTTCTCCAGCATTATCAAAAGCTCTCCGCAAAGGCTGCGGTCAAAAACGCGGCTGCTTAATCGTTATGGCTAATCTGAACCGTGTTTTTCTGATTGGGAACCTCACGCGAGATCCCGAAGTGCGTTACACTCCAAAGGGTACTGCGGTCGCAGATCTCGGGTTGGCGGTCAATCGCGTGTTCACGGCTGAAGAAGGCGAACGACGTGAAGAGGTTACCTATGTCGATGTCGTCCTTTGGGCGCGTCTGGCCGAAATAGCCGAACAATACCTGAAAAAGGGCCGATCAGTTTTTATTGAAGGCCGCCTTCAGTTGGATAGTTGGGACGATAAACAGACCGGGCAAAAGCGGTCCAAGCTGCGGGTGATTGGGGAAACGTTGCAGATGCTCGGCAGTCGCTCGGATGCGGAAGGCGGTCCGGCCGCCGCCTCGGGTGCACGACCGGCCAGAACGGGCACTGCCTCGCCGCCGTCTCGTCCGGCAAAAGACCCGGACCTGGACGCGGAACCGGACGATATTCCGTTCTGACGCCGTAGCTTTACGGAGGTGGCCTGCTCGTCCAGGTCGAGACGTGTCGCCGCTAATGTCCCCTCTTGCCTTGCAACCCGGGGCGAGCACCGTGTTGCTTTCATTGTCTAAATCGCCTTAATTCCCCACGAGACTTTATTCCATGCTTCAAATTCTCATGGTTGCCGTCGGTCACCTGTTGATTCTTTTTTTGGTGCTTTTCGGTTTGCGGCTCCTGCAACGCTACGTGTCGGACAGGTTCAATCGTGCGGGTATCCATTGTCCAACCCAGTTAGCGGCCAGGAGCCAATACGAAGCGCCGCCGCGCGGTTGGAATGTGCTGTTCTTGATCGTCCAATTGACCATCCCCCGGCTGATCCTTCTCACTGCGATCATCGGATGTTATCAAATTCTGCTTCATGATTTCGCACTGCAGCCGGCGATTTCCGCTTGGTTTAGCAAGCCTGGCTGGGAATGGAGATTGCCTGCTGCCCTGACGATTGCTGTTTTCATTAATTTGATCGTTACAGTCATAAGACTTCGCAGCCGACGGCTGCGTGAAGCTGCCTTGAAAGATCTTGAACATTCTCACGCGATTCTGATTTTGACCGGCGCTCAAGCTCTGCAGGCTCTTCTGCCACTGATGTTCGCTTTCCTTGTCATTCCGATGCTCGGAGTTCCCAGGCAGGTGGAGGGACTTTTTGAGCGCCTTACTCTGGTCGTCGTTATTCTTTTCGTGGGGATCGATAGTTTGCGAACCCTCCGTTTGGTCGAAGCGAAAATAGCTCAACGCGCGAAGGTAAAGTATGGCGATGAGGAACGGCAAATTCGCGCGGCGGAAACACAGTATTCGGTCATGCATCGGATGCTCAATGTCCTGATTATTCTGGCAACACTGGGCGCGGCCTTGATGGTCTTTGACCAGGTCCGGGCCTTTGGAGCCAGCCTGCTGACTTCCGCCGGAATCCTGGGATTGGTGGCGGGGGTCGCGGCGCAGCGTACACTCCAAAACATCTTCGCCGGTCTTCAGCTTGCGCTCACCCAGCCGATTGCTCTCGGCGACGTGGTTGAGGTCGAGAACGTCGTCGGGACCATTGAGGAAATTACCTTCAGCTTCGTTTCCGTCCGGTTACGGGATCTGCGTCGCTTGATCCTGCCGGTTACCTATTTCCTCGAAAAGCCCTTTACCAACTGGACACGAACGTCGGCTGAATCGCTCACCTCGTTCTCGTTGGTCCTTTCTTTGGACGCTTCACTGCCGGCGATCCGCAAGCAAGTGGAGACCATGCTGCGCGCCAATCCGCTGTGGAACGGAGGCAAATGGGAGGTAATGATCAGCGAGCTGGGTGAGGCTTCCATGGTTGTTCGCATCACCTTAGGTGCGGCGAATCCGGAGATCGCTTTTCAACTCAAGTCACAGGTACAGGAGCATATTTTGGATTATCTCAATCGCTTCAAGAAAAGCTCACTTATCGGCGCGATAGCCGATCCAAAACCGTCGACGGAGTTGGTCGAAACGACCAGCCCGCAGGCCTTGGAACCAGCAACCGCAAAGACCTAGGCTCCTCCGAAATTCGATGTAGATGACTCAAGTTTTGTGAGCGGATTTTTTCCGCCAGGAAAGCAAGGGTCGTTCTTTCATGCCAGGGCGTTCATGGGCGCAGGCCCGAAATCCCGAACATTCGCCTCGAAGGACAGTAGTGCTGCTTTTCTTTCCAGCCCTCCGCCGTACCCGGTCAGGCTGCCATTTGCGCCAATTACCCGGTGGCATGGCAGAATAATTGCGAGCGGGTTCTGGCCGTTGGCCAGACCGACCGCGCGCGGCACACTGCCTATCCGATCGGCCTGCTCTTTGTAAGAGATGGTTGTGCCATATGGTATATCAGAAAGGGCACGCCAGGCAGCTATCTGAAAGGGGCTGCCTTTCAGCCGAAGACGTAACTGAAACTCATGGCGCTTGCCCTCGAAGTATTCATCGAGTTGCTTGCTGACCTTGGCAAACAACGATGAGTTTGGCCCCTGTTCCAGGTTGTCAACCGAAACGCCCATCGCAAAATGCAGCCCGGCAAGTTCTTCGTTTTCACCGACGAGGAGCAACTTTCCGATCGGGCTATGATAGTAACAATGACTTTTCATAAGGAATTCTCCAAGCTCTTCCATAGGTGCATGACCGCGTAGGCCCGCCAGGGCCTCCATTTTTCCGCAAGCCGAATGGCGGCTTTGCTCTTGTTCACTTTCAAGGCTCGCAACAGACCAAGATCGCTGGCCGGGAATGAGTCCGGCCACGCATAAGCTCGCATCGCAATATATTGGACCGTCCAATCGCCGAAGCCCGGGAGAGCCGAAAGTTGGCGCAGGGCCTGCTTGAGATTGTGATTGCTCTCCAGATCAAGCTGTTTACTGCTTACTGCCTCGGCGAGCGCGCGGAGGGCGGCTGCCCGGGAGTGGGGCATTCCCACGCGGCCGATGTCTTCCTGGCTAGCTTGGGCCAATCTTTCGGGCGACGGTGTCAGTCGACTCAGACCTGGCACCGGTGTACTTAACGGGTCGCCGAATCGAACAGCTAATCGGCCTGCCAGGGTTGTTGCCGCCGCTACACTGATCTGCTGCCCCAGAACCGCTCGCACCGCCACCTCGAAACCGTTGAATGCCCCGGGAACACGTATTCCAGGATTGGGCGCGGCCACATCACCGAGTGACGTCGCTATCTGGTCCGGTACCGCGTCAAGATCGAAAAGATGCCGCACTCGCAAAAGCAATTGGCCGAGGACCGGGACCAGCTCTGGAGAAACTTGAACTCTAAGCCGATCCTTGGCTGGTTCATTCTCTGCCATCAGCCAACCAGCGTAGCGGCCGATCTGCACCGTGCGCCAGTAGCGTCCATCGACAATCGTTTCCACCCCACCAAAGAGCCGGCGCGAAAGGAATTGCAAGCAAGCCTCCCAATCAAACGGCGCCCGATAAGCAAGAAAGCAGCTGAGCCGGGGCGATTGACTCGTCAATCCCCGCTTTTTGCGGAGACGGCCAGGCGTCAGCTGGTAACGATCGCGAAACAAAAAATTAAAACGCCGGAGACTTGAAAAACCGCTGACAAAAGCCACGTCGATGATTGGCAAGCTGGTGTCGCTCAACAACCGTTTGGCCATTAAGAGCCGTTGGGTTTGCACTAGTTCAATCGGGGAGAGACCAAATGCACTGTTGATCACCCGGCGTAGGTGTCGCTCGCTGACGCCGAGCCTGCCAGCGAGGGTTTCCAGACGAAGCTCAGATCCCAATTCGGCGATGTGGCGCAACGCGGCGTTGAGGAGACGTTCTCGTTGATCGACTGGAGCCAGTCCCGGCGCCAGCTCGGGGCGGCAGCGCAGACACGGGCGAAAACCTGCTGCCTCGGCTCCAGCCGCGTACTGGAAAAAAAGGCAGTGCTCGAACCGAGGCCGTTTCGATGGACAGATAGGGCGGCAATAAATCCGCGTGGTCATGACCGCGACATAGAACAATCCATCGAACCGCTTGTCGCGTGTCAAAACCGCTTGGTAACACTGTTCCCGATCCAACATAATGGACCAGCATGACATCGATTCGGCGAACGTCTCGCCGTTTTCGGCCATGGGAATGTCGGGCACGTTTCACGTTTCGGGTTTCGCGGCCGATTGGACGCGAAACGTGAAACGTGCCCGACCGTGTCTTCCAATTTCCTAGCCCTGTAACAGGAGCCTGGAAGGATCTTCGATGCAGTCCCTTACACGCACCAGGAAGGTCACCGCCTCCCGACCGTCGACCACGCGGTGATCGTAACTCAGAGCCAGGTACATCATGGGCCGAATTTCCACTTCACCCTCAAGAGCAACAGGACGGGGTTGAATCTTGTGCATGCCGAGAATCCCGCTCTGCGGCGGATTCAGGATGGGCGTACTCAGCAAAGAACCATAGATCCCTCCATTTGTGATCGTGAAAACTCCACCGGTCAAATCGTCAAGCTGGAGTTTCCCGTCACGCGCCTTTCCCGCAAAGTTTGCGACGTCTTTTTCAATCTCCGCGAAGCTCTTTTTATCGGCATCCCGAATGATCGGGACTACCAATCCGCGCTCAGTGCCTACGGCTACTCCGATATCAAAGTATCTGTTTTCGATCAGATCGTCGCCATCCAGGCGCGCATTGATTGCCGGAACGGCATGCAAAGCGTCAACAACCGCCTTCACAAAGAACGACATAAAGCCCAGCTTAATCCCGTGGCGTTTTTGAAAGCTCTCCTGGTATCTGGAACGCAGCGTCATCACGGAGGACATGTCACACTCATTAAAGGTCGTGAGCATGGCGGCATTCTGCTGAGCCAAAACCAGTTGAGCGGCAATCTTTTTGCGCAGCGGAGTCATCTTGCGGCGCACGAACCTCTCGCTTTGTTCGACCGGAGCGGTCTTCGGCGTCATTGTGAGTGGCGGTAACGATGCCTGGCGCGACTTGACCGGAGCAGCCTGGTCCGGAGGCGGTTGCCCGCGCTCAAGATATTCGACCAGATCGGATTTGGTTACCTGCCCACGCTTTCCTGTTCCTTTCACCTCGCCGACCGGAATTCTTTCCTCCTCTGCTACGCGGCGGGCCGCCGGCGATAACGTAGAACTGCGCTCGCTTTCTGAAGCAGGATCCTCGACCGCCAAGGTCGCCGGAGTTGCCTTGGTGGGCGTTTCACCTGGCGTTTTGCCAGCCTTTGCGGCGGGCTGAGCGGCTTCATCGATCGAGCCGATGACCTGACCGATTTTGACTTCCTGCCCAGCCTCAACCTCGATCAGCACTTTCCCAGATGCAGGAGCCGGCACGTCGGTGGAGATTTTGTCGGTCTCCAGCGCGAAAAGTGGTTCTCCATCCTGTACAAAATCGCCTGATTTCTTGTGCCACGCAGAGAGCAGCCCGGAAGTGATCGACTCGCCGACGGCCGGAATTTTTATCTCGATAGGCATGTCAGATCGTGAAGGCGCTTTGTATTAGCTCTTTTTGTTGAAGGTCGTGCCACGCTTTCGAACCGACCGCCGGGCTCGCGGCAGGGGGGCGCCCGGCATAAGCAATCGCCTGTCCGGTGATCCGTCCGAGGATCGGCGAGATGTAGGTCCAGGCACCCATGTTGCGCGGCTCTTCCTGACACCACACCCAGTGAGCTGTCGAACGCAAGGGTGCGAGCGCCCCTTCAACCGCTCCGGTATTCAGCGGATAAAGTTGCTCGATGCGGATCAGGGCCACATCCTCGATATTTTGCGCTTCCTGGTAGGAGATCAGGTCATAGAAAACTTTCCCCGCGCAAAAAATTACCCGAGTGACCCGGGATGCGTCTCCGCGCAGCGTCGGACCAAGAACCTGCTGAAAATCTGTCTCCGTAAAATCGGGGAGGGAAGAAACGGCCCGCTCGTTGCGCAGCAGCGATTTGGGAGTCATCAGTATAAGGGGTTTCCGGATCTCCGTTTTCACTTGGCGGCGCAGGACGTGAAAATACTGCGCCGGTGTCGTGAGGTTGCAAACCTGCATGTTCTCCTCCGCGCAAAGCTGGAGAAAGCGTTCCAGGCGCGCACTGGAGTGCTCAGGTCCCTGCCCTTCATAGCCGTGAGGCAGGAGCAGAACGATTCCGCTCGGACGTTGCCATTTCGATTCAGAGCTGGCGATGAACTGATCGATGACCACCTGCGCGCCGTTGGCGAAATCGCCGAACTGCGCCTCCCAGAGACAAAGCATCTTAGGATAATCCAGGGAGTACCCGTAGTCGAATCCGAGCACCGCCGCCTCAGACAGCATGCTGTTATAGACGCAAAAACGCGCCTGGTCCCGAGTAATGTTGCCGAGCGGAATGTACCGCTCCCGAGTATTGACATCGTAAAGTACCGAATGCCTCTGACTGAAAGTACCGCGACGGCTATCCTGACCAGACAAGCGAACCGGGATGCCCTCGACCAGCAAGGATCCAAAAGCCAAGGCCTCGCCAAATGACCAGTCGTAGGGACCGCCCGCGCTGTGCGCCTGCCGACGGCGATCAAGCATGAGCTTCTTGATCTGCGGCTGCACATGGAAAGACTCCGGCACTTGCGTAATACGATCCACAATCAAGTCGACCGTCTCTTTCGAAACCCTGGTGTCGGGTTCGTCGTGACTATAGGGCGCCTGGAAAACCGCGGTTGATTCCTCAAAGCTGCGGTGATGATCCTTTTTCGAGGTAACGTCCGAGCTCTGGACCTCGATCAAAGCCGATTCCAGGCGTTTCTTGAATTCCTTTCCCAACCGATCCGCCTCCTCCGACGTTAACGCGCCGGATTTGAGCATGCGCTCCCGAAAGATTTTCGTAATCGGGGAATGGCTCTGGATCTGTTTGTAGAGCCGGGGCTGCGTGAAGCTTGGCTCATCCGTCTCATTGTGGCCGTATCGCCGGTAACAAACCATGTCTAAGACCACGTCTCGGGAGAATCTCTGCCGGAACTCCAACGCGACGCCGGCGACGTACTCGAGCGCCAGTGGGTCATCGCCATTGACGTGGAAGATCGGCGCCTCGATCATCTTCGCCACATCGGTACAATAGGTGCTCGAACGAGCATCGGCTGGCAACGTCGTAAACCCGATCTGATTGTTGACGATAATGTGCACCGTCCCGCCAGTCTCGTACCCCGGTAACTGGGACAAGTTCAAAACTTCCGCCACGATACCTTGACCGGCAAAGGCGGCGTCGCCGTGCAGCAGCAGCGGGAGGACCTTCCGTCTCTCCACAGTATCATCGAGGATGCGCTGGCGCGCCCTCGCCTTACCTTCGACCACTGGATTGACTATTTCGAGATGACTTGGGTTCGCGGCTAAAGCAATCGCGACCTCCTGGCCAAGATTGCTTCGGCGAACACTTTCGTATCCGAGGTGATATTTTACGTCAGCGTCTCCGGCGACCAGATCCGGTATATAGTTTTCCGAAAATTCCTTAAAAATTGTGTTGTACGACTTGCGCAGGAAATTGGCCAAGACCGTCAGCCGGCCGCGGTGAGCCATGCCCATCACGATTTCGCGGACGTCGTGTCCCGGACAATGCTCGAGGATCGTCTCCAGCATTATCATCAGCCCCTCCGACCCTTGCAGCGAAAATCGTTTTTGCCCAAGGAACTTCGTATGGACAAATTGCTCAAAGGTCTCTGCTTCCATCAGGATACGAAGAAGACTTTTTTGCCTCTTGGCATCCGCGATTGGCAGCGTCACCCGTTGTTCGATTTTGTCGCGGACCCAATCGCGGATCCTCTCGTCCTGGATATGCATGAACTCCACGCCGATCGTGTCGCAGTAGATACGACGCAATTCGTCGATCAATTGACCAAGCGACAGTTGCCGCCCTTTCTGAAAATAGCGGCTGGAGACAATCGTATCGAGCGCAACCTTCTCCAAACCGAGCTCAGACAAGCTGAGGGCCGGTCGTTCCGGAGCCGACTCGGCTAACGGATCCAGATACGCTTGCGTGTGGCCAAGAACCCGAAACTTGTAAACCAGCGCGTCGATCCTGTCTTGCAACTCTTCCGCGGCTTCTTCAGTCTCAGCAATGGCTCCGGCTCCATTTTTTCCGGGAGCGGAGCCCAGCTCAAAGCCTTCAAAGAAAGCAGACCAACTTGCATCAACGGATCGCGGGTCTTGTTTCCAGCGCGAGTAGTACTCGTCCAGCAAACCAGCGTTCCAATCATTCAACGTTCTCATGATCAAACCACAAAGAGCAGGGAAGAAAAAACTAAGCCAAGAATACGCGGACCCCAACGAATTTTTGGTGGGCATGCGCGCGTTTGAAAGAGTCCTGGAAAGGCGAAAAATAGCCTAGGAGGAAAATCCGCTCGAAAAAAACTTGATTCAGCTACATCGAATCTCAGTGTCCAAGGACTTTAGTGCACCGCTCAGCTCGTCCCGAACCTGCTATGATCGTCGTCCAGCAGCTCACCAAAAGATATGCCGGCTTGCTGGCCATCGACCGTTTGAGCTTTGAGGTCGAAAAAGGCGAGATTGTCGGGTTTCTGGGACCAAACGGCGCGGGCAAGACTACGACGATGCGCATCTTAGCCTGCTATATGCCGGCTACTTCTGGGCGCGCGATCGTGGCCGGCTATGACGTCTTTCGGGATTCGCAGAGAGCCCGGCTTCATCTCGGTTATCTGCCCGAACAAGTGCCATTGTACGGAGAAATGCGAGTTGAAGAGTATCTCCGGTTTCGCGCCGCCGTGAAGGGTCTGGCCGGCAGCCGGCTGCGATCGAGGGTTGGCGCCGTGAAGGAATTGTGCGGCTTGCGCGACGTCGGACGATCACTGATTTCGAGTTTGTCCAAAGGGTTTAAGCAGCGCGTCGGTTTGGCCGACGCCATCATTCATGAACCAGATCTGCTGATTCTGGACGAACCGACCATCGGATTGGACCCAAATCAGATCCGACAGGTCCGCGAACTCATTAAGTCGCTCGGGCAACGACACACCATTCTCTTGTCGACCCATATCCTGCCGGAGGTTGAAGCTACCTGTTCCCGGGTAATCATCATCGACCGCGGCCGGATTGAGGCTTCGGACACCCCGGAAAATCTGGTCCGGCAACTTCGCACCTCGAGCCTGGTCCGCCTGGAAGTCCAACCCGGTAAAGACGATCCCCAAGAATTTCTCCGGAAATTGCCCGGGATAAAAGAGATAACAGTTTCCCCGGAAGACGGCTGGCAACATTGCTCCATCCGGGTTGAAGCGAATGCCGATCCGCGCAGCCAGATTTACGAGCTAGCGGTTGCCCGCCAATGGACCGTCCGTGAGCTGACCCGCGATCGAGCGACCCTTGAGGATGCCTTTGTGGAGTTGACCCACAGCGACAACTAGCCATTGATCGATGAGAGGTTTGCTCATTCTGCTCCGCCGAGAGATAGCCTCGTTTTTCTACTCGCCGATTGCCTACGTAGTCTTATTTTTCTTTCTTATCCTAAACGGGCTTTCCTTCTGGTTTTCGCTGGCTGTGCTGTCGCGCGGCCCCACCGAATTTACTGTCGTCCAATCATTCTTTAATTCGCTCTTTTTCTGGATCGCTTACTTCCTGGTTTTCCCGGTCATTACCATGCGGTTGTTTGCTGAGGAATTTAAGCTTGGCACCGTCGAGACCCTCATGACCGCCCCGGTGCATGACTGGCAAGTGGTCACCGCGAAGTTTTTGAGCGCCGTCATTTTTTACGTTATTCTCTGGCTGCCGAGCGTGGCTTACTTCCTGATCTTCGGTTGGCTGGGCAATCGCGCGGTCATTGGTTCGGGCGCCCAGCTCTGGGCTCCCTACCTCCTCTTATTCGTGATGGGGCTCTTCAATCTCTCGCTCGGCTGTCTGGCGTCGGCCCTCACCGCCAATCAGTTGGTAGCGGCGATGATGACCCTGGTGATCACGACGGGTCTTTTTTTTCTCACCCTCATAAATTTTGTCATCGATAGCCCGTCACCTTTCATCAGGGACTTGAGTGCTTATTGTGCCCAACTCGATCACATGGATGCGTTCTCACGGGGCATCATAGACACCCGGCCGCTGGTGTTTTATCCGAGTTTCGCACTGCTCTTCCTCGTCATGACTTATCACGTCTTCCAGTATCGCCGATGGAAAGTCTGATCGGACTCAAGCGATCCCGGATCGCGGCCAATGTCCTGCTGCAGCTAGTCATTCTCGGCGCAATCATCCTGCTGATTAACTATATTGGCTTTACGCGGTACGGACGATGGGATTTGTCGGGCACCGGGCGGTTTGTCCTGTCAGGCTATACCCGCAAGGTCTTGAATTCGCTCAAGAAAGAAGCGACAATTTACGTGTACCTCTCACCGGCGGCGATCCGATCGCCGGGAACGGATCTGGCGGACGATATCGCGGGGTTGCTGAACGAGTATCACGCTGCCGCAAAACGGAAACTGCGCATTGAGCAAGTCGATCCTTATCGCGATATCAGCCGGGCCCGCGAACTCCAAGCACGCTTCAAAATCAGCCCAAACAAGGGTGTGCTGATCTTCGAATACCTTGGTCGCAGCAGGATCGTGCCGGTAACCGACCTAGCTGACTATCGGCCGTCCGGTCTGTTCGACGACCACCAGGACGTGCGGGTATTCAAAGGCGAGCAGGTCATCACCAGCACCCTCCTCGCGTTAATCGAAAGTAAGCCGGTGAAGATCGGTTTTTTGACCGGTCATGGCGAACTCTCGATTGGGCCTGATTCGTCATTGAACCGATTCCTCACGGCTTTGCGAAACCAGGACTTTTCGCTAGAGGAACTCAACCTTACAGGTGCAACGGCGATTCCCGCCGATTTTTCCGCGGTCATTCTTCCTGGTTCCCGCTACGACTTGACTGAAGACGAGTCAGCACTATTGCGGAAATTTTGGGACCAAGAAGGGCGGCTTTTTATCCTGCTTGATCCGAGAGCGCAAACGCCGCGTCTGAAAAACTTTCTCGCCGGTCTCGGGGTGACCCCTCAAGACGACCTGCTGGTGACCAAGAACGGAATCGAGGAAGGTGCCATTACGCTCGATGTGTACAGTCATTTTCTGTCGGAAACATCCTTCCTGAAACCTCTGGCCCGCGTCATCGGATATTTCCCAGGCGGCACCACTTCTCTCTCGATAGACCGGAACAAAGTAGCGCAGCTTGGCCTTACGGCCACCCGGGCCCTCGCGCCAGCGATCGAGCCCTACTGGGGTGAAAAAGCCGATTTCGTTCGAAATAATTTCCGCCCGATCTATCGCCCCGGGGTTGATCTTGAACCTCCGCTCGTCTTTGGTTGGGCTCTCGAGAAGGGCTCGATCCAGGATGAACGCATGCAAGTCCGTTCTTTGTCTCGGATGGTGGTCGTCGGCAATGCCGATTTCCTGCGCGACGAGGCTTTGCTCCAGAGTGCGCCCGCGCTGGACTTTGCTTTACTGAGCGTCAACTGGCTGACTGATCGTGAACAACTGCTGGCGATCCCCGTCAGGGAACCGCAGACGTATGTTCTCCGGTTGCGGCCGGGGCAACTGACAAGAATTGTTTTCCTGGTGGTGATCGGTCTGCCTCTCATGGCCGCCGCCCTCGGGATCGCTGTCTGGGTCGCCCGCCGACGGTAAAGTTTCGATCTGAGCATGCGCTTACGTACAACTTTCATTCTTGCTGGTGCGCTCCTGGGGCTGGCTGCTCTGGTGTTCGTATTAAACCAGCGACTCCCGAATTCAGAGGACAAATGGCATCAGGTTGAGAGACTGGCGAGCGATCGCGCAAAGATCCATGAGCTCCAGATTCTGAACGGCGATGTTCGCATCGTGTTTTCGGGCAAAGGCGATTCCTGGTTCATGATTAAGCCGGTTCGAGACCGGGCCGACAACGGACGAATCGAGCAAGTCTTGCGCGCGGTGGAGTCACTGCATCTCGAAGCGGCACTGAATGACCTGGGACGAGGCAACCGAAAGCGGAACGCGCTGAAAGATTTCGGACTGCTGAAACCTCGCCTGACGCTGGAGCTGAAGGCCGGCAAGCTGAGGCGAACCATCGAGTTCGGGAACGACTCAGCGCTGCCAGGCCAGTCTTACGCTCGCTTGGAAGGCGACAGCGTGGTGGTGGCCATTCCCAGCGAACTGAAGACGTTGATCTCGAATAGTGTCGACTATTTCCGCGACCACCGATTGATACCATTTGGGAGTGACGAGGTCGACGATCTGAGTCTGTCTTCTCCCAACGGCGCTATCGATATTCAGCGATCTCAAGGCAGCTGGGAGGTGCGGCGCCCAATCAAGGCTCGGGCAAGCGACCGGGCGGTGGGCCAAATCCTCCATACGCTCGTCGTGACGTCCATTCTTTCTTTTCAGTCACCAAACCGCCCGGGTGGGTCTGTGAATGAAAGTTCCGACCGGAGAATTGCCATCCGGGCCGGCGGCAGCCAAGTGGATCTGGAATTTGGCACGCCCGAGTCGGCGCAATCCAATCAAATTCCGGTGAAGATATCGGATCGTCCTTCGCCGGTAAGGGTAGAATCTGCGCTGACTCGGCTTCTCGAGATTAAGCCCAACGATCTGCGCGATCGCAAAATAGTTCGGCTCAACCCGGATCTGATTGATCGCATCACGATCGAGCGACCCGGGGAACCAAAGCTTGTCCTTCAACGCCACGAGAACCACTGGCGGATCAACCCTTTCGGATGGGCGGTCGATTCCAACCGAGTCAATAGCCTGATTCGGTCGTTGAACGAACAGGATGTAAACGCTTTTGTGTCGGATACGGCCACCGATTTAGCTCGCTACGGTCTCGATCGACCCTCCTGGCACATCACTTTCAGCTCTTATGCTTCGGAAAACACGGCGGAATCCAATGCCGGTGAGGAGCCGCTCGTGACCCTGCTGCTGGGCCGCAGCGAAGCGGGCGATACTTTTGCCCGAATCGCGGAGGAACCATATATTTTCGCCGTCTCGCAAACGATTGTCGGCAAACTGTCGAAGACTATCGCGGAGCTCAGCCAGAAGCGTTAATTAGTGAGGTCTCGAAAGCAGGAAGTATAGGACCTATAGGACTTATGCGACCCTGCAGGAACTCTTTTGGCCACGGAACTCGGCCAATTGTCCTGCAATTCACCGCTCATCCGTCGTATTTTTGAAATCAACTCACCATCATCGAGGTTTTTCTGAAGCTGCCAAGGCGGATGCTAACCTCGGGAAGAGAACACTATGAAGGAACAATCAGAAGATCCCAAACACCTGCTCTTATTTCGAGGACCCGGTTGGCACGACGGGCTGTCGCCCGAAGAGATTCAAACAGTCATGGACGAGTGGTTTACCTGGTTTGAGCGGCTCGCTAAGCAAGGCAAGCTGAAAAGCGGCCATCCACTTGGAGAAGGAGGTAGAGTGGTTCGCGGTGAGAAAAACGGATCCGTCGTTGATGGTCCATTTGTTGAGTCGAAGGAGAGCATCGGCGGCTATTTCCTGCTTCAGGTACACGACTTCGCGGAGGCCATTAAGATAGCCAGCGAATGCCCCGCTTTGAAATACGGTCTGACGGTTGAAGTACGCCCGGTGGTCGACGTCTGCACTGCAGGGGAGATCTCCAGCGAAATATACTCGCGCGCTCTGGCTGAATGAGCCAGTCCAAAGAACAGGAAACCGCGCCTGCGCCCAGAGAAATTCCGCAGCTCGCGGAGCATCTCTTCCGTCACGAGTCCGGGAAGCTGGTCTCGGTGCTGACCGGCATCTTTGGGATCGATAACCTCCAATTAGTTGAAGACGTCGTCCAGGAAGCTCTCGCTCGGGCCTTGCAGACCTGGCCGTACTATGGAATCCCGCAAAATCCCGCGGCCTGGATTACGCAGACCGCGAAGAATCTCGCTCTCGATGTTCTCCGGCGGAAAAAGCTCTTTTCCGAAAAGCAGCCGCAGATCGCGGTTTCGATGGAGCAGTGGAGGCCAGATGAAGCCGATTCGCCCATGTTCAGCGACGAAATAAAGGATCGGCTGTTGCGATTGATGTTTGCTTGTTGCCATCCGCTCATCTCGAACGAGGCGCGGATCGCCCTCGCCCTCAAAACACTGTGCGGATTCAGCGCGGGCGAAATCGCTACCGCCTTCCTCACCACGGAAGCAGCGATCGCCAAGAGGTTAACCCGTGCCCGGCAAAAGATCCGGGAGCTGCGCATTCCCTTTGAGATCCCGTCCGGTGAGGAACTCTCGGATCGGCTCGAAAGCGTGCTCCAGGTTCTTTATCTTTTGTTCAACGAAGGTTACAAGGCGTCCAGCGGCGAGAACCTGCTCAAGGAGGAGCTCTGCCATGAAGCGATTCGTCTTTCGACTTTACTCATCGGTCATCCTGCCGGCGATCGACCGAAAACGCATGCGCTGCTCGCGCTCATGCTATTGAACGAGGCGCGCTTCGCAACACGATTAGACGAAGAAGGAAACATTTTGCGGTTGCCGGAACAGGACCGATCGAAGTGGAACCGAACGACGATTGAGCGCGGCATCGCCCACCTGAGTCAGGCGGCTGCCGGAGATGAACTCAGCGAGTATCATCTGCAAGCCGGGATTGCCGCGTGCCATTGCCTGGCCGCGGATTATCAAGCGACAGATTGGTCCAGAATCCTGGCGCACTACGATCGATGGCTTGCGGTCAACGATTCTCCCGTCATTGCGCTCAACCGTGCCGTGGCCGTTGCCCATGTCTCCGGTCCGGCTGCCGGTATCGCCGCGGTTCAGTCGATCAAACACCGGCGACAGCTCAAAGACTACTATCTGGTTTACGCGGTTCTTGGCGAATTCGAGGCACAACTGCATAACTTTTCGAACGCCTCTTACTACTTTCACGAGGCGCTGCAGCGAACAGCGGTCAAATCGGAGCAGTCGTTTTTGAGGCAAAGATTGCGGGAATGCAAAGAGGCGATCGGGACACCGTCCACCGGCCGAGGAAGGGTGCCCAACATCCCGGAGAGGATCTAACCCTTGGCGCCGAAATAAACCGAGACAACGCCATTGCTCAGGGGTTGGGCGCAGGTTTCAGCGAAACCCAGTCGGTCGAGCAGATCCAGGAAACGCGCTCCGCGCGGGAAGCTTTCGATACTGCGCCCGAGATAACGGTAGGCCTTCGGCTCGCCGGTGAGGAGGCCAGCCAGCCGCGGCAAAACAACGTGGAGGTACGGCCGATATAACCAGCAAAGAGGACCACTTGGGATCGAGAAATCCAGAACGACCAGATGCCCCGTATCCTTCAGGACACGGTGCATTTCCTGGAGGGCCCGCTCAAAAGAAGCCATGTTTCTCAGGCCAAAAGCAATGGTAACAAGATCAAAAGTCTCGTCGCGAAAGGGCAAAGCCATGCCGTCTGCGAGAACCAGATTTCGCAGGCCCCGGCAGCGGGCCCGCTCCAACATAGGAGCGCAGAAGTCAGCTCCAACAATGCGAGCAGCCGGCATCGTTCGCTGTAGCTCGAGCGCAAGGACGCCACTTCCGGTGGCCACATCCAGGATAACGCCGGGATTCCAGCCGGCGCAGATCCGGGCCACATGACGGCGCCAGGACTTGTCTTGGCCGAGACTCAACAGAAGGTTGACTCGGTCATACCGGGGAGCGATCCGGGCAAACATGTCACGAATACTACCGGGCTGGTCGGCGGAAAACGGATTCTGCATTCGTGAATTGCTCACGAGAGGACTCGAACCTCCACGGGTTACCCCATACGGTCCTGAGCCGTACGCGTCTGCCAGTTCCGCCACGTGAGCGAAGAGGGCGAAAGCTAATGACTTTTCCTGCTTTGTAAAGGCGATTCAGAGCAGCTGAACAATGGAGCAGAAGGCAGTCAATCGAGCGGAGGGAGCGGAGGGAGCGGCTTCAGCCGAGGAAGGTAGCGCGAGAACTGAGAAGCTGTAAGCTCGCCAACCCGTGTTCGAAAAGAGGTCCGGATCTTTTTGGGGAACCGCGATCCTCACATGCGAACTGCCCAACAGCGCAGCTACCTCCCTCCGCTGAACCCGCTCCCGCCCGCTTCTTCAGAGCAGCTGAACAATGGAGCAGAAGGGCAGTCAATCGAGCGGAGGGAGCGGAGGGAGCGGCTTCAGCCGAGGAAGTAGCGCGAGAACTGAGAAGCTGTAAGCTGGCCAGCCGATGTTCAAAGGGAGTCCGGATCTTTGGGGGGAACCGCGATCCTCACATGCGAACTGCTCAACAGCGCAGCTACCTCCCTCCGCTGAACCCGCTCCCGCCCGCTTCTTCAGAGCAGCTGAACAATGGAGCAGAAGGGCAGTCAATCGAGCGGAGGGAGCGGAGGGAGCGGCTTCAGCCGAGGGATGTAGCGCGAGAACTGAGAAGCTGTAAGCTGGCCAACCCGTGTTCGAAAAGAGGTCCGGATCTTTGGGGGGAACCGCGATCCTCACATGCGAACTGCTCAACAGAGCAGCTACCTCCCTCCGCTGAACCCGCTCCCGCCGCTTTCTTTTAGCTCAGGCGCAGTGGCATGAGAACGTAGAGAAACGGTCCTGGTATCTTGATGACCCCAGGACTCATTTCGTCGATCAAATCGAGAAAAATCTCGTCATTCGAAAGATTCCGCAACGGCGCCATCAGGAATTCGGGGTTGAACGCGATCGAAAAATCCCGGCCTTTGTACATGACCGGCAATGATTCTTTTGCCTCGCCGACATCGGGCGTGGTCGCAACAATATCAATGTTGCTTTTGCTGAAGGTTAGCTTTACCGAATTGGACTTTTCGCTGGCGAGCAACGACACTCGTCGCACCGCATTCAACAAAGTCTCTCGCTCAAAGGTGATGCGTTCTTTTGCTTCGGTTGGGATGACCTGACGATAATTCGGATAGTTGCCTTCGATCAGTTTCGAAACGATGAGCGTATGATTCAATTCGAAAGCGATCTGGTTGTCTCCCACACTCACTTTCGCCTCCCCCTCCTCCCGGACCAGACGCTGAAGTTCGGTCACCGCCTTGGTTGGAACGACCAGATCGATCTCCTGGCTTTTCGGAAATTCCAGCTCCAGATCAACCAGCGCCAGGCGCCGCCCATCGGTTGCGACCAGGGTCAACTTGTTGTCTTTGAAGGAGAACAGGATTCCGTTGAGAACGTAACGAGTTTCGTCGGTCGAAATGGCATAGGACGTCTTCTTCAAACCATCCTTGAGGGCTTTTTGGCCGATCGTAAACACCTTGGGATTCTCGAAGCGCGCCAAAGGAGGGAATTCCTCTTCCGGCAAACCAAGTATTTTGAAGAAGCTGGCTCCACTGCGGATCGATGCCATGTTTTTCGAATCGACGTCGACGTAGATTTCCGACGCAGGCAGCTCGCGCACGATCGAGAAGAGCCGGCGCGCCGGCAATGTCGTCCCTCCGGTACGCTCCACCTGCGCTTCGACGCTTCCTCTTACCCCTACATCCAGGTCAGTTGTCGTCAGTCGTATTTCGTTCTCGCTCGCCTGCAGAAGCACATTTGAGAGGATCGGCAGAGTAGTGCGGGTGCTCACCACATTCTGCACGGTCGCCAGACCTTCAAGCAGCTTGTCTTTACTGACACTGAATTTCATCGGTAAGGGGCAGATATAACAGCGAACTTCATCGAACGTCAACGGAGGAGGAGATGCGAGCCTGCCGCACGCATCTTCATCGCGCCAACATGCCGAAACCGGCTCGGACAAATTCTCACCTTACCGGTGCTGGGCCGAGGCGAACGTTCCGAGATATTCTCCGCATTTTCGTCCCGACTCCCGCGGATCTCCTTAACGCTCGAGGCGGCTTTCGAGGAGGAGCACGAGCTGCCGAAGCTGGTCTTCTTTGACCATTTTACCATGAACCGCCTTACACGCGTGCAGGACCGTGCCGTGATCGCGTCCGCCGAAAGCATCCCCAATCTCGGTGAGGGACGCTTTAGTGTGGCGACGCGAGAGATACATGGCTATCTGGCGAGGAAAAGCAATGTTGGCCGGCCGGCGCTTGCTGGTCATATCGGCCAGACGAACATCAAAATGTTCAGCCACCTTGCGCTGGATCTGATCGATCGTCACCATGCGTCGGGCTTCCTCCTGAAGCAAATCGCGCAGGAGCTGCTCGACCGAATCGCGAGTCACTTCCCGTCCACTCAGCGACGCGAAAGAAGCAACCCTCATGAGCGCTCCTTCGAGGCGGCGCACATTGGTCTTTACTCGTTGTGCGAGGAACTCAAGCACATCAGGGGACAACTGTATCTGGAGAGCCTGCGCTTTCTTTCGAAGGATGGCCAAGCGGGTTTCGATGTCGGGGGGCTGCAGCTCAGCAGTTAAGCCCCATTCAAATCGCGAAACGAGTCGCTGCTCCAGATTGGTAATCTCGCTCGCCGGCCGATCGCTGGAGAGCACGATCTGTTTCCGTCCATCAAAAAGGGTATTGAACGTGTGAAAGAACTCCTCCTGAGAACGCTCTTTCCCGGCAAGGAAATGAATATCATCGATCAACAGGAGATCGGCTTGGCGGTAGCGCTTCCGGAATTTGACCAGCGTATTATGTTGAATTGCGTCAATGAACTCGTTGGTGAAACACTCGCTGGACAGATACATCACCTTGTAATTTCTCTTGTGAATCACGACGTGCTGTCCAATGGCCTGCATCAAGTGCGTCTTGCCAAGCCCCACTCCGCCATAGATGAAAAGCGGGTTGTAGGTTTTTGCGGGAGACTGCGCGACCGCCAACGCCGCAGCATGCGCGAACTGATTATTTGAACCGACGACAAAGGTTTCGAAGGTGTATCGCGGATTCATGCCGTGATTCGTTGCGGCGTCCGCTTCTTTATCCGCAGCTCGGGGGTGGCAAGGCTCCTCCGGGAGATCCTGACTCGCCCGGGGGTCGTGATCCTCTTTGCCATTGTCGGCCACTCGGAATTTGATTTCCCGAGGAGTTCCCAACAAGCCCACGATTGCCGCGTGGACCAGGCCAAGATAATTGCTCTCGATCCAGAGTTGATAAATCGTGTTCGGGACCTGCAGGGTCAAAGAACGCTCATCGCTCTGAACGAGTTCGATATCAGCAAACCACCGCCGGAACGCGTCGGTGCTGACGTGGGGACGGATTCCAACGGCGATTTCTCCCCAGATTCGACGCAAGGTTTCCTCCATAAATGACTTATTAACACATGGTTAAGACCAAACCGTAACAGTCCCTTACCGTCCCCGGCCGACTTTTTCGCGGCGCACCCAGAGACGAAAAACCCAACCCTAATTTCGAGAAACAAACGCGGTCACCATCCGCGCAATCCGGCCCTCGCAGGAGCATTTGCGAGCGCGACGCGATCTCTCGCTAAAGTCTTTTCCGATCGACCAGTAATCGTTCCCCTCTTAGCCGACAGCAACGACCCAAACGATTCAGTTGGTCATGACACATATTTGCTCACAAGTTATTCACAGCCCCACCCCTTCTACCGTCGAGCGACACGCAGAATACGGTCCACCCGAAACGGCAGCAAGTAAAAAGTCCACAAAGACCCCTAAATAATTTTTCAACTTGATCACAAGTTATGCTTGACGCTCACCCGTTGAATTGTTCCAGGCTGGGTCTTCCGGCGATTGTCCCTCAATCGGCACGTTCTTCGCCTGATTTACCTTCTCTTTTGGCGTGGGAAACAGGCAACTAACCGCAATACAGACCATCGAACCAAGCAGCACGTACCACGACCAGGCAAGCTCAGGCCACCAAAGCGGAAGAACCCCCCGCAACGACCAGTCCTCGGCTATTACTCGTCCATGGCTGAACAACTCCAGCAAGTTAACTCCGGGAAAACTAACCTTTCCGAAAATAATTACCGCCAGAATTCCGCAGAGCATTCCGATGATATTGCCACTATCCCGGCCCCGCCGCCGCGTCAGCATTCCGAGCAAAAATACTCCTAACAATGAGCCATAGGTGTAGCCGAGGCTGCCAATCGCGATCGGAATAATCGTCAGTTTGGCATCGCGCAAGACGGCTTGAGCCGCGAGCATCGCAACCACCACCATCAGCGCCCCGAAAACCACGGTGGCTCCGCGAGCGGCTCTGATAGCGTCTCCCGGGCGACCCGAGCGTGGAAAGTAGGGCAGAAAAAAATCCTTGGTAAAGCTAGTCGCCATCGCATTCAACGCCGCGGATGTCGACCCCATCATGGTCGCAAAAATGCCGGCGACAATCAGGCCGCGCAGACCAACCGGCATCTGAGTTACAATGTAATACGCGAAAATCTCGTTCGTCGCGGCGGGCAAATGCGGGTCCGGACGAACCTGATAAAAAACCCACAGCAAAATTCCGACGAGCAGAAAGCCCGCCGCAATCGGCAGATCGGCCAAACCGCTGAGCACGAGAGACAATTGCGACTTCCGGAAGTTGGGAGCGGTTAACATGCGTTGCACCATGTCCTGGTCCGTTCCGTGAGTGGCCATCGTGAAAAAAGTGGAACCAAGAAAGGCGGCGAACAGTGTGTAGGGATCTTCCAACATCTGTTTGAGGCCAATTAACCATCCGTATTCATCACTGAATCCCACTTGGATCAGCGCGGGAAAGCCGCCTAACTTATCGCCCACCGTAGTTAGTCCTCCGGGGATTTTCCCGACTAACAAATAAATAGCCACGCCGACAGAGCCGAGCATCAGCGCCGCTTGGATAAAGTCAGTCCAGACCACTGCTTTAATACCGCCGACTGCGGTGTAAAGAGTTGTTAACAGGGTAACAAAGAGAATACCCCAGAAATAAATCCAGAGGCTGATGGGGGAATCCGGAAAAAGATATTGCCACACGACCTTAATGATTACCCCACCGAGATAGAGCCGAACACCGATTCCCAACACGCGAGTGAACAGAAAGATCGCGCTGGCAAAATTCCTCGTCAGCGGACCGAACCGGATCTCGAGAAACTCGTAGATGCTCTGGACGCCATACCTGTAGTAAGGCCCGATAAAGGTAAAGGCGATGATGATTCGGGCTAAAACCGTGCCAATGGCCAACTGGCCATAGATGAAGCTGCGGGTCTTGAAACCCTCGGCCGGCGTGCCGAGAAAGGTGGCCGCACTGGTTTCCGCAGCAACAATCGACGCCAGAACCGCCCACCAGGGGATGGCTCGCCCGCCCAACGCGAATTCGGTCAGGTTTCGATTCCGGCGTCCGGCCCAGAGTCCGATTCCCACGATGCCAAAGAAGTAGATGGCCAACACCACGGCGTCGATTCCCAGGTGTGTGAGATTGATCCCGGGATCCAGTTTCACGGGAGCGGTTTGAGTGGCTTGAGCGGCCTGCCTGCCCGCCGTAGTTCCGAGCGAAGCGAGGGCGAAGGAGGGAGCGGCTGGCGTAGCGCGGAACTTGTGGCGCCGTAGTGCCGCGATGCGGGCACGAAGGCGGACAGCCTCGTCCGGATTTCGAGCCGCGCATGCAGGTCGAGCGGCTTAGGCGAGGTCGCACGGCAGTTGCGGCAAAAGGTCACTGTGGATATCATTCGTCTAGTGCACCGTCTCACATATAATGATGACGTCGCCGCAGGTCAGTTGGCTGTTTTTCAAGGCGGTCCGAGCCGGACTGGCGGTAAAGCGCCCATATCTGGATTCATACGGGTCGAGCGAGCAACGCGGAAAAACAGCCAACTGGCCGCGGCCCAGAGGGTTGCGTTGAAAATGGGCCGGCGGCTGCGTTGCTCGTCGGTTACGTATCGCTTCAGATATGCTCCCTCCTACTGCCAGTCCGGCTCGGACCGCCTTGCCGGCGGCCCATTTTGAACGCAACGACATCATCGGTAAATATGAGACGGTGCACTAGACCGAGGCCGCCAAGGTAACCGGAACGGGTTTAGCCGACAATTCCTTGATCAGGATCCTGGAGTTCCGTCCACTAGCTTCGTATTTCTGGCGTCGGCTGGCCGGCAACACCTCCGGGCCGGCCTCCGCAAATCCAGCTTTTTGCTGAAGATAAACGAAGGCCTGAGTTGACAAGGCAAAAAGCTTGCTGATGCCTTGCTGGCGCGCCTGGTTCTCGACGAAGGAGATCAATTTCCGGCCGAGACCCTGATTTTCACTGGAGCGGCTTACATGAAGACAAGCCAATTCGGCCATACCCTCTGCCGGATAGGGATACATCGCGACGCACCCGCTGATGTGACGGTCTATCTCGAGCACCCAATAATGTTCGAGATCAGCGAGAATCTCTGCGCGCGTCCGCCGCACGAGTTCCTCGCTCCGCACGGATTCTTGGATGAGTGACATCACCGCCCGCACATCCCGTTTATACAGACGGCGAATCTGTTCGTATTCATTGGAGTAGATCATGGTGCCCACCCCTCCATTACTGAAAATTTCAGCCAGCAAAGCTTCATTCACCCGCCCATCGAGAAGGTGCACGCGGGGTATTCCGTAGCGGCAAGCGCGCACTGCGTGTTCGAGTTTCGAGGCCAGGCCTGCCCCGAGCTCGGATCGACGGGTTTGTAGAATCTCTTCGACCTCGGCCGCAACGAGGTGCCCCACTCGCTGGCCATCGATCGTCACGCCATCGGAGGTTGAGAGATAGATCAGCTTTTCGGCATGTAGAGCCGCGCCCACCTCCAATGCGACCAGATCCGAATTTACCCGGAAGGTCCTTCCTTCCCCATCGAAACCGAGCGGCGGAATAACTGGTATGACTTGCTCATTGAGCAGGAGTTCAAGACATTTGACATCGATCTTTTCGACTTTGCCAGAAAACTGGTAGTCAACCCCGTGCAGAATCCCGGTCGGATGAGCGATGATGCAGTTGGCGTAAGCGGCCCGCAGATCGACCTGGGTGAGTCCCTCCATCACTTCGTTGGTCAGCCGGATGGCGACGCTGATCGACAGTTCAAGAGTTTGCTCGTCGACTACTCCGCTCCCGTCCGCGTTCGAAACCGCGATTCCATGTCGCTCGGCCGTTTGCGCGATTTGGATACCCGCACCGTGCACTAGAACCGTTTTGATATTGAGAGAACGCAAAACGGCGATATCCAAAAGAAGGTTCGAGAAATTTTCCGAAGCCAGGACCTCGCCATCAATGGCGATGACGAAGATCTTGCCTCGAAATCGCGTGACGTACTGCAGGATTCCGCGAAGTTCTGGGATCTTCATAGACAACCGGGACTGAGCCGTACTGTGACGTTTGCGGGGACAACTTTCATCTTCTGATTTCGCTGGCGACAGAGTCTCAGCGAAGGAATGCCACCAATGCCACAAGTGGATAAATGCCACAAGTTCAGGAGTTGCAGGAGCGGGAACTCGGGAGTCAGGAGTCGGGAGTCAGGAGTCAGGAGTCAGAAGTCAGAAGTCAGGCGTTATGGACTGCCGTACCGTCCGGCTCAAACAACTTCTCGCCTGGCCTCATCCGCCAAGGCGCATCGCCCTACTGGCGCACCGCCCAAAACAGGTTGCGAGACAGACCCTGACCTCCTCCGACCCATCGGTCGATTGCCGCATACTCTCGATTCCCGACCCCTGACCTCCTACAAGTCCTAAATTCCTAGCCCTCTTTCCCCGAAGCAACGGTGCGTGACTTTTCGACCAGCTCATCCAGCCGGGCCAGATCGACTTCTCGCGCGCTTTTAACAATGAGGTCGGCCACGGAAAGATTCTGGCGTTCGCTGAATTGGTTTGGGATGACCACCACGGTCATACCCGCTGCCTTGGCCGCGCGTGCGCCTGGTTCGGAATCTTCCAGAGCGACGGTGGCAGCCGGATCCACCCGCAGATCCTGGGCCGTTTTCAGGTAGATGTCTGGGGCTGGTTTGGGATTGAGCACCATGTCTCGGGTGACAATCGTATCGATATATCCATCGAGGCCAAGCCGCCGGAGTCCATCCCACACCCAGCTTCCACCGGAATTGCTGGCAACACCGACACCCAAATGGGCCGCTTTAGCCTGTACCATCAATGCTTCGATTCCGGGGAGCGTTTTCGCCTGGAGAGTTAGTTCCCAGTTTCGATTTTCTCGTTTGGGAGCGAGCACCGCCCAATCCAGCGAGTGACCAACCAATTTTTCCAAATGAACCGCCGGATCAAATCCTGCTACGTATCCAGTTGCGTGCGTCCAGTCCTCCAGCCGGAGTTCTTGACCATACTGGCGGTAGATCTCGCCCCAGCTCAAAAAGCCGGCGGTCTCGGTGTCCACAATCAGCCCGTCGAAGTCAAAGATCAGTCCTTTCAGGTTCATATTTCTCGAAGTTCGCCATAGCGGTGCCCGAGCACAAGCTCGGTCGATCGCGCACGGAGACGTTGTTGATTGGCCCATAAATAGAGAACGGCACCTCCTGTCAAGAGGCCCCAAACGAATACGGCATGACTGATCCCGATCCGTTGGGCAATCGCTCCAATAATGAGTCCGCCCAGGGGAAAGCCACCTTGAAAACACAGCAGGTACCAGCTCATGACACGACCGCGTTTGCTCTCCTCGACCACGTTTTGGATGAGAGCGTTCGAGGAGGTCACAAAGGTAACTCCACCTATCCCACAGATGAACAAGCTCAGGAGAGCAAGCGGCAGGGATCGGCTGTTCGCGTAAGCGATCATCCCGACTGAGAGAAGAGTCGCTCCAAGCACCATTCCGCGGACGAGGCGTGCGATGCCAACTCTTGCAGCCGTCCGGAGCGCCCCGCAGATCGCGCCCAAGGCGGACGCCCCCATTAGCCAGCCAAGGACATGCGCATCGCCGTGAAAAACATCGCGGGCGAAGGCCGGATTCATCACTCCAAACGAGATGCCAAACACGCTTATCCAGCAGAGCAGCACCATCAGTGTACGGATCGTATGATTGCGCAACGCGTAGACCAAGCCGGCTTTCAAGTCCTCCAACACCGGCCGCGGCGCTCCACGGGTACCCGGGTTGGGGCGCAATCGCATCCCGAGAATGGCGGCAAGAACAGCCAGGTAGCTCACAGCATCGATCGCAAAACAGGCGCCGACCCCAAAGACCGACAAGATGATTCCCCCGAGGGGCGGCCCGATCATCCGGCCGAGGTTGAACATCGTCGAGTTCATACCGATCACCGCCGGCAGATCTTCTCTTGTTTCCGCGATCTGGCCGATCATTGCCTGTCGCGCCGGGAGATCAAAAGCAGTGACCAGTCCCTGAAACGCGGACAGGAGGAGCACTAGCCAGAAATTCAAAGCGTGACTGAAGGCAAGGATTGCCAGCCCGACGCTCTGAAAAAGCGATAGCGTCTGGGTAATCAACAACAACCGCTTGCGATCGAGCCGGTCTACCCATACCCCAGCGATCGGCGCCGCGAGCAGAGACGGAATTTGCCCCGCCAGACCGAAAAGGCCGAGCATCAAAGGCGACTTCGTCAGCGCGTACACCACCCAGGACAAAGCCGTGAACGTCACAAATGTGCCGATCAGGCTGATGAGCTGTCCGCTGAAATAAAGACGATAGTTCCGGTTGGCGAACGGAGCCAGGAAAGCGGGCATTGCCGGGCGTGCTAGCGCACCGCAAAGCCGAACAGTTCATCTGCGGAGAAAAAGCGCGCCAATTCCAACGCGGCGTTCTCCAGGCTATCGGATCCATGGACGACGTTGAGCATGACATCCTTCCCGAAATCGCCTCGAATGGTTCCGGGCGCCGCTTTTCGCGAGTCAGTCGGTCCCATCAGTTCGCGGAGCCGGGCAACCGCGTTTTCTCCGGCCAGGGCCATGACGATCACCGGGCTGGTCTGCATGAAAGTCCTTACGTTCGGATAAAAGGGCTGATCCGCGATATGCGCATAATGCCGGTCGAGAAGCTCGCCGGTCAGGAGTATCATTTTGCAACCGACTATTTCCAAACCGGCGCGTTCGAAGCGCTGGAGCACTTCGCCACAGTGACGCTCGGCCAGACAGTCCGGCTTGAATATTACAAGGGTAGTTTCGCTCATATCGTTGACCCCTCCGTTTCGCACAACGCCTATCTGCCGTCAAAGCCTGCATCCTTTGGCAATCCCTCAGGATTTGCGAAACGATGCAGGCTAAAGACGCGCGATCAGCAGTTCACGTTGAAAAAACAGCTCAACCGGAAAATCGCTATGCAGCCTGATGAACAGATCATCCTGCGCCATCACCTCCTTTTTCCACTCTTCCACATCGATCGTGAGCGACTCCGCAAGCTTCTCCCGACCATAATCCAAGCCCTCAACGTCGATATTTTCCGGGGTGGGCATCCACCCGATCGGCGTTTCGTCCGCTCCAACGCGCCCGCGACAACGGTCCACGATCCATTTAAGCACCCGCATATTTTCCCCAAATCCAGGCCAGAGATACTGGCCGTCTCTCCCCCTCCGGAACCAATTTACATGGAAAATCTTTGGTGGTCGTCGGATGACCTTGCGCATCTTGAGCCAATGTCCGAAATATTCGCCCATATTGTACCCGCAAAAAGGAAGCATCGCCATGGGATCGCGTCGAACCTCGCCGACTGCTCCCGTCGCAGCCGCCGTTGTTTCCGAAGCCATGGTCGCACCCACGAAAACGCCGTGGATCCAGTTGAAAGCCTGATAGACGAGCGGCATGGTCGTCGCTCTCCGGCCGCCAAAGATGATTCCACTGATGGGCACTCCGCGAGGGTCTTCGGCAGCGGAGTCGAGTGCGGGGTTGTTGGTCATTGGAGCACAGAACCGGCTATTCGGATGAGCGGCCGGACTTCCTGTATCAGGACGCCACGGGTTTCCTTTCCAATCGAGCAGTGAGGGCGGAGGCGGGTTGTCTTTTCCTTCCCACCACACGTCACCGTCCGGCGTCAGGGCCACGTTGGTAAAGATCGTGTCCTTTTTCATGGACTCCATGGCGTTCGGGTTGGATCGGTAATTTGTGCCCGGGACAACCCCGAAATAGCCGACCTCGGGATTGATGGCCCAAAGGCGTCCATCCGGACCGGGTTTCATCCAGGCAATATCGTCGCCCACGGTGGTTACCTTCCAGCCGGCGAAGTGCTTTGGCGGAACGAGCATGGCAAAGTTTGTCTTTCCGCAAGCGCTCGGAAAAGCACCGGCGACATATGTCTTTTCGCCATTCGGGTCTTCGACCCCAAGAATGAGCATGTGCTCGGCCATCCAGCGTTCCCTTCTGCCCAGGTACGAACCGATACGCAGACTCAGGCATTTTTTCCCGAGCAAGGCGTTTCCTCCATAGTTCGAGCCGACCGATATGATGACGTTGTCCCGGGGAAAATGAGCGATAAACCGGCGTTCGGGATGGACGTCGAGCGTGCAGTGCAAACCGCGATTGAAATCGCCGTCAGCGCCGATCTGCGCGAGAGCGGTGCGGCCCATGCGGGTCATCACCCTCATGCTATGCACGACGTAAAGAGAATCCGTCAGCTCCAGACCAACCCTCGCCAGGTCTGATCCTGGCGGCCCCATGAGATAGGGGACGACGTACATGGTCCGGCCACGCATAGACTCACGGGCCAGTCCATAAAGTTTCGCGTACATCTCTTTGGGCGGCGCCCAGTTGTTGGTCGGTCCAGCTTCTTCGGCCAACGGCGTACAGATGAAAGTCAACTGTTCGACCCGCGCGACATCGTTTGACTTGGATCGGTGATAATAGCAACCGGGCCATTTTTGCGGATCGAGCTGTAGCAAGACGCCTTGGTCGACGGCACGCGCGAGCAACATTTCCGTCTCCGCTGGGGACCCATCGCACCAGAATACGCTATCGGGCTGGCAAAGCGCGGCCATCTCCGCCACCCACTGCCTGACTGCCGCGTTCTCCGTGTTGACGGCGCCAAAACTCAATTCGCTCATAGCATTAGGGGTTTCGCGTTTTCGTGTTTCACGTTTCGTGTTTCAGGTGTCAGGTATCTGGTGTCGCGTTTGGCGGGGGCGCCAAACGAAACCGGAAACGCGAGAGGTAAAACATGACACGTAAAACCGGAAACGTGAAACCGGAAACGGAAACGTTTCCGCTCCGGATTGAGGAAGTTGCTTTTGGCGGCGCCGGTGTCGGACGGCGAGACGGAAAGGTCGTTTTTGTCCCCTTTACCATTGTGGGCGAGTTGGTGACTGTTCGCCTTATAGAGGATCGCCGAACTCTGAGCCGGGGCGTGCTGTGCGCGGTCTCGGAGGTGTCTCCCCATCGGCAAGAGCCGCGTTGCCCATATTTTGGCGAGTGCGGAGGCTGTGACTACCAACACGTCGCTTATCCGCATCAACTGGAGATCAAGCAGCGGCAGGTAGAGCAGTTGATCACGCGCATCGCCGGGATTTCCCATCCGCCAGTCGCCCAAGTAGTTCCCAGCCCCCGGATTTTTGGCTATCGCAACCGCATTACCGTGCATTCGGACAAAAACGCGCTTGGCTTGTTTGCCCGCAACAGTCGTTCCGTTATCGACATCGCGACCTGCCCGATCGCCAGCCCCGCCGTCAATGAACTTCTGACAGAGCAGAGGGGGGGGCCGCGCGGCGATCAGCAGCACTACACTCTTCGCGAGCATAAGGCCCAGCGAACCTTTTCCCAGACGAACGATGCAGTAGCCGGACTGCTTCGGGATTACGTCGTCGCGCAGGCAACCGGACCAATCGTCGTTGACGCCTTCTCGGGAGACGGCTTTTTTGCCCACGCGTTGGCAAAACATGTCGACCGGGTCGTCGGGATTGAATGGAACCGTCCGGCCGTCGAGCGTGCTCACCGCATGGCCGGGCTCAACGAAGGCTATCTATGTGCCGACGTCAATAAAGCCCTGCCAGGAGCGCTCCGCCGTAACCAACCCGGCACTCTGATCCTTGATCCCCCGCGCGCCGGCCTGAATCCGCAGATCCTTCGGACAATCAACGATCACCCGCCACCACGGGTCATCTATGTGTCCTGTAACCCGCCGGTGTTGGCCCGGGATTTGAAAAGTTTGCAATCGCGCTATGCGATGCGGGAGATACAGCCTTTTGACATGTTTCCGCAGACCGCGGAGATCGAGGCTGTGGCTATTTTGGAACGGACCTGATCGGCGTGTCCGATTTCCCAATCGCCCCGCGAAACGCCTGGTTTACCGGGAAGAATGCTTCAGCATCTCGCTTACTCTCTCCTTCACCGCCGGATCCATCCTGACCAGTTCAGGCCACGATCGATGATATCCTTCACCCGGTAGTTTCCGGGTGGCGTCGAATCCCAGGTGCGAGCCAAGGTTAGGAACTGAGGGCGCATGATCGAGGCTATCGGACGGATTTTTGATCAGGCTGGTGTCCCTCTGCGGATCGGTATTGGCACACCAGCGGAAAGAGCACCTCGCTCGTGTTATGCACGTCACAATCCTCGTCCACGACGACGATGTATTTGGAAAACATCATCTGCCCCATGCCCCAGAGGCCATGCATAACCTTGAACGCCTGATACGGATACTGTTTTCGAATACTCACAAAAACCAAGTTATGGAAAACGCCTTCAGCCGGCAGAGCCATGTCGACGATCTCCGGAAAATTCATCTCGAAAAACCGGCAGGAATATTCGGACGCTGGCACCGCCAATGTAAAAATCCTCCATCGGAGGAATCCCCACGATCGTCGCCGGATAGATCGCCTCGCGCCGATGCGTGATCGCCGTGAGATGGAAGACCGGATACTGGTCGATCGGAGTGTAATAGCCGGTGTGATCACCGAACGGTCCCTCGTCTCTCAGTTCACCAGGCTGAACATATCCCTCGAAGACGAAATCAACATCGGCCGGCACCTCAAGATCAACGGTTTCGCATTTCACCAGCTCGACTGATTTTTTGCGCACAAAGCCGGCAAAGAGGATTTCATCCAGCCCATCCGGCAACGGAGCCGTGGCCGCGAAGCGTGTAAGCGGGATCGCCCCCTAGACAGACCGCCACCGGCATGCGGCAGGTTTTTTCGTAATAACTCTTGCCATGCCGCGCGCCGACTTTATGAACCTGCCAATGCATGCCCGTAGTCTGGCCATCGAAAACCTGCATCCGATACATGCCGACGTTCCGCTGGCCGGAGTCGGGGTCCACGGTGTAAACGCATCGGCAGAGTGATAAATCGTCCCGCCATCTTTCGGCCAGCATTGCAGGATCGGGAGATCGTCCAACGTGAGACTCGGCTCGCGATTCATTAAGTGAACCACTTCCTGACACGGACCGGTTCGCACTTTCCGCGGTCGCGCGTGCAGCAAATCGATTCCCTGCTTCAACAACGCCCAACCTTCGCCGACAGAAGCAGGCGGCTTCGCTTTCAAAATGAGCTGAAGCTGATGAGCTAAGTCTTCGATTGAAGCAACTCCCAAAGCGAGGGCCATCCGCTTTGCGGAGCCCATCAAGTTGATCGCCACGGGAAATCTCGACGGAACTCCCTTGATCGTGGGTCGTTCGAAAATCAGCGCCTTGCCGCCGCCCGGCGACTTCATTTGACGATCGGCAAACTCCGTTATTTCCAGCTCGGTTGCCACCGGCTCAGTGATCCGCAACAACTCGCCAGAGAGCTCGAGCTTTCGAACAAAATCTTCCAGAGCGGAATACGCCACCGCCTACGTTCAACGAGGAGCGCTGAACGTTCAACGGTGTGAGAGCAAGTTTCCGCAGAAAGCAGGCAGAGCGATCAATAGAACAAAGAGAACAGGCCGGATAAGGGTTTTTATGAGGCGGTTTCTTTGGTCTTTGAGATCAGGCGGACGGAGCCGATAACCATCGATTGATCTACCGCCTTGCACATGTCATAGATTGTCAGGGCGGCAATGCACACCCCGGTGAGGGCTTCCATCTCCACTCCCGTGCCGGCGATCGTCGTTACCCGGCAACGAATGGTCAAGCCGGAGGAGCTTTCCGCAAAATCGAGCTCAACGTGTTGCACCGGGAGCGTATGGCAGAGCGGGATAAGTTCATCGGTGCGTTTGATCGCTTGAATGGCGGCAATCTGCGCCGTGGCCAGCACATTGCCTTTGGCGATCTGGTGAGCGCTGATCAGCGCTCGGGTCGCAGTCTGCATCGTGAGCGATCCTTCCGCCACGGCCACCCGATGAACGAGCGGCTTGGACGAAACATCGACCATTTGGACGCGGCCGTCCGGCGTGACGTGCGTCAGCTTATCTCCCATCGCGCAGTTCTAGCCTCCGATCGCTACCATCTTTCGCCCTGGCTGATAGTTGTCCCGGAAATCGTGCTGTTGCGGTTTGCGATCTACCACTTGCAAAAAAAACCGTCGCAACTCTCCATCAGTCGCGCCGGCCCGGAGAGGAGCCTTGATATCAAACTCGAGGTGACTTCCCAAACACGGTCGCAGCTTACCGTCACAGGTCAGCCGAAGCTTGTTGCACGATTCGCAAAAATGAAGGTTGGTCATCGCGCCGATAAAACCAACTCTCTGTGGGTAATCACGAAACCGATGATAGATCGCCGGGCCATTGGTTCGAAAATCGGGATCGGGCGCCAGGTCGCCAAACTGTTTCTCAATCGCGCGGCGGGCCTCGGCGATGGGCAGGAAATTCTCCTCAGTGAGAACCTCCGTTGTCGTCACCGGCATCAATTCAATAAACCGCAGAAGCAGCTTTTCGCGGCGGGCAAACTCCACCAATCGCCCGAGATCGTCTTCGTTGCGATGCCGCATCAGCACAGCATTCAACTTGATTTGCGAAAACCCGGCGCGTTGGGCGGCGCGAATACCGGTCAGTGTTCGCTCCAGAAAATCGCGCCCGGTGATCTGTTGATATTTGACCGGATTAAGGGTATCCAGGGAAATATTGACGCTGTTGATTTTAAACCCACGGAGCGCCTCAGCCATCGTTGTACCAGGCCGAACCTCTTTCCCTAAAAGCGATCCGTTGGTCGATAAGCCGATTTCTTCTATGCCTTTGATCTCGCTCAACAGCTGAAAAAGCGTCAAGACCTCCCGGCGAGTCAGCGGTTCGCCTCCGGTTACGCGCAGTTTCCGCACGCCCAATCCAGCGGCGACCTGACACAGCCGAGCGATCTCGTCATAGGTCAAAATTTCGGTGTGCGGGAGCCATTCCTGCAGCTCTTGCGGCATACAATACTGGCACCGCTCGTTGCAACGATCTGTAATGGAAACACGGAGATAATCGATGCGGTGCCCGAAGTGATCTTCCACGGTCTATCTTAGGGCGCGGCAAAATTGAGCGCAAGCGGCGAGCGGGGGGCAGTGACAGTGCCAGTGACAGTGCCAGTGCCAGTGACAGTGACAGTGACAGTGTCAGTGTCAGCGTCAGGGTTCAGTGCTGGTGTCAATGATGTCGGGTCAGCTCCGCAATAGCGGGAGCAAACAGGAGGAAATCAGCCGCCAGGCTCAACACGAGCGGATCTCTCGCGGTACACAGGGCGACGCCCAGAAAGCCACAGCCGAAGAACAAGACCAGCGGCATCGCGGCGGTCGTGATTCTATCAAGAGCCAGCGCGGTCGTGAGTGTCAAAAGACAAAAACACAGTGCGCCAAACAAACGCCGGGTGCCCATTGGTCCCAACTGAGAGGCCAGAGTGTGCGTCCGCTGCAGCCGGTTACCGACAATATCGCGATAATCGAAAACCAAGTTGTTGATCGCCAGCACGACCAGACACCAGCAAAAAACCAAAAGTTCTCTGCGCCCCGGCATTCGGCGGTTTTCCAGAAGTGGTAAACCGATCAGCGCCGCCGCGATAACCAGAGGGACCAGAAGCGATTTCACAAACGGCAGATCCTTCACTCGGTAACCGAGCCAGGGAATTGGCCGTGAGTAGAAAATAAGGGCGCCGCCAAGCCCGAAAACCGCCAAGCTTAACCACCACTGTCCCTGAAGCAGGGGCCAGCTGGCGAGTACCAGAATGGAAAGCCCGATCAGAACAAAGCGAACTTGTCGTAAAACCGTTGCCCATTGAACCCGCCGTGGCACGTTCACCGAGTCCGCCGGGTCCAGATAAACTTTATCGACGTTGTAAATAAAAAGGTAACCCGAAAACCAAAGCGGAATCGAAAGGAGGTAAGGAAGATGCAACAGCTGGCAGCCGACCCAGCCCAAAGCGCTGACAACGGCGGCCCCGACCAGATCCGTGAGGTAGGTGAGCAGGAAAACGGTTCCGAGAATGCCCAGGGCCTTCTTCCAGAAGGGCGGTGCATTGACGCTCGCCTGACACGATTCACGGCCTACGGGCGCTCTGCAACGGCAAGATCGATCTGCTCCACTGACGCTGAGTCCTGAAGTCCCTTCGGGGACTGGCGTCAAAGTCCGATAAGCCGACTGACACTGGCACTGACACTGACACTGACACTGACATTGGCACTGGCACTCCCACCGGCTAGCACGACGTCGGGAGCTCAGCCGCGACTTTCGCGGCGTGCGGTATCGCCGCCGCCACAAAGCTCAGGCAATCGAGAGCACCTTGCGGTTTGCCAGGCAAGGCAATGACCAAAGCCTGATCCACGACAGCAGCCAGGTTCCGTGACAAGATCGCATTCGGGGTCAGCTTCATGGACTCGGCGCGCATCACCTCGCCGAAGCCCGGCAATTCGACCCTCATAATGCCACGTATTGCTTCAGGCGTGATGTCACGCCGGGCAATCCCCGTACCGCCTGTCGTGAGGATAAGCTGGCAGCCCTGCGCGGCAAAAGATCGCACTGCTGACTGGATGGACTCCAGCTCATCCGGTACCAGCGCCTCGGCCTGAACCTCCCAGCCGTATTTTCGGACAACGGCCGCCAGAGCCGGCCCGCTGAGATCCTCATAGGTACCCCCCGCCGCCCGATCCGAAATCGTAATAATCCCAACCATCAGCATGGCTAGAGATCTGAGCAGCAGATCAGGGCTCAGTCAATTGACGGTCCAGTCACAAAGCTTCGATGTTTCCTTGACGATGACCATACGCCTACCTAGATACAAGGGCTTCTACCGACCCAGGCCTGAACGCGGAGCCAAGGGGCCGGCAAACGATTTACCCGCTAGAGGCTGGGATTGAAACGGCAACAGAATAAATCAGGTAGACTTTGAATGTTTAACGGTTTTTTCGGCTTGTTTTCCAACGATATCGGGATCGATCTCGGAACCGCGAACACGCTCGTATACGTCAAAGACCAGGGCATCGTCCTGCGCGAGCCGTCGGTCGTCGCGGTGCGGGCGGGACGAGCCAAGTTCTCGCGGTCGGCGACGAAGCCAAGCGCATGCTCGGTCGCACGCCGGGTAATATCGTCGCGGTTCGGCCGTTGAAAGACGGCGTGATCGCCGACTTCGAAATGACCGAGGCGATGCTGCGCCATTTCATCACCAAAGTGCACAAGCCGCAAATGGGTGCGGCCGCGAGTCGTCATCGCGGTACCCTCCGGAATCACCGAGGTGGAAAAACGCGCGGTGAAAGAATCGGCCGCGCACGCGGGAGCACGCGAAGTCTATCTGATCGAAGAACCGATGGCGGCGGCGATCGGCGTCGGGCTACCGGTTCAGGATGCGGCCGGCAACATGATCATCGATATCGGCGGCGGCACGACGGAAGTCGCGCTGATTTCGCTTTCTGGCATCGTCTTCAGCCGCAGCGTCCGCGTGGCCGGCGATGAGCTCGATGAGGCGATCACCGGCTACATGAAGAGCGCCTACAATCTGATGATCGGCGAGCGCACCGCGGAGGAAATCAAGATCAAGATCGGCAGCGCCTATCCGATGGAAAAAGAGACGAGCATGGAAGTGAAAGGCCGCGACCTGGTGGCCGGCCTGCCGAAGACGCTGACGATCACTTCGCAGGAAGTCCGGGAAGCGTTGCTGGAGCCGATTTCAACGATCGTCGAATCGGTCCGCGTCACCCTGGAACGTTGTCCGCCGGAGCTTTCGGCGGATCTGGTCGATCGCGGTCTGGTCCTGGCCGGCGGCGGCGCGCTGCTGCGCGGCCTCGATCGTCTGCTGCAGGAAGAAACCGGTCTTCCGGTGCATGTGGCGGAAGACCCGCTCAGCGCGGTCGCCGAAGGAACCGGCCGCGCGTTGAGCGAAATCAAGTTCCTCCGGCAAGTTGCCTCGTCCGATCGGCCGCCGCGTTAAAAAGCGGCCCTCTCATGAGGAGCAGTAACATCATTGCCCTCGGCGTCTTCTTGCTTCTTGGCAGCGGCTGTTTTGCTGCTGCCAAAATCGTTGAAACAACACATGCAGAACGGCCTTCTCCAAGCGATCTCCCCTGTTTTGCGGGCAGGCGCACTTGTCCAGGAGCGGATTGGCGGCGTCAGCGGAAGCCTGCGCCGGCACGATGTGCTGGAAGCCGAAAATCGGCGGCTGCGCCGCGAGAACGAACAGCTACGCGCCACGAATGCTCTTCTGAAAACCTGGAGGGAGAAGTCAACCGGCTTAATCGCGCTCTCGGATTCCAGGAGCAATCCCCTTTCCAGCTAGCGCCAGCCGAGATCATCTCACGGGACAATGCGACCTGGTGGAACACCTGTACGATTGATCGAGGCGCCCGGGACGAACTCGCGACTGATATGGCTGTCGTAACCGAAGCCGGTCTGGTCGGCAAACTGACTGGCGTCAGCCGCGATATCTCCCGGGTCCTGCTGATTTCCGACGAGAGCTTGCGAGTCTCCGTCGAAATCGAAGGGACACAGGAAAAAGGCATCATTAGCGGAACGCCGGTTTCCTCCAATTACGCCCCCGATCTTCGTATCCGTTTTCTCAGCAAGACCGCGAACATCAAGCCTGGAATGCGTGTCGTAACGGCGGGAAGAGGCGGAGTATTTCCTTCCGGCGTCCTGGTTGGAGTGGTGAAAGATTTCGCGGTCAAAGAGCTCGAGGGAGTCGCCACGGTCACTCCAGCAGTTGATTTGGCCGACATCAAGGATGTCTTTGTTATCCGGGGCGGACGATGATCAGGTTTTTCGCGGCGATTCTTTTTCTGACCTTTGTTTTTTTTCTGTTCCAACGATTCGTACCACCCCTCTTATTGCTCAAAGGAGCGTCAATCCTTCTCGTGCCGGCGATCTACTTTTACAGTTGTCTCGCTTTCCCGTTTCCGCTGGTGCTGGGTATTACCCTTTTCACTGGTCTCCTTAAGGACCTGCTGGTCCTTCCCGACCCGGCCCGCAGCGATTTTCCCTTAGGGACGTCGGTGCTCATCTGGTTCTTACCGGGCTTGGTCATGCACGGATTTCGCCCTCTTTTCTTGCGCAATCGCTGGGTAATTCATTTCTGGCTGGCGGAACTGAGCGCCTTGTTCACGCCGGTCATTTTGATTGCGGAATATGCGATTTTGAGTTTTGCGCGACGTGAATTTTTTATTAGTGACGTTATACTATGGCGGATTTTTGGCCCTGGCCTTCTCTCGATCTTCCTCAACCCGTGTGTATTTTTTATTCTCACGCCGCTCTCCCATTGGCTGAATTACCGGCCCGGGTTAAGTGGAAGTGTTCGCTGATGCAGCGGCTGGTGGAGGGTTCCTGCCGCTGGGCGGCAGCCAACAGGACGCCCCCCGAAATCCGAGTTGGCTAACCGTTTATGGCCCGCGTTTCGAAGCCCTCAATCCTCGACTTCCGAATCCTTTTTCTGGCCGGCTTCATGGTCCTGGCACTAGTGGCCCTGGGCGTCCGGCTGTGGTTCGTCCAGGTTAAACTTTATAGTACTTTCCGCAGCCGGATACAGGGCAGTTCGGAGGTCACCGTGCGAATCCCCGCCGTGCGCGGAGACATTAAGGATCGCAACGGAGTCGTGCTGGTGACGAATCGGCCGAGCTATGAAGTCGACTTTTATCTGCCCGACCTCGTAAGCGGTTACAAAAAGCAATTTGGCGAACCTCCGATGCTGGAGTTCAACGCCAAAGATTCTTTCGGCAATCTGCGCGATCGCAAGGAACCCGATATCGTACAGATCGTTGATCGGACGATCGTTCCTCGGTTGCAGGAACTCAAAGTCGCGGAACCGTACAATGCGCAACGGCTCCGGGCACACTTTCGCAACAATAACCTGGTGCCCTTCACGTATCGCGAAGATCTCGACTTCGCTACTTTTTCGAAGTTTGCGGAAAAAGATCTCGGGTTGCCTGGCGTCCAGGTCAATGTTAAGCCGGTGCGCAAATACGTTTACAACGCTTTGGCCGCTCAGATTCTGGGCTATGTCGGGCGCGCCCAAGGACATCAACAAACTTCCCGACATACGAGACTTTACTTTCTATGAACCCGATGTGCAGGGCCGAACCAACATCGAGTATTTCATGGATGACGAACTTCGTGGCAAACCCGGCAAACGGATCATCAAGAAGAACGCAAAAAACCAGTATGAAGGAGACAAGGAAGTCATTCATCCCACCCCGGATCCAATGTTTTCCTGACGATCGATGCGCGGATCCAATACATCGTCGAACGCGCGATGCGATCGGTCGGGAGAGGCGCTTGCGTGGTCGTTGATCCGAATAACGGCCAGATCCTGGCGATGGCATCGGTGCCTTCATTTGATCCCAATAAGTTTATCCCGTCGATTTCGGCAGCTGATTGGGCGAGCATCAAAGACGCCGATGCCGACCCATTGACCAACCGGGCAATCAGCGCCTATGCCCCGGGGTCAACATACAAAATTGTCGTGGCCCTGGCCGGTTTGACGCGCGGCCTCGCCAAAGCAGCCTTCTATTGCTCAGGGGGCGTCACCTATGGCAACACCTACATGCGCTGCTGGATCGCGGAAAAAGGTGGTCATCATGGCCCGCAAACTCTGGTCGAGGCCATCAAGAACTCTTGTGACGCCTATTTTTACCAATATGGCAATGCCGCCGGGATTGATGCAATCGACAAGGTCGGAGCAACTCTTGGATTGGGGCAGGTTTCCGGGATCGAGCTCAGCGGCGAGGATCCCGGGATTCTACCATCGCCGAAGTGGCTGGAGATCAACAAGAATGAAAAATGGACCCAGGGTCAGACCGCTAATACCTCCATTGGGCAAGGCTACGTTCTTGCAAGTCCGCTCCAGATGGCGATGGTTGCTGCGACTGTTGCAAATGGCGGAATAGCCTACCAGCCAAGCCTGATCTACCAGGTTCAGCAGCCGGACGGGACATCGTGCGCCGGCCGCCGAAAATCCGAGGCGACCTGATGAAAGATAATATCTTGTCCAAAGAACAAATCGAGATGGTGCGAAAAGGAATGTGGGAGTGGTTAATGCACCTGACGGCACCGGAGAAAAGCCCAGGTTCCCGGAGTCGAGGTTGCCGGAAAAACCGGAACTGCTCAATTCTGGCGGGATGGAAAAAAAGATGATCATACTTGGTTCGTCGCCTTCGCTCCTTATGACCACCCGAAGATCGCCTTGGCGGTGCTGGTTCAGGGCGGCAAAGCCGGCGGAGGCGTTGCCGCGCCTCTGGCCTCGAAGATCCTCGAAGAAACACTCGGTCTCGACACATGGCTATGACCCCGGACCACAACCGATGGATCCGGCGATCGGCAATTTTAAACCTGTCGAAGCGATTAACTTCAAAGACAACACGGTACCCCAGCGCAATTACGCTTCGGTCGACCAGGAAACGTCCGACCACGTCTCCGACGGCACGCCAATCCTCCCCACCATGCTTCCCGATCGCACCAGGAAGAACCGGATATCCGCGCGGAAGCGGACACTCATCAACCACCATCGCGAGCCCGAACCGGCTCAAGCACAGCGGCGACAGCTTTTTCGATTTTTTCCGGAGACAAGCCGAAACCGGAACAGGCAACCAGCAATCGCCGCAGCAACCAAATCAACAACCAAAGAAAAAACACTTCCTGTTCTTCTGACCGGAAACCAGGACTTTCTTTTGGAATCTGTACAATGCTGGAAAAAGTTAAGCAATTTCTGGGGCTAATCCAAAAAGACGGGCAATCAACTCATCATCAGCTGCGAAAAACTCGAACGAGCGCGTCGCCCTTCTCGAGGACGGCGTGCTCGAAGAATATAACATCGAACGCGACACCGATCGGAACATCGTCGGCAGCATCTTCAAAGGCAAAGTCAAAAATATCGAGCATGGGCTGAAAGCCATGTTCGTCGACATCGGCTTCGAGAAAAACGCCTTTCTCCATTTCTGGGATGCACTCCCGGGCCTCGATAGCGGCGTCGAAGAAGTCAACCGGCAACGAACGCGAAGCCAACGAAGAAGATCACCGCCAAAGACATGCCCGAGATCTACCCGGTTGGCTCCGAAGTCATCGTGCAGGTCACGAAAGGGCCGATCAGCAACAAGGGCCCGCGCATCACGACGAATATCAGTCTCGCGGGACGTTATCTCGTCCTCATGCCCCACAGCGACCAGAGCGGCATCTCGCGCAAAATCGAAGATCCGAAAGAGCGCGAGCGGCTGCGCACAATCCTGCAGAAGCTCGATATCCCCGAGGGCATGGGCGTCATCATCCGCACCGTCGGCGAAGGCCAGCGCGCCCGCTATTTCGTGCGCGACCTCGGCCTCCTGCTCGAACAATGGCGACACATCGAAGAGGCTATTCAAGACCGAGCCCGCGCCGGCCGTGCTTTTTCAGGAGCCGGACCTGATCGAACGCACCGTGCGCGATTTTCTGACCGACGAAATCGACGCTGTCTATTGCGATGACGCCGGTGCGGTCGAACGCATGCAGTCGCTCGTCGGGCAGATTTCCAAGCGCTCGCGAAATCGAATCTTTCATTACACCGAACCGACACCGATCTTCGAAAGGTTCGGCGTGCAAAAGCAAATCGACGACGCCTTTCATCGCCAGGTCTGGCTCAAGTGCGGCGGCTACATCGTCATCGACGAAACCGAAGCGCTCATCGCCATCGACGTGAATACCGGCCGCAACAAAGGCGGCAAGGACGTCGAGAAGACGATCCTGCAGACCAATCTCGAAGCGGCGGACGAAATCGCGCGCCAGCTGCGGCTGCGCAACATCGGCGGGTTGATCATCGGCGATTTCATCGACATGAAAAACCGGAAGGACCAGCAGACTCGTCTACAACCGGATGAAGGACCGCCTTGAAACGCGACAAAGCCAAAACGCACGTCCTCCCGATTTCCGCTCTCGGCCTGATGGAAATGACGCGGCAGCGCGCGCAGGAAAGTCTCAGCGGCTCGATGTTTGTTGCCTGCCCCTATTGCCATGGCCGCGGGAGTTGTGAAAAGCCCGATGACCATGAGCGTGGAAATCCAGCGCGCCCTGCATACCGTCATGCGCAAAAACCAGGACGTGCATGACGTGCGGGTCATCGTCCACCCGGAAGTCTTGAACCGGCTCCGAACCGAAGACGAAGATCTGCTCGTGGAAATCGAGCGCAAATATACCGGCCGCCTGACTTTCCGCACAGATCCCACCTACCACCACGAAAAATTCCTGATTCTCGATGGAACCAACAATCAGGAACTGCGGATGTAGGCCGCTTTTTTGACGTGAGGAGTTCGCGGAGCTTCCGGCGGCATCTTTCAATCAAGGATTGTCCGAACTCCTCTCCCCGTTTCCCTTTGCTGTCGCGCCGCTCTCTCCTGATTTCGGATGTCCGAACAGGAGCGGCGTCGCCGAGCGATTGGCGGCAACATAATGCCGAACTAACGGCTCAACGCCGTCAACGTGCAGGGCCCACATGCTTGTAAAGAGATCATTTTCCTCGCGAGTAATGCGCGCATGCTGCCGAAGATGCTCCGCCCATGAACTGACGTACATCTCTGTTCGAAAACGGCCGGGCGTTTCGAGGTTTTCGTCTACGCGATAAGAAAAAGCTCCGTTCCGGAGAAAAATCAGACGCACCTTTTCGATGATCTCCAGGAATTTTTCGCGATTTTCCGGTGGAATGTTGAACTCAATCGTTACTGCCACCGGACCTTCGTGCAGCGCGGGTTCAGCCGGAAAATCGTGTTGTGCTCTGAGAGGTGCCGGTTCCAGTTGAAGTTGCTGGGCGAAATTGATCGATAATGGCAGCGCCAGAAGCAGGCTGGCAAAAAGCAGGACGGTCCCACCGAGCAGGGTTCGATCGATTCCCAAAGAATTCGCCGACCAGCCCCAGATCACACCGCCCAGGGCCACACCCCCTTGAGACACCATCATATGGACCGCGTTCATCCGCCCGCGCGCCCAGGCCGGCATGGCTCGTTGCCCGGCTACCCACAACTCCGTCGCCGAAACCGCCCAGCTCATTCCCGCCAGTACCGCCACCAAGGGAAATACCCGGCCATCTCGCACCAGTTCCAAGAGGAGGTAAACCACGACGAGAATCATCCCGGCAAAGATCGTTAAAGCGTTCGGCGACGCTCGGGCGCGGGAGTAAGGCAGAACGACCGTCGCTCCCAGCAAAGAGCCGACTCCCAAACCGGTAAAGACGATGCCCAGCTCGCTCGCCCGCAGATTGAGGCGATGGAACGCGATCACCGGAACAAGCGCCGGAACTACCGAGATAAAGAACGCGAAAATCGCGTTTCGCGCCGCGATAACCTGCATACCCTGGGTGTAGCGAATGTAGCGGGCGACCGTCGCAAAAGATTCCAGGAAATTCTCGAGATGGACGGCAGGCCGCCGCCGATCGCGATAACGTCGCGCGATCGTTCCGGCCGCAATGAGAAACGCGACCGAGTTGAAAAAAAACAGGGTGCCGGGTCCGATAAATGACAGCAGAAAACCGCCGATCGCAGGGCCGATGATCCCCGCCAGGTTCATCTGCACTCCGCCGAGAGTGACGGCGGAAGCCAGTTCACGGCGACGAACAATATCCGGAATGACCGAAGCCCATACGGGAGCATTGATGGCGAAGCCAACACCCAACAAGAAAACTGTTGTCAGGATCAACCACGGTGAAACCACCTTCAGCCAGGTGCAGATCGCCAGAAGTCCGGCGGCGGCCGCGAGCCACAGATAACTGACGACAAAAAGTGTTCGCCGATTTGTCAGATCGGCAAACGCGCCGGCGGGCAGCGTGAGAAGAAAAAATGGCAACGAGGCGCTCGTCGCCATGAGCGAGAGCAAAAAGGGCGACGCCCCCAATTCATTCATCAGCCACGTGGCCGCCGTGTCGTGGGCAGCGATGCAGCAACCCGAGATGACGCTTACCGTCCAGAGACCCGTAAAAACGCGGTTGCGTAACGCCAACCAGACCGACGTGTTCTGCAAAGCGGAGGTGCTCAAAACCAGATCAGTAATGAATTCCCGCTAAGGTTCAACCAGCCGGCCTTTCCGTCGAACTCAAATTCTGCATCGCTCGGAAATCTTCAAGGATCTGCGAGCAATGCCGACTAGTACTTAGTTGCTTTAGTTCTTTATATTTATGAAAAATTATGATTTGTTGGATGGATGGCAACGGGTCGCATCAAACTTTCTGTGGAAAACCGCAAGCTCTTGGAGGGTTGGAGTCGAGCGCAACGGGTCGAACACCGGCTCAAGGTCAGGAGTCAGATTATCTTGAAGGCGGCAGCGGGCTTGAGTGGACGTGCGATTGCCAAGAGCCTGCGCATTCCCGAGGTGACGGTGAGTAAATGGCGGCGGCGCTTTGTGCGCCAAGGCCTGGCTGGCTTGGAAGACGCGCCACGCAGTGGAAAGCCGGCCAAGTATGATCAAATGACGGTCAAGCGGGTCTTGGCGCTGCTGGATGAAGATCCACCGGCGGGCTACGGGCGCTGGAATGGGCGACTGCTGGCGCAGAGTCTGGCCGATGTTTCCTCCGATCAAGTCTGGCGCATTTTGCGCCAACAAGGCATTGAATTGGAACGGCGCCGCAGCTGGTGCATTTCCACCGATCCGGAGTTTGTGCGCAAGGCCGCTGACATTGTCGGTCTTTATCTCAATCCGCCCCAGAATGCGCTCATCTTGGCCATTGATGAAAAACCAGCCATTCAAGCCCTGGAAAGAGCCCAAGGTTGGATTCGCTTGCCCAATGGCAGGGCGCTGACGGGTTTTAGCCACGAGTACAAGCGCCATGGCACCTCCACTCTCTTTGCCGCCCTCAACATTGCCAGCGGCCAAGTGCAGGCTGGTCATTACCGGCGCCAGCGCCGACGGGAATTCCTGGAGTTTATGAACCAGGTAGTTGCCGGAAATCTCGACAAAGAAATTCATGTGGTCTTAGACAACCTTGCGACCCATAAGCCAAAGCAAGATCGCTGGTTGAAGGCTCACCCCAATGTGCATTTTCATTTCACTCCAACCCACGCTTCTTGGCTCAACCAGATTGAGATCTGGTTTAGTATCTTGAGCCGCCAAGCCCTCCAGGGGGCAAACTTCACCAGCGTGGCAGAGCTGCGCAACGCCATCGACACCTTCATCAAGAACTACAATAACAATGCGGCTCCCTTCGAATGGACCAAATCCCAGGTACATCAGGGGAAAGTCGCCATACATATAACTAACTTACGCAATTAGGCACTAGTCATCCGCCGAGCGCAGCAAGAATGCCGCCGCGGCCCCTGTGGCAAGCGCCCCAAATGTCAGAAACACAAGATCAACAACAATGAAAGAAATCGGCGCATTATAGAGATTTGTCAGGCGAAAGGCCCGGCAAAAATGCGTTAAAGGAAAGAGTTGAGCGAAGAGTTGGACTGTGCGCGGCAACTGATCGAGCGGAGCGAACGCGCCAGACAACAGGAAAATCGGAAGGAGCACAAAAAGCGAGAACTGAATAGCTTGTGTCTGTGTTTTGGAAAACGCCGAGATCAGCAGCCCCAGCCCGAGCGAGCACAGCAGAAAGAGAAAGCAAACCAAAGCCAGGGTGAACGGCTGCCGGAATCGTACGCCGAAATGCCAATGGCTGAGCACAATCGTACCTGCGATCAGCAGCAAGGAAATAACGAGATAGGGAAGCACCTTTCCGATCACAATCTCCGTCTGTCGAAGGGGTGTTACGATCAACTGCGACAATGTTCCGACCTCGCGTTCCTGAGTGATGGTGCTGGCGATCAGAGTGACCGTCAGAAGTTGCAGAATCAGGCCGACAATCCCGGGCATGATGAAATCGATGAATTTCCTCTCTGGATTGTAAAGAATCTTGCTTTGAAGAGTCCATGGAGTCATGGCGGATCCAAACTCGTTTCGAACACTCTCGGGTAGCTTGCGACCCATTTCGAAAACCTCGTCCGGCAGCGTATCGATCATATTCTCCCGCGACTTCATCTGGAAGTCGCCGAGTACTTCCTGGATGGTTCCCTGGATCTCCGGAGCAGTATTCGTGTCCGTGCCATCGAGGACAACTTGGACCGGGATCGGATCTCCATTATGAAGACCGTTGCTCCAGCCTTTCGGAATAATGATCGCGACGCTCGCCCTGTTTTTTAGCAGGTTGACATGCCCATTTTTTTCCGGGCCATTCCAATCGCGCCACACGAAAATGCCTTTGGCGCGCAACAAATCGATCAATTGCTGGCTGTCGCTAGACTTGTCTGCATCGTACAAAAGCGCCGGAATGTCGTGCGGACCGGTATCCTCAAAAGCGTGCCCAAACACCAACGTAAAAAAGGGCGGGAGAATGATAATCGAAAGCAACACCCGCCGGTCCCGCCAGACATGAATGAATTCCTTGTACGCTATCGTGGTAATCGCGCTCCAGCGCAGACGAAACTTCATCGTGTGGCCCCTTGCTCCGCCGGCGCGCCAATCGCCTGGTAATTTCCGAGAGAATAAGCCATGAAGACATCCTCCATGTCCGGCTCGACCCAGGCATAGCCCATCCAGCAAAGATGCGCATATGGCCAGTGCTCGAGCCACTGACCCAGCAATGCTTCCGGATTGTGTGCTTGCAGCCGGAGCCGCCCACTCCGCAACTCCACCCCGTAGACGCCGGGAACAGCGCGCAACGCCGCGATCGCCTCCATCACCGGCTCGACGTGCACTTCGAGCAGCTTACCATGCAGACGGTTTTTCAAATCCAGCGGAGAACCTTTCGCGAGGAGCCGACCGCCCTGGATAAACCCCACATCAGTGCAGCGCTCGGCTTCATCCATGTAGTGCGTCGTCACAAAGATCGTGGCACCGTCCTGGCTCAATTCGTAGAGCAGATCCCAAATGTATTGGCGATGCACCGGATCCAGACCGGCGGTCGGTTCGTCCAGAAAGAGTAATGCAGGCTGATGAATGAGTGAACAGGCGATCGACAACAGCTGTTTATATCCCCCCGACAAGCTGCCGGCCCGAGCGTCTCGTTTGGAGGTGAGGTCAAACTCACCCATCAGATGGGTGATCCGTTCCCGGAGACGGGTCACTGGCACCCCATACGCGCCCCCGAAAAAACGCATGTTTTCCAGCACTGTCAGGTCCTGGTAAAGGCTGAAGCGCTGCGGCACGTAACCGAACCGCGAGCGGATCCGAAAACGATCCCTGAAAATATCGAGGCCGAAGATGGATCCACTGCCTCGACTCGCCGCCGTCAAACCGCAGAGCATCCGGATAGTTGTCGTCTTCCCGGCGCCATTCGCGCCGAGGAAACCAAATATTTCTCCCTGCCCAATCGCCATCGAGAGCCGATCCACGGCCACAGTTTTCCCGAACGTCTTGGAGAGATCGTGTAGCAAAATCGCCGGATCAGTCATGCCGTGGAAAAGCCGTGATAATCTACGACATCAGAACTTCGCCGAAAAGGCGATCTGTATATAGGGAGCAATATCGGTCGACAGGATTTTGAAATCCGCTCTGTTGAAATCGAACCTTCGATACGGTACGCAGCCGCCTTCTACACTGAAGTTAACGATACGATTGACTTTCCATGTTACTCCTCCTCCCGCTCGAATTTCGGTGTACTCGAGAACGCCGTGATCGATCTGTCGGATGCCAGTATCCCGACCATAACGGTTTCCTACCCGGAACGTCGCCCCAAGCAAATTCGCTCCGAGAAAAGCGGTGAGTTTGTCGGTGAGCTGGTAATCGAGGCTCGGCTTGGGCAGAACCAAGTCGACCAGAAATTTCGGGGTTGCCTGCCACCGCACCCCGATCGCGGGAAAGACCGGCAGATCGTTCTCATAGTTGATGCCGATGCCCGCAACAAACAAAAGCTGGGGACTGACAAAGTACGAGCCTCCAATCTGGATAGGCATAAAAAAGCTGCCGGTCGAAAGCTGGGAAAACTCACCGTAAAGACCGGGGCGAAAGTCGATCCGCATCAAGATAGCCGGCGTGACCTGAATATCAGCACCCAAGACCAGGTTTACATCTTCCAGAGTTTCCGGGACCGGCGCTGAGCGGTCAGGATCAAACGAAAACCGCTCCCATTCAGCACCAAGGCGAAGGAGAAATTTGTCCGTCAGCTGGTACGAGGAGATCGCGCCGAAGGACGCTTCAATTTCTGAAATATCACCAAAGCTGCGGCTGGCCCGATTGATTTCACCGGACCCGACAAAAGAGGCGTCTCCTTCAACATCCCAAGACAAAGCCGATGCCGAATTGGAATTGCTCGGCGTCGTGTCGAAAACCGGGGCGCCGTGCACCGTGCTCGTCGCGGTGACCAGGAAGGCGAGGAATCCGCAGAGGAACCATCGGCCGCGGCTGGCGTCTGGTCGAAAATCGCATCCTCTGATCGCCTGGTTCATTGATCACCAAACCATTTTATCTAGGCCGGCCGTTGTCTCTCAAAAATGCCTTTACGCCCTTTTGCACCTCGCGCATGGCTGCGGCGCCTGCCCCCATGCGTTCGACCCCGCGCAGATCCAGCCCAGCTGACGAGATCAGGTCAGAACGCCACACCAGCGAGGCGCTTTGCCCACCAATGGTAACCGGCCAGAATTGGTAAAACGTCAGAGCCGTGTAGAAACCGCCGCTTGAATAATACTGTACATCAGCCGCTTGGATCGCGTCTCCGGACGGTTTGGAATAAAACGCCCCGAGGTTCACCGCCGCCAATCCTTCCGCATCGAACATTTGCCAATAAATGCTCGGTGACAAAGAACCTCGACTATCGCCAATCCCGGCGCTGCTGATGAAAGAACCAAACAGTGATCGCACCCCAGGATCTTCGCGCAGCAGCCGCGTGGCGTCATCGGAAACCCGGATCGTCCCGCTGCTTGTCTCATAAGGAGGTTGCGCGGCAAATCCACCGGAAAGATATGCTTGGGCTCTCGCCGCTAAAATCCTCGACCAGAAAGCGACCACTGATGCCGGCGTACTGCCCCCGCCGCCTGCCGCACCGCCGCTGTAGGACTTTGCCTCGGCCGCGCTGAGCTGAAGCTTGGACATGTCTCCCGGCAGACGGCTGGTCGCTTCGGCGAAGGCGCGCACGGCAGCACTCGAGGGTGCGCTCGCCAATCTTTGAAAATCGGCCGGCGACGGACGCGCGGAGATATCTTGTTGTATGTAGGTTCGCAATTCCGAATGGCGCGTCGGATTCCACTGTTGCTGGAGCATCACCGCCCGCTGCACCGGAGCGCGAATGACAAAAGCCGATTCCACCGCCAGGCCACGACTGAAATTCATGGCCGGACCGCGGGACGCCAAAACTTCGCCGGCAGCAAGTCTATTCAAATCAGCATTCTTAAACACCGAGATCGACCGGAGCTCGCTGATCGGATCGGCCTGAGCCGGCTCGCTCAAAATTGCGCCGCCCGATGTAAGAAAAACAACCCCGATCAGACCAGTGATTCGACTCCGGGAAAGAAGAAAGTTCGCCATTTTCAAAGCCGCGCACGGTACGATGCCCATATTTTTGGGTCAATCGGAAATGGCGCGCCGCGCTCTCCGGGTGCGAGTTCCGCGTCCCGAGTCGGGGATTCTCCGATCCGAGATTTGCCAGCCGGGAACCCGGAAACAAATTTGGTCCGCCCGGAGTTTTCGGTGGCGACACCGTCTCTCTTCTCTATGTTCAAACTTCCCTATGGACGCAGAACTTCAGAACCTGGTCGACTCCGGTAAAATCACCTCAAAAACCGCCGCCCAGATCGAGAGTCTGTCGCCAGAGACTTACGTTTTACACAAAAGCTGGGGGTTCGGTCAGGTCCGGAGCTGGAATTTGCTGCTCAACCAAATCGTTATCGATTTTCAGGAAAAAAGAGAACATTCCATGCAGCTTTCCTATGCCGCCGAGGCCGTGCAACCACTTGCGCCGGACCATTTTCTGGTTCGCAAGGCAAAGCATCCCGAGGCGTTGCGGGACTTGGCGCGAACTGATCCGACCGGACTAGTCTTGCAGGCGATTGAGAGTTTCGGCGGTAAGGTGACGCAAGATCAACTCCAGAAGGCTCTGGCCCCCGATATCGTTCCGGAGGCTGATTTCAAAAAATGGTGGGAGAATGCGCGCAAAACAGTGCGGAAAAGTGGCCGGGTCAGTATTCCAGCCAAAAAGACCGAGCCGATCATCGCCCGCGACCAGAGTGTCTCCTTTGCCGACGAATTGATCGAGCGTTTCCAGGGAGCTCGTCAACTAAAGCAACAAGAGGTCCTGCTGGAACAGGTCTTGAAAAACGAGGACAGCTTCTCGCCGGAACAGATCCAGACTCTGGTCACTCAAGCCGAGAATGTCGCCGCCCGCAATCTGCGACTCCACCCCGCCCAGAGCTTCGAGATTTTGATCGTGAAAGAGGAGTTGGCCGCCCGGCACCCCTCCTCGGTCAACGCTGATTACTCTGTTGTTGCCGCGTTGCGCGAGCACGAACGGCGGCTTGATAAGATTCTCGGTCAGATTGCCGCGACCAAATACCGCCGGCTCCTCAGCGAAGTGCCTCGCGCTTTTCCCGATCGCTGGGATTCGCTGCTGCTCGATCTCCTCCAGTCAGTGAACTATCGCGCAGTCGGCGAGATCGCCAAAGTTCTGGTCGAACACGGCAAGACCGAAGAACTGCATCAGCTGTTGAATCGCACAATCAAAGAGCACTCGGTCTCATCGGACGTTCTTTACTGGCTGAGCAAGGAACGAGGCGCCACCCAGTTCCCCGATTTGCTTGGGCCAGAGCTGCTTACCGCATGCCTCAGCGCGCTCGAACGCGACCAGTTCAGTGAAGTCCGCCGCAGTTCGAAAGTCCATGATTTGCTGATCGACGATCGTGATTTGATCTCCGACCTATTGGTCACCGCGACACCGGGTGAATGCCGTGACCTCATGCGGAGGATGATGCTCACTCCCGCATTCGAGGAATTGAACAAACGCTCGCTCATGGCTCGAATGATCAAAGTCAATCCGGATCTGCAGTTCCTGCTCACCGGGGATTCCGAACGGCGCGACGAGGCGCTCATCGTTTCCTGGGCGAGTCTGGAAAAGAGGAAAGCTGAGTACGATGACCTTGTCTCCAAAAAGATCCCGGAAAATACGCGCGAGATCGGCGTTGCCCGCTCCTACGGCGATCTTCGGGAGAATTTTGAGTTTAAAGCGGCCAAGGAGATGCAAACAGTCCTGATGCGGCGTAAAGCGGAGCTCGAGCAGATGCTTGCTCGCGCGCGGGGCACTAATTTCGCGAACGTCGATGATTCGCAAGTGTCGATTGGGACCGTAGTCAAACTCCGGAACCGGCGAACCGGTTCGGTCCAAGTCTACAGTATTTTGGGAGCATGGGACGGCAACCCTGAGCAGCACATCGTTTCCTACCTGACGGCGATCGGCCAGGCGCTTCTGGGCAAAAAGATTGGCGAACTCGTGGAGCTACCAAATGAAACCGGCAGCGAGGAAGTCGAAGTTGTTTCGATCTCGGCCTATCCCGTCAACGCAAAGCAGAGCCTGCAGGAAGCGGGTCATTCGAACCAATAGTGATTTATGTCTCTAACCATCATCTCTGGCGTACGGGCACGACAGGTGCTCGATTCTCGCGGAAATCCCACAGTCGAAGTCGATCTTGAGTTGGCTGGCGGCGCCGTTGGCCGGGCGATTGTCCCCAGCGGAGCCAGCACCGGAGAGCACGAGGCATGGGAGCTGCGCGACGGCGACAAGGAACGGTATGGCGGAAAAGGAGTGCTGAAGGCAGTCGAAAACGTTCATTCCAAAATCGCCGACGCGGTCGTCGGACTCGATGCGCTCGACCAGATTACGCTGGATAATACCATGCTGGCGCTCGACGGTTCCGCGAACAAAAAGGGACTCGGCGCCAATGCCATTCTCGGTGTTTCGCTGGCCTCGGCCCACGCAGCGGCTGCCCAACTCGGTCTTCCTTTGTTCCGCTACTTGGGCGGACCGAATGCGAAAGTCCTCCCCGTCCCGATGATGAATATTATCAACGGAGGCGCGCATTCGGATGCTCCGATCGATTTTCAGGAATTCATGGTGATGCCCAGAGGCGCGCCCACCTTCTCGGAGGCCCTCAGATACGGCGCGGAAATCTTTCACGCGCTCAAGAGCGTGCTGCACGCCCGGGGACTCTCCACCGCGGTTGGCGACGAGGGCGGTTTCGCGCCTGCTTTGAACGGGGTGGAAGACGCTCTGGCCACCATTTCGCAGGCGGTCGAAAAAGCGGGCTATAAACTTGGTGAGGAAATCTATTTCGCCCTGGACGTCGCCGCGACCGAGTTCTATGACGCAAAACGAAATCTCTACGTCTTCCATAAGTCGGACAAATCCGAAAAAACCGTCGACGAACTCATCCAGCTCTATCAGGCACTCTGCCAGAAGTTTCCCATCGTTTCGATCGAAGACGGTTGCGGCGAAAATGACTGGGACGGTTGGAAAAAGTTAACCCAGGCATTAGGTGATAAAATCCAGTTGGTAGGCGACGATGTTTTCGTTACGAATGTCGAGTTCCTGCGGAAAGGCATTTCCCAAAAAGTGGGTAACTCGATCCTGGTGAAGGTAAACCAGATTGGCACCCTCACTGAAACGCTCGATACCATCGAACTGGCCAAAGAGCATGCCTACACCTCGGTAATTAGCCATCGCTCCGGCGAGACCGAAGACACCACCATTTCTGATATTGCGGTCGCGACCAACGCCGGACAGATCAAAACCGGTTCACTTTCCCGGACTGATCGGATCGCCAAATACAACCAACTGTTGAGGATTGAGGAAGAACTTGGTGACAACGCCCTTTATGGCGGTAAAATGCGCTGAGTGAGATCGGTTTACCAGGAGTTTGATGATTCACGCGACGATTGGTTTCATTCGCTTCTCAATCGCGCTCTCTACTTCCTGGTCTTTCTGGCGGCGCTGATTCTGATCACCTGCTGGTTTCTTCCTTTGGTGCGAGATCAGCAAAAAGAACAACTCGCCTTACAATCCCTGCGCGAACAAGTTAACCAGGAACGATCGCTCCTCGATAGGCGAACTCGACAATTGAACTTGTTGCAGAATGATCCCGGTTACATCGAATTGATTGCGCGCGATAAACTGGATCTGATGCGTCCAGGGGAGACGATCTTTCGCCTGGATCCCCCTGCGGACGCCAACCGCTAAGCGGGGCAGCTCGGTAAAGGAAAGTCCCGTGCCGGTCGGCGAAAATAAAAAGGCTCCTACGTCTTCTGCAATGCTTCGAAGTAGCAGTCCTCAAGGTTGGCAACCTGTCGCGGGCAGCTGAAATTGGCGGCAACATCCCGGAAAGCGGTTACGCCCATTTCCCGCCAACGGCTCAGGTCGCCCGCCATCGTCAGCAGGGCGGCAGCCAACGCGGTATCGTCACGCTCCGCCACCAAAAGGCCGCTTGTTCCGTGAATGACCGCTTCGGGAATGCCGCCGTGGCGGGTCGCCACTACCGGCAGGCCGGTGGCCATCGCCTCCAACATGGAGTTTGGCACGCCTTCGCGGTTTTGATCCGCCGTCGTCTCGCTTGGATGAACAAAGATGTGGGCGCTCTTGAACAAATCGCGCAGCTGCGGTTGAGCAAGGAAGCCGGTGAAGAAAACGTTCCGCGTCAAACCCATTTCCCGAACACGCGTTTCCAGCCCGGACCGCAGCGGACCCTCTCCAGCAAAGAAGAGTCTGGCCTTTGGATGAGTGTCCCGGAAGGTGGCAAAGGCGCGCAACGTTGTGAACAAACCTTTTTTTTCAATGAGCCGGGAGGCTTGAACGAGACACCACTGACCGTCCACGGGCGGTTGGCGCGCCTGATAAGGAAAGTTTTCGAGTGGTATCCCGGTTCGGTTCAAGCGGATCTTGGTCGGATCACAACCAATCTCGATCAAGCGATCGCCGAGCGACTTGCTGCGGACCAAGGCAAGCCGCACAACCTGGAAGAGGCGTTGCAGCCGCGACAAATAGTTGCGTTCTCTCGGCCGCGTCTGCACGTCCACCCCGTGGAAGGAGACTACTACCGGACGATCCCAAGCCTCAAGCAACGGAAGCAGATGGACCCCGGTGTTTCCGAAATAGACGTGGAGTAAGTCCGGGTCTCGCCGGATGAGAATACGGCGCATGCTCTCAAATTCTCCTCGATACACCAGCGGCGGCTCGCGCCTTAGGTATCTTCGGTAGGCACGTTCCCAGAACTTGAATCGTTTCGGCGGGAGAATCTCCAGATCGGGAAACGGATAAATTTCGGGGTTTTGCCGATGTTTCGTGATTACGAAGGTGTCGCAGCGCCGCAGACCACTGACCTGCCGGTAAATGTGGAGCATCTCGCGTTTGAGGAAAAACGTGCAATAGCTGGCCACCAAAGGCTTCACGGAAGACAATGGATACCAGAGTCCTTTGGAATTCGATGTAGATGATCAGGTTGGCCCGCAAATAACTGCGTCCGGAGCGCTTCACGGAAAAGATCGAGTCCGTTACCTTTTTCTGCTGACATAGCAATGATCTGCCGATTGGAGAAACGTCTGCGCAAAATCGCCAGATTTTCTTCAGAACCAGGCAGGTCCATTTTGTTAGCAACGATCATCCAGGGTCGACGCCCCAATGCAGGATCATAGAGATCCAGCTCGCGTCGCAGCGAGCCGAGGTCTTCGAGCGGATCACGGCCATCGCTGCCGGCCATATCAAGAACAAATAAAAGGACTTTACAACGAACGATATGGCGCAGGAATTCATGCCCAAGACCGACATTCCGATGAGCTCCCTCAATCAGTCCTGGAATGTCGGCGATGGTCGCTCGGGCAAACCCATCGAATTCCACCACACCGATGGTCGGGTTCAAGGTGGTGAAAGGATACGGAGCGATCTTCGGCCGGGCGGCCGACACGCGGGTGAGCAGGGTAGACTTGCCGGCATTCGGATACCCGACCAAGCCGGCATCGGCAATCGTCCGGAGCTCAAGCAGAAAGTGTCCCTCTTCCGCTGGTTCGCCCTCAGTAAATTGGCGCGGCGCCCGGTTTCGGGAACTCTTGAAATGCGTGTTTCCCTTTCCTCCTTCGCCGCCCCGGCAGAGCAGAAAAGGCTCGCCCGGATTGACCAAGTCAGCCACGAACTCGCAATCTGCCGGCAGAACCGGAGCAACTTTTCGCGGTTCGGAGTCCGTATCATCGGCGGCAGGCGGGTGAATCGGCTGCTGCGGAATCCGATAAATCACCGTTCCGACCGGGACCTTATACACGGCGTCTTTACCAGCTTTGCCGTACATGTTCTTACCCATCCCGTGCGCGCCCCGCTTGGATCGAAGCAAAGGCTGATAATAGAAATCGACTAGATTGTCGGTATGTAGGTCCGGCAAGAGATAGATATCGCCTCCACGCCCACCGTCGCCGCCATCGGGGCCGCCTTTCGGCACAAATTTTTCTCGCCGGAAACTCACGCAGCCGTCACCGCCATCGCCCGCTTTCGCGTGAATCTTGATCCGGTCAACAAACATGGTGGCAGTTTAGCATGGAACAGGTCTCAGTCATTTGAGCGGTAGGAGCGGATGAAGCGGTTTCGGCGGCGGAAGGTAATTGGGAAGGGCCCGCTGGCAATCGCGCACGGTGGCGTTCGGCTCTCCCATGAAGAGGGTGCCGCGCGACGCTGCTCCGACCTAATCTGCGCCGTTGATGCGGCTCCAGCTTTCTTCCGGGCAGGTTTACGCCGCGCTCCGCGCGGTCTGAAAGCGGCGACGAGTCGCGCGCATTTCCAAGACCTGCCACTAACCTAGTCTTAGCGCTTCTGGCCAATCAGCTGCCTATAAAGCTCTTTGGTTTCGGACGCAATCCTGCTCCAACTGAACTTCTCGACGGCCCGTTGGCGACCGGCTTTTCCGAACCGTTCCCGCAAAGCGGTATCGGCCATCAATTGGTTTAGCCGGGCGGCAAGATCGCGGGAGAATTTATCCGGATCGAGTGGCTCAAACGGGCTATCTTTCATTTGTTCGACGGGAACAAGAAACCCCGTCTCACCGTCGACCACGACTTCCTTGATCCCTCCTACGGCGCTGGCCACGACAGAAGTTTCGCAGGCCATTGCCTCAAGATTAATGATGCCAAACGGCTCGTAGATCGATGGACAGCAAAAAACTCCGGCATGCGAATAAAACTGGATCATCGCCGCTTTAGGCAACATTTGCTCAATCCAGATCACGTCGGCGCGTTTTGTTTTGGCTTCATCGACAGCGTCCTTCATTTCCTGCGCGATTTCGGGAGTGTCGGGAGCGCCCGCGCAAAGCACCACTGGAAAACCCGGATCCAAATATTGAATGGCCCGCACCAGATGGATGATCCCTTTCTGGCGAGCGATTCGGCCGACAAAGAGCACATAAGGCCGGTTCGGATCTACCCCATTTTTGCGGAGTTCGTCGTCCTCTTTCACGGGCCGGTATTCATCCGGATCAATCCCATTGAAGACAATTTTGATTCTGTCCGCGGGAACGTTGAAGAGCCGGAGCACATCGTCCTTGGTGCCATGCGAAACCGCGATGACCGCATCGGCCATTTCAATGGCGGTCCTCTCGATCCAGGTGCTGAAATCGTAACCGTGACCGAGTTGCTCGCGTTTCCAGGGCCGCAATGGTTCGAGCGAATGAATCGTGATTACCAGGGGTATGCCATAATTCAGCTTCGCCAGGACTCCGCCGAAATGCGTGTACCAGGTATGGCAATGGACAACGTCCGCATCGATTCCGTCTGTATTGAAGTCGATACACCGGCGCACCGCTCCGAAAACTGAGGCAAGGTTTTTCGGCGATTTGAACCGCGCCGGATCGAGCGGATAGCCGCGGACCCTCAGCTGAGGTTCGTCGATCTTCTGACTACCAAAAGCGCGCACGTCGACATCCATTATTCTGGCTAGCTCACGACTTAAATAATCGACGTGGACACCCGCCCCTCCATAGATAAAAGGGGGATACTCGTTGGTAAGCAGGAGGGTCTTCATGCCGGCTCTAAAGAAAGGGATTCGCGTGCAAGCGGTTAGCGAAAAATAATCGGAACGATGAGAATTGCCAGAATGTTCGCGACCTTGATCATCGGGTTAATAGCGGGGCCGGCGGTATCCTTGTAAGGATCGCCGACCGTATCGCCGGTCACCGCGGCCTGATGCGCCGGCGAGCCTTTTCCTCCGTAGTTGCCTTCTTCGATGAACTTCTTTGCATTGTCCCAGGCTCCGCCACTCGAGGTCATGGAGATCGCCACAAACAGGCCGGTGACGATCGTGCCGACCAGCATCCCGCCTAGAACCACGTGGCCGAAGCAGCTCGCCACGATCACGAAGACGACCGGCAATAGCGCCGGCACAATCATTTCGTGGAGGGCAGCCCGTGTTACAATATCAACGCAGGCACCGTATTCCGGTGACTCTGTTCCGTTCAGGATACCAGGTTTCACTTTCAGCTGGCGGCGCACCTCTTTAACCACGGCTCCAGCCGCCTTCCCCACCGCATCCATACTAAAAGCGGTGAACAAAAAGGGCAGCAATCCCCCGAAAAACAGCCCGATGATGATCTCGGGCCGCTCCAACGAGAATTCATTCGGCGCCAATTGGTGGGTGCCGGTGCCGGCGAAATGAGTGCGTAACTCAGCGACATAGGAACCAAACAGGACTAGCGCCGCCAACCCCGCCGAGGCAATGGCGTACCCCTTGGTCACCGCTTTCATCGTATTGCCAACGGCGTCCAGGGCGTCCGTGATGGTTCGCGTTTCCTTTGGTAAATCACTCATCACGGCAACACCCCCCGCGTTGTCGGTGATTGGTCCAAATGCGTCCAGCGAGATGATAATCCCCGCCATCGAGAGCATGCTCATAACGGCCACCGCAATACCATACAGGCCGCCAAGAAAATAACTCAGCATGATAGCCAACCCAATGAAGAGTACAGGAAGAGCCGTCGCATGCTGGCCGATCGCCAGGCCAGCGATAATGTTGGTCGCGTGGCCAGTCTCGGAGGCTCGGGCAATCTTGCGGACCGGATTGAAGGAAGTGGAAGTGTAGTAGTTAGTAATGCCGACGATGATGCCAGTCATCGCCAGTCCAACCAAAGCAGCGAAGTAGAGCTCGTGGGGCTCGTAGACCTTGTCTCCTGCCCGAAGCGTGTGCGGGAAGAGCCACATTGTCGCCGGCCAGTAAAGAATTGCCGAAACCAACCCGCTGGCACAAACCGCCTCAATGAGTACCTGAGTCGGAGTTGCTTGACGGAAATTAACGTAGAGAATCCCCAGAACGGCCCCAATGACGGAAATCCCGCCTAAGAGAAACGGGTAAATCACCGCTTCCGGCGTATTCGGCAGCGTCAGCAGCCCAACCAGGATCGCTCCGATTATACTGACAGCGTAGGTTTCAAAAACGTCGGCGGCCATTCCCGCGCAGTCTCCGACATTGTCCCCGACATTGTCCGCAATCGTGGCTGGGTTTCGCGGATCGTCCTCTTCGAGGTTGCACTCGATCTTGCCGACAAGGTCGGCCCCGACGTCGGCTGCCTTGGTGTAAATACCGCCTCCCAGACGCGCGAAAACGCTGATCAAACTCGCGCCAAGGGCAAGTCCGACGAGGCTATTGACGGCGTGCTCCTTCCCGAAAGCCGCTTGACCCACTAGGAAAAACAATCCGACGGAAAGAAGCGCCAGAGCAACGACGAGCAACCCGGTTACTGCGCCACCATTGAAGGCGACGCGCAACGCGCTTTGCTTCGATCGGCTGGCGGCTTGCGCCGTTCGGCAATTCGTGATGACGGCCACGCGCATCCCGATGTAACCCGCCGCCATCGAGCAGGCCGCACCAATCAAAAAGCCGCAAGCGGTGAACCAATCTTTGGCAAAAATCAGTATGATGAAAATTACGACGGCAATACCGCTGATGGTTCGGATCTGGCGGTTCAGATACGCTTTGGCCCCCTCCTCAATCGCACTGGCGATCTGGCGCATCCGCTCGTTGCCGGGCGATTGGAACAGGATAAACCGAATCACTCCATAAGCGGCGCCTAACCCGAGGAGCGCACAAAGAAGGGCTATCCAAACACCCGTTTTGTATAAGAAGGACACCGCCAAGGAGGGCAAAATCATAAATTTTGATAAATAAAGGTACAACTAGTGGCGGACCCCCGGCTCTTTTGCAACCAAAGAGAAAAGGCCGATGGAAGGTCTGCTGGTCCACGACTGGGAGGACGAAAATTCAGAAGCTGTCTCGCAACGTAATCTATGGACTTGGGTCGGTAGGGCAGTATCTGAGCAGGTCTGGCAAGGGAAAAAGTTAAAGTTTTTCACCGATTGGTGAGTGGCGTTTTTTGAGGACTTGGAGGTAGCGCTCTTCGTCATAAGGGGTGCGGTCCTGCCAGAGCCGGAAGATGACGCGGATCCATTTAAAGGCCAAGGCGCGCACGGCAGTGTGGTGGGACTTACCGCGGGCCATTTGCTCTTGATAATAGAGCTTGGCCCATTGGGAATAAGGAATGGAATGAGCCGCGAATTCGTGGAAGCTCTGGCACAGGAATTTGGAGCGAAAGCGCCGCCGCTGGACGCTTTTGGTTTGGCCGCTGCGCACTTGGACCGGAGCGATTCCGCTTTTTTTCTGTACCTCCAGGGCTTGGGCAAAAGCCTGCCGATTGGAGCCAAAAGCCACCAACAAGCGCGGGGCTAATTGCGGGCCGGCTCCGGGCAGACTTTCAAAAATGTGCCGATCGGGATGTTTGGCAAACAGAGTGTGGATGGCTTTGTCAAAAGCCTTGATGGAATCTCGCAGCGGCAACAATTGACTGACCAAACACTTGCAACTCAGCACGGAGGGCTCCAGCAGAGAACGATCCTCGGTGACGGTTTGGGCCCGAGCGATCTTTTCCAGCCGCTCCTCAATCAAGCTTTGGCTCCGGCTGTGGTGTTGATAGAAAAAGGAGCGCAGGGTCTGGGACTTGGCTTTTTTTAAACTCTGCAGGGTCGGCCAGCGTTTCAAAAAATGTAGTGCCAGGGTCGTGTCCAGATCGTCGAGGACCTCCAGGGCCAGCGGATAGTAGACTTTGAGTAAGCTGGTGAGTTGGTTTTCGCACACCACGGAGGCCTCGACGGCTTTGCGTCGGTGCTGACCGAGCAAATCCAGTTCCCGCACTACCGGCTCCGGGGGTTGATAAAGCCGGAGCCGATCCCGATGGTGATCAACGAGCTCTTCGATCAATTGGCTGTCGAGGGGGTCATCCTTGGCGCCACTAGTAAAGAAGACCTTGCGGTATTCGCTTAAACTCAAAGGATTGAGCGGATAGAGGTCGATCCAGTCTCCCTGGGTGCGAAGCATTTCAAAGAGTGCTCCCCGATTTTGTTCAAAACCAATGGCCACCCGCCCCTGCGGACCAGCCAAGCTTTTGAGCTCTTCGAGCCAGGTCCGAACCGAAACGGGATCGGCGCCCAGCTGGAATGTCCGGCATCCTCCCTCCGGACCAGAGCGTTGACAGACAGCGTGTTCTTTATCAGCCCAATCGATTCCCACGCTGACCATATAATGGGGATCTGGGACCGGAAACGGATTTGATCGGTTCATGCTTGCTCCTTTTTTCTGGTTTTACCCAGCGCGAAAAAAGCCGCTTGGCTTTGGCCGTCCGAAATCCGTATAGTTAAGTCGTCGAAGTGTGAAGTGCTCGACCTCAACTAGAGTATTCGTTGTGACGAATCAAAGCGCGACCGGCTGGCTCGAAACTCTGCCCTAAAGATCTCGCGGACCCGAAAATCCTATTCGTAGCCAGCCGGCGCGTCCTTCTTCGCGTGGGCAGCGGGGGATTTTGCCCGACTGCCCTTGGCAAAGAAAACCCTTTCTTTTTTCCAAAGCTTTCTTTTCTCCGGGCGGAGTTATTCACAAGCTGGAGCTCCGACCGGTAGGGCCTCCGACCACAGCTTGCTGAATAACTCCGGACTTGCTATACGAAAATTCATTCGAGCGCCAAGCGAGAACTTGTTTGAGCCGGGTGTTGGACGTGGCAACTCCTGCGTCCGGCTCGAACAAGTCTTCGCCGAAGGCTCAAACGAGTTCTCGCCCTACCAGCACAGGGCCAAAGACACTCCGAGAAATCTCTAAGTTCTCGCTTCACCCCCAGCGCCTGCGCGCGCCCGTCACCCAGTGCAGGCAACCACGATCGCTTTCTGCGCGTGCAGCCGGTTTTCCGCCTGATCAAAGATTGTTTGGGCGTGCGCTTCCAGAACTTCTTCGGTGATTTCCTTTCCTCGATAAGCCGGTAAACAATGCAGCACGAGAACATCTCGATCGGCGCGCTCGAGCAGACTGCGGTTTATTTGAAAGTTGGCGAGATCCGCAAGCCGCTTCGCACCTTCTAACTCTTTACCCATACTCACCCACACATCCGTGTAGAGCACGGAAGCGCCCTCGGCGGCGGCAGCTGGATCGGTGAAGAACTGGATCGCTGCACTAGTTAGCCGGTCCCGAAATGCGCGCGGCGGCTGGTAATCTTGGGGAGCGGCAATCCGCAGTTCGAACCCAATTCGCTCGGCCGCCCAGATCCAAGAACGCGCTACGTTGCAATCGCCGTCTCCGACAAAGCACACTTTCAAGCCATCCAGGGTCCCGCGTTTCTCCAGAATGGTGAACAGATCAGCCACGATCTGACAGGGATGCTCGTCATCGGTGAGCGCATTGATTGTCGGAATGCCGCTATGCCGGGCGAAAATTTCAAGGTCTTTCTGATCGAACGTCCGGATCACCGCGCCTTGCACCAGCCTGCCCAGAACACGCGCAGTGTCGATGATTGGTTCGCCGCGGCCCAATTGAATGTCGTTCTGGGAAAGGAACATCACGCCGGCGCCAAGCTCGCGGAGCCCCGTCTCGAAGCTTACCCTGGTCCGCGTCGATGGCTTGCTGAAAAGAAGCGCCCACGTCGTTTCCGCAAGTGGGCGCTGAGTGTTCTTCCCGCGACTTGCCTTGAAGTGGCCGGTCGAACTGAGGAGTGCCAGGAGCTCCTCTCGACTCAACTGTTCGATCGAAAGAAAATGCTTCACGCTCAGTCAGTCAGGCCGCAAAGGGTTTCCCAGGGTGCGCGCGAGAATCGCCAGAGCGCGATCGACCTCCGTGTCGGTGACATTCAGAGGGGGCAGGAGCCGGATGACCGCCGAGCCAGCCGGAACGGTCAGCAGACCGTCTTTCATCAGGCGTTTCACCACCGTTTGCGCAATGCTCTCAGCCCCCGCCGGTGGCGGCGCTCCGTCCAAATCGATCCCAAGCATCAAACCCAATCCACGAACTTCGCGTACGCCAGGCAAACCAGTCAACTGTAGTATCAGGCGCCGACCAAGGTCACTTGCTCGCGTCAACAATTTTTCTCGCTCAATCGTTGAGAGGACGGCCAACGATACCGCACACGCCAGCGGTGCGCCCCCGTAAGTTGTTCCGTGCGAGCCCGGGCCAAGAAGATCGCAGAGAACATTTTCCGGGTTCGAACGCACCGGCGTCTTTCTGATCCAGGTTGCGCCCAGCGGAAAGCCGCCGCCAATACCTTTCGCCCAGCTGACGCAATCGGGAACCACGTCGGGTGCAATCGTCTTCCAGCCGCAAAAATTTCCCAGCCGTCCCATGCCACATTGAATTTCGTCGAACATCAGCAGGAGTCCGCGCTCATCACAGAGCCGGCGCAGACCTCGCAAAAACTCGGCGCGCGCCGGATGGATGCCGCCTTCTCCCTGAACTGCTTCCAGAAGGACGCCGACGGTTTCCGCGGAAATGGCCTGCTCTACTGCCGCCAAATCATTAAAAGGCAGATGACGAAAGCCGGTCAGGAGAGGGCCAAAACCCGTTTTGACCTTGGTTTGTGCCGTAGCCGAAATGCCGGCCATCGTCCGGCCATGGAAAGACCCTTCAAAGGTAAGTATCTCGTAACGCGACGAGTCCGACTTGTTTCCTGCCGTGACGCTTCCGAATCTGCGCGCAAGCTTGATCGCCGCTTCGTTGGCCTCCGCGCCACTATTCGAAAAGAAGATTTTGCCAGGCACTTCGACCAGTTCGATCAGCCGCTGGGCCAGCTCCCCTTGCGGACGGGTATAATAGAGGTTTGAGGTGTGGATCAAGGTACGAGCCTGTCGCTCGATCGCCGACACGATCGCCGGATGATTGTGACCAAGGATAGAGACGGCGATGCCGGCGCCAAAGTCGAGGTATTCCTTGCCATCCTCGTCCCAGACTCGAGCGCCCTGACCATGTGTGAATACAGTTTCGTAACGGCCGTAGCTCGGAACGACGTATTCTGCGAACAACTCGCGCGTGCTCAGTTCTTTCATGGAAGCCGCGAACGTAATGCGAGCCTTCCCCGGCGACAAGAACCGATCGTGGAGTAAAAAACAGAAAAGTTCGGAAAAAGCCGTTGCGGCCAGAACGGGATTCGCGATTAATCCAATTCCAACCCCATGCCGAAGATTACTTTTGTTGGTTCCGGCAGTCTCGTGTTTACCCAAAGGCTATGTAACGACATCCTGCTGACGTCGAGCCTGCAAGATAGCACGATTGCCTTGATGGATGTGGACGCCCAGCGATTGGAACAATCCCGTCAGATCGTTCAATCGCAAATCGATCAACTGCACACTTCGGCTCAGCTAGTGGCTACCCAGGAGCAACGCGAAGCCGTCAAAGGCGCGGATTACGTCATTACTACCTTTCAGCAAGGCGGCTTGGCTGCCTACAGGACTGATATCGAGATTCCCCAGAAGTATGGCGTAGGGCAGTGCGTCGGCGACACCCTCGGCCCAGGCGGCGTTTTCCGAGCCCTCCGCTCCATCCCGGTGTTTAGCAATCTGGCGCTCGATCTGTCCAAACAGGCTCCGGAAGCGTTGCTGCTCAACTACGTCAATCCTATGGCGGCTAACTGCTGGGCGATCGACGCCGGAACCGGGCAACCGCATGTCGGCCTCTGCCACAGCGTGCAAGGCACGAGCGAGATGCTGGCTTCTTGGGCACAAGTCCCCTATGAGGAGGTTTCTTTCCTTTGCGCCGGTATCAACCATCAGTCTTTCTTCCTGGAGTTTCGACGCGGCAAAGAAGACCTCTATCCGAAGATCTGGCAGGCTATTGAGAATCCGGACATTTATGGTGCTGAGCCCGTTCGGATCGAATTGATGAAACACTTCGGCTATTTTGTCACCGAATCCAGCGGACACGCCAGCGAGTACGGACCGTATTTTCGGAAATCGGAGAAGATGATCGCCGAGGATCTGGTTCCGAAATTCAAAAACAGATCGGACGGATGGTTCGATTTTGGGCGCACGGGAGGATACCTGAGGCATTGTTACGAAAGGCAACAGCGGTTCGATCAGGAATTTGCCTCAATCAGTTCCGCGGAACTTGCCACGGCCCGCAGTCATGAGTACGGCTCATACATCATGGAAGCGATCGAGACGAACAAGCCCACGCGCATCAACGGTAATGTGCCAAATGACGGTCTGATTGATAATCTGCCCGCCGGTTGCTGTGTGGAGGTTCCCTGTTTGGTGGATGCCAACGGGATACAGCCGACGAGGATCGGCTCAGTGCCGACTCAGCTGGCCGCTTTGAATCGCACAAGCATTAATGTTCAGGAATTGGTCGTTGAAGCTGCTCTGACCGGGGACCGGGGAGCCGTCTACCATGCTGTCATGCTCGATCCGCTGACTGGAGCGATTTGTACCCTCGACCAGATCCGGAGCATGGTGGACGAAATGTTGGCCGCCCAGAAGGCGTGGCTGCCGCAGTTTTCGTAAAGCGTAGACGAGGAGCCGTAGGGATGAGCTCCTTGGTCTGAAATAAGCATTAACTTAAGTATTGCTTCCCTCCTCTCGATCTATTAGATCACGGGCTCTAAATTCACGCCTTATCAACCAAGGCGGCCTCCAGGCGCCCACCACAAAAAAATACCCGCGCCGCGAGCTGGAGGTGCTGAGGGATTCACGCGACGATCTCGGTGCCGATACCGTCGGCGGTAAAGACCTCAAGCAGCAGAGCATGAGGAATCCGTCCATCGATCAGGTGTACCTTGCCAACCCCGTGATTTAACGCGGTGATTGCTGAGTGCACCTTGGGGATCATACCGCCCTCGATGATCCCTTTTTCAATCAAGTGGGTCGCGTCCTGACGGCTGACTGTCGGAATCAATGATTCAGGATCTTTGACATCCCGCATTACTCCGAGCACATCGCTCACATAGATCATCTTCACAGCTTTCAACGCCCCAGCCATGGCACCAGCCGCAATGTCCGCATTTACATTCAGAATGAGCCCATCCCGCGATTGAGCAATTGGCGAGATCACTGGAACACATTCCGCCCGCAGAGCAGCCTCCACCTTCTCCAGTCCAAGGGAAATCACTTCTCCAACAAAGCCGATGTCTACCATCGCTTTGCCATCGCTCTGCGGACCCAGTTTCCCGGCCACAAACACGTCGCGGCCCGATATTCCGATCGCTTTGCCTCCAAACTCCTCCATGGTCGCCACGATCCGAGGACGAATGACGCCGTCCAGGACATCGGTCACGATCTTTATCGAGGTCTTATCGGTGACCCGAAGTCCACCGACAAATCGCGGAGTCAGGCCGGATTCGCGCATGCGCTGCGAAATCGCTTTCCCGCCGCCGTGCACCAGCACTGGATTAATGCCGACCGCCTCCAAAAATACGACGTCTTTCAGCAGACGCTCGATGAGGTGATCGTCCTCCATCGCACTGCCGCCGTACTTGATCACAAAGATCACGCCGCGGAATCGCTGGATGAAGGGCAATGCTTCCAACAAAGCCTCCGCTCGCTCAGCGCTCGATCGACTCTGCATCAGCTCCTCATTCCATTTATTCACCCATGTTCAACCTGACGTATTCCGGCGTAAGGTCGGTCGTAAATACCTTGTATTCGGCTGAGCCCAGATGGAGGTCAATGGTCACGGTAAATTTTTGGTTACGCAGGATTTCCTGGAGCTTGTCAGGGGGGGTGGGACTGGCCATCCCGTGTTCCGCCGCCACCACACCGTTGAAGAAAATATCGGTCATTTCCTCGCGAACCTTAGCGGACGAGTAACCAACGGCGTCCATGATTCGGCCCCAATTCGGATCTTCGCCGTACCAGGCACATTTGACGAGCTGGGAATTAGCCACGGCTTCAGCCGCTTTGCGGGCATCCTGATAAGTGGCTGCACCTTTCACATGCACCTCAACGAATTTCGTCACTCCTTCACCATCCTCCACAATCATTCGGGCGAGCTGGCGCGTCACAAAATTGAGCGCCTCGGAAAATTGACCAAAGCCTTCCCCGTCAGGCGTCAGGGTTTCGATGCCGGATTGTGCATTGGCCAGGCAGATCGCGGTGTCATTGGTGCTCATGTCTCCATCGATTGTGATGCAATTGAAAGACTGTTCGATGCTCGTCAAGAACACCCGCTGAAGATCTTTCTTGGCGATTGCCGCATCGGTGGTGACGAAGCAGAGCATGGTCGCCATCTCCGGGTTGATCATTCCTGCGCCCTTAGCAATCCCGCCAATCCGAACCGTCTTCTCATCCAGTCGGATTTGCACGGCGATCTCCTTTTCGAACGTATCGCTGGTCATCATCGCCCGCGCTACGGACCTGCCTGCATCCCGGCTCAAGTTCGCCACCAGGCCGGGAATCGCCGATTCGATTTTCTCCATTGGCAATTGCGGTCCGATCCGGCCGGTCGAACAAACCAGCACCTGTTTGTCACGAACCTTCAGCTCGCGAGCGACGAGGGCGGCACTTCGTTTCGCATTCAGGATGCCAGTTGAACCCGTGCAAGCGTTGGCGTTGCCGCTGTTGACTAGGATCGCCCTCGTGTCGCTTGAACGAAGATGGGCCGCAGAGACCCGGACAGGCGCCGCCTTGATTTTGTTTGTGGTGAAGGTCCCGGCTCCGACAGCCGGGAAATCCGAAACAATCAGTCCGAGATCGCCACGCTCGGAATTGCTGGTCTTGATGCCACACGACGTTGCCGCCGCTTGGAAACCAATCGGCGCGGTGATTCCTCCATTGATCTCTGACACTTGTAATTCCATGTCTGTGGCGAGCATCCTTTGATAGCGCACCAACCGGCAGGATGCCGAGCCAATTTTGTGGAGTTCAGGAGTTGGAGGAGTCGCAGGGGTTCAGGAGCTAAGGAGTCACCTCGCGCGATCTCAGCTCGCCTCGCTGGGTGTAAGACTTTGCGACGCGACCCTCCTGGGTTCCTGAACTCCTGAACACCACCCAACTCCTCACCCCAGCCCCTCGTCCTCATCCCAACCCTGCATGATGTTGAGACATTGCACCGCCTGTCCCGCCGCGCCTTTCACCAAATTGTCCTCGGCGGATAGGACAATAACCTTGCCCGTTCGCGGGTCCACTTGCCAACCGATATCGAGCCGGTTATTGAACGCGACGTGTTTGACATCTGGGAATTTTCCAGGCCCGAGCAGCCGGACAAAACGTTCTTCACCATAGGCATCGCGGAAAGCTGCCGTCAGCTGCTCTTCAGTGATCTTTCCTTCCGGTTCCACATGAATCGTTGTCAGGATGCCTCGGCTGATCGGCACCAAGTGAGGCGCGAACTGGATCTGGACGGGACGCCCGGCCGCGAAGGACAGCTCCTGCTCGATTTCTGAGAGATGGCGATGCCGGGGCAAACCGTAGGCCCGGACACTCTCGTTGCACTCAACAAAGAGTAGGGCAATTTCCGCTTTGCGCCCAGCGCCACTCACCCCGCTCAGGCTGAAAACGATCGCTGTTTCGGGGCGAATGAGGCGTTGTCGAACCAGAGGCACCAAAGGCAAAAGAATGCTCGTGGGATAGCAACCAGGGCATGCCACCAGATCGGCGCCCTTAATCGCTTCCCGATAGAGCTCCGGAAGTCCATAGACGGCCTTTCCCAAAAGCTCCGGCGCCGGGTGCTCGTTTCCGTAAAATTCCTGGTAAACAGACAACGATTTCAGGCGAAAATCAGCGCTTAAATCGATCGTCCTGAAGCCGGCAGCCAGCAACTTTGCCGCATGCTCCGCCGCTGCCCCATGTGGCAAGGCCAGGAACGCGATCCGGACACCATCGCCGGCTATTTTTGCGATATCCGGCTCGACAAACCGAAGCTGTCCCACCGGCGTGCGCTCATCCACCCAGGGAAAGACTGCCGCCACTGTTTTGCCGGCGTGATGTCGCGATGTCAGGTAGCGGATTCGGGCGCCCGGATGCCGCACCAGCAGCCGAAGCAGCTCTTCGCCTGAATAACCGCTGGCACCAAAAATCGCGACATCTGTTTCGTTCATTGGCATTTTTCCTGGACCGAAAATCTCAACGCACTATAGCTCGACCGGCTCGGATGGAAAGTTGTCGCACCCGACTCCGTCGTGTAACGTCCGCCGCATGGCGGACAACCGGAAATCTCTCGAAGAGCGTCGAGCCATGTCAGAGCTGGAGACGCTGAGGCACTCCAGCGCTCACGTCCTGGCGACCGCGATTCTTCGGATCTGGCCTGACGCTCAATTTGCGGCCGGACCACCAGTGGAAAATGGGTTTTACTACGATCTGGAATTGGCTCACCGGATTTCGCCCGAGGACTTCTCCCAAATCGAGACGGAGATGAACAAGGTGGTGCGTGCTGACGAACCCTTTGAGCGGCTCGTTGTTTCCCGTGCCGAGGCAGTGCGTTTGGCCGAAGAAGGACGGCTTGGATCGCTCGGCTATCGCTCTCAACCGAGCAAATACAAACTCGAGATTCTTAAGAGCATACCAGAAAACGAGGAGATCTCCCTTTACCGGAACGGCGATTTCCAAGATCTCTGCGCCGGACCACACGTTCCGAGAACCGGGAACATCGGCGCGTTCCGCCTCACCAATGTCGCCAGCGCCTACTTCAAGGGTGACGCTCGTAATCCGCAGCTGCAGCGGGTGTACGGCACGTCCTTTGGAACAGAGGCCGAGCTCGAGCGCTATTTTCACAGACTGGAGGAAGCAAAGCGGCGTGATCATCGCCGGCTCGGACGTGATCTTGGGCTTTTCCAGATCGACGAGCAAGTGGGCCAGGGTCTGGTGTTGTGGAAGCCAAATGGAGCGATCATCCGCAAAGAGCTGCAGACATTCATCTCGGAGGAACTCGCGAAGCAGGGCTACCGCGAGGTTTTTACGCCGCATATCGGACATCTCGATCTTTTTCGAACGTCGGGCCACTATCCCTATTATCGAGAATCGCAGTTCCCGCCTCTAATTGAACCGGAAGAACTCGCGACCCTCGCCGGGGAAGGCTGCTCCTGTGCCGAACTGGCCAATCGTCTGCAGGCAGGTGAACTGAGCGGATACCTGCTCAAGCCCATGAACTGTCCGATGCACATCAAGATCTACGCTTCGGAACCGTATTCCTATCGGGATCTGCCGATCCGTTTGTCGGAGTTCGGGACCGTCTATCGCTGGGAACAGTCCGGTGAATTGGGCGGTATGACCAGGGTCCGCGGATTCACCCAGGATGATGGTCACATCTTCTGCACCGGAGAACAGCTGGAAAACGAGATTTATCAGTGTTTTGATCTGGGTTTGAAGGTTTTGCGTACTCTCGGTCTGACCGATTTCAAAGCCCGGCTCGGGTTACGTGATCCGGACGCGACCAAGTACGTCGGCGCGGGGGAGATGTGGGACCGGGCCGAAGAGGCGCTCCGCCGGGCCGGAAGAAGCGTGCAGCTGCCGTTCGTCGAGGAAATCGGCGAGGCCGCTTTCTACGGTCCGAAAATGGATTTCATGGTGAAGGACGCGATTGGACGACAGTGGCAGCTCGGCACGGTGCAGGTTGACTACAATTTGCCGGAACGATTCGACCTCAAGTACACCTCCTCCGAAAACGTGGCTGAGCGCCCGATTATGATCCATCGGGCGCCCTTAGGGTCTCTGGAACGGTTTTGCGGCGTGTTGATCGAGCACTTTGCCGGGGCATTCCCGCTCTGGTTAGCTCCCGAGCAGGTCCGGATTTTGCCGATCTCCAGCAAGCATCTTTCGTTTGCTCGACAGGTCGAGGAACTGTTAAATGCCTCCAAAGTACGCGTAAGGCTCGACGAAAGTGCCGACAAAATCGGTGCCAAGATTCGCCTTGCTCAGCTTGCGAAGGTCCCCTATATGTTGGTCCTCGGGGCACGAGAAGAAGCGGCAGGTGAAGTCGCGGTACGCAGCCGGAAAAACGGTGAAGAGGGAGCCATTCGTGTGTCGCAATTTGTAGAGAGAGTCCAAAACGAAATTGTGGAACGGCAACTTGACTGAGTGCGGTCTTTGGCTCTCGAGAGCACTCTTGATTGAGGAGAAAAATCTATTCAGCAACAGCAGATTCGAGTCAACGGTCGAATTCGTTCACGCGAAGTTCGCGTGATTCTGGGTGCAACCAACGAGCAGTTGGGCATCATGAAGATACAGGACGCCTTGCGCCGGGCCCAGTCGCTTGGGCTTGACCTCGTCGAAGTCGCGCCAACCGCCAACCCGCCGGTATGTAAGATTGTCGATTTTGGAAAGTATCGTTACGACCTTTCCAAGCAGGACAAAGACCGGAAATCGGTCTCTTCGAAACTGAAGGAAATCAAATTTCGGGTTAACATCGACCCGCACGACTATTTGATTAAAGTTCGGCATGCTGAGGAGTTTCTGGACAAAGGCAATAAGGTAAAGGCGCAACTCCAGTTTCGCGGCCGCGAGATGACGCACAAGGAGCTGGGGTACGGTCTGATGCAGCGCTTGAAAAACGACCTTACCTCTATGGGTCAGGTCGAGATGGAACCGAAATTGATGGGCAAAAGTATCAGCATGACCCTCTCACCGCTTCCAGCCAACAAGCGCAGACGCAAATTCGCACCGGAAGAAGGAGAAGAAGCGCTTGCTCCCGAAGTTGGTTCGGGGGAATGACGTTGCTGGCGTAAAAGGGGCTGCTAAGTTCGGGGCGTTTTCATGGCTGCTCATGTGTTGCATCTCAGCGGTGAAATTGATCTGAACGAGAAGCCAAAAGTCATGGCCCAGCTTGACCCGCTGCTCGATAACCGAAGCAACCCTATAGTCATCGACCTCTCCGAGGTGACCTACGTGGATAGCTCGGGGATTGCTATCTTCATCGACGCGCTGCAACGGGCGCGCCAATATGGCGGAAGAATCGGCCTCACCAGTCTGCGGGAGAACGTTCGCATGGTGTTCGAGATCGCGAAGCTCGATCAGGTTTTTCAGATTTATCCTGACCGCGAAACCGCGCTCAAAGAGTTGAGCGACGGATTGGATAGCGGTTCGCTTGACACTCAAAACCGGCGATAGTATCTGTCCCCTCCCAACTCGAAGCGCACTGACATGGCTTTTACCGAAATTATTCTCAGAGAAAGTATTCCCGGCTTAGGAGCGGAAGCGGACATCGTGAAGGTGCGCAAAGGTTTCGCTCGTAACTTTCTGATCCCGCGGGCTAAAGCCTACGAAGTCACTGCGGGGAATCTGAGGAACCTGACGACACTCAAGGCGCAGCGGGCCGAACGGGAGGCGCGCGAGTTGAATGAAGCGCAGGAAATCGCCCGCAAGATCAACAAGACCACTTTGCAATTTCGTCTCGAGACGGGTGAGACCGGGAAAGCTTTCGGTTCCGTCACCGCCAAAGACCTCGAAGAAGCGCTGCTTGCTGAAACCGGCATCACGGTGGATCGACACCGCATCCAGTTGGACCGAGCGATCAAAGAAACCGGTGAACAGGAAATTCCGATTCGGTTGCATCACGACGTTAGTGCGACGCTGAAGATCAATGTTCAGGCGCACACGTTGAGACCGGCCGAAGAACCGACGCAGGAGAGCGCCGTCAAAACAAAAACGAGAAAGAAGACCAAAAGTTCGACGTGATCAGGAATGGCCAAAGGTTCTCAAGGTTTTGTGCAACCTTCTGAGAAACCCTTCACGCTGCAAGGGACGGCCACTGCGGAAGCGAAAACGAGTTACTCACAAAGTACTCACACGGTTTTCACCGGCAAAGAAGTACCTCGATCTCTTCCGTTCAGCGAGGATGGCGAAAAGGGCGTCCTCTGCTCCCTGCTTCTCGCGCCGCGCGACGTAGCCGACGTGTGCATCCTGCGTCTGCCCTCCGATGCTTTCTACCTTCCGGCCCATCGGATCGTTTACGACCTGGTGCTGGAGTTTGGGGACAAGAGCAAACCAATCGACTTTGTCACGCTCCGACAAAGTCTCAAAGACCGAGGACAGCTGGAGGATATCGGTGGAGTCGAATACCTCAATGAGCTCTACAGCTTCATCCCGACAGCCGCCAACGCCAGCTATTACATCGAGATTGTCCGCGAAAAGTATATTTTGCGCCGCCTGATTCTCACCTGCAATTCCCTTTCCAGCCAGTGCTACGAGAATCAAGAAGAGCTGGAGCCACTGCTCGATAGCGCCGAGCGCGAGATCTTCGCGATCACGGGCGAACACGTCAAAACCGAGATTACTCCTACCAAGGATCTCGTAATGGAAGCGATCGAGCAGATCGAGAAACTGTATGAAAACCGCGGCTCGGTTACCGGTTTGCCCACCGGCTTTATCGAGCTCGACCGGATGACGAGCGGCATGCATCCGGCCGAAATGATTGTCATTGCGGCTCGCCCGAGCATGGGAAAGACCGCGCTGGCGATGAATATCGCGGAGCACGTCTCGCTGGATATCGGAAAGGCGGTAGCGGTCTTCAGCCTGGAGATGAGCAGCCAGCAATTGGTTCAGCGCTTGCTCTGTTCCCGAGCGAGAGTCAACTTGCAACGCGTGCGCAATGGGTTTCTGGCCGAGCGCGACTTTCCAAACCTCACGAATGCGGCAGCTAAACTTGCCGCCGCCAAGCTATATATCGACGATACGCCCGGTCTGAGTGTGATCGAGTTGCGCGCGAAAGCGCGACGCCTGAAATCGCAATATGATATCCAGCTGCTTGTCGTCGATTACCTCCAGCTGCTCCGTTCGACGAGCCGGCGCGCGCAAGACAATCGCCAACTTGAGATTTCCGAGATCTCGGGCGGAGTGAAAGCTCTGGCCAAAGAGCTGAGTATACCAATCATTGTCATCGCCCAGCTGAATCGTCAACCCGACACGCGCGCCAAGGAAGGTGGGCGTCCGCGTCTCAGTGATCTCCGGGAGTCTGGATCAATTGAGCAGGATGCCGATGTAGTCGGTCTTCTTGTCCGCCCCGAGTACTACGAACTGGACGAAGAAGCCAAGCAGGATAAAGCGGGCGAAGCGGAACTCATCATCGCGAAGCAGCGCAACGGTCCGACTGGAGATGTCGGGCTGACGTTTATCAAAGAGTTTACCCGTTTCGAGAACCGCGCACGTGAGCAAGCGGGCTAGCGCTTCCTTCCCAGAGGTCGAAGAGGTCCTGCAGGTCCGACATGTCCTATGCATACCCCAAAACTTGTTCTTGTATTTTGCAAAAACCCAAACACAATATCTTGTGGTTGTTCGTCGACCACTCGGATGCGGTGTCCTAAATGCGGAAATCTAGAGGACAAGGTGATAGACTCGCGCTCTGCCAAGGGTGGTTCAGCGATTCGACGCCGGCGCGAGTGTCTTGCATGCCAATACCGCTTCACCACTTACGAAGAGATCGAACGCCGGGATATCCGGGTGATCAAGCGGGATGGACGCCATGAGCCGTTCGACCGGCAAAAGCTCTTAAACGGGATTGTCAAGGCTTGCGAGAAGCGTCCGGTGAGTTATGACGCGATAGAGCGTGCCGCCGAAGAAATCATCCAGGAAATCGAGCAGACACATGACAGCGAAGTCCCGAGCAGCGCGATCGGCATCCGTGTGATGGAACGGCTTCACTCGCTTGACGATGTCGCTTACATTCGCTACGCATCGGTTTATCGGCAGTTTCAGGATATCGGCGAATTCATCCACGAGATTGAATCGCTGGAAAGAAAGACCAAAAGGAGCGCACAACAACCTGACCTCTTCGTTCCGTGATCGCACTTAAGGAACATCTGCCAGTACTGCGCTACCAGGACCGGACCAAGCCGATCCGCCTGCCACGGATGTGCGGCTGCCGCAACGAAATCATCGGGTTTGTCCGAGTGGAATTTCTCCGACTCAACGGCCCCGAGCCTGTCTTACTGACAATCCGATGACACTCTTCGAGAAAATCATTGCACGCGAGATACCGGCAAAGATTGCCTTCGAAGACGATGAAGTGCTCGCATTCCACGATGTCAATCCGCAGGCACCGGTCCATGTCCTGATTGTGCCGAAGCGCCCGGTTTCGCGCTTGGCGGCCGCCTCAAATAACGATGAACGGTTATTGGGAAAGCTCCTTTTGACCGCAAAAAGTCTTGCCGGAACGCTTGGCATTGAGCAAAGCGGTTATCGCCTGGTGATCAATAATGGACGGAATGGCGGAGAAACAGTGCCGCACCTCCATGTGCATCTGCTCGGGGGACGAGCGCTGGCCTGGCCACCGGGCTAACCGGTTACCAGGCGGACGATAAACAGAAGGATCAGCGCTCCGATAACCGACATAATAATTCCGCCGGGATGGAATGCCGAGCCCTCGGCCGGTTTCGACCAAAGCCGGGCGATAAGGCCTCCAATGATGGACCCGATGATGCCAAGCAAGGCCGTCAGAACAAAACCCAGATGGATGTGCATTATCGACTTCGCGATCCATCCAACGATGAAGCCAACGATGATTGACCAGAGAATGTGTAGCATAACTGTTTGTCCGAAAAGAGACTGATGGGTGATACTGTTTAAAACCGGCGACAACCGTCTCACTTCGCGGTCGTGCAAAGCGCGACAATCGAAAGATTAGCAAACAGAGAGCAGCGGGAGCAATACTTGGCTCTGCTAAATATCAACCAGAAATCATCCAGAGAAGAGATTGCCCCGACAATGCCGTTCAGGCGAAGCTCCCATTCCCTTGAGCACAAGGGTGGATAACCGTCGGCGTAATGCTGACTTCCAATCAAGGCCTGTCATATAGTCACGCTCGACCTAGCCTCCTGGGATCGTTATATCGGGTCTGGGGCATTGGCCTAAAATCCCGAACACCGCAGGGCAAACTCAAAAAAGCTGGAAAGAACTATTCGCGGAGTCTCGCCTTAAGATGAGCCACCAGCAAGCTTTTCAGACGCTGATGGCCGGCATTGACTTCGTCCTGGGTCAACGTTCGGTCCGGCGAGCGATAAGTCAAACTCAAGGCCAGAGATTTTTGGCCGGGAGGAACTTTCCGGCCTTCGGGGTCAACAAAAAAATCGAATAGGTCGATAGCAACGAGCAACGGCTCCTGAGCCGACTGAAGAAGTTCTCGGACAGAGGCAAACGGGACCTTCTCATCGATCAAGAAAGCCACGTCTCGCGTGACAGCCGGATAACGATCAAGCGGCCGGAAAGAGAAAGCCGCCTTTCTCGGAAGCGCCTCGAAGTCAAGCTCCGCGACAAAAATGCCGTCGCGCGCCCCCAGATCCTTTGCCAGCGCCGGCCGGACCTGGCCGGCGTACCCGATCGAGGTACCATTTGCCAGGGATACCCGGCAGATCAGCGCCAGAAAATCGGTTGGATCGGACCTCTCAAGATTTGTTTCCGCGTTGGTTATCGCCGTGATCAATCCTTTGAGCCCGAAAAAGTCGTAAACAACCGGCGGCCCGTCCCAGGTCCTCGGCTTTGCCTGGCCGGAGACAATCATTCCAAGCAGCATGCGTTCTTCAACCTTGGACTTCTGAAATACTTTGCCCAGCTCGAATAGGCGAACGCTGTTTGAACTGCGTTGGAAGTTGCGCTCGGCCGCCCGAATCAGGCCCGGAATCAGCGAGGGCCGGAGAATGTTCTGATCTTCGGCGAGAGGATTTCTCAACCGGAAAGGCTCAATCGCCGGGCGGAAGGCCTGGGCGAGTGCAGGCTCATCGATAAAAGCCAATGTCTTCGCCTCGAAGAGGCCAAACCCGACCAGCTTTCGGCGTAACTCCATTCGTCGGTCATGCTCGCGGTCCGTAGGAGAGCTTGGCGTCGCGGCGCCGACAGTGCGTCCCGCCACCTTCTCGATGCCGTAGATCCGGCAAACTTCCTCGATCAGGTCAATTTCTTCTCGGAGATCGAGACGGTAACTTGGCACCAGCCATGTCTCCGGTCCGAGCTTTTGCAGACCAATTCTCGGGAGGATTTTATCGGGATCCGCGTCGGCCGTGCCCAAAACCTGCACACAACGGATTGGGCGCAGACGGATGGATTGCCGGGGTCCGGCTTCGGCACCGTCCACCCGCAGAGCCTCGTCGATCTGTCCCGCGGCCAGTTGAAGGATTAATTCAGCGCATCGTTGCGAGGCGGGTACAGCGGAACGTGGATCGACACCGCGCTCAAATCGGTAGCTCGCCTCAGAGAGCAGACTTAAGCCCCGCGACATCCGGCGTATCAACGGAGGGGAGAACAACGCGCTTTCGAGGAGAATGCTCCGAGTCCGTTCGGACACCCCAGTAGCGTCGCCGCCCATCACACCGCCAAGGCCAAGAAGCTTTTGGGCGTCAGCTATGACGAGTTGCTCAGGAGTCAGCTCGTAGGTCTTTCCGTCCAGGGCAACAAGGCTTTCGCCCGACCGGGCAAATCGAACCTGAATGCCGCCGTCGACCGCTTCCAGATCATAGGCGTGAAGTGGTTTGCCCGTTTCCAGCATCACGTAATTTGTCGCGTCAACGATATTGTTGATGGCGCGGACGCCGGAGGCCTCAAGGCGTCTTCGCAGCCATTCCGGGCTTGCTCCTACCCGGATTTCGCGAATCTCACGAAAAGCAATGAATGGGCACGCCTGCCGGTCCTCGATCCTGACGAGCGCCGGGTCTCGCACCCAGTCGCTTGGTTCCGGGACATGCGGGAGCTTGATTTCGGCCGGCAGAGAAAAGATCGCCGAGAGTTCACGCGCGATTCCGTGATAGCTCAACAAATCGGGGCGATCCGGAGTAATCTCCAGGTCTAGAATCGTGTCTTCGGGGTAAAGAGAGGCGAGCGGTTCACCGATCACCGCATCCGGTGAAAGGATCAAAAGCCCGGCGGCGTCTTCCGCGAGATCGAGTTCGCGCGCACTGCAAAGCATGCCCTCTGACTGCACTCCGCGGATCTTGCTATTTCTGATGCGCAACGCATTCGGTAGAACTGCTCCGGGCAAGGCTAAGGGGACTTTATCCGATACTTGGAAGTTCGTGGCCCCGCATACAATCTGGCGGAGCTGGTCGCTTCCATCGTTTACGAGACAGACGCTCAACCGGTCGGCATTCGGATGTGGCTCGACGGAAGCAATCTGGGCAACGATGATTTTTTCGACATTGACACCCGCCCGGCTGGTTCCCGCGACTTCGACGCCGGTATTGATCAAGGCATTCGCGATGGGTTCCGGGCCGAGTTCATGCGGGAAAAATTCCCGCAACCAGCGCAAAGAGATTTTCATGAGGCGAACTGCGCGAGAAAACGCTCATCGTTTTCCACCAGAAGACGAATGTCCGGAAGCTCAAACAAGGTCATCGCAAGCCGATCCAGTCCCATACCAAAGGCGAAGCCGGTCCAGCTCTCTGGAGCATAGGCCGAATCGCCCCGTTTGCCGTTAACCTGCTCAAATACTGCTGGATGGACCATGCCACATCCCAGCAGTTCCATCCATTGACCCGCATTGACTCCCGGTATCCGCACATCCATTTCGAAGCTGGGCTCGGTGAAAGGAAAAAAGTGCGGCCGCATGCGAGTTTCCGCCTGTTCCCCTAGCAGCTCGTGCACAAAATATTCCAACGTACCTTTGAGGTCGACCACACTCACCGTTTGATCGACGTACAACCCTTCCAGCTGATTGAACTGACTGAGGTGAGTCGCGTCAACTTCGTCCCGTCGATAAGCCGCTCCGGGCCCGATCACCCGGATCGGAGGTTTGGCCGCGAGCATGGTCCGAATCTGCACCGTCGAGGTATGGCTGCGCAGCAAGCGTCCATCGGGCAAATAGAAAGTGTCAGATTCGTTTCGCGCGGGATGGTTCGGGGGGGTATTCAGAGCATCGAAACAGTTCCATTCCGTCTCAATATCCGGTCCGTCGGCCAGGGCAAACCCGAGCCGGCGCAAAACCTCGATGGACCTCTCCTGCAGGATCGTGAGCGGATGCAGAGCGCCAACGGTCATTGGCTTCCCTGGCAAGCTCTCGTCGATGGAAGCGAGATCCTTCACATCCCGTTCGGCTTCGAATTCGGCGCTTTTTCGCTCGACTGCTGCGTTCAGGGTGGCTCTCACCTCATTCAGCAGTTTTCCTAGAATCGGCCGTTCCTCTTTGGCGACATTACGCATGCTTTCCCCAATCTGGGAAACCTCGCCGGATCGCCCCAGATACTTTACTCGGGCGAGGTCGAGAGCTGCCGCAGTCTGGGCGCGAAGAATCTCTGCCAGCCCCTCTGTCCTCAGTTGCGCAAGCTTCTGTTCCATTCGTGACGCAAACGTACTCGTCTGCTTCCGGAAGCAGACGCACCAGGCCGTGCGTCTCACCTCGCGGACACAATTCTAGGCTGCTTTTTTCTTTTCTCGAGCAGCTAGCGCCTGCTCGGCGATAGCCTTGAAGGCCGCCTCGTCTTGCACGGCTAAATCCGCCAGGATCTTTCGATCGATCTGAATGCCGGCGGCGGCCAGCCCTTCGATAAACCGGCTGTAGGTCGTACCTAAGTGACGGCACGCAGCGTTGATCCGCTGTACCCAGAGGTTGCGAAACGTTCTTTTCCGGGTCTTGCGATCACGATATGCCCAATACTGGGCCTTCATCGTGGCGTCCTTGGCGTAACGGAAAAGCTTTGACCGGCGACCCCGATAACCTCTGGCTTTTTCGAGAATTCTTTTGCGCCGTTCTCGACTGGCGCGAGCATTCGTCGCTCTTGGCATGGATCATGTCCTGCCTCAGGCAGGTCCTCCTTGGGAGAGCCGTTGTTTGAGTTCAGTTTTCCGACCTCGCTCATCCCGTGATCCCGGCAAAACCAGGACAGGTGGAAAACCGGTACCGCACCCGGCTTAGCCGAATGGCAGATTATCTTTCACTCTAGCCTCGTCGGTTCTGTCGACCAGGGCAGCCTTCGCAAGTTGGCGTTTGCGCTTTGCGCTCTTGGAAGCCAAGAGATGCCGGCGGGTCGACTGGCTGCGCAAGATTTTGCCGGTACCGGTTACCTTGAAACGTTTGGCAACGGCCTTCTTGGTTTTGCGTCTGGCAATCGACTTTGGCATAAGGAGCCGGGAAAATACCCTTTCCATCGGGGTTGGCAACCTGAAAAATGGCGTTTGTCCTTGCTTGACAAACGCCGCTTGCCCGTAGGGCGAGAATTTAGAGGTTGTCTCGCAATACCCAAGGCCGGTAGGGGCAATCCCGGGCAAGCTCCCGCTTGACCATTTGAGCAAGTCATCTCGTGATCAAATTGGTCAAGCAGGAGCTTGCCCTGCAGCTTGCGCCTACCGACCTCGGGTGTTGCAGGACAATGCATTCATCTGACGCGTCCGCCGAAGCTTTAGCGAAGGAGGAGCCTTCGGCGAAGCTACGTCCCGACAATCACCGAAAATTGGCAGCGATAAAGTCCCGAAGCCGTCTGTTCCTCGCGGTTGAGGGATACCCCCAACGCTTTTTCCAGCAGTTCATGCTCCAGTCGCCGCACCAGGGGAAACGCCTCGATTAAGTCAAACAACGGAGAATGAAATTGGACGATTGCCAAATCCGGCTCTTCCAAAAAATCGCAGAGATATCCTTCCGTTTCGCGCTGGCGCACCAAAGCCTTCATCCTCTCAGGCAGGCCATTCTGCGATAGCAACTTGCGGTAAACATCCGCCTTGGCAGCAAATAACGAGTACAGAAGCTTTTCGGGAGCAGCTGGTCCGTATAGCCGCTTGGCCGCCCGCAGGAGCTCGATCGTCGCGTCGTTGCTGGATTGTGGAAATAAGCTCTGCGCCTTCTTCGTAAGTCGATAAATCATCTCCGGACGACCGATCGGTTTTGGGCGCCTCCAAGTATCGACCAGCCCTTGGCGCTCCAAAGCTGCGCAGTGCTGCTTTGTGCCCATATAACTGAGTCCGAGCCGCGTTTGGAGTTCGGTGACCGAAAGTCCCTGGCTTTTTTTTAGAGCCTCGACAACGCGCAGCTGCTGGGAACGCCCGATCTCATTGATTCTTCTCCTGGACTTTGTCATGCGCGCGGTCGATCTCAGCCACGCAAGATTGAAAGTGAGGACGGGCGCTCCGGCAAGACCGGACTTTCTACTTCGCGGACTTCACGATCGAATAGGTTTTAACGCCTTTGCGATCAAGCAAAAGGAGCAAGGTAGGCTTTCCGATTTGGCCGGACAAGGCTTGCTCGAACTGCGCCAGACTACCAACGGGCGTTCGGCCCACCTCGGTGATCAGATCACCTGGTTGAATATCCGCGGCAGCGGCCGGGCTGTTCGGGGCGACTCCGACAACCACTATACCAGTGTCTGATTTCAGCCCGAACTCGTGCTTAATAGCCGGAGTTACTTCCTGGACCCGCAACCCGTAAGTATTGCCTGAAGTATTTCCCGGGGTGGCCGGAGGTGTCGCCCCGGTTGCCAGTCGTCGATCTTCGCTGGGCAGCTCCTCGGTTTTTACCAGCACATTGATTTTTTTTCCATTCCGCCAGATCCCGAGATTCACCTGATCACCAATTTTTTTCTTGAGAACCTCCCGCTGCAGTTCGCGGGCGGAGCTCACAGGGATCCCGTCGACTTCAGTAATCACGTCGGCGGGGCGCAGATCGCTCCGCGCGGCGGGAGTATCTGCCTGGATGGTTCGCACAACCACCCCGCGCCCCATACCCTTGAAAATGTTTGCCCGATTCTCGGGATTGACCGACTCGATGATAATACCAAGCCAGGGTCGCGTGATTTTGCCGGACGCAATCAACTGGTCGCTGATCTGGCGTGCGAGATTACTCGAAATCGCGAAACCCAGCCCCCGATTCAAGCCGTGAATCAAAGTATTCATCCCGATGACCTTGCCGTCGATGTCGCAGAGCGGACCACCGCTGTTACCGGGATTAATCGCCGCATCGGTCTGGATGTAATCCTCGTATTTATCGGCGAGCAATTCATTGCGGCCTTTTGCGCTGACCACGCCGGCCGTAAAAGAGTACTCAAACTTGTAAGGTGCGCCGATCGCGCAGACGATCTGACCGACCCGCACCTCGTCGCTGTCAGCCAACTGTACAGAGGGAACCCCGGTTGCCTCGATTTTGAGCACCGCCACATCGGTCCGATCGTCGGCCCCGACAAGTTTGGCTGGAAAAGAGCGTCCATCTTTGAGTTTGACCTGGATCTTGTCCGCCCCGTCGATCACGTGAGTATTGGTCAAAACATAACCGTCGGGCCGCACAAAAAATCCTGAGCCTTCGCTCTGGTCCGGTTGATCGCCCTCATCGCCCGGCGGCCCGCCGTGGAAGAAAAAATCAAACCCGTCCAATGGGTTATTGCCGTTTTCTGGCGTCTCGGCCTTCGTGACGTCGATAACTACGACCGCGGGAGCAACGCGGTCGTAGACATCTTCGTAAGCCTGATTCAGCTGATGAACCAAGTCTTTAAACGTGTTCGGAGACGGAGCCTGGGCAACCAGATGATCAATCGGAAAGAAAAAACTGAGTGCGCATCCACTCAGCAGAGCCAGACCCCTCAAGAAAAATCTCATAAAACGAAAAAAATTTCGTCTAACCGGTGGATCTGGCAGCTAATCGGCCGCCACAACCTTGACCGCCATTCGATCGCAGACAGTTCAACACCTTGCCCATGGAAGAAAGCGATATTTGAGGTTCCATTGACAATCAAAGAGCGCCCTTTAATTTAACCAACTGGTCAACTTGACATGCAAAGCTTTGCTGATACTGATCAAAAACGGTTTATCTCTCACGCCCCAGGCTTCTGGCCCGAGGTCGAATCCGCTCTCTGGAACGATTGGAAGTGGCAACTCAAAAACCGCGTCACCAATCTCGCGCAACTCGAGCAAAAGCTCGTCTTGTCTCGCGAAGAACGCGCCGGTGTGCTGCTCTCAGGCCACAAACTGGCCCTGGCCATTACGCCCCATTTTTTTAACCTCATCGATCCGCACGACCCTAATTGCCCGATCCGCCGCCAAGTCATCCCGCTTGCGGGCGAGGCCGTTCATTCCCCTGGCGAGATGGCTGATCCCGTGCGGTGAAGACTCGCACATGCCGGTACCCGGGCTCGTGCATCGCTATCCTGACCGCGTACTTTTTCTGGTGACCGACCGATGCGCTTCCTATTGCCGTTACTGTACCCGCAGCCGCGTGGTGAGCGGTGCCGGCGAGCAGGAACTGCACACCGATTTCGAAGAAGCGTATCGCTATCTGGAGACCCACACGCGAGGTGCGCGACGTCCTCCTTTCCGGCGGCGACGCTCTGCTTTTCTCCGACGACAAGCTCCGCGCTATCCTTGAGCGGCTGCGCTCGATCGAACATATCGAGTTTCTTCGGATCGGCACCCGCGTGCCGATTTTTCTGCCTCAACGGATCACGCCGGAACTGTGCCGGATGCTGCAACGGTTTCATCCGCTCTGGATGAGCGTGCATGTGAACCATCCGCGCGAACTGACCTCGGAAGTTCGCGAGGCGCTCTGAACGACTGGCCAATCACGGCATACCGCTCGGAAACCAGAGCGTTCTTCTGAAAGGCGTGAATGACGATCCGGCGGTCATGAAGACGTTGGTGCAGAAGCTACTCATCTGCCGGGTGCGGCCGTACTACATCTATCAGTGCGACTTGATCCACGGCTCAGCGCACCTGCGCACCTCGGTCGCGAAAGGATTAGAAATCATCGAGTCGCTGCGTGGCCATACCACCGGCTACGCCGTCCCGCAATTCGTCATCGATGCCCCGGGCGGCGGCGGAAAAGTACCGATCAATCCAGGCTACGTCCTCTATCATGATCACGAGAAAATCGTGATTCGAAATTACGAGGGCAAGATTTTTGAGTATCCTGAACAGGATGTCCCTGCTCCATTCTCGCGGCACCCCGAGCCAGCAGACGAATTTCTTTTTTCTTGAGCGGGAGTATCAGCATCCAGATCTCACCCGATCAGCTGCGTGTCGTGGAGTGCGTGCGACTTGTCGCCGTTTTAGGATCCGTGCAGAGCGCGTTATAGACCGACGACGGAACCACGAAGTGCCGAGTTCCCCCGCGAAGAGACCCGCTTTGTTGAGGGCCGCGCTATGCGCGGTCTCAAAGCGGCGACAAGTCGCACGCACTCCACGACGTCCATGCCCGGATTGGTCGCGCGATAGCAATGCACCAAGACCTTCAGGAGTCCACCGATGGCAGGGCTCGTGATCCGGCCGCGGGCCAGGCTGTTTCATGGGCACGATTGGATTTACTCCGGCGAGATCCTGAAAACGTTCGGAGAACCTCAGCCCGGAGATGTGGTGTCGTTGAAAGACAGCCGTGACCGATTGTTAGGCTCGGCGATTTACAACCCGAAGTCACAGATTGTGGCCCGGCGTTTTTCGCGCCAGCGCCAGGATTTGACCGTCGATTTCTTCGTGCGGCGGATTGAGCAGGCGATGAAATTGCGCGAAGAATTCTCGGTTTTTCGGGATGCCTGTCGTGTAGTCTGGAGTGAAAGCGACGGGCTTCCCGGCGTGATCATCGACCGCTATGGTCCGCATGTCGTCCTCCAAACATTGACGCTAGCGATGGACCGTCGCAAAGCCCTCATTACCCAAGCGATTCAGCAAACGCTCGCTCCCGACTCGATTATCGAGCGTAACGATGTCTTCGTCCGACGCGCGGAAGGTCTGGAGTTAGTCACCGGCGTTCTGGCGGGGCAGGCTCCCGGTGAAATATCGATCGCGATCGACGAGGTTTCCTTCCTGCTCGATCTGCTAAAGGGGCAAAAGACCGGCTTTTATCTCGACCAGGTCGAGAATTACGGGATCGTCGCCCAGCTCAGTCGCGATCGGGACGTACTCGACTGCTTCGCAAACCAGGGGGCATTCGCTCTGTTCTGCGCGCGAGCAAGAGCGACGTCCGTTACCGCGGTTGAGATCAGTGCGCCATTGACGGAATCCATCCGCACCAATGGACGGCGAAACGGGCTGGATGTCGCTGTCATTGAGGCCAACGCCTTTGATTACCTGGCTGAGCTGGCAAAGAGCGAGCAACGGTTCGGTCTCATTATCCTGGATCCGCCTTCTTTCACCCGATCCAAGGACACCCTGTCCGGCGCCTGGCGCGGATACAAAGAGATCCATCTGCGCGCGCTCCAACTGCTGCGACCGCACGGTCTGCTTGCAACCTTTTCCTGCTCGCATCACGTGTCCCGGGAGATGTTCCTGGAAATGATTGTCGATGCGAGCGTCGACGCCAAGCGTTATGTTCGTTTGATCCGCTTGCTGTCGCAGTCCTTCGATCATCCGATTCTTCCGCATTTGCCTGAGACCGAGTACCTGAAAGGTTTCATCGTCCAAGCGATCTCCGGAAGATAGAGGTTTCAGAAGCGGCGGGAGCGGCGGGAGCGGTTTCAGCGGCGGGAGGTAGTTGAACAGTTTAGCAGTTCAGAGCTGAGGAGCTGGAAAGCGGAAAGCTGCCCAGCTACCTCCCGCCGCTTCTACAAATGCTGGATGAGTTGGAGCGCCAGGAAGAGCACCACTGCCGTTGCGAGCAACACGGCAACAGACATCACGAGCAGTCGGGTACGGGCCGCCCGGCGCTGTGCCCGGCGCGGTCTGCTGGGCCGATCCGTGAACAGATCATCCTCGTGCCGGGAGTCCTGCAGCACGTCCGGCGCATCGAAAGCGCTGCGGCGCGTCGATGCCCGGGCCACTCGCTCCTGTTTCTGGCGTTCCAGTTCAGCCTCAGCTAATTTAGGCGCTTCAGCGATAAGGCGTTCGAGATCTCTCATCTTTCGCCGGATCTCTTCCTCTTCTTTCGAAAGCGCTTCCTTGCGTGCCGAAATCGGCGAGCCACTGAAGCGTCTTGGCGGCATATCCAGCTATACCGGATGAACGAAGAAAAACAGGAGAAGGACAATAATCCCGAAAATCAGGAGCGGCAGGGTAAAGGCAAAGCCGCGTTTCAGCCAGACGCCAAAACCCCCATCGGCATGCGCAAACGATTCGTTGAAATTGGTCGAGTCAACTGGATCAATGACTTCTTCTTCGGAACGGGCGTTGATTTTCGTCAAGGATTTTGTGAATTCTGCGCGAGCGTCGTCGACCGAACTCAGGGCTTTGCTGAGCTCTTTATGGAGATCGCTGCTCGCCCAGCCCTTCGGATTTATCTTTTCCAGCGAATCGAGGTGCTGAGCAAAACTGGAATGGGTGGACCGTAGTTGTTCGACTCTCTTCTCTGCTTCGTAGGTCTCGCGTTCTATCACTACCTGCGATCGACTTAGCTTCTCGATCATCTCCGCCCGTCCGCGCTCCAGCTCGTCCTGCTTACGGCTGAGCTCTTCCAATTCGCGCTTTTGTTTTTCAATGGTGTCCTGCTGCCGTCGCAGCTGGATTAATTGTTCTTGCGCGCGCTGAACCTGAGTATCCAGTTCATCCGGCGATGGCGATTGCCCCTCAGGCAGATCGAGGAACGGCTCTCTGTCTGACATGACGAGCCCATTGTCAATTAAGGAGGTAACAGGTTCAAGTCATTTGAGCGGCGGGAGCGGCGGGAGCGGTGTCAGCGGTGGGAGTAGTTGAACAGTTTAGCAGTTCAGAGCTGAGGAGTTGGAAAGCGGAAAGCTGCCCAGCTACTCCCACCGCTGACACCGCTCCCGCCGCTCCTATTGACTGTTATCCACTCAGCTGTCATTTGTTCTCGGTGAGCGCCACTCATTTCGAAGTTCAGTACGTTGCCGACCTCGCCCGGATTCATTTGTCAGCGGAGGAAGTCCAAACCTTTCAAAAACAGCTGGAACACGTTCTGGAACATGTGGCGCGTCTGGATCAGATCGAAGTCGACCAGGTTGATCCGACTGCGCACAGTTTTCCGATCTTCAACGTTTTTCGTCCCGATGTTCCAACGGCAAGCTTGCCCCGCGAGGTCGCCTTGGCGAATGCGCCGAGGCAGGCGCAGAACCTCTTCGTTGTAACCAAGGTCGTGGAGTAGCGGGTGGAACTGACGTCTCTCACTGTCCATGAATTGCGGGGTCTGATCCGGAAGAAGGATGTTGCTCCACTCGAGGTTATTGATGCCTTGGGCAAGCGTATCGAAGCGGTAGACTCAAAGGTCCATGGTTATCTTTCCTACGATCTCGCCCGGGCACGCGCCGAAGCCGAGCAAGCCGATCTCAGCTTGCCGCTTGGCGGAGTGCCCATCTCGATCAAGGATGTGATCAGCGTGGCGGGTCATCCCTGCACCTGTGCTTCCAGGATCCTGGAAGACTACGTCGCTCCCTTCGACGCAACCGTCATTGCCCGGCTGCGAGAAGCGGGCGCGGTTCCGTTTGGTCGAACTAACATGGACGAGTTTGCCATGGGCAGTTCGACCGAGAACTCGGCGTTTGGACCGACTCATAATCCCTGGGATCTCGAAAGAACTCCCGGCGGTTCCAGCGGTGGTTCGGCGGCGATCGTTGCCGCTGATGAAGCTTTCGCCGCGCTCGGCGTCCGACACCGGAGGATCGATACGCCAACCGGCGGCGCTTTGCGGATGCGTCGGGCTGAAACCAACTTATGGCCGGGTCTCGCGCTATGGACTGGTTGCCTTCGCCTCCTCGCTCGATCAGATCGGTCCCCTCACGAAGGACGTTCGTGACGCCGCCCTCTTGCTCAACGCCATCGCCGGCCACGATCCGAGGGACTCAACGTCTCTGGCGGAGAAAACTCCGGATTTCACTCGCCTCCTCGATCGAGGTGTTAAAGGTCTGAAACTCGGGCTTCCGAAGGAGTATTTTATTGCTGGGCTTGATCCTGCCGTCGAACGCGCTGTGTGCGGCGCGGTGGATCAATTTACCGAGCTAGGCGCCGAGGTCATCGACATTTCACTGCCTCACACCGAATATGCGCTCAGCACGCTACTACATCATTGCTCCGGCCGAGGCTTCGGCGAATCTCGCTCGCTTCGATGGTGTGCGTTACGGTTTTCGCGCCGAGAACACTTCCGGACTCCTCGACCACTATGGAAAGACGCGGGAAGAGGGTTTTGGCTCAGAAGTAAAACGCCGGGTCATCCTCGGCACTTACGTGCTGAGTTCCGGCTATTACGATGCCTATTACCTGCGAGCGCAGAAAGTTCGGACTCTGATCCGGGACGATTTCACCAAGGCATTTTCGCGAGTGGACGCCATTATCTGCCCCACCTCGCCAACAGCGGCATTTCGGCTCGGAGAAAAAACCAGCGATCCCTTAAGCATGTATCTGGCCGATATCTTTACGCTGGCCGCGAATATGGCCGGTATCTGCGGCATCAGCATCCCCTGCGGCTTTGTTGAGGTAGAAGGGCGCAGGCTCCCGATTGGCCTTCAGTTGCTCGGAGATGCTCTGGGAGAAGAAACGATTCTCCAGATCGCCGCGGCTTACGAACAAGCGACCCGGTGGCACAAGGAAAAGCCCACCCTTTAACCTGCGGACAGAAGGGTTCAAAACGGCTTTGAAATTCATTTATATTAAAACAGGTTTTTAACTGAGGATTCCTTGCCGCTCGAACCGCCAACTGTCCTTCCCGATCTTCAAGCCTCGGTCCTTTGTGAAGATGTTCGACAGGAGGTGAACGGGATGCAGACACTCGTCGGTATCCTCACGGTGATTCCAACCCGCACGCTGCCTTGGTCGCTTTTTAAACTGTGTGTTTGGACCCGGTGGTGCGGAGGAGTTGGGCAGTTTCGGCAGGGCTCCCGTGTATTGGGACTCGACGAGGAAGAGACCTTAGCAGCTTCAGAAATCGACTTTGAGTTGAAAGAACTGGAAGGTCACGTCACGAACGTGAACGTGTTTACCGGTGTCCAGTTTCGTCAGTTCGGATTGCACCACGTGGAGATTCTCCTCGATGGCCAATTGATCCTGCGTTATCCCGTGCCGGTCATCCAGATCTAGCTAAATCGCCGCTTCGCCCTTCTCCTCGGTGCGGATCCGGATCGCTTCGTCAATCGGAAAAACGAACACTTTGCCATCGCCAATCTTGCCGGTGCGCGCCGCCTGGACAATAACTTCCACCGCCTTCGCCACACGTTCATCCGGCAAGACCACCTCGAATTTAACTTTGGGAAGAAAATCGACGGTATACTCACTCCCGCGATAGATCTCGGTGTGACCCTTCTGACGGCCAAATCCTTTCACTTCGCTGACGGTCATCCCCTCCACCCCGATCTCGGTCAGGGCCTCCTTGACGTCCTCCATCTTGAAGGGTTTGATGATCGCCTCGATTTTCTTCATACCCGCTTAGATTGAATGGCTAGTCTGAAAAAGGCAAGTGCTGCTGTTTAGCCGGAGTGTCTTGGACCGCGCGACGGATTGAGGAGCTAGAATGTAGAATATAGGATCTAGTAGATGCTATCGGTACCAGCGTTCCAACAATCCAGGTGCATGCGAAATGCGGGATCCACTCCTAAATCCTAGATTGCAGCTCCTACATCCTGGTGCGCCGTCGCCCGCAACAGGTGCGACCTCTCAACCCGTTCCTCCAATCGACCCGCCAAGTTCGGCAATCACCGCCGGCAGTAGCTCGTGCTCCGCCTCCTGGATCCTGGCATGCAAAGTTTCCGGAGTGTCGTCCGGATGGATAGGTACCTCTCGTTGCGCGATGATTTCCCCGGCATCAACCTTCTCCGTCACATAATGCACGGTACATCCGGTGATTGATTCTCCGGCCGCGAGAGCTTGTCTCCAAGCTTCTCGGCCCGGGTATTTTGGAAGGAGCGAGGGATGGATATTGATCATGCGCCGTGGGTAAGCTCGGAGAAGTGGCTCTTTTACCACGCGCATAAAACCGGCCAGGACCACCAGATCGACTCCTTCGGCCTGCAGGAGGCGCACAATGTCAGCCTCTACCTCCGGCTCTAGTTTTGTGCGAAACCGTCCCGGTTTTACATAGAGTGACGGCACCTGGTAGTCGCGCGCGAATCCCAGGATGCCGGAGTCTTTCACATCCGAAATGAGCAGGCGGCATTGGGCGGAAAGCCTGCCGTCCAGAATGTGTTTCATTATTGCCCGGAAATTGGAACCTTTTCCCGAGCCGAGAATACCCAGACGCAGCACTTGTTTCATAGTTGTCGAATCGCCTCGATCAACGCTGTTGTTGATTTACCGGCGACCAAAGGCAAAAGCTCGATGCGAGCGCCCAGCTCCCGCAAAACGAGAACCTCTTCGTGATCCAAAGTGTCTATCCGGTAGTCTCCACCTTTGACGTAAACTTCGGGACGAAGCTCGCGGAGCAAGGCCGTTACCCGCGGTTCGTTGAAAATAACGACATGATCCACGGCAGCGAGTCCGGCCAATACTTCGGCGCGATCGTTCTCATCGCTGAGTGGACGATTCGGCCCTTTGATCTGTCGAACTGAATCGTCGCTATTCACTCCCACGACCAACGCGTCCCCTAGTTCCCGGGCGGCGGCCAGATATCGGACGTGACCGACGTGCAGAAAGTCAAAGCAGCCGTTCGTAAAAACCAGGCTGCCTCCCGCATACCGTTTACGCAGCGCTGGAATTTCAGATCGAGCGATCAACTTTTTCATGTGAAGCCTTGCCGCCAATCATTTATCGCCTGTTTTCATTCGATCTTATCTTCCCGCTCCTAGTTGTCGAATTGTGCGTTCGGCGAGAGATTGAGTTTAAAATGATGGATTTCAATTTTAACGATCGGATCAATCAACTTCGGTCGGAACGGCTGGCCGAGCTTAAAGCACCGGGTGGCTGGCTCAGCCTGGTTGGCCTCGAATGGTTGAAACTTGGTCAAAATACGATCGGTTCCGCCACAGATAATAATGTGAGATTAAGCGTGGGACCTCCGCGCCTGGGCTCTATTACCCAGGCCGACGACGGTTCGCTTCATATCGTTCTTCGGCCGGAAGCCAATGCTTTGATCGACGGCAAACCTCTGCTCGAGGCGGCATTGCTGGACGATACGCATCCCGAGGCGACCGAAGTGTCTTTTGGCTCCACCCGCTTATTCGCCATTGAGCGGGCCGGGAGGAAAGGGATCCGGGTCGAAGATTCTCAGGCCGCAGATCGCGTTGGCTTTCGGGGACTCGAGTATTTTCCGATCGATCAATCCTGGTTGGTCGAAGGACATTGGCAACCTTTTCGCGAACCGCTGGAAATCGAAATTCTTTCGGCGATCGGAACACTGGAGAAACAAAAGATCCCTGGCAAAGCCGTTTTTCAGCGCGAGGGCCGCACTTGCGAGCTGTTCCCTGTTCAAGAGTCATCTGAGTCTCTCTTTTTTATGTTCGCCGATCTCACCAATGGGAAGGAAACTTACGGCGCGGGGCGCTACCTTGACGCCCCTTTACCCAGAGAGGGCATGATCGCCCTGGATTTCAACCTGGCTCGCAACCCGCCTTGCGCGTTCACCCCGTATGCTACCTGCCCGCTCGCGCCTCGAGAGAATCGCCTCGATCTCCGGGTAACCGCCGGGGAAAAGATGTATCGGGGCGAATAGGACCGGCTTTGCCAAAGTTGCAATGCCGGGTTCCTGGATTATCCCTAATTTCTATTATGTTTGATCCGCGTTTTACGAAGCTTGCCGAGGTCCTGACGGGTTTTTCTACCCATCTTCAGAAAGGCGAACGAGTGTTGATCGACGCGTTCGATGTTCCTCCGGAAATGGTTATTGCGCTAGTGCGCGCTTCGCGCGAAAGAGGAGCGCATCCTTTCGTCAATTTGCAGTCGGGCATCGTCAATCGCGAACTGCTCCGTAGAGCTGCCAGAAGCGCAGTTTCAAACGACGGCTGAGTACGAATTAAGCCGAATGGCTTTGATGGATGCGTATGTCGCGATTCCGGGGCAGCCATAACATTACCGAATTTTCGGATGTGCCTTCCGAAATTATGCTTCGGCGATGAAATTGATTCAACCGGCGGTTGACCATCGGGTTAACAAAACGAAATGGGTCGTGTTGCGATGGCCGACGCCGGCGATGGCGCAAATGGCCGGGATGAGCACCGAGGCCTTTGAAGATTTGTATTTCAAGGTTTGCACACTCGATTACTCCAAGATGGATCCCGGCATGGAGGCTCTCAAAACTTGATGGAAAACGGATCAAGTCCAAATCATCGGACCGGGAACCGATCTTCGCTTCAGCATTAAAGGCATTCCTGCGATCGTGTGCGGCGGCCGGCCAATATTCCCGATGGCGAGGTTTTTTCCTCGCCGGTTCGAGATTCTGTTAAAGGTCACATTCAGTTCAATGCGCCAACGGTCTACCAGGGAACGGCCTTTGATTCCGTTCGCCTTGCTTTCAAAAACGGCAAATGATCGAGGCCACGCAAATAATCACAAAGGACTCAACGCGATTCTGGATTCAGACGAAGGCGCTCGGTACATCGGCGAATTCGCTCTTGGCTTTAATCCCTATATCCGGGAGCCAATGCGAGACATTCTGTTCGACGAAAAGATTGCCGGCTCCTTCCATTTTACTCCGGGACAAGCGTACGAACGGGCTGACAACGGCAACCGCAGTCAGGTTCATTGGGACTTGGTCTGTATCCAGCGTCCGGAATACGGCGGAGGCGAAATCTATTTCGATCGACAAGCTGGTGCGGAAGGACGGCCTCTTTGTGCCGGATGATTTGACTAGTCTCAATCCGGAGAAGGTCATCTCTTAGGACAAGCTGATATCAGTTTCGGAGTTATTCATGACCGAGCGAAGCGGCCGCCCAAGCCAGGCGAAGCGAGGTTGTGAATAACTCCGCCGCGGGCGAAAATATTGTCGGCGGACGTCCTGCCTCGGCTCGATCACGGTCAGCCTGCTAACCCCAAGAGGATTGGAAATAGACTACCGGGCGAGCCGGAGGCCCTTGCCGCAACATCTAATAGAACGAAGCCTCAAGAAGGCCACTATATCAGCTCGATGGATGGCAGGGCAAAGCGACGACAACAGAAAAAAAGGCCATTTACAGCGATGAATAATCCCCCAAGTCAAGAATCAGGCAGTTGGCTAGAAAACCGTGGTTTTGGTGGACTAGATTGGGCCAGTCAAAAACACTCCGTCGTCGTCGTCGACCCCCAAGGTAAGGTGGTCGAAGACTTCGAGATCGAACACTCGGCTTTAGGCTGGAAGAAATTCCGTGAACGGATCAAGCCCTACGGCTCGATTCCTTTTGCGATCGAGACCAGCCAAGGGCCGGCCGTGGAGCAACTGTTGGAAGCCGGGATGCAGGTTTATCCACTTAACCCCAAGAGCGCTCAAGCCTACCGACAACGCAAGGCGCCCAGCGGGGTCAAAGACGACCGACTCGATGCCTGGAGTTTTGCCGACGCCTTGCGTCTGGACGGTCAGAACTGGAAGCCACTTCGTCCGGAGGATCCTCTGATCAAAGAGCTCCGGCTACTCTGCCGCGATGAGGTCGGGCTCATTGAACAGCGCACCGCCTTTATCAATCAGTTGCGCCATGCCTTGGCAGAGTACTATCCGACGCTTTGGAAGCCTTCGAAGACTGGAGTGCGACCTTCAGCCTGGATGTTTTTGCAGCGTTTCCCCACGCCTCAGCTTCTGGAAAAGGCCGGCAAGCGGCAGTGGGAAAAGTTCCTGCATAGTCGGCATCTTTGGCGCAACGAAAGCGGCCCACGCCGGATGGAACTCTTTGCCAAAGCCACCGAGTTCTGTGGCAGCGAACCGACCGACTAACGCCAAAAGCATGTTGACCCTTAGTCTGGTGGAAATGCTTTTTGCCGTTGAAAACCAGCTTGGACTGTACCGCAAACGGATCGAAGAACTTTTCCAGTCCCATCCCGATCATGACCTGTTCGGCTCCTTACCTGGCGCTGGGCCCTAAGCTCGCTCCGCGCTTGTTAGCCGAGATTGGCGATGATCGGGAACGCTTCGAGGGCGGATGCCCAAAACCTCCAGTGCTTCGCAGGCACTGCACCAGTGACCAAACGCTCCGGCAGACATTGGGAGTGCCATCAGCGCTGGGCTTGTGACAATACCTCCGTCACGCCGTCCATCTGTTTTGCCGAACAAAGTCTTAGGCGCTGTGCCTGGGCCCAGATCTACTACAAAGCCCACCGCGCGAAAGACCATTCCCATGCCAGACGCCTTACGCTGCTCTGGGACAACGCTGGCTTAAAATCATCCATAAAATGTGGCTAGATCGCAACACCGTACAACCCAGAGTTACACCACCGCAATCAAGTCAAACACGGTTCCTGGGTCCTCCGATTCCAAGAAATTAATTGCAATTAATTTGCGCAAAATCCCCCTTGAAAACCCATAGAACGTCTTCCAGCTTCTCAGGTTTTTTTGACGGGCGAAGATGCCCGTCTCATTTCGGAAGAAGTGGTACAGGCTTCCCGGGTCTGTCGGACTTTGGGTAATCTGTAGTACGCCACCGGGCGATTGGCGTGGGAATGAGCTCCCGACTACGCCACAGATTGTCGCCAGTTCGCCTTCAACGAGGACCGGCGCGACGATTCAGGTCGCTCGAGCCGCTCAAGCTGCTCATGCTGCTCATGCTGCTCAGGCCCCCTCAAGCCGCTCTATCGATCCAGCACCCGTGTCTTGAACCACTCGTTCTCGGCGAGCTCCGGGTATTTCGCCAAAAGATCTCTCGTAAGACGTTGTCCGAATCTGGTGACGTGACGCTGAAACTCAGCCAGTCCAGATCTGATCTCACCCGGAGCGTACGAAGCCGAAATCACGATTTCCCCGCCCTTCATTTGAAAATCAATGACGGCATCGGATTCCGTAAACTCAAAACGCTGCCGGGGGTTACCGGTCCCCAACGCTTGGGTGATTGTTTGGCACGAGAAAAAAATCGAGAAGCGGTACCCAACCCCACCGGGCACTGAGATCCGTTCCTGACCCTTCCAGGAGCAAATCGCCGAGCGCGAAATCATAGCGAAATTCGTCCTCCTCCGCGTGTCTCATATTCGACGCCTGCTCGGACCGCTCTTCGTTCAGTCGATAGCTCAATTTCATGGACTGCTCCGCCGGTTGGCTGCTGGTTCGCGTGAGGCAACCATCATGTTTTCTAAAACGGGAAAGCCGTGATCACTTGATTGCGCGAACCAACGACAACCCGCAGACGACTGGCCGGATTACCGCGAATATCGCGGCCGATGACCCGTCGGAAATCATACTCGTAGATCTCGCCGGGCCGTCCGTTGGTGTTCAGCCGGGGCTCGGCATTTGCCGTTGCTTCGTCGATGAGCGCGTAGAGCTCCTTCCGGCTAATTCCCGGTAGGAATTTCCCGGCGCCAGGTGCAGGGCTGTCGGGCCAGTGCCGGTCGACGATATGATGGTAAGCGCGAGAGGAAATAAAAAAGCGGTTCTGAATCCGGCTTTCCTGCGCTGCAACGTGACTCGGCACGACCCCACCCCAGACCAGGGCAGTCAGCATCAGAAATACCCCGAATAATCCACCCGTCCTTGACAAAACATCGTCGGAAAACATCCGCATTCTCAAGCCGCGCCCCGCAACTCCTGAATCGCTACGGCCGCCTCGCGTGCCTTAAAGGCTCCTGTCCCGGCGACCAAGACATTTGCGCCGGCCGCTCGCGCCACCTCAGCAGTACCCGGATGGATTCCGCCATCGACCTCGATATGAAAATGAAGGTTGCGGTCCGTCCGGATTGCCACGGCTTGCCGCACCTTGGCCATCATCTCAGGAATAAACGCCTGGCCGCCAAAGCCCGGATTAACCGTCATGACCAACAGCAGATCGATCGCGTCGAGGTATGGTTCAACGTGCGCGAACGAGGTGGGTGGGCTCAGGGCCAGGCCAGCCGTGCAGCCGGCTGCTCTTATCCCCCGTAAAGTGCCCGCGACATCGTAGGACGGCTCCACGTGGATCGTGATATTGTTAACCAACCCAACAAAACGTGGGAAAAAATGATCCGGCCTTTCAATCATCAGATGGGCATCCAGCGGAACGTTGGCGATTTTTTTGACCGCTTCAATGATCGGCTGCCCGAAGGAGATATTATCGACGAAATGACCGTCCATGACGTCGAGATGCAGCCAATCGGCTCCGGCCGTCTCCAGCCGGGCGCATTCGTGACCTAGCTGCGTAAAATCGGCGGAGAGGACCGAGGCGGCTACGAGGATTGGTTTCGCGCTCATCGTTTCGCCATATTGTACCTCTTAAAGATGGAAGAGCTGCCCGATTTTTCGAGCGATCAATACTTTGTCGGTGAAGCTCTGCGCCAGGCTCGCAAGGCGGAAAAGCAGCAAGAAGTGCCCGTCGGCGCGGTGATTGTTCGCGCCGGCTCGATCATCGCTCGCGCCTGGAACCAGGTCGGGACTTTGCGGGACGCCACCGCCCATGCGGAAATGCTGGCTATCACCCAGGCCGAGAGCGTGATCGATGACTGGCGCTTAATCGATTGCGATCTCTACATAACCAAAGAACCTTGCCCGATGTGCGCCGGAGCGATTGTCCATGCCAGGCTGCGCCGCGTCATTTTCGGCTGTGCAGATCCCAAAGCCGGCGCAGCCGGAAGCGTGATCAATTTATTGCAGATGCCGGCCCTGAACCATCGTTGTGAAATTACGGCCGGCGTGCGCGAGGCGGAATGCCGGGATTTGTTGCAGCGCTTCTTCCGGATAAAACGCCGGTAACACTAAAGTCCTTGAACACCGAAATTCGATTCGGACGGGTTGCAACCCGCCATGACCAAAGGGTGAGCGCCAAGCCAGGCACACAAGCCGCATGAAAGCCGATCGTTTTACCGCTTTGCTCGTCTTCGTCTTTTTTGCCGACCGGATGAAGATCTCTAACATCTATCAATGAAAACTATCCGTGTTTATCGCAATCCCGACTGCCGAAAGTGCGCCGAAAGAATCAAGGTTAAATGAAAATTGCTAAGCTTTCGGAAATTCCCGGCCGAGAGGTTCGATCGCCACACGGAAAGTATGATCTCGTGCGCCAATCGATTTCCCAGGCTCTAGGAGGGATAAAGGATGTTGGCACCTGGGGCGGTGGACATCCCTTCGACGTCGAGTATTTTCGCCTGCCTCCAGGTGCGGCTAACTTTCCATTTCATGCCCACTCGGCCCAATGGGAGTTGTACATTTTCATTAAAGGCCATGGCAGCGTGCGGGGCGCCGAATACACGGCGGCCGTTGAAGAGGGCCAGAGCATTATGTTCAAGCCCGGAGAAGCGCACCAGATTCTGAACACCAGCAAAAGCGAGCTCACCTACTTTGTCGTTGCTGATCACAGCCTGGTCGATGTCATCGCTTATCCTGACACGGGGAAATGGGTCATTAAGCCGCAACAAAAGGTTTTCACCATGGCGGAGACCGGCTACTACGAGCCAGGAGATTAGTGACTGGGCGCGAGCTGGAGTCTCACCTGATCAACATGCAATCGCCGTAACTGAAGAAACGGTATCGCGCCCCGATCGCTTGCCGATACGCCTCGAGGATAAACTCCCGGCCGGCAAATGCCGCAACGAGCATCAGCAGAGTCGAGCGCGGCAAATGAAAATTGGTTAAGAGACTGTTCACGCGCCGAAAAGTGAACGGCGGATGGATGAAGATGTCGGTTTTGCTCCGGCCCGGGATGATCGAGCCGGGTTTGGCTAGAGTCTCCAGCACTCGGACCGTGGTTGTTCCTACGGCCAGAACGCTTTCGGCCTCTTGAAGCTTTTTTGCCGCCGCCGAGGTCACTTCGAAAGTTTCCCAATGCATAGAGTGATCGGTGATGCGCTCCACTTTCACCGGTTGGAAAGTACCGGGTCCGACCTCGAGAGTGATATAGACGTGCGGCACTCTTCGAAGGATACCCTCGGTAAAATGCAATCCTGCCGTCGGGGCCGCTACCGCACCCGGGCGTCTCGCGAAGACCGTTTGGTACCGTTCCCGATCGATAGGCTCAGCAGCCCGGTTCAGATAAGGTGGCAGTGGTACCTCGCCAATCGCCTCCAGGTCGGGCGACTGGTCAAACCGGATCACCCGATAGCCTTGCTCGGTGATCCCGAGGACTTCGCCGTTGATCCCGCCCAACGCAAATCTTCGTCCGACGCTGAACCATCTTCCCGGCCGAACGAGCGATCGCCACGTGGTGGCGTCGATTTGTTCCAGTAAAAGAATTTCCGCGCTCCGATCCGGCAGATGGATTCGCGCGGGGATCACCCGGGTATCGTTGAGAACGACCAGCTCACCTGGCCAGAGAAGATCAGGCAATTCGGAAAACGAATGATGAGTTACACTTTGGTTTGCCCGATCCAGAACCATCAAACGTGATTGGCCCCGGCGTTCCGGCGGATATTGAGCGATCAGCTCCTCAGGCAAGGCATAGTCGTAGTCGGATGTGAACAGACTCATCCGGCAATCGGTCCGAGGCGAGATCCGAATTTGCGATCCAGAGCCTTGTTCCATTTCGCCAGTCGATCTTTCTGCGCCTCGAGCACGGGCGGGGTCGGATCAAGAATAGCGATCGAAAGGATCTTGTCTCCCTGCTCCACACGGTTTGCCACGTCCATGCCATTGGTGACTTGACCGAAGATCGTGTACTTGCCGTCCAATGCTTTCACGTGCCCAGGCTGAAGCGGCGCAAGCGTGACATAGAATTGGCTGCCATTGGTGTCGGGGCCAGCATTCGCCATGGCGAGCGTTCCGACCTGTTGATGAGAGAGCGTGCGATCAATCTCATTCTCGAACCGATACCCAGGATCACCAGTCCCATTGCCCACAGGATCCCCACCTTGAATGACGAACCGCGGGACAACCCGGTGAAACGTCAGACCGTCGAAATATTTTCGCTGCGCCAGGTTCAGGAAATTGGCAACCGCGAGCGGGGCTTTGGACGGAAAGAGCGTCGCTTCCAGGTCGCCCTTAGCGGTATGAATGATCACTCGAACATCTTCCAGCATAAGAAAACACCTTGGAAAAGTTTAGTGTAACGTGAACGCCCAGATCCGCAATCTTGGCACGATCAGTGAGCCTGGTTCGGGTATCGGCTCTGGCAACATTTTTCTCATCATAATGCTTTGCATCGTCACCATCTGCACCCGAAAGCGAAACGTCTTCCCCTAAGGATGAGATCTTGTAGCTTGTTCAAAGACAACCGGTGAGAATGCCGATGCTCCGACGATGAGCAAGCCCCTGTGCCGGTAGGGCAGTATCTGAGCAGGTCTGGCAAGGGAAAAAGTTAAAGTTTTTCACCGATTGGTGAGTGGCGTTTTTTGAGGACTTGGAGGTAGCGCTCTTCGTCATAAGGGGTGCGGTCCTGCCAGAGCCGGAAGATGACGCGGATCCATTTAAAGGCCAAGGCGCGCACGGCAGTGTGGTGGGACTTACCGCGGGCCATTTGCTCTTGATAATAGAGCTTGGCCCATTGGGAATAAGGAATGGAATGAGCCGCGAATTCGTGGAAGCTCTGGCACAGGAATTTGGAGCGAAAGCGCCGCCGCTGGACGCTTTTGGTTTGGCCGCTGCGCACTTGGACCGGAGCGATTCCGCTTTTTTTCTGTACCTCCAGGGCTTGGGCAAAAGCCTGCCGATTGGAGCCAAAAGCCACCAACAAGCGCGGGGCTAATTGCGGGCCGGCTCCGGGCAGACTTTCAAAAATGTGCCGATCGGGATGTTTGGCAAACAGAGTGTGGATGGCTTTGTCAAAAGCCTTGATGGAATCTCGCAGCGGCAACAATTGACTGACCAAACACTTGCAACTCAGCACGGAGGGCTCCAGCAGAGAACGATCCTCGGTGACGGTTTGGGCCCGAGCAATCTTTTCCAAGCGCTCCTCGATCAAGCTCTGGCTGCGGCTGTGGTGCTGATAAAAAAAAGAGCGCAGGGTCTGGGGCTTGGCTTTTTTTAAACTCTGCAGGGTCGGCCAGCGTTTCAAAAAATGCAGCGCCAGAGTGGTGCCCAAATCATCGAGGAGCTCGAGGGCCAGCGGATAGTAGACTTTGAGTAAGCTGGTGAGTTGGTTTTCGCACACCACGGAGGCCTCGACGGCTTTGCGTCGGTGCTGACCGAGCAAATCCAGTTCCCGCACTACCGGCTCCGGGGGTTGATAAAGCCGGAGCCGATCCCGATGGTGATCAACGAGCTCTTCGATCAATTGGCTGTCGCGAGGGTCATCCTTGGCGCCACTAGTAAAGAAGACCTTGCGGTATTCGCTTAAACTCAAAGGATTGAGCGGATAGAGGTCGATCCAGTCTCCCTGGGTGCGGAGCATTTCAAAGAGTGCTCCCCGATTTTGTTCAAAACCAATGGCCACCCGCCCCTGCGGACCAGCCAAGCTTTTGAGCTCTTCGAGCCAGGTCCGAACCGAAACGGGATCGGCGCCCAGCTGGAATGTCCGGCATCCTCCCTCCGGACCAGAGCGTTGACAGACAGCGTGTTCTTTATCAGCCCAATCGATTCCCACGCTGACCATATAATGGGGATCTGGGACCGGAAACGGATTTGATCGGTTCATGCTTGCTCCTTTTTTCTGGTTTTACCCAGCGCGAAAAAAGCCGCTTGGCTTTGGCCGTCCGAAATCCGTATAGTTAAGTCGTCGAAGTGTGAAGTGCTCGACCTCAACTAGAGTATTCGTTGTGACGAATCAAAGCGCGACCGGCTGGCTCGAAACTCTGCCCTAAAGATCTCGCGGACCCGAAAATCCTATTCGTAGCCAGCCGGCGCGTCCTTCTTCGCGTGGGCAGCGCGGGATTTTGCCCGACTGCCCTTGGCAAAGAAAACCCTTTCTTTTTTCCAAAGCTTTCTTTTCTCCGGGCGGAGTTATTCACAAGCTGGAGCTCCGACCGGTAGGGCCTCCGACCACAGCTTGCTGAATAACTCCGGACTTGCTATACGGACTTGCTATACGAAAATTCATTCGAGCCTTAGCGAGAACTTGTTTGAGCCGGGCGTTGGGTCAGCAATGTTCCAGAAAGATCGAACAAGTCTCTGCCCAAGGCTCAGAAACGACATTGTTTTCCAACATCGTTCATTATCCAGATTCTGCCACGAAGATTCCGCCATTTCACTGCATGTCGTGGAATGCGCCCGATCCCCTTAGCGAAGGAGAAGCCGCCTTGGATGTGGCAACTCCAGCGTCCGGCTCAAACAAGTTCTCGCCAAGAGCTCGAATAAATTTTCGCCCTACCGGCACAGGGCGAAGAATGTTGTGGGACGGCTTTCAATTCTTGTCTCACCGATCACTCGATGCGTGCGCTCCAGACTTCGCAAAATCCGAGAGACAGCTGATATCCGAGTGTCTCGTTGTCCTTCGTCGCGCTTATGCTACTAGGTCTCATGCCGATAATCGGGCTGGTGCAGATGAGCTGTTCGGCTCACCCGAAGGAGAACGTTGAAAAAGCCGAATCAATGATCCGGCAGGCCGCCACGGGCGGAGCGCAAATCGTCTGTCTGCCGGAGTTATTCGCCACCCAGTACTTCTGCCAGGTTGAGGACCACAAATACTTCGAATTTGCTGAGGAGATCCCCGGCCCGACCACCAATCGAATTGCGAAAGTGGCCGCCGAACTCAGTGTTGTCATTGTAGCTTCCCTGTTTGAGCGTCGGGCGCCCGGTCTGTACCACAATACGGCAGCGGTCCTCGATGCAGACGGCACTTACCTCGGCAAGTACCGCAAAATGCATATTCCCGATGACCCGCTATTTTACGAGAAGTTCTATTTCACTCCCGGCGACCTTGGCTTCCGCACCTGGAAAACACGCTATGCCCGGCTCGGAATTTTGGTTTGCTGGGACCAGTGGTATCCGGAAGCCGCCCGCTTGACCGCACTGTCGGGCGCCCAGATTTTGTTTTACCCAACGGCGATAGGCTGGCACCCGTCCGAGAAGGGCGAGTTTGGCGAACGTCAATACACTTCCTGGGAGCTAATCCAACGGAGCCATGGCATTGCCAACGGATGTTTTGTTGCCGCGCCTAACCGAGTGGGTCACGAAGCGCCCGATGGCGGCCCGGGAATTGAATTCTGGGGACGAAGCTTTGTCAGCGACCCAGCCGGAGCGCTTCTCGGAAAGGCGAATAGTGATCGCGATGAGGTGCTGCTGGTCGAGGTGGATCTCACAGTGCTCGACCGGCAGCGAACCCATTGGCCTTTCCTGCGCGATCGTCGGATTGACGCCTACGAGAATCTGACGAAGCGCTACCTGGATTAGTAACGGGTTCTCCCGTGCTTCGAGGCTGAACGAGTTCATGCAAAAACACTCATTCGACGCCAATACTCCTGCCGCCGAGGGCTACCGTATGCCGGCGGAATGGGAACCGCACGAGGCCGTCTGGCTCTCCTGGCCCCACGAAACCGGCATCAGCTTCCCCGGCGCGTATCACGAGGTGATTCCCGTTTTTGTCCAAATGATTGACGCATTGTCCGGATCCGAGAAGGTCAGGATTAACGTGCAGGACGGGGACGAAGAGGCGCATATCCGGAACGCGCTGGCGGAGATCGATGCCGCGCACGTAGAATTTTTCCATATCCCTACCAATGAGCCTTGGTGCCGGGATCACGGACCGATGTTCATCCGGCGAAGAAAAGAGCCAAGACTGGCGATCATCGACTGGAATTACAACGCCTGGGGCGGCAAGTATCCACCGTTCGATCTCGATGAGATCGTGCCCACCAGGATCGCAGAGGCGCTCTCCCTTCCCTGTTTTTATCCGGGCATTGTGATGGAAGGCGGCTCCATTGAAGTCAACGGCGCCGGCACTCTGCTGACCACCGCGTCCTGTCTCCTCAATCCGAATCGCAATCCCGGAAAAACCAAGGATGATATCGAACAGACGCTCGCCAACTTCCTCGGAGCGAAAAACTTCCTCTGGCTGGGCAACGGGATCGAGGGTGACGATACCGACGGGCACATCGATGATATTACCCGTTTCGTTGACCGCACTACCGTAGTGACAGCGTCGGAGTCAGACAAAGACGATCCCAACCGTTTTCCGCTCAAACAAAATCTGGAGTTGCTCTCCGCGATGACACTTGAAGACGGGACGCCCTTGCGGATCATTAGCCTGCCCATGCCGCCTCGCCAAGTCCGGGAAGGTCGGCGTCTGCCGGCGAGCTACGCCAACTTTTATATCGGCAACAAAGTAGTTCTGCTACCAACATTCGCTGCTGCGGAGGACGAGAAAGCGATCGAAACTATGGCGTCCTGCTTTCCCCAGCGGGAGATTGTACCGATCGATGCGCGTGCCCTCGTCTGGGGGCTTGGTGCGTTTCACTGTCTCACCCAGCAACAACCGGTAGCCGACTGATGGCCGATGACCGATGGCCAATGATCAATCGCCGAAAAGCTCATCGGCCGCTGGTAGGGAAACCGGTTTTTTGCTTGCCTCGCCTCACGCCGTGACCTACCAGAGACTGAGGGCCGCCGAGGGCGGCTTCTTCTCCCCCCTATGTACAACCTAATTCGATCTTTTAGACTTCTTAGTCTCCCCTGGCGCGGCAAGAGCAGCGCAACTCGCCGACTGTGGCTAACAGCAATCTGTTCGGGTTTTGCGCTTACGTTGTTGCCGGCACGCGCCCAGGATTTCAAGGAACCGGACTTCAGCAAATTCAAACCGGAAGAGGGTCAGATTACACTGGAACTCTGGTCGTGGGTCGGTGGCCTGGATAAGGTCGCGCCGATGTTTGAGAAGGTGTACCCAAACATAAAGGTACACGTGAACAACATCGGGGGCGGCCCGGCTGAGTACCAAAAGCTGCAGACCGCATTGCGCGCGGGCTCCGGTGCACCGGACGTCGCACAGATCGAGTACGATTTTCTGCCGTCGTTCATTGTGACAGACGGGCTACTCGATCTGTCGAAAAATGGCGCAAACGACGTCAAATCGTACTTTGTTCCCTGGACCTGGGCACAGGTTTCGCCGGACGGTCAAGCGGTCTACGGTATTCCGCAAGACAGCGGTCCGTTGGCCTTGCTCTATAACAAAAGGATCTTTGATCAGTACGGAATCACCGTGCCAACGACGTGGGACGAGTTTGCCGCACAAGCTGAGAAGCTCTCCCAGGCCACCAACGGAAAAGCCAAGATGGCGAACTTTTATACGACCAGCGCTCCCTGGTACATGGGGTTGGTTTGGGCCGCCGGCGGCAAGTTCTTTAAACCCCAGGGCGACTCTTGGATTCAAACGTTGAACAGCCCCGTAGCCGAAAAAGTCCTGACGTACTGGGACGGTTTGGTGAAAAAGAAATATGTCGCCGCGATCCCCGGGTTCACCGCCGAATTTTATAATGCGGTCGGCGCCGGTGAAATCGCGGCTTCAATCGAAGCGGCCTGGGGTCCGGGAGTGACGGCGGCTTCTTTGAACGATCGGACCTCCGGTGAATGGCGAGTCGCGCCACTCCCGCAATGGAGCAAAGGCGAGATTCGCAGTGGCAACTGGGGTGGTAGCTGCAACGTGGTCACCAAACAATCAAAACATCCGAAAGCGGCGACGTTGTTTGCAATCTGGCTCAACACCTCTGAGGCCGCGGTGATCGCGAACTGGAACAATTACGCAATTTTCCCGGCCTCCATTGCAGGCTTAACGTCGCCGAAGCTGAATCAGCCAGACAAAAATCCTTCCAAATTCTGCGGGGGCCAGAACGTGGCAGACGTGTTCGCGCAGGCTTCGAAAGCGGTCGATGTCAATTTTGCGTGGTCGCCTTGGTTCGCGTTTGTAAACGATAACTTCAACAAACAAATTGAAGCTTTGTTCAGCGGGAAAGCGCCCGTGAAACAAGCGTTGGACGCCTGGCAAAACGAATCATTGAAAAACGCGGCCGCCAGCGGCTTTGAAGTGAAAGGGCAGTAGCGACGCAGTGAACTCTATGCGCCGGGAACGGAGAGCGGCTTATCTTTTCCTGGCGCCTTTTCTATTTGTATTTTTGGCGTTTTATCTGGCACCGGTTTTATACGCCGTTTACCTGAGTCTCTTTGTCCGGAGACGGGTTGGTCTCGGGCCGGCCAAACAGGTCTTTGGCGGAGCAACGAACTATCTTCGGGCATTTCAAGACGGCGATTTTCTGCATGGACTGAGCAACATGTTCCAGTTCGGGTTGGTCCAGATCCCGCTGATGCTGGGCTTCGCGATCGTGCTCGCGCTGCTGTTGGACCAATCCCGGGGCGTTTTCATGAAATTCTGCCGGACGATTTTCTTCATGCCGTACGGCATTCCGACCGCGATTGGGGCGTTAATCTGGGGTTATCTCTATTCTCCCAATCTGTCGCCGATCAACCAGGCGCTGCACGCGGCACGACAGTCCTCGGTCGATTTTTTGTCACCGGGACTGATCCTGTTCTCCGTTGGAAACATCGTAACCTGGACTTACACGGGTTACAACATGGTGACCCTGTTCGCTGCGTTACAAAGCATCCCAAGAGAGTTGTACGAAGCGGCTCGAGTGGATGGCGCCAGCATGTGGGACATCGTGCGCAGCATTAAGATTCCGTTGCTCTGGCCGACCATCCAGTTATTGATCATTTTCTCGGTCATCGGGACCTCGCAACTGTTCACCGAAGCGTTTGTGTTACGGCCGCTCGGTTACGTCGCGGATAATATTACGCCGAATCTGTACATTTATTTAACGGCTGCCCGGGACGCCAACTACGCGTACGCCGCCGCGCTTGCGATTTTGTTGGCGCTCTTGATCTTCATTTTGAGTGGAGCGTTCCTGCGCCGTTTAAGCCAGCGTTAGGAAAATATGGATTCGAGTACTGCCGGCCCGGAACCGATCGCGAAAACGCAAGCGACGGTTCCCGAAGTGCCAGCCGCCCGCGGAAGGTCGACTGGAACCCCCGGCGAACCGAGCGGCGAATCGGCCGCCGGTGCGGCGATGCGTGGCATCGTTCTCGGATTATTCGTTATCTACTGTTTGTTGCCGGCCCTGTGGGTTTTTACCGCGGTCACCAAGAACAACGAGCAGCTTTTTTCGAGTTTTGGATTTTGGTTCGCCTATCCACCCCATTTCCTGGAAAACCTGGTCGGCTTGTTTAGCTATCGGGACGGCATCTTCGTTCGCTGGTTTGGCAACTCCTTGTTGTACGCGACCTCGATCTCCGCCGGCAGCACAATGATTTGCGCGTTAGGCGGATACGCGTTTTCGAAGTACGAGTTCCCGGGCAAAAACTTTCTATTCAACTTTATTCTCGGGACCATCATGGTGCCGTCGACCGCGCTGGTTCTGCCATTGTTCCTGATGCTAAACCGAATCGGGTTGGTAAACACGATGTGGGGCGTGATTCTGCCGAGCTTGGTGAACCCTTTTGGTTTGTATCTAATGAAGGTCTTTTGGGATTCATCGTTACCGAAAGAGTTAATCGAAGCGTCTCGCTTGGAAGGCGCAGGAGAATTTCAGGTTTTCTGGCGGATCGGTCTACCTTTGTTACAGACCGGCTTGGTGACGGTGGCGTTGTTAGCCTTTGTGGGTGCCTGGAACAATTTCTTCTTGCCGTTGATTGTGTTAAGCCGGGAAGATCTGTACCCGTTGACTTTGGGGTTAAATGTTTGGAATAGCACGAGCGCGATGGCGGGCAGCCGGCCCGTTTACAGCCTTATCGCGCTGGGTTCGCTTATCAGTGTGTTGCCGTTGTTACTGGCGTTTGTCTTCCTGGGAAGATATTGGCGGGGAGGACTCACCAGTGGCGCAACGAAGGGGTAGGGGTGTCAGTGTTAGTGCTAGTGTCAGTGTTAGCGGCGTGCAGCAAACGATCGACGTGTCGACAATTTAGGGACTGCCTGACAAGGTAGCCTCTCGTCTCGCGCCAGTAGCGACAATTCGGAGATTGTCTCGCAACCTGTCTCTGGTTCTGTGCCGGTAGGGCGAGAATTTATTTGCGCTTTAGCGAGAACTTGTTTGAGCCGGGCACTGATTTTTCGTGCACCGACACAGGGCTGACTATATTGCGAGACAAATGTCCCAACCCTGGCGGTCGATCGCTTGCTCTGCGCGGGAGGCACCGACACTGACACCAGCACTGACACTCCTCACCTCCTGGCCAGCCGAGTAAACAATGTCGTGCCGAGGGTTAGATAGAGCAGGTTGGGCAGCCAGATCAGTAACTCCGGATGAAGGTGCGGATTGTTTTTCACGTTGTCGGTGATCACGATAAAAATAAAGTAGGTAAAAGCCACGACCAGACTCAAGGCAAGCCCAACACTGGTCTCGCGCCGCTGAGCGGTGATCGCTAACGGAATACCGACTAGGACAAACGTCAGCACAGCCATGGCGTTAGAGAACCGTTTACTGACCTCCGTGCGATACGCGCTGGCGATGCGGCCCGTCTGCTGTTCCAGGGCATCGCGCAGTTGATCCAGCGTCAGCAGGTTGGGCCGCTGGTTGTTGGACGCCTTTGAAATGAGATCATTCAGCGAAATTGGGAGGACACCCTCTCGCATCGTGATCCCATAGCGCATTTTTTTCAGGTTATCCGGATCACGCTCATCCCGCTCCTCGTAACGGGCATCGAAGATCCGCAGCAGGATGCGTTCGTTTTCTTTGTCAACTTCGAGCGTTCCCTTTCGGGCATAGATCACTCTGATTGGCACTTGGTAGCCATTCAGTTCATAGATGTGCAGATCTTTGAGCGCGGAGCCTTCCTTTTTTCCAACATAGATTTTCCGGTTAGGAAAATCGTCGATTACCTGGTCGCTGCCGAACAGAGCAAGCGGATCTTCCGAAGCCAGATTGAAGATGGCTTGTTTTAGCTTAACCTGGGATTCCGGCGACAGGTACAAGTTGATCCAAAGACAAATGCCGAAGAACGCAACCGCGATCACAAAGACCGGAAAACAAATTCGCACGATGCTAACACCATTGGCGCGCAGGGCGACTAACTCGTTATCGGAAGAAAGCTTGCCGAAGATCAAAAGAATGGAGACCAAAACTCCCCAAGGAATCGAGAAAGTCATCGAGAACGGCAACGCGTAAGCAATAAAACTGAAAACGTAACTTAACGGCAGCTGGCGATTGACCAAGATGGTTAGCAGGTCGCGCATTGCGTTGCCGACGACGAGCAACATGCTCAGGACGCCAATCGCCCAGATCACGGTTGTCAGGATCTGCTTGGCAATATAGCGATCGATGATTCTCATTCAGTCAGCTCGGCCGCTCCTTCGACCGAAACACACGAGCAGAAGAGATTCCGATCGCCGTACACATTGTCAATCCGTCCAACGGGGGGCCAATACTTGTACTCTCGGGTCCACGGCGCCGGATAGGCGGCGCTCTCTCGTGAGTAAGCGCGATCCCAGCTTTCCGCCAGCAACTCTTCCGCGGTGTGCGGCGCTCTTTTCAAAACGTTATCCTGCCGGTCGGCTTCGCCGGTCGCGATTGCGCGGATTTCACCATAAATCGCCATCATCGCATCACAGAACCGGTCCAATTCCTCTTTCGACTCACTTTCGGTCGGCTCGATCATGAGCGTTCCGGGAACAGGCCAGGACATCGTCGGAGCATGAAACCCGTAATCGATCAGCCGCTTGGCGACATCCTCTACTTCGATCCCGGCCGACTTTTTGAATTGCCGGAAATCGATGATGCATTCGTGCGCCACCAATCCATTTTTCCCGCGGTAGAGCACTGGATAGTATGGCGCCAGCCGCTTCGCGATATAGTTGGCATTGAGAATCGCCACCTTGGTCGCCTCAACGAGACCCTCTCCACCCATTAAGCTAATGTAGCTCCACGAGATACTGAGAATCCCGGCGCTGCCAAAGGGGGCGGCCGCCACTGGTCCGATGCGCTGCGGCCGCTGAAAATCCCACAACGGATGAGTGGGCAAAAAAGGCGCAAGATGCGCCTTGGCGCCGACCGGACCGACTCCCGGACCGCCACCGCCGTGGGGGATACAGAAGGTCTTATGGAGATTGAGATGGCAAATGTCTGCGCCGATATCGGCGGGACGGCACAAACCGAGCTGCGCATTCATATTGGCCCCGTCCAGGTAGACCTGACCACCATGCCGATGCACGATCGCACAAACGTCCCGGATGCTTTCTTCAAATACTCCGTGGGTCGACGGATAGGTCACCATGATCGCCGCCAGATCTTGATGGTGCCCGGTCGCTTTCTGCTCCAAATCCGTTAAATCGATGTTCCCTTCCTGATCGCAACTGACTGGGACAACCTGGAAACCGGCCATCGCCGCCGAAGCCGGATTTGTTCCGTGAGCGGAGGTTGGAATCAGGCAAACCCTCCGGTCGCCCTCGCCGCGGCTCTGATGATATGCCTTGATCGCCAGGAGCCCCGCGTATTCTCCTTGGGAGCCGGCATTCGGTTGAAGACTTACCGCCGCAAAGCCGGTCAACTCAGCCAGCCAGCTTTCCAGCTCCGCAATCAATAGGGAGTATCCATGCACTTGCGAGGACGGCGCGAACGGATGAATCTGCGCAAGCTCCGGCCAGGTGATCGGCAACATCTCGGCCGCGGCGTTGAGCTTCATCGTGCAGGACCCGAGAGGAATCATCGAAGTGGTCAAGGAAAGATCCTTGTTTTCCAACCGTTTCAGGTACCGCATCAACTCGGTCTCACTGTGATGCCGATTAAACACCGGGTGAGTCAGATACTGGCTTTCTCGAGCGAACTCTTCGGCGAACTCGCGCCGGGGAAGTGCTTCCTGGAGAGCGTCCGGTGCGACGTTGAAGAGTTCGTAAAGATCTGCCAAATCGTCAGCGCTCGTGGTTTCGTCGATCGACAGACCAATCGTTCCGTCATCAAATCCGCGGAAATTGATGAGCAGCTTTCCGGCCTCTTCCAGAATTCGGAAACGTTCCGCGCCAAGATCGATCCGCAAGGTATCGAATCGTGGTCCGGGCAGCACACGATAGCCGGTCCGAACAAGCCCCTCCGCGAGCGCCTCCGTTTTGTCGTGAATCTCGGCTGCAATGGCGCGGAGACCGCCTGGACCATGGTAAACCGCATACATCGACGCCGTCACCGCGAGCAGCACCTGCGCGGTGCAAATATTGCTCGTAGCCTTGTCGCGTCGAATATGCTGTTCGCGGGTTTGCAGCGCGAGCCGATAGGCGTATCGGCCTGCTGAGTCACGGGAGACTCCAACGAGGCGGCCGGGCAAGTGTCGCTTGAATCGATCTCGGGTCGCGAAGAACGCGGAATGCGGACCGCCGAATCCGAGCGGAACACCGAAGCGCTGGGTCGAACCCACGCAAACATCCGCTCCGAATTCTCCTGGAGGAACAACCAGCGTGAGGCTCAAGAGATCGGCAGCGACGATCGCCAGCCCTTCCGCCTCGTGAAGTTTGTCGACGAATTTGCGATAGTTATAGAGCGTACCTTCGGACGCCGGGTACTGCAGCAGAGCGGCGAATACTGGCTGGCTGAAATCCCAGTGCCGGTGATCCCCGGCGACTACCTCGATGTTCAACGGTTTTGCCCGCGTCTGGATAACCGCGATCGTTTGCGGATGGCAACTCTCCGAGACAAAAATGCGGCGGTTCTGCTGGTCTATCCGTTGCGCGAAACAGAGTGCCATCGCCTCAGCCGCGGCGGTTGCCTCATCGAGCAGGGAGGCGTTTGCGATTTCCAGGCCGCTCAGATCAGTCACCATTGTCTGGAAATTCAAGAGCGCTTCGAGCCGCCCTTGAGCGATTTCCGCTTGGTAAGGCGTGTACGCAGTGTACCACCCGGGGTTCTCCAGAACGCCGCGCTGAATGACCGGAGGAGTGACTGTCCCGTAGTAACCCTGGCCAATGTAGGATTTAGCGACCTGATTCAGCCCGGCGAGCGAGCTGATGCGCCGCAAGACTTCGTCTTCTGACTTGGCCGGCGGAAGTTCCAAAGCCCGGTGCAAACGGATTTGTTCGGGCAGCACGGCCTCGATCATCGAGTCCAATGAATCGAGGCCGAGTTCACTCAGCATATTTTGGCGCTCAACCAGGTTTGGCCCGATGTGACGATTGGCGAAAGATGCGAGCCTTAGAGAATCCCCCGATCCAACGACAGCAGTCTTCGACATCGGCAAACATGAAACGGCTTTCCCTCGAGGTCAACGAGCTGAGCTGCTCGGGGGTGCTGGCGAAAGGGCGTGTCGGCGTAGCGCGGACGGCCTCGGGTCTGTCGGACTTTGGCCAATCTGTAACTCGCGCAATCGAGCTAAGGTTCGAGACATGTCCCAAAGCATCTTTGGTCCTGCGCCGGTAGGGCGAAAATTTATTCGAGCCTTAGCGAGAACTTGTTTGAGCCGTCTTCAGCGTGACCTGCCGCAGCGCGCGGCTCGAACGAGTCTTCGCCGAAGGCTCAGATGAATTCTCGCCCTACCGATTTTGAGATGTTGCGAGACATACTCACATACTGCCCTACACCCACAAGACAGTGCGGCATTCTGAGACGATCTCTAACCGCTCGGGCGACCAATCGCTTGGGTGGCGTGCTACAGATTTTCCAAAGTCCGATAAGCCCGGCCTCGTCCGTGCTCATGCGGACCACCCAGAAACGTTGTGCAATCTTTCGATCCCGTGACGCACGCGGCCGTGCGTGTTACGGTTGTTCGCGATGCTTAAGACCAGTCCTCTTCATGACGAGCACCTCCGCCTTGGAGCCAAGCTGATCGAGTTCGCCGGCTGGCAGATGCCGGTTTTTTACTCGAGCATTGTCAGCGAACATCTCGCTGTTCGTACCGCTGCCGGCATCTTTGATATCTCGCACATGGGAGAGATCGAGGTCTCCGGGCAAAACGCTGTTTCCTGGTTAAACGGGTTATTGACCAACGACATCAGCAAAATCCGCCCGCATGAATGCCAATACACTCTCCTCCTGAATGAAAACGGCGGAGTGACCGACGACCTGATCGCGTATCGGCTCGCGTCCGAACGTTTTTTTCTCGTGGTGAATGCGGCGAAAACCGGGGAGGACTATGCCTGGCTCGACGCGCGCCGCACTGCCGGAATCACGCTGAGCGACCAGAGCGCCGACTTTGCCGCCATGGCTGTCCAGGGACCAGCCGCACACGCGGTGTTTGCCAACTTCGGTTCTCTTCCCAGGCGGAATCACTGTTCCGAGCTGGAGATCGATGGCGTCTTGGTCATCGTCGCGCGAACCGGTTACACCGGCGAAGACGGTTTTGAGCTCTTTTGCCCGGCCGCAGTCGGCCCCGTCCTCTGGCGCAAGATGCTGGAAGCTGGCCAATCGGTCGGTATTCAACCTTCCGGCTTGGGCGCCAGAGACACGCTGCGGATGGAAGTCTGTTATCCTTTGAACGGAAACGATCTTTCACCGGAACGGACACCGCTCGAGGCGGGTCTCGGCTTTTTTGTTGATTTCAAAAAGGGCGATTTTACCGGGCGCGAATCCCTCCTCTCCCAGAAAACCGCTGGGCTTCGGCAAAAGCTTGTCGCGATTAAGCTGCAGGAGAAGGGGCCGCCCCCGCGGCCGCATTATCCCATTTTTGCGGATGCCAAGCAGATTGGCGAACTTACCAGTGGCACTCAATCCCCCAGCCTTGGCGCCGGGATCGGCCTAGGTTACGTCGATTCAGCTCACAGCCAACCGGGTCAGGAAATTCAGATTGACATTCGCGGTCGCAAATTTGCCGCGACTGTCGAGAAAAAACCGCTATACAGCAGATCATGCTAGTGCCGGACGATTTGAAGTACTCGGAAACACACGAATGGATTCGCGTTGAAGGCGATTCGGGGACGATCGGCATTACCGACCATGCTCAGGCCGAATTGACGGACATCGTTTACGTGGAACTACCGCAGATTGGCGCTAAACTAGAGCCAAAAAAGCCGGCAGCCGTTGTCGAATCGGTGAAGGCAGCCAGCGACATCTATTCGCCGGTAACCGGAGAAGTTACGGAAACCAACAGCGCTCTGGAGAACAATCCGGGGTTGGTTAATACTGACCCTTATGGCGCAGGCTGGCTCTTTCGGCTAAGGCTCTCGGCTCCCGAAGATCTGCAGAACCTGAAGGATTCTGAGAGTTACCGAGCGCAGACCGAGGGATAGCCTGTCCGCGATGCTGAGGGTACCGTTCTCGTGCAATAATCTCAGAGGTTGCAATTGCTGAGTTTTCGGCCTTCTTGGCTATTTCAATGATTTCTCGTATGTCTTGGATCGATTGGCTGGAAGCGCGCTTGGGATTTCTTGCGATTCCGCGCTTGATCCAGATGATCGCGCTGCTGACCGGCTTGGTTTACGTGCTCCATCTTCTCCGGCCGGACTTCGTTCAGTTGCTGACCCTGCAACCATCGCTGGTTCTCCAAGGCCAGATCTGGCGCTTGGTCTCGTATATTTTCATCCCGGAAGTCATTTTTCAGTTTGCCCCCGGCGGGATGCAAGTCTTGTTCCTCGTGCTCTACCTCTGGTTCCTCGTCTGGATAGGCGACACGCTGGAACAAGCCTGGGGAGCGTTTCGGCTCACCCTCTACTACTTTTTGGGAATGTTCGGAGTCACGGTCGCGGCCTTTTTTCTCGGTAGCGGCCTAGGCACCAGTGCGACTACTCCTTTCTTTATCAATATCTCCCTATTCTACGCCTTCGCGACTCTGTTTCCCGACGTCCAGATCTACGTCCTCTTCATCATCCCGCTCCGGGTAAAATGGGTGGCCCTGCTGAGTTTCGCTCCGCTACTCTTTACGTTGTTCCTGAGCCCGCTGGTCACCAAAGCGGCCATCATTGTCTGCCTGCTGAATTATCTGCTGTTCTTTGGACCATCAGCTTTCAACCATGCGCGTAATCGCTCTGAGCGTCAGCGCCGGAAGGTACAGTTCGCGGCGAAATCGCTGCCCGAAGACGAACCATTGCATCGTTGCGCGGCCTGCCATCGCACCGAGCACGACGCGCCGGATCTGGAGTTTCGTGTCGCCGGCGACGGACATGAATACTGTATCGAGCATCTCCCGAAGCCGGCCGTGGTGAAGGGAGCCTGAGCGGAGCAGAATGGATTTGGATGGTTGCCAGAACCTTTTCAACAGAAGCCGGCACAGCGGCGTAGCCGCAACCACATCGTCCTCGCTGCTCGACAAATTCGGCTGCCAAAAAGGTTCACGCGAGCGCACTCGCGTAGCGCGGACGGCCTCGTCCGTATCCCGCGAGGCGCGCAGGGGGCCTCTTCAATTTTGCGGACAGGTGCTAAGCTAGGAACCTGAGGTGAACGAAGAACAACAGCCAAGTCAATCCAGGCGCCGGAGGCGCTATTATGTTGAAGAGTTCAAGCGCAACGCGGTGGACTTATTGGAGCGAGGCGAGCGCTCGGCGGTGCAGCTGAGCCGAGGCACTTACCGTAGGCAACTTACCTGTCCGCCGTTTTCGAAGACTTCACCTCGATTCGTTACCAACGCTGATGTACGAACGGACGGATCCGTTCTTGATAGATCTTTGTCAGTGCTTCCATCTGCTCGGCGCTTAACGGAGGCAACTCGGACGCCTTAACGTTTTCAATGGCTTGGGATTCCCTCCGAGCACCGGGAATAACACAGCTCACCTCCGGGTGCTGAAGAATCCAGCGCATTGAAAAGGCTGCCATACTGTCATCCGTAGGGATAATCTGCCGGAGCTGCTCGACCGCGTCCAAGGCAACATCGAGGTCTAATCCAGAAAACGTCTCTCCGCGATCGAATCGTTCCCCGGAGCGGTTGTAGCTGCGATGGTCGTCGGCAGTGAACTGAGTTTCCCTGGTAATTTTACCACCGAGCAGACCACTTGCGAGTGGAAGACGGACTAAAATTCCCACATCCCGCTTCTGCGCCAAAGGGAAAAAAAGTTCTTTAGGTCGTTGGCGAAAGATATTGAAAATGATTTGGACAGTCGCAACCCCGGGATACTCAGTCGCCTTGATGGCTTCCTCAACCTTCTCGACGCTAACGCCGTAATGGAGAATCTTCCCGGCCCGTTTCAACTCCTCGAGCGCATCAAAAACTTCCGGGCGATAGTAAACTTCAGTAGGAGGGCAATGCAACTGGAGAAGGTCCAACGCGTCGCGCTCCAAGTTCATTAAGCTACGCTCGACGAATGCGGAGAGGTTCTCGCGGTTGTACCCGTCCGCGGTATGCGGCTGAAGACGTCGCCCAGCTTTGGTTGCGACGTAAATCTTTTCACTGCGTTTGCCTAACACTTGCGCGATCAACCGTTCACTGCGTCCGTCGCCATACACATCAGCAGTGTCAAAAAAATTAATTCCGCGGTCAATTGCCGCTCGCAGAAGGCCAGCTGCATCTTGTTCGGATACACGGCCCCACCCTTCACCGAGCTGCCATGTACCCAGACTCACTTCGGAAACTTCAAAGTTTGTTTTTCCAAGACGACGATAGTTCATAAGATCAAGAGTTGCCGTTTAACGTGTGGTTGTGGACTAGGGTGGTGACAAGTCTTTTCGTACTGTCGGCCCTTCTTACCGTCCCTTCGCGAAAAACTCCTGGAACGCCCGCAGTTTTTCGTACGCTGCGCCCGAATCGACTACTTCAGCGGCAAGATCCATGCCGGCCCTCATCTTGGGCGCCACTCCCGCAATGACGAAAGCGGCGGCTGAATTCAACAAGACAAAATCGCGCCGCGCACTGCGATCACGTCCGAGTAGGATATCCGTTAGAATCCGGGCGTTCTGCGCGGGGTTGCCTCCTCTCAACTCGTACAGACTCGGTTTCTCAATCCCCAGCTCTTCGGCAAAAAGGCTGAACGGATTTAGAGATCGCTTCTTTACTTCGTAGGCCAGGGTTTCGCCCAAAGGCGATATTTCATCCATTCCCGAACCACCCGGCACCAGGCCGTGCACCACCCAAGCCCGTTCGCGTCCGAGCTGGCCCAGCGCTACGGCGTATTTTTCGAGAATTGTCGGCGCGAAAATACCCACTAGCTGAAACGCCGGGCGCATTGGATTCAGTAAGGGCCCGAGCAAATTGAAAATTGTGGCGACCCCTTGCTCGGCTAGTTTCTTACGGATCGGGGCGATCACCCGAAAAGCAGGATGGTAAAGCGGCGCAAAAAAAAACGCTAATCCGGTTTCCGCCAAGCATTCCTGCATCAAATCCGGTGAACAGGTCACCGGAATGCCGAGCGCTTCGAGAACGTCTGCGCCCCCTGCCTTTGATGTAATCGATTTGTTCCCGTGCTTCAAAACGGTGACTCCGGCGGCTGCGACTGGAAACATGGCAGCCGTCGAAACGTTGACCAGGTCCTGCCGATCGCCCCCAGTCCCACAGAGATCCATCCCAGGTTTGTCGATAACCTTGGTCTCGGGCCGGATGGCGAGTTCGATAAATGCATCGGCAAAGGCGCCAAGTTCTTCGCCCGTCTCTCCCTTTGCCTTTAATGCGACCAGGAATTCCGCTTTATCAGCCTCGGGAAAACTGGGATCCGCCAATTCCACTGCACAGGTGCGCACCTGTGCGGCATCCAAATCAATTTTCGCCAGAAGCTGTTGGGTAAGTTCTTTCACCGGAGGCGGAGGAACCAGCCCTAGGAACGCAGGAAGCGCAAGCAAAACCAGCAATCCGCAGCTGGGCCAGTTCATCGATCGCCTTGTAGGCCGTTGAGCAAGTCTCGGAAGTGCACAGCACGGCGTAGCCGCAACCAAAGTATCGGCGCAAACTCCAGTCAGAGGCTGGAAGGGCGTACCACTTTCCCCCGTGACACCGGCATTTTTAGGTCCGTCGGACCTTGTTTCTTGTCCCGAGGGGACATCAGGACTCAGCCCGGGGTTTCTAACCCCGGGAAAACCGTTCCCCTCTGTTGTCCCGCCCTCATAAGAGCGGAAGATTCCAGCGCTTTAATCCGGCCCGGAGCGTTAATTAATGAAAAAAACACCGGCTTATCCAGAAATGTTCGGAGTCTCTTTTTGGAATGTTATTCTGTGGGTGAACCTCAACTGTTCAGCTCATACCGCGACGATTTTGCCCTCGGGTAGGACGCACGGCCTCGTGCGTCACCTCCCGGGATACGGACGAGGCCGTCCGCAGGACAAAGAAAGACGCCGTCTAAACGCCGACCTTCAAACTCATTCCCAACAAGGCGAAAATATGGTCGCGCGTCTCGATGTAAGCTGGCGAATCCAGATCTCGCGGCCTCTCCAGCTGGATTTCAACCTGCTGGGTGATCACAGCAGGCCGGCTGCTCATTACGACAATCCGGTCGGCCAGCTGAACAGCTTCTTCCACGTCGTGCGTGACAAACAAGATGGATTTTTGTTCTTCGTGCCAGATTCGCAACAGGTCAGCCCGCATTTTCAGCCGGGTCATGAAGTCGAGCGCGCCGAACGGTTCGTCCATGTAAATGATCTCCGGACCCGCGGCCAGCGCGCGCGCAATCTCGACCCGTTGCCGCATGCCTCCGGACAACTCGCGCGGATAGGTTTTCTCAAATCCGGTCAGACCGACCATCTCGATGTAATGAGCACTAATCGCCCGCTTCTCTTCGCCCGACTTGCCCCGAATGCCAAAGCCAATATTATCCTGCACCGTCAACCACGGAAACACGCCGTTCTCTTGAAAAACAAAAATGCGTTGAGGATCTGGCCCCAAAACCGGTTTTCCTTGAATGGTGACGGTTCCGCGAGTGGGTTGGAGAAAGCCTGCGACCAGATTGAGTAAAGTGGACTTGCCACATCCGGACGGACCGACCAGGCAAACAAACTCGCCGGCATAAACCTGCAGATCGATTCTGATAAGAACCTCGATCGCCGCCTCTCCCGTTTTTCCGGGAAAGCTCATCCAAAGATCGCGAACACGAATAACCGGCTCACTCATGCGTTCGGCGTCGAATAACCCCACTTTACTTCGTCAAACCGTTCCAGGCGGCGGATCAATAAGTCGAGGCAAAGTCCGATGAGCCCGATCATCAGCATGCCGGCCACTACCAAGTCGTAACGCTTACCTGCATTGCGCGCATCGATGATCAGGTAACCTAGCCCGGAGTTGACTGCGATCATTTCGGCAGCAACCACGACCAGCCAGGCTATGCCCAGGGCGATCCGCAACCCCGTCAGAATCTGCGGCAAGCAAGCCGGAAACACCACCCGGCGAAACAGATCGATGCCAGTCAGACCAAAGTTTTGCGCGGCGCGCACGTAAACTGGTTGAATGTTCTGCACCGCGGCCAAGGCCGAAACGGTTATCGGAAATACACTGGCCAGAAAAATGAGGAAAATCGGCGCGCGATCGTCGACATGGAACCAAAGGATCGCCAGCGGAATCCAGGCAATCGGGGAGATCGGCCGGAGCATCTGGATAAGAGGATTGAGCGCCAGGAACGCCGGTCGAAACCAACCGAGGATCAGCCCGAGCGGCACACCGACGATAATGGCAAATGTGAAACCGATGGTCACGCGAAAGAGCGAGGCAACAACATAGTTCAGGAGTACTCCTTGGCGGCAGAGTTCAACGATTCCGAGCGCCACCTGGTAGGGACGCGGGAAAATATCGCTTCCAGAGAAAACGACGGCGAAATTCCAGATCAGGAGCCCGGCCGCAAAGGTCGCGAGCGGCCACAGTACAGGAGCGAGACGCTTCATTGTGGATTTTCCCAGGAATACGCCGCGAGACTGTTTCCGGAGCGGACAAAGCTCGTATCGGAGTAGTCCTCAAAGGTGGCCTTACCTTTGAGAATGCCGGCGAGCCGCCCGAGCTGCTCGATTTCCAGGAAATCCGGTTTCCGCACCACCAGATTGGTATACTTCACGCGATCGGGAGGTTTGCTTAACACAAACCGGAGGAGACGCGGATCCTGATGATAATAGTACTTGGCGGTAAACTCAGCAGCCTCCATGCGGTGATTCATCGATTGATCAAGCCAGAGGCCGCTCCGAGCGATTCCGTCTACCAGGCGTTGGACCGTGGCACGGTCGTGTTTGATGGCACTCTCGTTGACCGCGAGAACGCACGAGATGAAATTCGGCCAGACATCCTTTGTCAGGTAAAGCACTCGCCCGTAGCCATCCATTTCAGCCTGACCCATGAACGGTTCACCCGAGGTAACCGCATCGACGGCGTGGCTGAAGATTGCGGCCGGCATATCGGGCGGAGGCATCTCCACGATTTCGACATCGGCCGGCGACAAGCCTTTGTCCCGAAGCGCCTTGAAGACCAGGAGAAACTGGTTGGAGAACCGGTTCGGAACGGCAATCGTTTTTCCCTTCAAATCTTCGATCCGATAGATTGACGAATCCTTGTTTACCACCATCGCTGTGCCATCGCGGTGGCCGAGGTAAACGATCTTAATGGGAATCCCATCTTCCCGTAGTTTCATCGCGAGAGGAGCGAGGATAAACGTGGCGGGTGTATCGCCACTGAGAAAAGCCTCTTTCAATTCCGGAAAACTCTGAAATCGGATAGGCTCGAATTCGGAAACACCCCTGGTCTGTTTATTAATGAAATCGGTAACAGGACAGGTGAGATGGCACGTTACCGGCAAAAAACCGACCTTGAATGGTTTCGCAACCCTGATCCAAGGGCCTTGGAAGACGTGCAGGTTTAAACCGGCATGCAGCAGGCTAATGACCGCAATCCAGCAAACGGCAAACAGGATGACGGTTTTCTTCAAGCTCATTCGAAAGTGGCACAGGCTTCAGCCTGTGATTGAACAATTTATTAGCAGAAGGCCACGAACATCGCCAAGAAAGGATATCAGATAACAGATCACCTGTCCGCCTTTTCGTGGCCACAACGCTCAGGTCGGCAGATCTTGTCCGGTAGCGCGGATGGCATCCTGCCGGTCCTGCAACCTCACAAGCTGCAAGCTTATCCTACTCCAATCAGGCCCGTGTTTTTCTCTCGCAAAGGGAACCGACTCCCTCCCGGAAACTCGGAAAGCGCGGCGTCCATCCGGCGGACCGCAGCTTACGGTTTGAGACTCGCTTGTTCGTCCAACCACGTTTGCGGTTCAGGTCGCGCGGACCGAACGGCGGCAGCGGCCGGTCAAGTTCCGCGCAGACCCACCTGTACCACTCCCGCTGAGTCACGGGTTCGTTATCTGCCACATTGAAAACCCCGCCCGGCGCACGCTCGGCCAACAATCTCAAAGCGCTCACCGCGTCATTGTGATGGATCTGATTCATTACGCGTTCGCCCTCGCCTTCCAGGACCGCATTCCCTTGGAACAGTTTTCGTAGAGGCACGCAGCGGCCAGGTCCGTAGATTCCCGCTAAGCGCGCAACGGTATCGCCGTGTTCCAAAACAAGGTTTTCGCTCTCGCGCAAAATCTGACTAGTTTCACTAAGGGGTTCGGCTGGCGAACTCTCATCCACCCAATCACCCTCCGCCTGGCCGTAAACTGACGTGGAACTGGTCAAGACCAGGTGCCCCAACCGGAGCGACTTTCGCAGGTTGCACACGCCGTCAACAAAGACTGCTCGATAACCGGCCGGCCCACGGCGTCCTGAACTCGCACACAACACGGCTAGGTCGAACACCGGTTCCGGAAGACCTTCGAACGCGTTCGGTGAAGAGATATCGACCGGAAAAACCGCGAAAGGCTCGGCGGCAAGTTTCTCCGCCGAGGCCTTCGAGCCGGTCAGTCCGACGGTCGACCACCCGGCTTCGACAAACGAGCGGGCCAGCGGCAGACCGACATAACCGCAACCAACGACCAGCACATGACCTGACACAATCAGCAGAGAGTCTCACACAAAGACACGAAGACACAAAGGCCTAATTGGCTACTAGTTTAATGCCGTTTTTCAGGAGAGCGGCGCCAGTTCATTAGCACATTCCGTCAAAGACGATTGCTACTGTGGCTTGCCGACGATTCGATGCCCTCTCCGCTCAAGTTCCATCGCTAACAAAACCTCATAAACGCTTTCGAGCAAGCCGGGGCCAAGTCCGTTGTGTATCTTTTCGACAGAATCGCTTGCAATGAGTTCCAGTTCTTTATCCATCCCCCGTGTGGTAGGACGCCAGCAGAACAAGGTCAGACGAGTAGCCAATTAGAACCTTGGTTTCTTTGTGCCTTTGCGTCTTCGTGTGAGCTTTTCTGCTTAAATTTTCGGGAACCGGCCCACCCAAGGATAGGTAGATTCGTACTGCGCGCCGATGGCACAAAGGAGGCCGTCCTTACCCGGAGCGCCGACGAGTTGAAAACCGATTGGCAATCCATTCTCGGCCGGATTCGCCGGCAGGTTGATACCAGGGCACCCAGCCATGTTGGCAAATGCGGTAAACACGGCATGACCGCGCGGCCCGACCTGTTCTCCCGCGATTATTGGCGGAAACGCCTCGCTCGCTGGCCAGGGCAAGGCCGCGGCTGAAGGTGTCATGATCACGTCATATGATTCGAAAAACAGGGCCAGATCGCTGCGAAGCTCTTTCACGATTTCTAAGGCGTCGTAGTAATCAGTTGCCGTGCGCCGAGCACCGGCTACTGCCATCTCGTCAAGGGTATTATTTATTTTTCCGTTCCACTCCGGATGCTGTTTTACCAGCCAAGCCAGTCCAACTTGGCTGAAAACCGGCCAAGCCTCACTCACTCTCTCGAAGTCAAACGGAGCGTCACCCTTCTCCAGTGTGTGACCAAGGCCTTCCAAGGCTCTGGCCGCATTTTCAACCTGACGGACTATTTCCGGGTCCACCGGAGACTCACCGAATTTCGGGACAAACGCGATCCGGCAGCGGGGTGCCGCTGGAACCTCAAAAGGGTGGCGGCTGATGTCACTAGCCACTGGATCTCGTGGATCATAATCGCTAATGGCACGCATAACCGACACAACATCTACAACGGTCCGCGCGATGACACCGACAGCTTCGAAATCCAGAAGAATGGCCGGGAATCCATCGCAGCGCGGGACACGACCACGTGACGGTTTCAATCCGACTAGTCCGGTGTGAGATGCCGGCCGTCGGATCGAACCGCCGCCGTCAGTACCTATCGCCACTGGCCCCAGGCCAGCGCTAACCGCCGAGACACCGCCGCCGCTCGAACCACCAGGGGTCAGCTCCAGATTCCATGGATTGCGTGTCGGCCCGAACAACAGGTTATCCGTGTACCCTTGCAGGGTGAATTCTGGGCAATTTGTTTTTCCGAGAATCACCGTTCCGGCGGATCGCAGACGAGCGATCGGCAACTCGTCCACCATGGGAGTGAAAGTTTCGTATACGCGGCTGCCCCAGGTTGCCCGCAAATCTTTGACCAGGATATTGTCTTTTACGGTAATTGGCACCCCGTCGAGTGGCCCAAGCGCCGTGCCGTTATGCCATCGACGTTCGCTGGCACGCGCTGCCGTCAGAGCGCCTTCCACGTCCAAGGTAGTTATAGCGTTAATCAACGGATTGATTTTTTCAATCCGCGCGAGCACTGCTTCGACGACCTCAACCGGCGAACACTGCCCGGCCTGATAGCCAGAGACTAATTCGAAACCTGATTGTCGCCAAATATCAATAGGCATCACTGATCTCCGAGGGAATCGCGCAAGCGTGACGTCAGGCGCGAACGATCGCGGCGATTGGCGCAGCGCCAGGACCACATTGATGCTCGGTGCCCCCTGACACAAAGATAGCAGGATCAAAGGTGACCGAAGCAATCACGGCGCCCACGGCAGCTCGAGCATGCCGTTCGTAGTGGATGTCGGCGTCTGAAAGCATCGTCGTTCGCCGTCCCCTAATCAGCCCGTTCGGACTCACATCGCCCTTCGCAAAAACTGCGGCAATTCGCGCCGCTTCGTCTCGCGATGGGTTCACGTTGAATTGCAAGCCCGCGTTACGCAGTGCAGCGCGGACGCCATCCGCATCGATGACGTCCTGTAGGATCGCGTGGCCGATCCGAAAATCGCTGTTTGAATTGGCGGAATTACCGAAGAGCAAGATCTCGCAGTTTTTAAGTTCTCCTCCGGCGGACGTCGACGCTACAGAGGAATAAAAATCCAAACGTCGGGAAATGACCTCGTTCGAGAGATCGGTCTCCTTCACCTCGCCTAGACCAAGTGCGACGCCTAACGCCGTCGCTCCACGTGCGAACGGTTTTGATCCATTTGGATCACGGGTGATCAAGGTTTTCCCGCGCCGATCGGCATCGGCGATACTCGCCGGAGTGAGCAACGGTCCTTTGACTTGAACATAGTGAACCTCGGCCGGATCGGTGATTTCCGCCTGTTCAAGGCATCGGCGTACCGCAGCCGCAACTTCATGAACCTGAGTCATGGTCCCAACTTCTTCCGGGAGGATGTCACGAGTCGCTTCAATTCCCAATGCCAGCATCGGCCCATCTGTCGAGGTCAAACCGGCGGACCGGGTAAATACGGTAGCATGAGGCGAGAGTACACCCTCCGTTCCACCGGACCAAACAAACGCGATTCGTTTCCCAACTTCTTCTGGCGAGATTCCTAACCGGCTTGCGAGCAACAGTTGGTAGGACAATGTCGCAAAGCCGCGCGTGAAATCATTGGCTCCGCCGTTACCCTCAGTTTTACCGATCAAAGCGACGATCTCGTCTGGACGGATTTCCTTTGAATCAATTAGTCTCGCTAATTCCGAGACGTCATTTGGGGCGTTCATCGCCACTTTGTAAACACTGATTTTCATAGATTCTCGTTCTTTCTCCGGCTATTGCTCTTGCTGTCACCATGCAGACTCGAAGATCACTCGGGCTCTCTTACTATTTTGGCGAAAACGATTGTCCGATGGCCGCCGGCATTCTCGCTTCCCGGCCGATACCGCACAAAACTGCAAGTGCGATCAAATATGGCGTCATTTGAATCACGTAGGAACTAACCGGTAACCCCCATCCTTGGATATTCAGGGCTAGCGCTGCGGCGGCTCCGAACAGCAAACAGCTAAAGATCGCCCGAAGCGGTCTCCATCGCGCCACGATGATCGCAGCCAAGGCGATAAAGCCGCGGCCGTTCGTCATACCATCAGTAAAGGTTCCAAGCTCTTGCAAGGACAACACCGCACCTCCTAGACCAGCAAGCCCGCCCCCTGCGATAATGGCGGCCATTCGAATTTTGATCGGATTGGCTCCAACGGCAAAAGCTGCTTCCGGATTTTCGCCAACCGCACGCAACGTCAAACCGGCCCGGGTCTTCACCAGAACAACCGGAGCTGAAAGCCAAATGGGGTATGCCAAAGAACACCATGACAGATGGTAACTGCCGCCAGTGCGAGCAGGATTCCCATGTGCAGGTCAGTTCCTGGAAGAAGATTTGGCAACCAGGCCGTCTCGACGAACTGAGGCGATTGTGGGAATCCTGCACCCACTTCCCCTAAAGATCCGTGCAAAGCTTCGCTGACCAGCCGGCCCCTGTGAAGTACACCAATCCGATCGCCGAGCATTAACACTTCCTCGAGCTCTGCCGATAAGTAAAGCACCGCTCCGCCGGTCGACCGAATGGTAAGTATTTGATCTATGACAAAGCGGGTGGCGCCTGGATCGAGACTCCAGGTCGGTTGAAACGCTAACAGCAATCCCGGTTTTCGGCTGACCTCGCGAGCAATCACTAGCTTCTGTTGATTTCCACCAGAGAGCGTTCGAACTACAGCGTCCGGTCCGGCACAGTTAATACCGAAGTCGGCGATTCGAGTCAGCGCCTGTTCTCGAAAGGCCTTGCGGCTAAGCCACAACCCGCGACGAAGAGGTGCCCGATCGAAGTCGCGCAATCCCAGGTTGTCTTGAACTGACATGCCTGGGACCAGGCTTGTTGTGGCGCGATCGACTGGGATATAAGCCGTTCCGCGGGCCAGCCGAGTTTTCACATTCTCGGTCGTGACATCCCGACCAGCCAGCGCAATGCGCCCTCGCGTAGCGGCCCTGACGCCTGCGATGACGTCGACAAGCTCTTCTTGTCCGTTGCCATCAACGCCCGCGATCGCCAGGATCTCAGACGTTGATGACTTTGGACGGATAGTGGCGTGAAAATTACGAACTAGCTTACGCGCGTCTGGTTGAGATTGTGTTCCAGCCTATCGCCTGCCGAACTCAAGCTGGCGGTTTCTGCGGTCTGCGTAACAGAGGGGATAGCTTTCGGTTTTAGCCCCTGGCCTTGGTCACGGCTTAAGTGTTCCATTGCCGCGGTAACGCCACCGGGGTGGTGCGGAATGCCCAGTTTCTTGAGTCCCATTTCAATGCCGCATAGGGTGGCGCAGAGCATCAGATCGTTGAAATCGCCAAGATGTCCGATCCGGAATGCCCTGCCACTGAATTTGCCAAGGCCCGCGCCCAACGAGAGATTGAAACTTTCCAGTACCTCCCGCCGAAAGTCCGATTCGACGGATCCTTCAGGCATCAGTATCGCCGTCAGCGTGTTACTGTATTCCCGCGGATCAAGGCAGACTATCTCAAGTCCCCACTGCTGCACGGCGCGTCGACCGGCTTCGGCATGGCGCGCATGACGACGGAATACGTTGTCCAAACCCTCCTCGTGGAGCATCGCTATCGCTTCGCGCAGTCCGTAAAGCAGATTCGTATTCGGCGTGTAAGGAAAAAAGCCATCTAGATTTGGCTGGAGCATGTCTTCCCAAGACCAAAAGGCGCGGGGCAGGCAGGCGTGCTTAGCCGCCGCCAGCGCTTTCTCGCTTGCCGCATTGAAGCCAAGTCCAGGCGGCAGCATGAGACCCTTCTGTGAGCCCGCGATCGCCACGTCGACTCCCCACTCCTCGCTCCGGCAATCAATGCTCGCTAGAGAGGAGACCATATCCACCATAAGCAAACTCGGGTGTTGGGCTTGGTCCATCGCGTGACGCACCTCGGCAATCCGGCTGGTGACTCCCGTGGAGGTCTCGTTGTGGACGCAGAGGACTGCCTTGATCTCGTGAGACGAATCAGATCGCAGTTTGGTTTCGATCGCTGCAGGATCGACCCCATGACGCCAATCGCCAGGGATAAAGTCGACGATCAGTCCAAGCCGTTCGGCGAGCTTTCTCCAAAGCGTCGCGAACTGGCCTGTCTCAAACAACAGCACACGGTCGCCGGCTGACAAGGTGTTGACGATGGCCGCTTCCCAAGCGCCTGTCCCGCTCGCCGGGTAAATAAAAACGTGCCCATCGGTCATCTGAAAGACTGCCTTCAGGCCTTCTAGACAGGTGCGGGCCAAGATCGGCGAACTCCCGGCTTCGATGATCGATCGTCGGACAATCGATCGCGCGGAGGATGCGATCGGGGACGTTGGTTGGCCCTGGTATTTGTAAAAATTGCTTTCCGGCTCTGCGCGGGGCGGCAGACGGGCTCGCTGGGAATTCTTTTTCCATCGGGAGGGCAAAGCACCCTGATCAATCGGAGCGAAGCAGGAGAGATACTTCGGGCCGAATCAGCTCAAATTTCGACATTTGCATGCAAAACTGGCAAGCACATTTTTACAATGTTTGTAACCCATTGTAAGTAAGGGACTTTCCTTTGATTACAGCGTGTCCCCGATTGCATGCAGATGGCTCTCCACCGGGCTAGCGATTCCTCCGACCTGCGATTCGAACGGCCTTGGCGACAAACCTGCCAACCCGCTTCAAATGCTGCAAAGCGATTCGTACTTGTGTTGCAGGTGCCGGAGTAAGAGTTCGGCCGTCTCTTCCGCATTGCGCCGTGCCAGCGCATCGATAATCAGCTCATGTTCTCCCATCGCCGCCGCCCAACGGTCGTGGTTGGTCTGACTCGCGAGGTAGCGTGCACGCAATAGCCGAGTGTTCAGGTTGTCGTGGGTTGCCGCCAGTATCGGATTGCGGGCTGCAGCGACGATCCGTCGATGAATGGTCTGGTTGTCTCGGAAATAACCCGGGAGATCATGCCGGATAAACTTCGCCTGCATTTGGTAATGAATGGCCTTGATATCGCAGACTTCCGCGTCCGTAATGTACTGGCACGCAAGCCGGCCAGCTAAGGATTCCAAGGCACCAATTACTTCAAACAGGTGCTTAATGTCCTCGCGTGTCATCTGAACGACGCGCGATCCACGGTTCGGTAAAAGCTCAACCAGCCCTTCGTGTGAAAGCAGTTTCAGGGCTTCTCGTAATGGTGTCCGAGATACTTTCAGGCGCTCACATAGAACCCGCTCATTCAATCGCCTGCCCGGCGGCAGCTCATTGTGAACGATCAAGTCTCGAAGAATAGCAACCACCGCGTGGTGCAGCGGCGGACTATTTAACGAAGAGGAATCCGGCTCGTTTAGCTCCTCCTCGCTACCGGGAAACGTAATGATTTGAGGCAGCGCCTCGGCTGATTTCGTCGTTCGTGCTAGCTTTTCACGCATAATTATTCTGGATGGTGGCTAATTGAAAACGATGCGCGGGCGGGACAGCGGCACGAGCCTAGTACAGGGCTTGCTAACATAGTGCACTTGGTTTGTCGACAATCCCAATCGAGCTGAGCATCCGGCCCATTTCATCTTGATCGCTGGTTTTCTCGGGCAATAGCGCTGGCGAATCAAGGATTGCTGCTCCGGGCCGGCTTTGCACCGCCCGAGACGCATACTCCGTCTAGCAATTGTTCAAAGTGAGGAGGAGACGCACGATTGACCTCCGGGTGTGAAGCGATAGTCTGAGCGTAACGAGAGTTCGCCGGACGTTCTAAGACAAAGTAGCGATGCGCGCAGACGTTCACAGGTTCAGCCTGAAAGATCCGAGCGATGTGTCGGGTCTCAGCGCGGCCATTGACAAGGGCATTATCGATCCGGGAAAGATCGTTGCGGTCATCGGCAAGACGCACGGGAACGGACTGGTTAACGATTACACTCGCGGGTACCTGACACTCTGTCTGTCGCAGCTTATCGGTGATCGAATGGGCGTCCCGGCGGAAAGCGTAAGAAGGCGCGTTCCCTTCGTCTTCTCCGGCGGCGTCGAGGGAGTGTTGTCACCGCACTACACCGTGTTCGCGGTCGACGCGGCCCCAACGGCGAGGGACGAAGAGAAGTCGCTCGCCATCGGTGTCGCGTTCACGCCGGAGCTCTCTCCTTCAGACATCGGTCGGCAGCGCCAGATCGATGTGACGGCTGACGCCGTCAGGCAGGCCATGGCGAGCGGGGGCATCGAGAGTCCTGATGACGTGCATTTCGTCCAGGTTAAGGGGCCTGCCTTCACCCTCGAGGACATGCTCAAGGCGGGCAACGGCGGTCTGAACTGTGCGACCGATAATCCGGGCAAGCTAATGGGGTTCGGGCGAGCCGCTTCCGCACTCGGTGTTGCAAAGGCTTTGGGAGAGATCACCGCAAAACAGGCGTCGGAGACCGCAGTACTGCACGATTTCAATGCCTACTCGTCGGTTGCGAGCGTTTCTGCCGGAATCGAGGTACGCGTAAACGAAATCATTATTGCGGGTCTCAGCAGGACCTGGTCAGGGCCTTTGACGATCGCGCACAGGATTGTCAGCGACGCCCTTGATATCAGCAGTGTAACCGCTCTTGCGAGTGGGTTGAACCTTTCGCCACAACCGCAGGTTCCGGCGGCGCAGGCGCGCCGCATTCGGGCCGCCTTCGTCAAGTGCGAAGCGCAACGTGACGGATTCATCCGCGGGCGACCTCACACAATGCTGAATGACGGGGATATCGACCAGCAGCGGCACATTCGCGGCGCAGTGGGCGCAATTGTCGCCGCTGTACTCAATGAGACAGCGTTGTTTGTGTCCGGCGGCGCAGAGCACCAGGGCCCCGATGGCGGAGGGCTCATCGCCATCATCGCCGAGAAAACCTGAGTCTGGGCGCCGCCGCGTGAGAGTCCCACGACAACAATTCCTCGCCCACTTAACTGAGGTCGAGATCGGAGATTTGTTTTCCTGCCCGACAAGACCAACTTTCGGCATCTTGCCGCATTCAACTACAGAGAATTCAACTCTTTATAGAGATCCGATTTTCCCTCGAAGCCCACACCCGGCAGATCGGGCATTGTGACATGTCCGTCCTCCACGACTGCACCATCAGGAAAACCGCCGTATGGTTGGAACAGATCGGGATAAGACTCATTGCCACCCAAGCCCAGGCCGGCTGCGATATTCAGTGACATTTGATGCCCGCCATGGGGGATACAGCGGCGCCACGACCAACCGTGTTCGGTCAACATGCCCAGTATGCGCAAGTATTCGACGAGACCATAGCTGAGGGCGCAATCGAATTGGAGATAATCGCGATCAGGTCGGAGTCCGCCGTATCGAATGAGATTCCGCGCGTCCTGAATCGAAAAGAGATTCTCGCCGGTTGCCATACTACCGTCATAGTACTTCCCCAATTCGGCTTGCAGCTGATAATCAAGCGGGTCACCTGGTTCTTCGTACCAAAAGAGATCGTAATCAGAAAAGGCTGAGGCGTAATCCAAAGCAGTCTCTTGATCAAAGCGTCCATTAGCATCTACTGCAACTCGCTGACCCGGTCCCAACTCGGACAATACTGCCTCGATCCGGCGCCGATCCTGATCCAGTGACGCGCCGCCAATCTTCATTTTGACGACCGTGTAGCCACGATCGAGATAACCACGCATCTCCGCTCTGAGGGCGCTCAAATCCTTGCCAGGATGATAATATCCGCCGGCGGCGTATACGAACACTCTCCGATTGGGTGTTCCGGTCCCGTAGCGCTCGGCCAGCAGTTGGAACAACGGCTTATCTTCAATCTTCGCTACCGCATCCCAGATGGCCATGTCAATCGTACCAACTGCAACCGAGCGCTCGCCGTGCCCTCCGGGCTTCTCATTCTGCATCATGCACTCCCAGATTCGCTTGGGATTCAGATTTTCGCCCGACTGATCCACCAGTGCATTCGGATCAGCGCGCAAAATGCGCGGAGCAAAGCGTTCCCTGATCAAGGCGCCTTGACCGTACCGTCCGTTCGAACTAAACCCGTATCCCACGATCGGACGTCCTTTCCTGACCGCATCGGTGATGACCGCTACTACGGAACAGGTCATCGCCGAAAAATCGATGTACGCATTCGCAATCGAGGATGCGATCCTCACCGTCTTCTCTCGGATCTCGATAACTCGCATAGACCGAGTGTTTGGAGTTTCCTATCTGGCTGAAACGGGGCTTTGGCGAATAAGAATTCACCTTATTTCGGGACAGGTATTGGCTTAACGAGATTCGGCTCAAGGACGTCTGCCGGAGCCTTACAATCCTGACAATTGATGCCTGGAAGATTATCTGCGTATTTTACTTCCGGAAGAGGCTGAATCGTTGCTCCGGGAGTGGGATTACCGGTCTGAACTGACGCCAGGCTTAGCTCAGGGAGAAATTTTGGATCCAGGGCAGTATCAAGAAACAATGGAGGCACTTTGCCTTCGGGAAACACATTGCAACCATTCTCGAACTTGTCGCCAGCACACATTTTGATGTCATTAGCCTCGACCCACGGCAGCGGATATTCAATGTTGTGACCAGTGAGAGTCTTTTTGCCCGACACCACTTCCATCATGAGCTTGAACGCGTAACCACCGACGGCGGGACCAGCACTCGAGGAAATACCCTTGAGCCCTTTCGCTTGCAGCGCTGGATCTGCCATCATCGACCTGTATCCGTTATTCGATTGACCAGCGATAACGACAAGCCGGTTCGGCCGATTCTTTAATACTGCCTGAAGCGATCCGTAAGTGCCGTCTACTGTCCATATGCCATCCACGTTAGGATGGGCCGCCAGAATCCTGGAGACTCCTTCCTCCGAAGTCGCGTCGTTCCAGTTGCCGTAAAAATCGCCAACGATCTTGATCCCGGGATATCTATGAAAAATGTTGTACGCCTGCTCATCATAGGTCTTTGTCACGGCGGTTCCAGCGACTCCGTGGTTAAAGATAACTTCCCCTTTGCCACCCAACTGGTTAACCATCCACTGAGCAGTATTTGCTCCGTAGCGTGCCGTGATGTTGCTCACATTGTAGGCCGATGGTTCTGTCACGGTTGAATCGTAGGTAAAGACGACAACCTTTTTGTCGGTTGCTTGCCGGATTACGCGGTTTAAGGCGGTCGGGGACAGCGGATAGATGATGATCGCCTTTGCACCCGCAGCCACCATGCTCTGGATATCGGATATCTGCCGCTGGACGTCGGTCCCTGAAATGACGGTCTTGAACTCGATCATTCCGGCATAAGGAGGCGTTGAAGCCAAGGCTTTGATGTCGTTTGCAGCAGAAGCTTGCCAGGTGTTACCACTATAGCTCATATCGAGAAAGACCTTGTCTTTCGGCTTCTCCTGAGCGTGTATGCGCTCCGCGCTGAGAGCGAACGCACAAAAGCCGATAACGGCTGCACTCGCAAGACACCTGGTCATTTTAGCTCCGAATCGTGGATAAGTGTGGGGTATGGCGTCCGTTTGCCGGGCGTTCGATTTAGTGCTTTCCATAGTTTCCAATCTCTGGTTTGTAGGACTAGTGCGATGACAATGATCCCTCCTTGAATGATGTTGCGCCATCCCTGCGAAAGACTCAATACGGTGATAATTGTGGACAGCACGCTTAAGAAAAGCGCACCGCAAAATGTCCCGAGATAGATCCCCTTACCACCGGTCACGCTTGCTCCGCCGACTACAACGGCCGCGATCGTTGGCAGCAGGAACGGATCTCCCATGTCCAGCGTAGCACTTGACGAATAACCGGCCAAAAGCAGCCCTGCTATTCCGGCGCACAGCGCGCTGATGGAGTAAACCACTACCGTGAGCGCCTCAATCGGTAATCCGACAACTCGGGCTGCAGTCACACTACTACCGACAGCATAGAGCTTGCGACCCCCTGCAGTACCGCCCTGCAAAAGGGAACCGACAACCAGGAAGCAGCCGATCAACAGAACTGGAATCGGGATTTCGTAAATACGATTGCTCATTAACTCTTGCAGGGCAGGCGCAACCGTCCGTTGGGAACTGCCGGCGGTGAGACCAAGGGCAATTCCAAAAAACGTCGTCCCCATGGCCAAAGTCATGATAAAAGGAGGAATCTTTAGAAAGGCGATTCCCAGCCCGTTTAGTACACCAATCGCGATGCAGCTGATCAGCGTAGCTGGGAGGGCCCAAACTAAAGCGTCATTTGAACCGTTCGTTAGCGCGGCAATCATCATTCCGCCGATGCTCATGACGACGCCCAGCGAAAGATCAATCCCCCCGAGCAGGATCACCAGGCCTTGGCCAAATGATGCAACCACTAGAAAAATGGAAGTATTGAGAATTGCTGCTATCTGTTCGAGCGAACCGAAACCCGGATTTAACCCTTTCATTGCCAACAGCAGCAGGATGGCCGCGAGCAAGACGATAAACGCAGTCCGCGTCTCCGGAGCTACACCCCGGTGCCATGGTTTGTTCTCGTTCATTTCCAATCCTTAAGAGGCACGAGTAATGCTACTTTATGCTATGCTGGACGGCCTGATCCTTTGACGTACCGCGATCAGGCTCGCCAGATTTCCAAACAGGATGGCCACTATCATGATCAGCCCGTTAAAAATATTCGTGTAAAACTCCGCCACCCCTAGTGCGAAAAGCATCTTTTGCATGACGGCCAGTATGGCCGCCCCAATGACACTGCCAATTACTCCACCTTGACCGCCTCCAAGCGACGTCCCGCCAATTGCCACCGCTGCAAAGACATAAAGCAAAAACGAATCACTGACACGCGGATCGCCAGTGCCTGTCTGTGCGCTCAGCAGGTAGCCGGCTACGGCATATGCAATGCCGGCCAAAGTAAAAGCGAACAGCTTGGTTCGCTCTACATCGAGACCGCTCAGGCGAGAAGCGACCGCATCCGTACCAACCGCGTAAAGTGCGATACCAAATCTCGTTCGTCGAAGAAGCAACCATCCCACAATCACAAGAGCCAAAATCAGGCCTGCGACCGGCACCACGCCAAAAACCTTGTCCGTCAAACGGTTCATTATGAAAGCTGCGACGTCACCTCCCGGGGCGGGCAGAATCAGCAGGGCAATCCCTTGGCACACGATCATACTGCCCAAGGTGCAAGCTAATGATTGCAGATGAAGGCCAGCGACAAACCAGCCATTGATCAATCCTACCAATGCTCCGATGAGACAGACAAGAAGGAAGCTGACGAGAGCTCCAGCAGGCAAGCTAGTACTAACAGTCGCGACCACTACATTTGTTATCGCGATTACGCCTACTGAAGAAAGGTCCAGTTCGGCTGTCAGAATGACTAAAGTCAAACCCGCCGCCGCCAAAGCGAGTACGATTGTGTTATTTAACAAATCCACAATCCCGGAGAGACTCATTGCAGAAGGTGCCTTGCTGAAATAAACCGCAAACATGATCAAGCAAAGAAGCGCAGGAAAAACGCTCGCTGGGATCCGTCTGCCTTTTTCGCGTGGTCTGTGTGGCATTGTGCTATAAACCTGGGTACGGTCACCTCTAGTGTGCCGTCTCATGTATAACGATGACGTCGCCGCAGGTCAGTTGGCTGTTTTTCAAGGCGCGGTCCGAGCCGGCGGCCCATTTTGAACGCAACGACATCATCGGTATATATGAGACGGTGCACTAGTCACTTTGTCTGGTTGCGGTGGAGCTTGTGGCCCGCCGCGAGCGACAGGAGGAGGTGCGAATTTAATTCGTTATCCGTCACTTCGGCGACGATCGCCCCGCGATAAATCACCAAGCAACGGTCACAGAGATGCACAAGCTCATCAAGCTCAGTTGAGTAGAGTAGAGCCGAGCCGCCTTCAGAAGCAAACCTATGGATCACCTGATAAATGCTCTGCTTCGTCCCGACGTCGACGCCACGGGTCGGATCGAAGAGCAGCAGGATTCTTGGCTCCGCCAAGAGAGATCGCGCAAGAATCGCCTTCTGCTGGTTGCCTCCCGAGATTGCACTGATGTTTGGGCGCAGATAACGACCATTCAAGTCAACGCGACCAGCTGCGCGCGCGACTAGTTGCCTCTCTATTTTGCTGCGAATCAAATTGAGTCGGGATGCCTTGTCGATGATTGGAATCGAAATGTTGGCCGCCGTACTCAGATCCTTGAATATTCCCTCGCTCTTTCTCTCTTCGGGCACCAGCACGATCCCGACTGCCCGCGCGGCACGGGGTGATCCAACAAAAACAGGCTTCCCATCGACCGCAATTCTCCCTTGCCTAAGAGGGACCAAACCAACTAATGCTTTGAACAAGTGCGATTGTCCCTGTCCTTCTAATGCTGCAATCCCGAGTACCTCGCCCCGCCGGATTTGAAAAGTTACATCGTTAACACTCTCAGCAAATAAATTATTGCTTTCCAAGGCCGGAGGTACGGATTTTGTAACATTCCGCTCCCGAACAGGATATGTCTCGACCGCAGAGCGGCCTGCCATTTTGCTAAAAATATCATCGTCGGTGGTCGCGTCGATAGGTGCGTCCGATACCTTTTTGCCATTGCGTAAAATGATACATCGCGTGCAGAGACGGCGTGCCTCATCCAATCGATGCGTGATGTAAACAATCGCAGTGCCGCGAGCAATAAAAGCGTCAATGAGGCCGAATAGCCACTCTCGATTCGTCAAGGCGGCGGTTGGTTCGTCCAACAGCAGGACACGCGGCTTCTGCAACATTGCACGGACGATCTCAACGCGCTGACGCAAACCCAAGGGCAGGTCGCCTATCAGTGCGGATGGAGAAAGCTCGGACACGCCGTACTGGTTCAGGGCGGCATCTGCCGCCGCCTCGATGGTGCGCATTGAGATCAAGCGCATCATGTTCGTCTTCGGATGCGGAAGAAAAAGATTCACCGCAACACTTAGAGTAGGAATGAGACTTAATTCCTGGAACGCTGTCGACACTCCGCGAGCCTTGGCCTCCGTGATGTTGCGCGGCTGATACGCTTTGCCACCGAGCGTAATCTCACCGCGATCGGGTTGAACAATACCGCTCAGAATCTTCACCAGCGTCGATTTCCCCGCGCCATTTTCGCCTAGTAAGCCACAGACTTCGGCAGGATAAAGAGCGAATGAAACCTCTTCTAGCGCGAGAGTTGCTCCGTAGCGCTTATGAAGATTGGTCGCTTGCAGAATTGGACCCGGTGAACCCATTGATCATTCCCTAACCGGAGAAAATTTCATTTTAAAGACGTTCGCAAAAAGTTTTAAACGATCGTTCCACCGCTTGTTGTTCGATGTTACGAACGATGAACACAATCCTCGATCGCCGGTCGTGATCTGGCCAGTCGGGCAGATGAACCGGGGGGTGCACCAGGTGTTGCACTCCGTGAATAGCAACCGGGTACTCAGTCCCGCTCACGTTCAGGATGCCCTTGACTCGCAGAATGTTGCGACCGTGACGATTCAGAAGCATCGACAGCCACAATCCGAATCCCGTCCAGTTGATCTGTTTTTCAAAGACCAGGCAGAAAGATCTGACCCCATCGCGATGGTGCCAATTTGAATCGGCCTCATCGTCGCCTGCTACGACACCGATCGGTGAACTGTCGAACCGATCCATCCAGTGCTTGACCTCGGATTCGGGTTGAGCGCCATGCAGGCCCGCGTCAAGCAAGAGCAGGTCGCCGGGATGAATCTCAGAGGCTAAAAAGACCGGGGCAGCAGAGTTCAGCTCAGCCAGAAGGCTTTGGAGCAATGCACTCCTTTCCTGAACAGCCAGGTCCGCCTTGCTGATGATCAATCGGTCTGCCGCTGTTACCTGGGCAGTCCATTCCGGATATGAGCGCTTTTGGTCCGACGCGTTGACGCAGTCAACGACAGTGATAACCAATCCGAGCCTGAAATGGTGACGTAGTACCGGGTCTGCCAAAAGTGTCGCCAAAATAGGCGCTGGGTCCGCCAGCCCAGTGGTCTCGACAACGACCCGTCGGAACGGTGGGATCTCGCCTTTCTGGCGTCTTGAAAAGAGCTGAATAAAGGCATCTTTCAGCTCCCCTCGGATTGAGCAGCAAACGCAACCGCTTTTTAACAAAACGACGTCCGGCGCAATCTCACTTACCAGCAAATGGTCAATTCCGATTTCACCGAGCTCATTGATCAAGACGGCTGTTTCTCCTGAATGATCAGAGGAGAGAAGTCGCCGTAACAAGGTCGTTTTACCACTCCCAAGAAAGCCTGTTACAACGTTCACCGGGATAATGTCGAAGGCCGCACCGGTCACGAGCGAATCCCTTCCAAGTCAGCCAAAAGAGCTGGGTCCAACGGATCCAAAAGACGTCCGGAGATTTCTTCAGCCATACGCCAAACCTGTCCAAGATCCGAGACAATTTCCCGGCGTCCCGTCGGACTTGCGAGCACGAAGGAAACTCCCTGAAAATCCTCCAGTCGAAGCTTGTAGAAGCCCAGTATCCGATTAGCCTGCGCAATTCGTTGGATCCGCTCTTGCCGATTTGGCAGGCCGCTTTTGATTGATCCTGACCAATGCGCTTCTTCCCCCAATAATCCGCAAAGACCGCACATAACTTTTGGTCCTCTTAAGGCAAAATTTTGTTAGGCCAGTAGTTTAACCTCACGATTTGAGAACCTTCGGATCCACATGCTTCGCAAAAAGAACCAGCAGGCCCGAGATGAAACAAGGAATTGCGCCAAAGAAGAAAGCGGCCGTTCGCCAATCGCCACCCTGACGAAGAATAGCCGTGGCGCCCAAGCCGGCCAGAATGGCACCAATCGGCCCGGTTGCACTAATGAACGTGCCTCCTGTGGCTCGAATCGCCGTCGCGTAGCTTTCGCCAATAAAGAAAAGCAGCGCAGAGTACGGGCCGATCAAGAAGAAGAGACCCAAGCTGTAAAGCGCCACCACGATTGCAAAGTTGCTGGGACCGAAGAGCATCGCCGAGAAGGCTAGACCACCCAGGATCCAACCAATGGCAATCACCTTTCTGCGGCCAATCTTGTCTCCCATGTAACCGTGAGCCAGATACCCGCAGTAACCGACGACATTGGAAAGAATCAAAATGACCAAGGAGTTTTCAAACGTTACCTTATGAACATTTGTGATAACCGTAGTTCCCAGCACACCGAATACCTGGATTGCAAACCAGTTCAGTAGAAACGCACCGCCTATCGCCAGCGTCGCCCGCAGCGCCTCTCCGCGAAAGACTGTCCCCAACCCGGTTGCTTGATGTTCTTCATAGTCGACGTTAAGTTCGTTGGCCAGGCTCCGCGCCTGTGTTTCGTTGCCGGCCCGGAGCAGCTCCCCGATACGCTGGTGACCCTCGAATTGTGGACTCTCCTTCAATCGGGTCGCGAAGAATGCGACCACAATTCCCGGAATTGCCGCGAAAATAAAACAACCTTGCCAGCCAATGACTGGCAGCAGAATGGCGGTCAACACCGCCGCTACCAGGGCTCCGATCGGCCACCCTCCCTGGACCAGACTGTAAATGAAACCCTTGCGCCGAGTGAGGTTTGGATCATTTGCGGCAGCGTACATCTCATTGAGGTAAGTGGCGTTCACTGTCTGCTCTGCATAACCCATCCCCGAGAGCGACCGAACAATTGTCAATACGGCCTTGCCTAAGCCGCCCGCGAACGCAGTCAAAAACGAACAGATCGCCGCACCCACAACGGTCGTAATCATCCCAGCCCGTCGCCCTACTTTATCGACAATGGGACCGACGGCGACGGCGACGATCGCTGTACCAACGGCTACCCAGGTCGCCAACGCCGCCTGATCAGCGGCGCTCCAACCGAATTGCCTTCCGATTTCCGGGAGTAGCGTTCCAAACAGAATGAAGTCATAGACCGCAAATACCCAGGCAAAGAAAGCGACCCAACTGGCGTAACGAACGTCGGCTGGAGTGATCCCGCGGAGAGCCCAGGAAGCTCCACTCGTCGTTTTGGTTTTCATTTTATTCCTCCGCTTTGAGTCTTTTTCTGTCGCGGGAAACGGCGGGAAAAATCGTCGGCGATTGCATTGAATGTAAGGAAACGTGTTCCCGAGTGGCTCTGAATGTGTTCAATCAGACGTTCTAACATCAGCAACACCTGTGGGCGACCCGACACGTCGGGATGAATCGTCATGCCGAAGACAGCGTAGTCGTATTCTCGATAGACCCAATCGAATTGGTCCCGCCACATTTCTTCGAGCTGTCGCGGATTGACGAATCCGTGGCTATTGGGCGCCTTTTTGATGAACATCATCGGCGGCAAGTCATCAAGATACCAGCTCGCTGGAATTTCGATAAGATCCGTTTCCTGGCCTCGAATTAAAGGCTTCATCCAGGCATCTGGATGCTTGCTGTAGTCGATCTTGGTCCACTGGTCCCCTACTCTGACATAATAGGGATGAAAATCATCGTGCATCAAGCTGTGATCGTACTTAATCCCTCGCTTCAGCAGCAGTTCATTGGTTACCGGGCTGAACTCCCACCATGGAGCGACGTAGCCGGTCGGACGCTTACCGGAAAGCTTGGTGAGCACTTCTAAACACTTGTCCAGAATAGCTTCCTCCTGTTCTCCAGTCATTGCGATCGGATTTTCGTGACTGTATCCGTGGACACCAATCTCATGACCTGCGTCCGCCACGGGTTTCATCTGATCGGGGAAGGTCTCAGCCGAATGACCAGGTATAAACCAGGTTGTTTGTAGGTTGTATTTCCGAAAGAGATTCAGCAATCGAGGCGAACCCACTTCGCCGGCAAACAGCCCGCGCGAAACATCATCTGGCGAATCTTCTCCCCCATAAGAACCAAGCCATCCCGCTACCGCATCAACATCTACACCGAAGGCGCATAATATTTCTTTTGGCATAATGGATCTATCTTTCTTAAAACCGGCGTACACCGGTAACTTTTGTTCGTCTCGGATATCATCCAGTTTCCGAGAACCACAGTTAAGCTCTGTCACTGCGATTCGGCCTGAGAGCCAGAGCATCGCTTCCGATTCGTGAACCGTAAGGCTTGCCGAGATTCTCTACGTCATGAGCCCTCTCCTTATGGTGCTATAGTGCGAAAAAATTCGGGCAATTTTGTCCGCCCACCGGAGTCACTGAGGGCAACGATCAACAAAATACGCGCTTTTGGCCCCTTCAGGTCTCCGGCGAAAATCGCTCCAACATCCTCCAAATCGCGACCGCCACCTCCGCCACTGCCATAAATCGGCTTGACCCGGCCACTCGGACAGCGTGATGTCACCACAACAGGAACGCCCGCCGCGCAAGCACGCGCCACGCTGCGACCGAATTCGGTTGTGGCGTTTCCACGTCCAAAGGCTTCTACAACAAGGCCGTCAACGCCCTTTGACACCGCCGCGTCAACGGGCCGCGAATCGATGCCAAGAACGGCCTGAATTAAATCCACGCGTTTATCGAGTTTGTCTGCCGCAAGCGAAAGCTGAATCTCGGGTCTCCGAAAAATGACTACGTCCTGCTGGTCAACACAGCCTAAAGCTCCGTGATCGTAGGATTGGAAGGTCTCGAGTGCGCTGGTGTGGACCTTCGTCACATCACGAGCCGCGTGCAGCTCTCCATTGAAGCAAACCATCGCACCCAATCCCACGGCTTTTGGAGAAGCGCAGGCTCGAACGGAATCTAGAATGTTACGCGGCCCGTCTGTCTGTGGATGGTCGTGCGGCAACTGAGCACCGGTAAACACGACCGGTTTTCCCCGGGGCAGCAATAGATCGGCCAAGAAACTTGTTTCCTCCATTGTGTCAGTTCCCTGCGTCACGACGACTCCGCCAACTGCAGGGCTCGCTAGAAGTTCCGCCACGTGCTTGACGAGATTATGCGCAATCTCGATGGTCATCTCGAAACTGGCGATCTTCGCAAAGTTTTGGAACTCGATTCGCGGTAAGCCCGTCCGGTCAGGAAGCAAAGCAACGATGTCTTCCACCTCTTCCGAAGCAATAAATCGGCCCTGCAAAGGATCATAGCGGGACGAAATCGTGCCGCCGGTACCAACAATCACAATCTTCTGATCCTTCTTCATATCTGGTGTTTGGTGGGCGTTTCCTGCTTCTGAAAACGCTGTGTCTGGTTGGCCGAGGCGCGGTTTGAATGCCATAATTCATAATTGCCCGTTCAGAGCCCAGATCATGGGAAGAAGATAGAAACTGGTCAGGCCATAATGGTCTGACCAGTTTCAATTGATCTTAGAAACGGTTCCATTATTGTCAAGGCGTGATTCTCGAATCGTCGCCGGATTCAAATTCACCTTGGCAGTACCGGACATCCGATTATTTCGGATTGAATACGCACAAAACCCCAAAGGTCATTGGCAGCCCAAGACAAAACGCATGAAATCCAAAATTCGACCCTCGGAAGGCGTCTGCGGTCTAAGCTAGAATCAGCAATGAAAAATCGGGCTAGTGCTGCTCAAGGTTCCGACGTTTTCTCTCCCTTTGATGGGCGCAATCGTGTATCCCGTAAGATCGTTCGACAACTTCGGGATGTTATCGGTCAGGGAGAACTTAAGCCGGGTGCTTTTCTGCCGTCCGAACGGGAGCTCGCATCCAGATACTGGGTTAGCCGTAGTTCTGTACGCGAAGCGCTTTCGATTCTGGAAACGCTCGGACTTGTCGCAATTGAGCCGGGCCGGCGAGCCCGTATTCTCGGCACGTCGACCGAACAGGATAAGCGCTTAACCCGCTGGCATTATGCCAGCAGATTCAACGAACACGATGTTTATGAGCTTCGGTTGGTTCTCGAGCCAAGAGCAGCCCGCCTGGCCGCAGAGAAAATCACGCCCCAGACGATCGCCGAGCTCACCGCCTGCCTTGTGGTGATGAAGGACAGTATCAGGCAAGGTGATTTTCTTGCTGCGGCCCACGAGGACTTCAAGTTTCATGATATTATTGTAACGCTGAGCGGAAATCAGTTATTCAGCGAGATTCACAGCCTGAATCGAGAAACGATCCTGGAGTCGCAGAAATTGCCTCTCTCGAGGCATAAGCGACTCTGGGAGCCGGTGCATGAACACGAAAGAATTTTGAGGGCACTGGAACAGCGCGATCCCGATGGTGCTTCGTATTTAATGCAGCTGCATATAACTAGAGCTGCGGACCGGGTCGGCATCACTCTGAAACCCTGACCAGGTAACTCAGATCAAAGTGGCTGAATAGTGAGGACAGAATTAATCCCATGACCCGAGCAGCGCAATCCGACTCGTCGCACGAAGACACCGGAGCCGAAGCCAATCCATCGCGGGACAGGTCTCTCCCACTCGGGATTCTTCGCGTTCTCGATGTCAGCCAAGTCATGGCGGGCCCATTTTGCGGCATGCTTCTGGGCGACATGGGCGCCGACGTGATCAAGATCGAGCCGCCGGGATCGGGAGACCAGACCCGCCGCGCGATGGGCTTCAGGCTCAAAGGCTCCGATAGTCTCGGCTTCATCAACATGAACCGCAACAAGCGGAGCATTGTCCTCAACCTTAAATCCGACGCCGGGCGCGAGGTATTCTATCAATTGGTCAGAACCGCGGACGTTCTGATCGAGAATTATCGTCCCGGCGTAACAGCGCGCCTCGGAATCGATTATACGACATTAAAGGCCATCAATCCGCGCCTCATCTATGCGAGCATTTCAGGTTTCGGACAAACCGGTCCCTGGTCACAGCGACCCGGCTTCGACCTGATCGCCCAGGCGATGGGCGGCATCATGAGCATCACCGGTGATCCCGACGGTCCCCCGGCAAAATCGGGGGTGCCGGTCGCCGATATCGGCTGTGCTCTATTCGCGCTCTACGCAATTTTGAGCGCCTATATCGGCCGGCTCGAAACGGGCGAAGGCCAATATATCGATGCTTCCCTGTTCGAGGCGGCAATCGCATTTGCGGTCTGGGACATATCTGAATATCTGGGGTACCGGCAAAGTGCCGCAAAAACTCGGCACGGCCAACCGGATGAGCGCTCCCTATCAGGCGGTCCGGGCAAGCGACGGATATTTCGTGATGGGCGCGAACAACGACAAGCTTTGGCGGAGCCTCTGCGAGCTTGTCAGCCGGCCTGATCTCCTGGATGATTCGCGTTTCACCACCATTGCCGATCGCCTTGCCAATCGAAGAGCGCTGATCGAGGAGCTCGAAAAGACTTTTACGACACAGCCTGCCGAAGATTGGGTCGAGCAGCTGCTTGGTGCCGGGATACCGGCTGGCCCGATCTACGATTATGCCCAGGCGCTTGATAACGATCATGCCCGCCATCGCAAGATCGTCATGGAGATCGATCACCCGGTTGAAGGAAAGGTTCGCTCGATCGGATTTCCGGTCAAGCTGAGCGGCACGCCGCAGCAGTTTCGGATGCCGCCGCCTCTTCTTGGCGCAGCACACCGAGGAGATTCTGGCCGAACTCGGCTTGGATCCCGATGCAATAGAGAAGCTTCGAACTGGCGGAGCTTTTGCCTCATGAGTGATGGCGAGGTCCATTTCGCGGCACGCGACGGCATCGCCTCGATCGTGTTCGATCGGCCGGAAACCCGCAACGCCATGACCTTTGCGATGTACGATCAGCTTGTTGCGACCTGCGCCCGGATCGCCGGCGATCCCAAGGTGCGCGTTGCGACTTTTCGTGGAAGTGGCGAAGCGTTCGCCGCAGGCACCGACATCCGTGAGTTCCTGAGCTTCACCTCCGCGGAGGACGGGATCGCCTACGAAAAGCGTATTGAGGATGTTGTGTCGGCGATCGAGGAGTTGCCGATACCGACGATTGCGGTCGTGGACGGACCGGCCATGGGGGGCGGTCTGGCGATTGCGATCGCCTGCGACTTCCGCATCGCCACGCCGGCGGCGCGTTTCGGCGTACCCATTGCACGGACCCTGGGAAATTGCCTTTCCGTAGCAAACACCGCAAGGCTCGTCGCCGAATTCGGCCCGGCTCGTTCAAAGCGCCTCCTGCTTCTCGCCGACGCGATCTCTGCCGAAGAGGCCCTTGGCTGCGGCTTTGTCGTCCAGATAGTCCAGCGGGAGGCGATTGAGCAGTTCGTAACTACAATGTGCCTCCGGCTGGCTTCGCACGCGCCGGTCTCGATGCGGGTGGCTAAGGAATCAATCCGGCGGCTGATCGGAGCCATCCCTGAAGGAGAGGACCTGGTCCGGGCTGCTTATGGCAGCGATGATTTCAAGATTGGCGTCCGGGCTTTTTTGGCGAAGCACCAACCAGAATGGACAGGCCGGTAGGATGAACAAACTTCACATTGCACAGGAATCGGAACAACACACCATGGGCACAAATGCATGCATTAATCGATGGGCGGGAGCGGCTGGGATCGCCGCTGTTGTAACACTGTTTCTCGGCTCAGTTTCGTCCCTATCGGCTGCGGACGAAAAGGGGATCGGATTCAGCCTGGACAAGGCGTCTTCGGGAACGGATGTGCCGCAGCTCGAAGTAAGTCTCGGAATGCGTCCCTATGCCAACGATTTGATTTTCGTCGCCGGGATAAAGCAGGGATTTTACAAGGATGTTGGCTTGACCATTACACCCGCCCCGTACGGACGCAAGGTGCTGCCAGACCAGGCAATCCCGCTTCTGGTCAACAAGCAGATCGACTTCATGGCGCTTTATCCTCCCGACATCATCGCGACCATGGATTCGGTTCAAAATATCCGCTTTATCGCGTTGACCGACCTTTTCCAAGGATTTGCCATCCTTGCTCGCCCGGGCTCGAATGTGAAAACCGTCGGACAGTTCATGGCCGAAGGTTTGACTTTTGAAGAAGCAATGAAACAAACGATGGCTCAGCTCAAGGGCAAGAGCTTCGTTACCGCGCCGGTGGTGGACAACCGCATTTTTCTCGAGACGGTCTTTTCGCTAGGCGGAATGAACATGGACAAAGATACCAAGCTGGTTGTCACACCTGATTCGAATGCTCTCCAGCTCGAGAGCGGCGGCCAGATCGATTTTGCCTCGCCGACCGGCGCCCCTTTTACGGCACAGCTCCGACTGCGCCGGTTGGATCCCGCTGGTCACCCCGCTCGACGTACTAACCAATATGCCGGCTGGTCCGGGTTCGCCGACAGCAGCTCTGGTTGGCACGCCAGGCGTCGCATGTGACGCGCAATGGGCGCGGCAGCATGCCGGAAACAGTACTCCGCTTCACCTCGGTGATGTTCCGAATCATCGAGCAAGAGCAGAAAAACCCTGACCTGATGCTCAAATCCATGCTCGACTATGTGAATTCCTTCGCAGGTACGAGCCTCGACATCGCCGGGCTCAAACTGACGATCGATACGCTTAAGTCCTCTGTCGAACTTTGAGTTTCAAAAGAACTACTTCGACAATCAAAATTCGGCATTGTACTACCGGACTGCTTTCGACGCTGCGGTAAAATTTAACGTCGATAAAGGCGTTCTACCAAACGGCAAATATGATGCCGACGACGTGATCTGGGCCGGAGGCGTCTACCACGATCTCGTTGGCGCTGAAGCAGGCTTCAGACGACCTGCTCAAGCGAACCGCGGGTAAGAATCTTTCCGCCGCAAAATCAGGCTCTGATCGAGAAAGCAAAGCAGTTCTATGACTGGTATGATTATCTTGACGCCTATCGGCTGCTGCGCGTAGCAGTGCAATGATGTTTCGTGCGATCCATCGTTCTTCGGACCCGCTGCTCTCGAGCTCGCGAACGCATGCGGCTGGTCACCGCGTCAGACGCGCCACGATGCGGCAGAACCTCGTCGACGCCCTGTATACAGTGGCCGGTCTGGGCCTTTTCTTTGGAGTGTGGTGGTAGGCGGCAAGCCAGCTTCCGAGAAGCCGGCTCGTTACTCCCCTTGAAGCCGGACACGATATCTGGACCAATTTTCTCTATTCGCGCCGCGCTTGGAGTTTTTGGTCTGGGCAAAGTTGGATACGGCCCGCTGCTGCTTTATACGCGTCGGCAATGTGCTGAGCGGGCTTGCGACCGGAGGGGCGATTGGTATATTGATCGGGACCGCCAGTGCGCGACTTGCGGCTCCTCCGGTTATTCGTCGACCCGATTGTGTTGGTTCTTGGCACCGTGCCCGTCCTGGTGGCCGCGCCGCTATTCCTGCTTTGGTTCGGAGTGGTCCCATTCACCCAAGTTTTGCTCGTCGCCTTTTACAGTGCCGTCATGATGGTTCTGTTTAGTCAACGCGCGGCGGAAAATATAAATCCGGTCTATGAGCGCTGGGCCATGACTTTCGGCGCAGGGCCGCCGACTCGAATCCGCCATATCCTGATTCCTGGCACAGTTCCGGAGATCATTGGCGGCTTGCGCATTACGCTCGCAAGCGCGTGGGGGCTGGAGATCTTTGCGGAAATTCTGGGTGCTCCGAGCGGGATGGGCCAGGCAATAAAGGCGTTCACTAACCTCAATAATGTCTCCGGCCTTCTTGCCTGCGTTGTCATCGTGGCGGCATTGTACAGCCATCTAGTCGCACTGGCATCGTGCCATGGCCGTGCTTCGACGAATCTCAGAGCCAGCGCTGAGATTCGCTGCCTGGGACGGCTCGAAGATTTATACTGAAATCAGACTGAAAGGCAATCCTTCGGTTTGTGAACAAAGCGGAACATGACCAGACCAGTTCTTGCCGTTCGAGATATCGGAGTGCGCTTTCGTGCGCGCGGACGGCACCCATGTTGTGGCGCTCGATGGCGTATCGCTTGAGGTTCTCACCGGGTGAATTTGTCTGCATTCTAGGGCGTTCGGGCCATGGCAAAACGACGCTTCTCAATGTCGTTGCGGGATTGCTTCGGCGCAGCATGGCGAGGTGCGAGTCATGGGACGGCCAGTGACCGGGCCCGGGCCCTGACCGCGGCGTCATCTTCCAGCAGGACGCAGTTTTTCCCTGGATGCGAGTCGAGGACAATGTTGCTTTCGGCCTTCGAGTTCGCAAGATCTCGAAACAGGAACGTTTGCGGATCGCCCGCGAACACTTGGCGCTGGTTGGCCTCTCCTCGGTAGCTCGTGCTTGGCCACGCGAGTTGTCAGGCGGCATGCGTGCCCGGGTCGCCATTGCCGCGGTTTTTGCCAACGATCCTCCGATCCTGTTGGCCGACGAGCCGTTCGGCGCGCTTGATTACGTGACCCGGCGTCAGCTTCAAGCGGTACTGCACAACTCTTTGGCAGCGAACAGGCAAGACGGTGCTCTTCGTCACCCACGATGTAGACGAGGCAATGATGCTCGGGACGCGAGTTATCGTGATAAAAAACGGCGACATCGCGGAGGACCGAGCCATCGATTTGCCAATGCCGCGCAGTGACGACGATCTCGCTACCGACGGAGGCCTAGCGCTCAAGCATCTGCTGCTGCATCACATCGGGCTGGAATAAGGACCGGTGAAGTGCGCAATCTTTAGGGAGCACATGAAACGCGCTTCTGTCTGGGCGGAGTCACGGTTCTGTTAGCCCTGGTTCTCGGCCTGGGAGTTGCTCTCCCTCGTCGTGACCGCCAAAGGCAGCTACGGCGAGCCTCTGGTTCCTGGCTGGGGCTATCTGATCGGTAATTCTCTGCTACGCATGTCGGATTATTGGAGCGGCGGGTTTGGAGTGCCGGCTCCATCTGAGGGCGGTCCGCCGACTTATGCAGCCGCTCTTCTTGCGCTCGGCAGCGCCTCGCTGGTCACTTTCGAGCGGGTGCTCTGCCGGCATCGTTTTCGGGACGGTTGGCGGGCATTGGTCTCGGACTCCTCGTCGCGACCTTCGATGCTGCGCCGGCGCCTGATCGCGCCGACTGTGCACATCGTCCGTATGACACCCTTCTTGGCGATGATTCCACTCTTCAATCTCTGGTTTGGAGCAAACACCTTCGGCATCATCTTGTTTGTCGCCTATGGCGTCGCGGTCATCATGTTCATCGGCACGGTTAATGCCGTGCGTAACGTGCCAAGGGTCTATTTCGATCGTGCGGCAACCGTGGGCGCGAGCCGAGCTGCCGTGTTCCGTCATCTCGTCCTCCCGGCGATCTTCCCGGAAATTCGGGCCTCTTTCTTGCTCAGCTTTGGGCTTTCATGGAGCCTGGTCGTAGGCGGTGAGCTGCTTGGGGCCCAGAGCGGTCTTGGTGTCATCGTGACCTACGCGTTACAATTCGCCTATACTGGACGGGTTATCATCGTAGCGTTCCTGTTCGTCATCTATGCTGGCCTAAGCTTCGCCGTATTTGAAGCCGTATCTCGCCGGATCATCGATTGGCATCCGCAAGTTGAGCAGAGCATGACCTCGGCCACAGCACGTTCGGCTCGTTCGTCGCTGATTCGCGAATCGGCCGTTAAACCTTAAAGGATCTCACACAAAGACATGAAGACACAAAGCTTCTAGTCGGCTACTCTTCTAATGCCGTTTTTCAGGAGAGCGGCGCCAAAACTCATTGACAAGCCGAGCCTGAAATTGAGTAGCCGCAGATCTGTCAGAACTTGCTTTCCGTGCACCACCGCAAGAGCCTCCACGGTTTTCAGTTCAATGAGCCTAATTCCTCACCTGACCCGTCCCGATCACCCGATATTTGTAGGTAGTCAGTTCCTCGAGACCCATCGGACCGCGCGCGTGCAAACGATCGGTGCTGATGCCGATCTCGGCCCCAAAGCCAAACTCGCCGCCGTCGTTGAAACGGGTCGAGGCATTCCAGAGCACCACAGCCGAATCAACCAGCCGAAGAAATCTTTCGGCGGTATTTTCGGCCTCTGTCACAATCGCGTCGGTGTGGTGGGATCCGTACCGATTGATGTGCTCGATCGCTTGATCAAGCTTGTCGACGATCCGAACCGATAGGATCAAATCCAGGTATTCGGTTCGCCAGTCCGCCTCTGTGGCCAAACGGACCCGATCGCCCAAAATCTGTTTGGTTCTGGAGTCGCCCCGGATTTCCACCCCTCTCTCTAATAGCCTGGTCTTTCGCAGAAATCGATCGGCCACCGCTTCGTGGATCAGGAGACATTCAACCGCATTGCATACCCCCGGCCGCTGACACTTCGCATTGATTACGATCGCCTCGGCCATAGCCAGGTCCGCCGCCTCGTCCACAAAAACGTGGCAAACCCCGTCGTAATGCTTGATCACCGGCACGCGCGCCACTGCCGCCACGGCCTCGATCAAGGCTTTCCCGCCGCGCGGAATAATAAGGTCAATCGCGGAATCCAGCTGTGCCAGGAATTGCACTGCGGCGCGGTCCGGCACCCCGATCAATTGAATCGCGTCGGCAGAAAGACCAGCCCGTTCGCAACCCGCGCGTAATGCATCGGTGATCGCCGAATTCGTCCGGCGCGCCTCGGAACCGCCCCGCAGAACGACCGCGTTGCCGGCTTTCAGGCAGAGACAACCGGCATCCGCAGTCACGTTCGGCCGTGACTCATAAATAATTCCAATCACTCCAATCGGCACCGTGACCTTCTCGATCCAGAGCCCGCTCGAGCAATGCCAACGGCGCAAGATTTTCCCGACCGGATCCTCGAGCGAAGCGATCTCTCGGACCGCTTGCGCTAACCCGGAAAAACGCTTTTCCGTCAACCGAAGCCGATCGACTGCGGCCTCCGGCAAGGCCGCGGTCTGCGCCCCCGCAACATCGAGTTGATTGGCGCTCAGTATCGGACCGGCATTGGCTTCGAGCTGATCGGCCGCACCACGGAGCGCCGCGTTCTTCTGCTCGGTGGAAGCTGCGGCCAAGGCCGGCGCTGATGCCCGGGCGCGCTGCCCGTACTCCTCGATAACGTGTTTTAGTTCCGCCGACATGCTGAAAAACGTGTCCCGACCGATTCACCCCTCAGGATGGCCTGAACGGCTCCCGGCCTTCGGCCATTCGCGATCACGGCCGGGATTCCCGCTCCTACCGAAGTCTTTACAGCCTGCAGCTTCGAGATCATCCCGCCGGTCGAGTAAGTTCCGGAGGTATCACGAGCAAGATGCAGCACCGAATCAACATCTTCAACCTGGCTGACGGGGTGACCATCCGCATCCATGAGACCATCGACGCTGGTCAGGATGATGAGCAGATCAGCTTGACAAAGAATTGCCACCTCGGCCGACAATCGGTCGTTATCACCGAAGCGCAGTTCTTCCACGGCCACGGAATCATTCTCATTGATCACCGGAACAACGTTTCCGAACTCGAAGAGGCGTTTCAAGGTATTCCGGGCATTCTCGTACCGCGTGCGGCTATCCATGTCCTGGTGAGTCAGCAGGATCTGCGCGACATGTAAGCCGTTCCGATTAAACAAGGTTTCGTAAAGCCTCATGAGCCGCGACTGGCCCACCGCGGCGCAAGCCTGGACGGAAGGAAGATCCACCGGGCGTTCTGCCAGGCGAAGGAGCATCAAACCGGCACCAACCGCCCCACTGCTGACCAGCAGACATTGATGTCCGGCGCCCACCAGCTTCGAAACATCTTCCGTCAGCCGAACAAATTGCGCAGTCTCCAGACCGTCACTGGAAGGCTTGGTCAAAATCCCGGTTCCAAATTTTATGACGATTCGCTGCGATCGAGGTATCATGAGGTCGCCGGTTGTTCTTCCCCGGTTGACCGGAATGCCAAGCCGGAATGATTAGTTAACTTAGATGTGGCTATCGTCCAATTAATTCGCCAACGCGCCGAGTCTCAACCCGAACATCCGGCTTACGTTCCCTACGGCTTCGGACCGGTTCTCAGCTATCGGGCGCTGGTGACGCGTGCCGACCAGATTGCGGCTGCGCTGCTGAGAGCCGGATGTAAGCCGGGGCAGCGCTGCGGTCTGCTGCAGGACGAGGGTCCAGGATTCCTCACCCGCGCCCTGGGAATCCTCGCTGCCCGGCTCTGCCTGATGCCGATCAATCCTTTATGGCGCGAGGAAGAAACAGAATTCGTCATTCAGAAGGCCGGATTACACTGGCTGCTCGGTCCCGAATCGCACCTGACCAGGTTCCCGTTTGCCCAGCCGCTGGACGACCAGAACGATTCCGAATACGCCTCTCTCTCGCCTGCTTTCATCCGCTTCACGTCCGGCACAACTGGTCGCCGCAAAGGCGTTCTTCTGAGCCACGAGACGATCATCCAACGGCTCGCCGCGGCAGACGAGTTGTTGCAAATCAGTCCCCGGGACTGCATCTGGTTTCAATTGCCGATGGTCGATCATTTTGTCGTGTCGACCCTTCTCTACCTATCCAGAGGGGCCACCATTGTCACCGCACGGTCTGCCGACCCGGCCTCCTTCACGCAATTAGTTGCCGAGTATCGACCCACCATTTCGTACGCTTCACCCGATTTTTATGAAGCGCTCGTGACCGCTCCGATCCGCGATCTGGACTGCCTGCGATTGGCGATATCAACCACCGCGCTGCTTTCTTCAAAAACGCAGACCGCCTTCATTCAGCGGTTTCACCGGCCCGTGAATGCCGCGCTCGGCATCATCGAGGTCGGGTTGCTCACGCTGAACACCCACCCCGAACATCCTGATTCCGTTGGCCGGCCGCTGCCTGCTTACCGGGTCACCCTTATAGGAGACGACGGCCGGTCTGCCGCGCCAGGAGAGCCTGGCGAGCTTTGCGTCAACGGCCCCGGTCTCCTCAACGCGTATCTGAACCCGTGGCTTTTACGGGCGGCCATTCTTTCTCCGCACGGATATCACACGGGGGATTACGCGCGACAAGATTCCGGCGGTTTGATCTACTTGCTCGGCCGAAGCAAAAACCGGATCACGGTCGACGGTGCCGCCGTTTTTTATGAGCAGATCGAGGAAGTCCTGAATGCGGCGCCCGGTATTCGCGAAACGAGAGTTTCGCTCGAGAATGGAAAGCTGATCGCTGATGTAGTCGGCGCGCCCAACTCCATCGCGTGTCTCCCGGGGTTGGCTCGCCGGAGACTACCTCCGGAGGCCGTTCCGCAAGTCTTTCACCGGGTTTCGGAGTTGCCGCGAACCGCGAACGGTAAACTGCTGCGTCGGTAGCAGGAGCTATGGCGATCATTGTGCAGAAGTACGGAGGCAGTAGCGTCGCCGATGCTACCAAGCTCCGCCGGGTGGCCGAGCGAATCATGAAAACCAAGGCCGCCGGCTATGATGTGATTGTGGTCGTCTCGGCGATGGGCGACAGCACTGACGAGCTACTTTCCCTGGCGAGACAGGTCTCGACCAATCCTGACCGACGGGAGCTGGACATGCTGCTGTCGGCCGGGGAACGAATTTCCATGGCCCTCCTCTCGCTGGCGATTAGAGAACTGGGCGGCGACGCCATCAGTTTCACCGGCAGCCAATCCGGTATCATTACCAACGATCGGCATATCGATGCGCGAATCATTGAAGTACGCCCTTTTCGGATCCAGGATGAGCTTTCTCGCGGCCGGATCGTCGTGGTCGGCGCATTGAGCATCATCGGAGCCGGTATCAATACATCGCATGCCAAGGTGCGGCTTGGCTGGCAAGCTCTGCGCAACGCCGGCATACCGGTCCGCTCGATGGCGACATCATCGTTTCGGGTAACCTGGACGGTCCCAAGGCAGATGACAGAAACTGGTGCTCGGGTCTTGCACCGGGTTTTTCTGGAGGATTCGGTCGAACCAGTCCCTTGAGTCACAGGAGTTCGAGGAGTTCGAGGAGTTCAAGGAGTTCAAGGAGTTCAAGGAGTTCGAGGAGTCGAGGAGAACACTCCAGTAGCGTGGGGCCGCAGCGCGACGTAAGTCTCCCGGCGCACATTTTTTTCGTCTCGACAACCCGGGACATGCTTGCCGTATCACAGCCGTCGTATCGAGCGGAGGTGACCTGCCCGTCGGGATCGCAACCATTATAACGGTAGGTAGGGTCAAGCTCCTGCTTGACCATTTGATCGCGAGCTGCCTTGCGAATCCGGACGACCGGGCCACCTCCGCAAGGCTACGGCGCGCCCTCTGGTAAAGTGGTTGTGCCGTTGCATATTGGGGCCGCGACGAAGGCTTCTCGGACGAGAAGCACCCACACGTACGGAATTGTCGGCAATTCCTCATGAAAAAAGCAAAACCAGCTCGATCAGAGGGGGAACACGGTTCTGGGGGCCAATCGAGCTGGTAACGAGGAATCTAAGAACACTGACAGGGCTGAGCAACCGAAAAAATGCAAAAAGTCAACTGGCGATTCTACAAATTATAGAATTTGTAAGAAATGACGCTTCCCCAATCGCTGGCTCCCAAACTTGCAGCTGAGCAGCTGACAGGTACCAGTCAATTGAGCGGAGGAAGCGGAGGGAGCGGTTTCAGCGGAGGAAGATAGCGTTAAAGCTCACAACTGAACAACTGGCCACGCCTTGCCGGCGTAAAATAGCCGTCCAGGTGTTTGGCCTTCTGGGATGCTAGACTGTTCGGAAGGTAATGTCGGCTTTTTTGTGTGTGGGTCGTTTTTTGCTTTGCTGTCTAACCTCCGGGCAAGTTGTTCTGAGGACGGCAGCTCGAGCCGGCGAGACCGCCCTCCAGGCGGTCGGTCCAGCGCCGGGCGAGCTGTGAGCAACGGGCTTTGGCGTTGTTCAAGTCCTCGGCAACAACTTGCCACTTTTCTCATGCTTACAGGGCGGCGTCAGCCGCCAAAAATCGTTCGCCGAATTGGATCGCAAATTGCGGCGCGGCCAGCTTCCAGGGCACCGGCGGATTTTTCCATCTTTTGGTAATGTTGCCCAAGGCAAGCTAAATCAATTTGCTAGCCGCTTCGTCGCTGGGAAAATGTCCGCGGGTTTTGAGTATCTTGCGTAATTGCATGTGCAGACTTTCGATCGCGTTGGTCGTGTAAATGATTCGGCGGATCTCGGCCGGATAGGCAAAGAACGGGACGACTTGGTCCCAGACTCTGCGCCAGCTTTGGACGCATCGAAACCGTTAAAACGCTTCTGGCCCTTGCGGATAAAATGAGGTTCAAATTGCCCAGCGCGCTCCCGTGGGATGTCGATTTGCAGCTCGCCTTCCTCGGTCAGCAGGGTCTTTTTGCTGGCTCCGTTGCGGTAGTTCTCCCGTACCACCCCCTCTGCGCACTTGGGCGCCTGGCCCTTCTGGTAGCCCAAATGATGGCTCATTTCGGTTCCCAAAATCCGCTCGTAGAGCCGTTTGGTGAGTTGCTCCAGGATCCCTCCACTTCCCACCACATCCTCGGGCCGCTCGTAGCCCTTCATGAGCTCATCGATCAGGCTCGGATCGATCTCCCGCTTCTGTTCTGCTTGTCCTTGGCGTTTTTGTTTAGTCACTTCCATCTTCTATCTCAGGTTGTGACCCACACACAAACCTCCGAACACGCTCGTTCGAAATTCTTCAACTGTCCCGCTCCATCCCTCCGCTGAAACCGCTCCCTCCGCTCCCTCCGCTCGAATGACTGGTACATGTCAGCTGCTCAACTGTAATCAGGGCTCAACCGCCCAGATCTCGACCACCCGGTTTTTGTCCAGCGTGCTCCCAAACAAATCCTGACCGCCCATGCCAACCGCATGCATGATATTCATCGGGTTCAGCTTGTCTTTGATCGCTTTCACCACCGCCTCGGCGCGCGTTCGGGAAATCTCCCGGTTTTTGGCCTGATCGCCCTGTTTATCAGCATAACCCACCATCACGAGCACGACGGTGGGATCGTCCAGCAGATGGTGTACCTGCTCATCCTCGATACGTTTAATCACCTCCTCGATCTGGGCCGATCCGAGAGAGCTTTTCCCGGTTGGAAAGGGTATCACGGCGATTTTTGAAAAACCGCGAGCTCTTTCGACTTGAGCATAAAGTTGATCTTTATCCTTCTGGGAAAGCTCGGGCATCAGGTCGATGCGCTTCAAAACCTCCCGTCGCGTATCGTCCACCTCCTGCGAATCGGCTGTCGCCTCCGTTATGGGCGGACTCTCTTGCGTTGCCTGAACGCCCTCGCCCAGTTCCGGAGTCTTTGCCAAAGGAGCCGGCGATGGGGTGGCTGTTATCAAACCCATCGCGGCGGGCTTCAGAGCGATGACGCTCTTGAAAACGATCAGCGCGCTTATCCCGAGAGCGATCAGCACAAAAAACACCCCAATTCCGACAACGACCCAGACTCCGGGCGGCGTCTTTTTTCGGCGCACCGGCGGTTTTTCACTGTGCGGGAAGGAACTTGGGGAGGGTACCGACATTTTTTTAGCAACAAACCTAGCGAGGCGGCGCCTCAGACTGAAAAAAACTTGATTCGTCTACAGCAAATTTCAGCGTTCAAGGACTCTCCTCCTAAGAAACTAAATCCGTGGCTGGGTCTAGAGGCGTGAGTTGGAGTCCGAATTCTTTGGCTCGTCGGCTGAGATTGTGAAGTAGGCGGTCTTTGTATTTTTTCTCGTAGTAGAGTTGCCCTTGCTCGACATAGGCAGCTCCGAACTTGAGCATGCGATAGAACAAGCGTGCCAGTTTATGAGCTCCGGCGTTGATGGCGGTGGGTGCCCCCAATCGGGCTTTGATGCGGCGGATAAAAGCGCCGATGGCCGTCTTACTTTGCATGGCTCCTTGGGCCGCCAGCCGGAACATGGCCGCCGCGCGATTCTTGGTTTTTCTGGGGCTGGAACTGAGCAGTTTGCCGCCGCTGATGCGATTGTCCGGACAGAGTTTAAGCCAGGAGCAAAAGTGTTTTTCGCTTTTCCAACAGGTCATGTCTAAACCCGTTTCCGAAATGATGACTTCCACCGCCAAGGTGCTCAAGCCAGGCAACTGACTCAGATCGACACCACAAACGCTGGCCAGATGCGCTCGGCGCTGCAGGGCTAGGCGAACTTGGGCCGACCGTGCTTGGGCCGCCCCGCTTTGCTCGAGGGCTTGCTCCAAATCTAGTTTAGTGTCGAATTGCTCAAGTTGTTGCTCAATCTTGCTTTCGCAGGCGGTGATCTTGAGCTGGTAGGTGTCATAGAGTTCCAGGGCCGTTTGCAAGGCGAAGAGATGCTCGGCTCGGTAATCTCCCTGTAAGGCTTTGACGATCTGATCAGTGGATGCTTTCACTTGGGGGTGTTTCATCTGGGCAAGCTTGAGCGGATTGCGTTCTCCGGCCAAAATCGCCCGAATCATCGCCATGCCACTATAACCGGTGATGTCGCTCAACACGCGGTGCACTTGGATATTCATTTCGGTTAAGGCCTTCTGCATGCGTAACACATGGCTGCTGCAGTCCTTAACCAAGGTGTCGCGCAGGCGCAGGAAGCTGCGCAAGACGCAGACCTCGTCCTTGGGTCGGAACGAGCCGTTTAAAAGACCAAAGGTGTGGAGTTGTTGAAGCCATTGGCAGTCCGAGACGTCGCTTTTGCGTCCAGGCAGATTCTTGACATGAGCTGCGTTGACCAATTTTACCTCCAACCCTCTCTGCTCCAGAATCTGGAACACCGGTATCCAATAAACCCCCGTTGATTCCATCACTACGGTCTCAATGTGGTGTTCGCTCAGCCAGTCAGCCATCCGCTGCAGATCGCTCGTAAAAGGGCCAAACTTGCGCACCGTTTCTGAGCCGCGGTCTTCGGGAATGGCCACCAGGTGAAAATTCGCCCCGATATCGATTCCTGCGGCCTTGAGATTGATCCGTTCCAGAACACTCCGGTGAGTTTTTGATTTGTTCTTTCGCTTGGTCGTGGTTTTCTTTGCCATACCTCTCTTGGGTTAGATGTTGTTCTTGCTTTCACACTGCAGCGCATCGGCCCGAGTTGGTAGATAGAGAGAAATCTCCTAAACAGGATAGCTCCAGATCGGCAAACAACCCGATCTGGAGCTTCGCTAATGCAACAACCAAAACGCTCGGAACCAAACTAGCTATCGGGCATAAAGCTCCAATGCCACACCGGTCTTAACTGCCGACCCACTGCTGCCTACTTTCTACGTCGAGATGCCCAAGGCAATCAATCCAGTGTTTCTTGCCGCAAAAAGAACGCGCAGAGTTCTGGGGAACTAGCTAGTGCACCGTCTCTCATATAATGATGGCATCACCGCAGGTCAGTCGGCTGTTTTTCAAGACGCGAGCGAAGCACCCATATCTGAATTCATACGGATCGAGTCCGAGCCGGACTGGCGGAAGCAACGCCGAAAAACAGCCAACTAGCCGCGGCCCAAAGGGTTGCGTTGAAAATGGGCCGCCGGCTGCGTTGCTCGTCGGTTACGTATCGATTTAGATATGCGCCCTCCTAATGCCAGTCCGGCTCGGACCGCCTTGCCGGCGGCCCATTTTGAACGCAACGACGACACCATTATATGAGGGACGGTGCACTAGCAGGGTTCAACCCTGCTCCGAATCAGCGGAGCCTTTCGCGCAAAAGATCCGGTAGATCTTTGATCGCGACTCTCACCTGTTTCATTGAATCCCGTTCCCGCAAGGTCACCGTATCCCGGTTGGCCGGACCGTTCTCCCCAATGGTATCAAAATCGACTGTTACGCAGAACGGAGTACCGATCTCGTCCTGGCGGCGGTAGCGGCGTCCAATCGCACCTGTTTCGTCGTAAAAAACCATCATTTCGCTCCGCAAAATATTTTGAATCTGACGTGCCGATTCGACCAGGCGCGGCTGGTTTTTTAGCAGGGGAAACACGCCGCACTTTATCGGAGCCATCCGCGGATGAAAGCGCATCACGGTGCGCATCTCGCTCTTCCCTTGTTCATCCGTTACCGCGTCCTCTTCATAAGCGGCACAAAGCAGCGCCAGGACTGTGCGATCAACGCCGGCGCTCGGCTCGACAACGTGCGGGATGGAATGGGTCTTGCGTTCGTCGTCAAAATATTCGAGCGGTTTCCCGCTCAGTTTCTGGTGTTGACTCAGATCGAAGTCGGTTCGATAGGCCACCCCTTCCAACTCCTGAATGCCGAACGGAAACTGGAATTCGATGTCGTAAGTACCTTTGGAGTAGAACGCCAATTCCTCCGGAGCAATCTTATGAACATGCAGATGCGATGCCGGTAGACCGATATCCGAATAAAAACGCAGTCGCTCTTGCAACCAGTACTCCAAGAGTTCCAGACCTTGTGCCGGACGGCAGAAATACTCCAGTTCCATCTGCTCAAATTCCCGCGAGCGAAAAGTAAAGTTCCGGGGATTGATCTCGTTCCGGAACGCTTTGCCGATTTGCGCAATACCGAAGGGCAGTTTCTTGCGGGACGTTTCCAGGACGTTCTTAAATTGTACAAAGATCGCTTGGGCCGTTTCCGGACGGAGATAAGTCAAGGACGACTCGTCCTCCGTCGCACCGACATAAGTCTTGAACATCAAGTTAAACTCGCGCGGGTCGGTCAAATCTGGGCTGCCACAGACTGGGCACTGTCTTTTTCCATCTTTGATTGCCAACTGATCGGCGCGTAGCCGCGCCTGACAATTCCGGCAATCGACCATTGGATCCGTGAAGGTTCTCTCGTGCCCGCTGGCCACCCACACCTGCCGGTTCATCAGGATTGAACCGTCCATACCAACCACGTCATCGCGCTCCCGAACCATGCGGCGCCACCAGAAGTCCTTGACGTTTCGCTTGAGCTCGACCCCGACCGGACCGTAATCCCACGCTCCATTCAGACCGCCGTAGATCTCGCTGGATTGGAAGATGAAGCCTCGACGTTTGCACAGGCTCACGATTCTCTCCATGCGTTCGGTCGCATCGCTGTCTCGGGCCATAAGGACGCAAGATTGCCACAGCTCGCTGGCAGCTGCCAGCTTACATGTTACAGTCAATTGAGCGGAGAGATTGGAGGTTACAGTCAATCGAGCGGAGGAAGCGGCGGGAGCGGTTTCAGCGGACGGAGGTAACTGGACAGCTGGGGAACTACGAATTGTTCAGCATCCCCGACCCCAAAAAAAAGCTCGACGTATTCCGCGCCTGAGTGCTTGGTCAGTTGTTCAATTCTGAGATTTAGCGCTACATCCCTCCGCTGAAACCGCTCCCGCCGCTCGATTGACTGTAACCTCCAATCTCTCCGCTCAATTGACTGATCCCTTCCCCGCTCCTACACTGCCCCTAGACCTTGTTCCGGACGGCAGAAATACTCCAGTTCCATCTGCTCAAATTCCCGCGAGCGAAAAATAAAGTTCCGGGGATCGATCTCGTTCCGGAACGCTTTGCCGATTTGCGCAATACCAAAGGGCAGTTTCTTGCGGGACGTTTCCAGGACGTTCTTGAATTGCACAAAGATCGCCTGGGCCGTTTTCGGACGGAGATAAGTCAAGGACGACTCGTCCTCCGTCGCACCGACATAAGTCTTGAACATCAAGTTAAACTCGCGCGGGTCGGTCAAATCTGGGCTGCCACAGACTGGGCACTGTCTTTTTCCATCTTTGATTACCAACTGATCGGCGCGTAACCGCGCCTGACAATTCCGGCAATCGACCATTGGATCCGTGAAGGTTTTCTCGTGCCCGCTGGCCACCCACACCTGCCGGTTCATCAGGATTGAACCGTCCATACCAACCACGTCATCGCGCTCCCGAACCATGCGGCGCCACCAGAAGTCCTTGACGTTTCGCTTGAGCTCGACCCCGACCGGACCGTAATCCCACGCTCCATTCAGACCGCCGTAGATCTCGCTGGATTGGAAGATGAAGCTTCGGCGTTTGCACAGGCTCACGATTCTCTCCATACGTTCGGTCGCATCGCTGTCTCGGGCCATAAGGACGCAAGATTGCCACAGCTCGCTGGCAGCTGCCAGCTTACATGTTACAGTCAATTGAGCGGAGGAAGCGGCGGGAGCGGTTTCAGCGGACGGAGGTAACTGGACAGCTGGGGAACTACGAATTGTTCAGCATCCCCGACCCCAAAAAAAAGCTCGACGTATTCCGCGCCTGAGTGCTTGGTCAGTTGTTCAATTCTGAGATTTAGCGCTACATCCCTCCGCTGAAACCGCTCCCGCCGCTCCCGCCGCTCGATTGACTGTAACCTCCAATCTCTCCGCTCAATTGACTGATCCCTTCCCCGCTCCTACACTGCCCCCATGTCGTACTACCCGGAGGACTCGATGTCAGACAGCGCGGTCTCGCTGCGGCAATGGTTTCTACCAGCCGTCCTGCTGTCGCTCCTGGCACACGGGGTTCTTTTCTACGGATTTAGCCAGCAAAAGCTCGATCGGTTCACCACGTCCGAGGCTCCCCGGCTTGTTCCCCGCGTCTTCACCGTCAATCGCCTCCAGATCAGCCAAAAATTGCTGGAGTCTTCTCCGCAGCCGGACCATAAAGCCGGCAGCACTGCCCCTTCGGCCGTGGCGATTGCCGCACTGAATCAGTTCGATGGTTCGGCCGATATGCGGGAGTTGCGCGCCACTCCCGAGGTCAGTTCTCCGGAAATACCGGATTTTAAAGAAAAACCGAGCGTCGACACCAAGTCCGCCCTGACCGCCGCCGCCAAAGCTAAGGCCGAGAGCGCTATCGCCCTCGATAAAGATTTGAGCGACATCCGGCAGCAGTTGCTCAACGATAAGCCGAACCCTTCCCGGCCAAAGTTGGCTTCCGGAAACCGGGATCGACGCGGACAGACAGACAATCCGGACGCAAGTGATTCGGCCACCGCCCGCACGGCCGGGATTCCCGCCGGCTACAGTAACCTCGACGATTTATTGGGAGGCACGGGCCGCGTGGGGCATGGCACAGCGCCGATTTTGATGCCGACCGATCTCCTTTTCGATTATGACTCCGCTAATTTGCGATCCGGCGCGACCACCAGTCTCGACAAATTAGGGCGCTTGATTCAGCGTAACCCGCAAGCAGTTTTTCGGGTGGAAGGATACACCGACTCCTTTGGCAGTGAACAATATAATTTCGACCTCAGCCAGCGGCGCGCGGAGACGGTGAAGGCCTGGCTGGTCCAGAACATGGGCATCGATCCGGGCAGAATCCAGGCGCAGGGATTCGGAAAATCACGGCTCATCGTCCCGGCGGATCGGTCGGTCGAGGAACAGCAGCTAAACCGCCGCGTAGAAATCGTCATCCATTCGAAGTAGAGCGTCGGGCCGGGATCTTCACGACAGGAATAGGATCCGCAGACCAAGCCTGATCCGGAGAAACGGGACAATCATTTTTTTAGCAAAGATCGCAGGTGAGCATTCGTCACTCTCTTCTATGAACGATTCGCAAATTGCTGCCGTGTTAGTAGCGCTGGACGATTTCCGTATTGAACTTCCTTCCTGGGGTTTCGCCGATACGGGCACAAGGTTTGGCAAATTCTTGCAGGACGCTGCCGCGATCGACATTAACGACAAGCTGGCTGACGCCAGCCAAGTCAACGACCTCACCGGCTGTTGCCCGAGCATGGCTGTACATGTGCTTTGGGATTTCCGGCCTAGCCAGGATCCCCGAGAGGTGAGCGATATCGCTAAGAAAAATGGCATCACCATCGGAGCGATTAATCCCAATCTCTTTCAGGACCAAGTCTACAAATACGGAGCGCTTTGCAATACAGATGCGAGTGTCCGTAAGATGGCCTTGGCTCATACGCTCGAGAGCGTAGAGCTGGCCAAAGCGGTCGACAGCAAACTCATCTCTCTCTGGCTCGCGGAAGGCTCGAATTATCCGGGTCAAGCGAATATCCGGTGGCGAAAGCAGGTGCTGACCGCGGCATTGCAGGAGATCCACCATCACCTCGCACCAGGCCAAATTCTCCTGGTTGAGTACAAGCCCTTCGAACCAGCATTTTATCATACCGACATCGCTGATTGGGGAATGGCCTATATTCTTTCCATGGCGGCGGGATCACAGGCCAAAGTCCTCGTCGATACCGGCCACCACTACCAGGGGCAGAATATTGAGCAGATTGTTGCCTGGCTTCTGGGTGAGAGAATGCTTGGCGGGTTCCATTTCAACGATCGACGGTATGCCGATGACGATCTGACGCTTGGTTCGATCGATCCGTATCAAATATTCCGGATCTTTCACGAAATCCTTTTTTATGCAGCGGAAACCGGCGAACACCCCGAAATTCCTTACATGATCGATCAATCGCATAACGATAAATCGAAAATCGAGGCGACCATCCAGACGGTGAACTCCGCACAGGAACTTTTTGCGAAGGCTGCGCTGGTCGACCATGAAAAACTCGCGCGGCATCAGGCGCGAAACGAACAGATTGATGCGGAAGAATGTTTGCGCGATGCGTTCTCCACTGATGTGCGCCCGGCGTTAGCAGAGTGGCGCACGCGCCGCGGATTACCGGTCGATCCCCTCCGGGCTTTCCGGGAAAACGGCTACGAAGCGCGCGTGGGCCAAGAAAGAAAAGCGCGCCGGGCAGCGCTGGGCCTCTCCGGAGCGAGTTCGTACGCGTAAAGGTAAACGCTCCGGGGTAGCGCGGAATCTGTCGCGCCACCTGACCTTTTGCTTTAACTCGGCTCGACTCATACGAATGTATTGGATGCCCTTGGAAGATTCCAAAATCGACTGGCGAGCAAACGGCGTGAAAATTATTCGGGGCAATCAACTCGATAACAACACACCGCAAACACCGGGTATGGATCGCGCGGCCGCGATCACTCATGCGCGTACCGGAGCGGAAAAATTGTGGGCAGGGACCGTGACCATTCATCCCAATGCAAAAACCGGGGCGCATCACCACGGCGCATTGGAAAGTGTGATTTACGTGGTAAAGCGGGCGAGCCCGCATGCGCTGGGGAGAAAAATTGGAGTATTTGGCGGAAGCTGGCCCAGGAGACTTTATTTATGTGCCGCCGTTTGTTCCGCATCAGGAGATAAACGCCAGCCGCGATGAACCGCTTAGCTGCGTTCTTGTCAGGAGCGGAGGCGAGACCGTGGTCGTGAATCTAGCTATCAATCCGGTCGAAGCGCCGGAAGACGTGTATTGGGTGGATGAGATTCACCATAGCGCCTCAAAGTAGCCCAATACGAGTGATGCGTGAGCCAGAAGCATTTCTTTCCCTTGACTCACCGCTCGGTACCGGGCATCTTCCGGGCTCTTCAAAAAAGGAAGCGCTTATGTCTAGAGTTTGCAGCGTTACAGGGGCGAAACCCTCGAGGGGCAGTATCATTCACCGACGCGGTCTCGCCAAAAAGAAGGGTGGCGTCGGACAGCACGTCACGGCGAACACTCCGCGCCTTTTCCTGCCAAACTTGAAGACACGCCGCATCTGGGTGCCTGAGCTGAACAAATTCGTCACCGTCAAATTGAGCGCGCGAGCGGTCAAAACGATCGCCAAAAACGGCGCTTATGCGACTTTGAAGGAAGCCGGTCTGCTTTGATCATTCAGTAAATCAGATTTCTGGGAGGTAGGCGGTCTCGGTATACTGGACCGCCTTTTTTTTATGGCTGCACAGAAGATCATCCCCGTCAGCGTGCTCACCGGCTTTCTGGGAGCCGGCAAGACGACCCTGTTGAACCATATCTTGCGCGAACAATCCGAGTATAAATTCGGTATCATCATCAACGAAGTCGGCGCGATCGGCATTGACGGTCGACTTGTCCAAACCCAGGCCGAAGATGTAGTTGAGATGAACAACGGCTGCGTCTGCTGCACGGTGCGTAAGGATCTCGTGAAGGGAGTTCAGCAACTGTTGAAAAAGGAAGATCTGGATTACCTGCTGATTGAGACGACCGGCGTCGCGGATCCCGGACCGGTGGCGCAGACGTTCTTGAATATTCCCCAGCTGCAACAACACGCGCGCCTCGATTCCATCATTACTTTGGTTGATGCCGAACAGGTCCTCCGCCAGTTGGAGAAAACCGCCGTAGTGCGTGAGCAGATCGCATTGGCCGACTTCATTCTGCTCAATAAGATTGATCTGGCAAACGGCGAACAACTGGCTCAGGTCGAACAGACTCTCAATGAGATCAATCCGCAGGCGCGGATTTTCCGGAGTACCCAGTCGCAGGTGAATCTGCCCGAACTACTCGACGTGAACGCGTTCGATCTGGATCATAAACTCGCCTATAACCCCCGTTTTCTAGACGAGCTGAAGGCCAGCACCCATTCTGACATTGCCTCGTTCGCCCTCACCTTTACTCAACCATTTGAGCTGGAAATGCTCGAGGCTGCGCTGGAAGAGATTGGGCAAGAGGGCAAGGTTTATCGTTCGAAGGGATTTCTCTGGATCAATGGCACACCGCGACGCGGCGTCTTCCACGGCGTGAACAACCGGTTCACCCTCTACTGGGATCACCTTTGGGACAAAGGCACAACCCGGTCGAGTCAGCTGGTCTTCATCGGAAAGGATTTGCACGAAGCCCAGATCCGCGGGCGACTGGAACGTTGCTTGAGGCGCTAGCATTCCAGTAGCGCGGAGGGCCCCCTCGTCCCTGTCGGACGTTGACTCTTGTCCGGAAGGGACATGAGGATTAAGCCCGGGGTTTTAACCCCGGGAAAACCGTCCAGTACAAAAACGCCCTCATAAGGCATCAGCCGAAGGGCATTTGCAACGTGTCTCGAAGCCCTGTGTCGGTAGGGCGAAAATTTATTCGAGCGCCAAGCGAGAACTTGTTTGAGCCGTCTCCGGAGTGTGGCAACCTCAGCGTCCGGCTCAAACGAGTCCTCGCTAAGGCTCGGATAAATTTTCGCCCTACCGGCGCTGGCCGAAGCAATGTTGGGAGACAATCTCTAAATTCTCGCCTAGTACTTAGTTGCTTTAGTTCTTTATATTTATGAAAAATTATGATTTGTTGGATGGATGGCAACGGGTCGCATCAAACTTTCTGTGGAAAACCGCAAGCTCTTGGAGGGTTGGAGTCGAGCGCAACGGGTCGAACACCGGCTCAAGGTCAGGAGTCAGATTATCTTGAAGGCGGCAGCGGGCTTGAGTGGACGTGCGATTGCCAAGAGCCTGCACATTCCCGAGGTGACGGTGAGTAAATGGCGGCGGCGCTTTGTGCGCCAAGGCCTGGCTGGCTTGGAAGACGCGCCACGCAGTGGAAAGCCGGCCAAGTATGATCAAATGACGGTCAAGCGGGTCTTGGCGCTGCTGGATGAAGATCCACCGGCGGGCTACGGGCGCTGGAATGGGCGACTGCTGGCGCAGAGTCTGGCCGATGTTTCCTCCGATCAAGTCTGGCGCATTTTGCGCCAACAAGGCATTGAATTGGAACGGCGCCGCAGCTGGTGCATTTCCACCGATCCGGAGTTTGTGCGCAAGGCCGCTGACATTGTCGGTCTTTATCTCAATCCGCCCCAGAATGCGCTCATCTTGGCCATTGATGAAAAACCAGCCATTCAAGCCCTGGAAAGAGCCCAAGGTTGGATTCGCTTGCCCAATGGCAGGGCGCTGACGGGTTTTAGCCACGAGTACAAGCGCCATGGCACCTCCACTCTCTTTGCCGCCCTCAACATTGCCAGCGGCCAAGTGCAGGCTGGTCATTACCGGCGCCAGCGCCGACGGGAATTCCTGGAGTTTATGAACCAGGTAGTTGCCGGAAATCTCGACAAAGAAATTCATGTGGTCTTAGACAACCTTGCGACCCATAAGCCAAAGCAAGATCGCTGGTTGAAGGCTCACCCCAATGTGCATTTTCATTTCACTCCAACCCACGCTTCTTGGCTCAACCAGATTGAGATCTGGTTTAGTATCTTGAGCCGCCAAGCCCTCCAGGGGGCAAACTTCACCAGCGTGGCAGAGCTGCGCAACGCCATCGACACCTTCATCAAGAACTACAATAACAATGCGGCTCCCTTCGAATGGACCAAATCCCAGGTACATCAGGGGAAAGTCGCCATACATATAACTAACTTACGCAATTAGGCACTAGCAATCTCCAATGCCCACTCTGAAAAACACCGGCGCAGCTGGGCTGGAGATGCTGAAAGGGCGGCAGAATAATCGCGGGATCGGAACCAGCCTGCCCTCCGATTTACGCAGCACGAGGCTGCGAAATGCCGACGCCGCCCTCCCTTAGCTCGCGGCGCTAAATCCATCCGCGACCATTTTCAGGTCCGCGTCGACCATAATCTTGACCAGTTCTTCAAAACGCACCTTTGGTTCCCAATTGAGCCGTTTCTTTGCTTTGGCTGCGTTGCCGATGAGAAGATCGACTTCGGCCGGACGTTCGTAGCGGTTGTCGTGCCGCACGTATTGCTGCCAATCCAGGCCCGCGTGCGCGAAGGCCTTTTCGACAAATTCGCGAACCGAATGGGTTTCATTGGTTGCGAGCACGTAATCGTCAGGAGCATCCTGCTGGAGAATTCGCCACATGCCCTCGACGTATTCGGGCGCATACCCCCAATCTCGCCGGGCTTCGAGGTTGCCCAGGTACAGCTCTTTGTCCAAACCATATTTGATCCGGGCGACCGCGCGGGAGATCTTGCGAGTCACAAACGTTTCACCGCGCCGCGGACTTTCGTGGTTGAAAAGGATGCCGTTGTTGGCATGAAGCCCATAGCTTTCGCGATAGTTTATGGTCAACCAATAAGCAAATACCTTGGCTGCTCCATAGGGACTGCGCGGCCAGAAAGGGGTCACTTCGGTTTGCGGCACCTCCTGCACTTTACCGTACATCTCGCTACTCGACGCCTGATAAAACCGGGTTCGAACTCCGGTTTCCCGGATGGCCTCGAGAATACGAATAGCCCCGACCCCGGTGACATCAGCCGTATATTCCGGGATATCAAAGCTGACCCGTACATGGCTCTGCGCCCCCAAATGATACACCTCGTCGGGTTGCAAACTGTAAAGCAGCTTGACCATGTTGACGGAATCCGCGAGATCTCCGTAGTGCAGAAATAAGCGAACGCCGTGCAGATGCGGGTCCTGGTACAGATGATTGATACGCTCGGTATTAAAAGTACTAGCCCGACGGATGACCCCATGCACCTCGTAACCTTTGGAAAGAAGCAGGTCGGCTAGATAAGATCCGTCCTGGCCGGTGATACCGGTAATAAGCGCGCGTTTCATAATTGTTCTGGTAAATCTGGGAGTTCCCGTCGTAAAAGTTTTCGCTGTTGTTCGATCAGTTGAGCAACGCCCAACTGTCCCAGGCGAATCATCTCAGTGAGCTCAGCGGTTGAAAAAGTGGCCTCTTCACCAGAGCCTTGCACTTCCACAAATTCGCCCGTGCTGGTCATTACAAGATTCAAATCGACTGCGGCATTCTTGTCCTCTTCATAATCCAAATCCAAAAGGGGTCGTTGGTTGACAATCCCCACGCTGACCGCCGCCACCAAGGATTTGACGGGCCACTGCGCGAGCTGTTCGTCCTTGCGCAGGCGCGCGCAGGCCAGCACTAACGCAATAGACGAACCGGTGATCGCCGCCGTCCGGGTGCCTCCGTCAGCCTGCAGAACGTCGCAATCGATCCAGACCGTTCGTTCTCCAAGTAGGTCGAGATCAATGACCGCGCGTAGCGATCGTCCGATCAGACGCTGGATTTCAGTGCTGCGCCCGTCGAGCTTTCCTCGGTTAATATCGCGGGGACGTCGAGTAAGGGTTGCGTAAGGCAACATCGAGTATTCCGCGGTCAACCAGCCGCCCCGGACATTCTGTTCTTTCATCCACCGAGGGACACCTGGCTCAATGGTTACCGCGCAGATGACCTGGGTGCGACCCGAGCCAATTAACACCGAACCGTGCGCGTTGGGAGCAATATCCAGCGAAACCGTGAATGGTCTTAGCTGATCAGCCAAACGAGCAGATGATCTTTCCTGGTTTACGATCGAAGGTTCTTCCACGTTGCTCCGAACACTGCGCGGTCATGAGAGACTGATCGCGGTGTCTTGTCAAATCGATCGAAAAAGTTGCTTGCCGGGCATGCCTGATTCATTTTGCCGATTCCAATCATGGCTTCAGTGACAGTTCAGGTTCCTGCTTCAACGACCAACTTCGGGCCCGGCTTCGACTGTTTCGGGGCCGCTCTTCAGCTCTGGAACTATGTGACGGTCGAAGATGCCGGTCAAAACAGCGGACCCGAGCTGGCCACGACCGCTGCCCAACTCTTCTTTACGCGCAGCAATCTGCCGTCGCGTTCGGTTCACATTTCGGTCCAGGGTGAAGTGCCGCCGGCGCGCGGTTTGGGCAGTAGCACGACGCTTCGCCTAGGAACATTGCTGGGTCTGGACGCTCTGCTCGGTAATCCACTTGATCGAACCGCGATCTTTGGCCTTTGCGTCGAGTTGGAAACTCATCCGGACAACGCGGCCGCCGCCTGCTACGGCGGCTTTGTCATCGCGAAAAATAACGGGAACCAACTGACCCGTTTCGACGTCGATCCAGCCATGAGCTTCGTCCTGCTCGTGCCGGACCTTGAAGTAAAAACAAGCCATGCCCGGCAAGTCTTGCCGGAGCTTTACCGTCGGGAAGATATCCTGCAGAATCTGGCAAATGTTTCTTTGATTGCCGCGGCAATGGCGTCCCACAATTACTCGATGCTGCAAGGCTGTTTCGCAGACCGGTTGCATCAACCCTATCGGGAACCGCTCATTCCGATCCTTAACCGCGTGATTGAGGGGGGCACGGCTGCCGGTGCACTGGGCGGCTTCCTCAGCGGCTCCGGGTCCACGATTGCCTGCGTGACCTTGGAAAAGCCGAAGGAAGTCGCGCGAGCAATGGCCGAAGCAGCCGGTCAGACGAGCGGATCCACCATGATTGTGCGTGCGGACAACCACGGCGCCAGGATTCTTCCCTTAGCCGAATGAGCGTTTCTCTCGATAGAGTGCTTTGAATATGGGCCGTCGGTTAGATGATCTTGAACAGTACGCGATTGAGGTGATCCTCGGCCGGCGGCATGGCTTTCGGGCCGCGCTGCTCCGCAATGCACTTTATCTGCTCTCGTTCGTTTACTTATGGCTGGTGCAACTTCGACTGTTCCTCTACCGAAAACGACTGCTGAAAGAACGCCAGTTGGGTTGTCTGGTCATCAGTATTGGCAATCTCACGGTGGGCGGCACCGGGAAAACGCCAATCGTTGAAATGTTCGCGCGCGCCCTCCAAAAGGGAGGACGCCGGGTAGCAATTCTGAGTCGGGGTTACAAAAGTGTCGATGTCCGCAAAAAGCCGGGATGGTTCGAAAAGCTTCTGCCAAAAAAACAGCTCTACCCGCCCCGCGTGGTTTCCGACGGTCGCCGGATTCTTCTGGATTCCGCCGCTTCAGGGGATGAGCCTTACATGCTTGCTGCAAACCTGAAAGGCGTTGCCGTCGTGGTCGACAAAGACCGGGTAAAAGCCGGATTACATGCGATCAAAGAATTGAATGTCGATACGCTGCTCCTCGACGATGGTTTGCAGTACCTCCACCTCCGGCACCGGTTGGACATCGTCCTTGTCGATCGCCAGGCTCCGTTCGGCAACGATTTTCTGCTCCCTCGAGGCACCTTGCGCGAACCGCCCCGCAACCTTCGACGCGCCAGCTACATCTTCATCACAAAATGTAATGGCGAATCGAATGAGCCCCTGATTGAGCGCCTTCGCCAATACAATCGCACGGCTGAAATCATCGAGTGCGCGCACAAGCCTTTGTACTTGCAGCACGTTTATAAAGATGACCAGGTGCCGCTCGACTATCTTTCGGGACTCTATATTGGTTCGTTTTGCGGCATCGCCGCTCCGGAGAGTTTTGAGGACGGGTTGAAGCAACTCGGAGCCAGGATTGAGCTATCCCGGCATTTCGCGGACCACCATCGGTACACTGAAAAAGAATTGACCTCTTTTCTGCAGCGCTGTGTCCGCCGCGACGTGAACGCCGTGGTCACTACCGAAAAAGACGCCGTGCGCTTTCCCGCGCTGGAGAATATCCCGGTGCCCATTTATTTCCTGCGCGTTGAGATCGAGATCCTCGGCGGACAGGAAACCTGGGAACATTGCGTGCAGAGGATTTGCCGCCCGCCAGCCATGATTGCCGAAGAGGAGTTTTTCCGCTGAGCGCCGGGTTTCACGTCTCACGTTGCTTCTTGCTTGCTCGAGAAACGTGAAACATTAAAACGTGAAACGGTCTTTATTGTCTCACCTTCCATGTCAGCACGGAAACTTCGTATCGGAATTGTTGGTGCGGGCAACATTGTCCGAACCCGCCATCTGCCTGCCCTCCGGGAAATTCCCGATGTGGAAATCGCGGCAGTCTGCAATTCCACTTACGAAAGCGCAGAAAACTTTATTCAAGCGTTTTCGCCGGAAGCGGTGCCCTACACCAACTGGGCCGAACTCGTTTCTGACCCCGAAATCGAGATCGTCTGGATCGGAACTCCGCCTTACCTCCATTCGACCATAGCGGTCTCTGCGCTCGAAGCCGGGAAGCATGTTTTTTGTCAGGCCCGGATGGCGATGAATCTGGCCGAGGCTGAGGAGATGTTAGCCGCTTCTCGGCGTAATCCACACCTGGTGACGATGGTTTGCCCTCCACCACACGGCATGTCGGGCAATCTCTTCATGCAGAAGCTGCTGGGCGAAGAGTATCTTGGCCGTCCGCATCATGTCCACCTGCGAAGCTTAAACGATTCCTTTATCGACCCGAGCCCTTCCGCTCACTGGCGCCAGCGCGACGAACTCTCCGGTCTCAACGTGCTGACGCTTGGCATCTACGCGGAGGTCCTGCAGCGTTGGTTGGGGCCGATCGCTTCTCTCGTCGCCCATCAGAAGACCATCAATCCGGTGCGCGAGGGATATGAGGTAAAGATTCCTGACCTTGTGCTCGTACTCTGCCGATTCGCCAACGGAATTGAGGGTGCGCTGGAGTTCAGCGGCGTAGCACCGTTTGCCGGTCCCGACCAACTCGAGATCTACGGAGATCGCGGCATGCTCTCCTATAACTTCGCTAATAATGAAATCATGGGAGGCCAACTCGGTGAACCGAAGGCCCGGGTTCTGCGCATCCCCGCCGACCTGGAGCAGCATTGGACGGTGGAGCGCGATTTCATCGCCGCGGTACGCTCACCGGCAACTATCTATCCTCAACCTGGCTTTGTCGAAGGGCTGCAGTACATGAAAGTCGTTCAAGCTGTCGCTGACTCGATCGAACAAGGTCGGGAAGTGGACGTAGGCTGACTGCGCGAAGCGCGGATGACCCATAGCCAACAGCCAATAGCCAATAGCCAATGACCGACGACCGATGACCGATGTCGATTCGAGCTATCGGCAATTGGCTATCGGCTATCGATTGCTACCGGCACCATGATCCCGTCGCGCATGCCGTGAACCAGTTTCTTGTCGGCTGGAACAACGGTGGCCAGAGCCCCGCCTAATCTAATGCGCTCACCCGGCACCACAAAATAGTAGGGACAAAGGCGAACCCGACCCCGGAGGACTTCGATAGCTCTCGTCCGCGGATTCCAGAACTTCTGCGGAAAGAGGCTCCCGCGAAAGAATCGTTGAAGAATAAAAGGCGTCTTCGAAAAAGCCGCCTTCGCTTCATCGATTCGCTCAGCCCATTCGTGGTGGGGCAGATCAGTGCCGACATAGACTCCGCGACTGCCCCAGGCGCGCTCGGAAAAACCGCTAACCTTCAGAACGAATTCACGCTGCCGCTGGCTAAAACGCTTTAACTCGTCCCAATCTTGGATTTCAAGGCCAGGTATCACGGCATGATGCGGCACGGGAGCCGGGTCAACCACCCAGGTCTGCGGAATCAGCTTGCGCAGCTTGAGCCAATGTCGCTCGCTGAGCTGCCGCCGCCAAAAGGGTTGTAAAGCATGAGCCCAGAACAGGCCAAATAACATTTTTTCTTCCAGGAAGGGCTTCAAAGGGGGCGTGATGCGCAGAGAATCCTGGCTGGCCGCCTGGTACAAACTCTTCCGTGAAGGCAGATTCTTGAGATCGAATAGCTCAAAAAAACGGTAGACCGGGATTCCGGAAAGGAAATCCCAATCCTCCGCCCGCACAACTTCCCAGCGACCGGCAAACGAAGCCGCGAGTTCTTTCCGCAGCCACTGCATTTCCGGGCGGTACGTTTCCGCTTCCTCGGAAACGGCGATAACGCCGTCAGGTAAAATCGAACGAAACCCGTCGAGCATACCGTCCTTGCCGCCGAGCACGTCGTAGCCAAGACCGGCGTAGGTTCGGCTGAGCCAACCGATCAGACCAATGCCGCCCGGAACCGAGTCAATTTCCGAGATGCCAAAGCCGCCGTCAGTCAGGATCAAGTCGGGGCGGATCACCTGCGGGAGATCGAATGGAAATTTTCCCGCCAGTTCGAGGAGCGCCCCGGGTTTACCGGCGTCTAAATAATTCGCCACCCACTCCGGTTGCTTCCCTCTCTTGCTCAGATAATAGAGCAAATTGCTGGCCCGAAGGAACTTCCACAGCCAGTGCCCGAGCCTCTCGAGCACATCAGCCATCTCCGGGCGGATCAGAAAAGGTTCCGGTGAAATGAGCCAGTTTTTGTCGGCAAACAATCCCTCGGGCGGAAGCAATTCACGAATTTTTTCGACTCTCGCGATTTCCTCTGAATGTTCCATCACGGCCAGTGCCTCGAACTTCGAACGAGTTGAGGGCGAGTAAAGCGAAATGGTGCTCCGGAGAAAGCAGGTGGATACCGTTCGGCGCTTAATTATCCGGCGAGCCATTCGAGGCGCCGGGGACGAAACTGCAGATGCAACTTCGCTTTCGCATTCGAAGCTCCCCGAAGACGCGTAGCGTAATATACCGCGTCGGGTCCGGCCTGCTGTAGCGCTTCTTCTTCGGAGATGCGAGCTGGCTCGGGAGCCCCCGCGTGGCGCGCGAAAGCAAGAAGCCACACGCACTGTTCCGATGGATCATCGTCCGTCACATTGTAGATGCCAGGTGTGCTGTGAAGCGCCGCAACGGTCACTGCCGCCGCATCCTCCACATGCACGAAGTTCCAAACTCCCCGTCCCTCGCCGATCACTGGAACCTTTCTCTGCCGGACCTGCTCGCCCATATCGCCATGCTTTGTGAACCACGTGCCCGGTCCGTAAAAGAAGCCATAGCGCAAAACGACGCCCTGAATCTGTTCTTCTGCAAGCACAGCCGATTCGAGTTCGGCATGGGTCCTTGTCCCCGCGGCGACCGCAGGGGAGGAATCGAAAGCGAATGACGTGCTCTCATCGGCTAATCCCTCACCAGGCGCGTACCAGAACGCCGACGACTGTAAAACGTACCGCTGGCAGTGGAATGCACAAGCCGCTGCCAACAGATGGCCATTGCCTGTGATTCGAACTTCCCGATCCCGCTGAGCGGCTGCTTTCATCGCTCCGGGCGTGTAGTGCTTCGGTAGGGCGGTCAGTTCATTGACGATGGCGTCCGGCCGCACACGTTTGACCGCTTGCTCCACCGCCGCCCGATCGAGCGCATCGACGACAATCGCTTCCGCCCCTCTGTCCCTCAGCGCGTCCTGCGCGCTGGGCGAATGCGTTATTCCAAATACCACATCTCCCTTCGCGCGAAGATGCTCGATCAGCGGGGCGCCAATCGCGCCAGTCGCACCCGCAAGCAATACCTTCATGGATCGATTCTGGCACATCCTTCCGCCGTCGCACCCGCAAAGCTGAGGTCAGAACCGTTTACGTCTTGCTTAGCCGGGGTTCCGGGAGTCCAGGAGTCGCTTTGCAACATCTAAGGCCTGTGCCGCTCGGGAGGGAATTCAGCGAGTGTCTCAATAATCCCTACCGCGCGCGTTTGATCGCCCCGGAGCGGTAGGGACCGGCTCCGGTCGATCCGTTTTCTGACACCATCAGCGTCCGCGGATGGGCTGCTACCAAAGAACCCGGTAGTTGAAGATCACTCCGCGAAACGGCCAATCTCCCGCTGTGTCGACCAGCCCGCGCCGAACCGGATTTTCAATCATGTATCGATACTTGCTCTCTGCGTCTTGGTGACAACGAATTCGATGATGAAAAGAGGCTCGTTGCCAAACGGGCTGGGATAATCCGGAAAGCCAGGTAAAACGAGATTTCCAGAAACACACCCACGCATCGAAATCGTGATTTGTTAAGCCACTCGGACAGGCAAACAAATGGATGTGGTCAGGCATAACTACATAGGATCCAACGAGCCAAGCCGTCGCAGAAAGCCAGACGTGTTCCAGGAGCACGTGGACGTCAGGAGCGGCAAGGCAAGATCGCCGGTCTTTTGTGCAGACGGTCAGAAAGATCAGTGTAGGCTGATCATCGACGAAGAGGACGCCTCGGGCGGGACGACCACGTTGCAAAGGAGACTTCATAACAGTTTTATATACTGTTGCTTTATCTCGGCCGTGATTTCAACAGATTTCATCGTTGTCTGGACGAGGGGAAGCTCATCCCTACCCCACGCTGATTGCCCTGGAGTGGTAGGGACGAGCTCCCGCTCGTCCAAATCGAGACGCGATCCAACACCAAGGAGGCCAAGCAGGAGCTTGCCCGGAGCTTGCCCTACCGACCCTGGGTGTTGTGAGACCGACCTCTTAATTTTCGCCCTGCCGGTGCCCGGGTGTAATATCTCGCGAAGAAACTGCTCTGTCTCCTGAACTCTCGTAACTCCTGGACTCCTAGACTCCTGGCAACCCAACTCACATGAAACAATCTCTCCTCGATCTCGCTCCGGATCTCTCGCACGTCGCTCCGCGCAGCCCACGGGTGCTCTTGGGCAACTACGTCATGGCAGCCCGAGCGGTCGATAAGTGTCGCGCCGCGTTGGCAAACCGCGCAGGCAGCTACCATTTCAACTGTCCACTGGACCAGGCATTTTTTCGATTCACCAAAATCGACGCCACGGCGTTCCAAGAGGCCGTTGCCGCGGGTGCCTCCGATCAGGAGATCGCGGATTGGATTGCGTCTCACTCGCAGGCGAAAGATCAGCGAACGATTCAGCGATGGAATCGTCGTTTTCTGTGGAATCCGTTGACGCGGCTTCTCGACCTTGATGACTGGGTTCACACCGCTCGCCATGGGAAACGAACATGAGATGGAAACGCCGCCGGCCTGACAAGCTCTTGCTTTTGAACGGGACGATGCCGGTGTCACGGCCGGAAAGTGAGACAGGCTGATACGGCTTCCATAGTTATGCACCGGCGCCGGCAGAAGGACCATTGCAGGCCGCATTATTCATCGGAGCCGGTACATAACTTGGCCACGACTCGACTTGGGGTTGTTAATAACTCCAAGCAGTGTCAGAAGGTGATTGGCAGCTTTGCCTGCGGACCGGTACGGTCCGGTGCATCCCGCTCTACGAGAGCTCAAGAAAGATTACCGGCCGGTTCGGAGGCTTCCGTCCCAAATTCTGAGAGAACGACATCCCAAGAGGATCCTGTATCAGGTCGACTCAGGACTGAGGCCAAGGCTGATGCTGCGCGATACAGCTCCCAAACCTCCAAACGGAAATGCGCAATGTCTTCTCCTGATTCCCTTGTAGCTCACTTTGCCGGTCTTGACTGGGCGAAGCAGCATCATTACGTCGTCGTCGTCAACGCTGGTGGCCAGATCGTGACCGAGTTTAGTTTTTCCCATACGCTCGAAGGCTGGCAAGAGTGGCGCCAGCAAGCGGCCCGCTTTGCCCCTTTAGCAGTGGCAGTCGAAACCAGTCAAGGCGCCGTCGTCGACCAACTGCTTCAGAGACCCGATTGCACGATTTATCCGCTGAACCCCAAAGCCGCTCGAGCGTACCGAAATCGCAAAGCTCCGAGTGGCACCAAGAGCGATCATTTAGATGCGTGGAGCTTTGCCGACGCCCTTCGTCTTGATGGTTCCACCTGGAAGCCGCTCTCAAAGCAAGATCCCCTTTTGGAGCAGTTGCACCTGCTGTGCCGTGACGAGATCGCCTTGATTGAAGAGCGCACGGCCTTGGTCAATCAACTGATCGCTGCCCTGCATGAATATTATCCTACTGCTCTGGCGACTTTTGAGGACTGGACGCTGCCCGCAGCGTGGGCCTTTGTGGAAGCCTTTGCCACGCCACAAGCCTTAGTCAACGCCGGCAAACGCCGATGGGAAAAGTTTTTGCACACCCATAAGCTGGCTCGACCCAATACCTATCAAAAGCGTCTGGAGCTCTTCGCTAAAGGTACCGAATTTGGTGCTTCGGAGGCTCTCACACTGGCTAAGAGCCGTCTGGCCGTGACGCGTGCCAGGCAGCTACGGGTGCTGCAAACGCAGCTGGAGGACTATCGTCAGCAAATCGAAAAGCTCTTTGCGCACCATCCCGATCACGAACTGTTCGGCTCCTTGCCGGGAGCCGGCCCCAAAATCGCACCCCGCCTATTAGGCGAGCTAGGGGAGGACCGTCATCGGTTCGAGTCCCCTCAGGCTCTGCAATGCTACGGGAGGACTGCTCCGGTCAGCTATCAATCCGGTCCCGTCCATCAAGTCAGACTTCGCACCCAGTGCAACTTAGTCCTGCGATCTACCATTCACCTCTGGGCTGACCGAAGCCGACACGCCTGCCCTTGGGCCGACACCTATTACCAGAGCCTTCGAAAAAGGGGCAAAACTCACCCCTGCGCCTTACGGTGCCTAGGCCAGCGCTGGCTCAAAATCCTCTGGAAGATGTGGCAAACCCGGACCCGCTATGACGCGGAGCTGCATCAGAAACATCAGATCCAACACGGCTCCTGGGTGCTCAAACTGCACAACGCCTAACCTTCTATTTCCCATGTCAATAACTTCACGCACCAATCAACTTGTAAACCAGAGAACGTCTTCCAGCCTGTCAGTGGAGTCTGCGCCGATAGGCCATCGGGCGTTTCGACGCCGAACTCTTCAATCAGCCGGATCGCTTCTCCGGTAGAAAGATGCCGTCCTTTCTTATTGGATGTGCGAACCTTAATGGCGGCGATGAGTTCGCAGTAATACCATCTTGTCCTGCGGCAGCACCCGCGGCGTACCACGGTCTGAGCGTCGCAAGGCTTGGGCCTTGCCCTTTCCGCGAGTGCCCGATAGAGGGTCTGTTCGGATAGACCATACAGGTTAGCGGTCTCCTGCATGATCATGCGACGGTCATGACTGCGGGAGGGCAATGTGCTCAGACGACGATGCAAATCGATCAACGTCTCCGCAACGAGCTGCTTTTTAGGCATGTTCATTCCTACGGTTTGGTCGCCGTTTGTCGAGTACCCCGGTAAACACCGATAGGAACGCCGCGGTGGCGTAAGTAGGAATACAACGTGCTTTTCGAGATCTGCAGTTTGCCGGCGATTTCGCGGCTCGCGAAATACCCTTTTTTTAAGATCATGCCGAATGTTTTCAACAACGCCGTGGCCCGGCCCTCAACCGTCACCGGGGCCGATTACAATCAGCTGTCGACGGCCTTTTCCCAAAACGTAAACAAGGTCCTGACCGGCGCGGAGTCCGGGAAAGACGCCGTCGTCCAGGTTGAAGACGTGGCTAAGAGCATCGTGCATTAATTAAGGCCCGGCTCACGGACCCTTCGACAGGAATGGATTTGCCGGATTTCCAGCGGGCAGCCCCATGGGTGGAAAACACATTACTTGAGCGGAGATTTACGCACTATGTCGGGCTGCACTTAATCCAGACCGGCAAAGCTCAAGCAAATTCTCGTTTCCCGACATCTTGAATAATTCCTCGCGTAAACAGCCCGCGCAATGATGACCCTTAAAGCGCGATGTTGCTCGCGTTAGTCAAAAAAGAGGTCGAGCTGTTACAACGTGAAGGCTCTGGCCGAGTTGCTCCCTCGAGGCCAGCTTCCACCCGGCCGAACTCAAGAGTTCCAAAGCGAACTGCTGGCGAAATCTTCCTCTGTCAGGCTGGCGGCTCGCTTGAGCTGGTCGCGGAAAAACATTACCGCTGTGATACCGCGAACGCCGAGCCACGGAAAGATGGTTCCTTAGCGTATAAAATTACACGAATCTGCCTAGTACCCTCTAATGTCTTAATTAATCCAGGGAAGGAACTTCCCGGGTCCCGATCTCGTATCAGCGCGCTGGGAATGAGTTTGGAGGGTCATAGCAATCAGACAACTGCGGAACCCTTACCCATTATTAGCGAAACAATTTCGTGCTCGTTTGTATCCTTCGTCCAGACTTCAGCCGCTTTGCGTCCGCGGTGAAGAACAGCTACACGATCTGTGACTGCCATCGCATCGAGGATATTGTGAGTGATGTAAATTACAGCAAGGTTCTGGGAAGCTAGCTGGCGTGCCAATGATAGAACCTTCTTCTGCTCGGGCACACTTAGGGCTGCGGTCGGCTCATCCAGGATAATGAGCTTTGCCTTCCAACGGATCGCGCGAGCGATCGCAATTGCTTGCCTCTGTCCACCGGAGAGTGTGTCGACGGTTGCGCGCAATGAGGGAATGTGGATGTCGAGCTGCTTGAGGGTCTCGCCCACATCTTCGCGCATCGCTCGTTGGCACATTATGTGCGGGAAATCGCCTATCAACCCCCAGGTCTTCTCTCTCCCGATAAAGAAGTTCCCGGTGACGCAAAGGTTAGGAATTAGTGCAAGATCCTGGAACACGGTCTCTATACCGAGAGAGCGGGCAACCTCGGGCGAAGAAATACGGACTTCTCGACCTTCGCACCGAACGGTGCCACTGGTGGCATGATGCACGCCTGAGATTGTCTTAATGAGGGTCGACTTACCGGCTCCATTATCGCCGAGGAGGCCCAATACTTCGCCACGGCGTATATCGAGGTCAACGTCTTGAAGTGCTTGAATGGCTCCAAACCGCTTTGAGAGAGTGCGGATTTCAAGAAAGAGAGGATAGTCGGTAGTCATAAAATCCTCTCGTTGACTCACGTCAGGCCCAAATCTGCAAGGAAGCGCCTACCGTGGTCGAGTATTTGTTCATCAGTCTCGGCGAAGCCGTAAACATTTGCCTCGTATTCGACCGAGAGCGTTCCTTCATAGCCTGCTCGCTCAAGGCGTGAGACGAGTTCAGGAAAGTCGATTTCGCCGGTCCCGAGGGGTGGAAACTCGAAGTCCGGAAAGTGCCCGGCGCCGTCTTTCATGTGCACATGCACAATGCTTTTCGCGTATTCCTGAACAACTCGCACGGGATTCTCGCCTTGGATCACAAGCTGACTGGGGTCAAAATTGATTTTGAAAGGGACGCCTGGCAAATCGCGCTCGAGTCGCCCGTAATCGTCGATCGCATGGAACAAATGTCCAGCGATCGCCTCGATCGCAAGAGAGATACCCAGCGCGTTGGCCTTCTCTGTCGTCACTGCAACAGCTTCGGCAAAGCACGCCCATGCGTCGGTCTCAGCCGTGTTGGCAGGCACCTGGCCTGAGAGGATATGCACTACCGGCGCGCCGACGTCGTGAGCCAAATCGATACAACCACTAACAAATTCAAGTGCAACACGCCTGCGATCCGGATCTGATTCGATCATCGGCGCATGCGCGCTGATGGCGCTAATGGACAAGCCCAGGCGATGAGCTTCGGCGACGATAACGGCGCGTTCCGTGGCAGGAGTTTGAGGCGTTACGTGTGGTTTTGCCCAGGGTAGCGTTTCAGCATTTAGCTCAATTGCTTTGTAACCAGCCTGCGCGACTTTTTCGATCGCGACGAGAATCGGATGCTGACTGAGACCAACGCTATGAAATCCGGGACTCATCGTAGAAGTTCCTTTTTTCATTGTGACATCACTACTGGTATGAAGGGACAATAAAGGGGGCATCTGTAGGAAGGGGGAGGTCTATCCATCCGCCCTCCCGGACGGAAAGATATGCTGCCTGCACCGCCTCTTGTGCGCGCAATCCGTCAAGACCCGTGACAAAAGCGGGCTTACCTTCGCCGATGCTCTGGCAGAATGCGGCAAACTGTGCGTCGTAGGGATTTCGACGTTGCGGCCGAATAGAAATCCATCCGCCCTCGAAACCTTTCCACCATGCGTCCGGATAGTAAGCGTCGCGCAAGATATCGGGCAGATCTTTAGCGTGCTTCTCGGTGTATACCGCGAGCGGGGTTGCGTGGAATGGGTTAATTGTCTCAGTTACGAAATGAATAGTTCCCTCTGATCCATAGAGGTCAGTTCCGTCGCCTATGGTTGGCGAATAGCGATCAGAAGAGAGGCAAGCTCGCGCCCCCGAGGCGAAGCGGCCAAGAAGCCAGACGTTGTCGTCAACCTTGTCAGGTACGACGCTGTGGGTTATCTCGGCGAAAACGGCTGTCATGTCGCCAATTAGGTGGCGCGCGAGATCGATGCGGTGGATCGTGAGGTCGATGATTGTGGCTCCGCCTGACTTGGCGAGGTCATAGCGATAACGCGTCGCAGCAGGGTAGACGTTCCAGCGCTCGGCGTAGACGGATCTCGCGGCATGGATCTCTCCAATGAATCCCGATTCTACAAGGCTTTTGGCGATTTGCACTTGAGGCCAATAACGTTGATTGAATCCGACTTGGAGAACAACTGCAGCATGCTCGCAAGCTTCGACCATGGCACGAGCGCTGGCAATATCGATTGCCAGAGGCTTCTCGCAGAGGACGTGCTTTCCCGCTGCGGCGGCAGCGAGAACTGCCTCCGGATGTACCACGTTTGGAGTTGCGACGATCACCGCGTCGATGTCTGAAGCTTCTAAAACGGCTTGGAGGTTGTCTGTATGCCGCGGTATCTCATAGTCGCGCGCGAGCGCTTCGGCTCGCTCCCGATCCCTGTCAAAGATCGCAACAAGTTCCGCGTCAGACGACCGTCGGATCGTCGGCGCATGCGACAAACGCATAATGGCACCAGCGCCAACCAGAGCGATCCTGAGGGGTTGACTAGAATGTTTCGGCATAAATCCGTGCAGCAAGTCTGAGGGTTTATTTCATGACGCGGATTTTGTCGCGGCGTATGGAGATGAGTACCGCAACGATTAGAACCGCACCTGTGAGAACCGTTTGCACATTGGTTGAAATCCCAAGCATGATCAGGCCATTCGCTAGTATGGTGATAACAAGACTACCTACCACAGTGCCAATAATCGACCCCATGCCGCCGGTAAGAGGCGTGCCCCCGATTACTACGGCTGAGATTGCCATGAGTTCGAACCCGATTCCAACCGTTGGGCTTCCAGAGCCGAGTTGCGAGGTGACTACACCGCCACCGAGACCGGCGAGTGCTCCAGATATCACGAATACCAGGAACTTAACCCTTTTAACGGGAAGCCCGAGTATCTGAGTTTTGTCCTCGTCGCCGCCGATGGCGAAGCAGTAACGACCAAATGTTGTAGCGATGAGGAAGAAGGCAGCGACCGCTGCGACAACCACAACGAGTACAAAGGGCACAGGTGGTGTGCCGAATTGATAAAAGAAGCTGTCGAATGGCACAGGAATAGACGAACCTCCGGTAAATATCACAGTCGCTCCGCGTGCCATCGAAAGCATCCCAAGCGTCACCACAAACGACGGTATGCGGCCAAAGACGAACAGTGATCCGTTAATCGCACCAATAAGAGCGCCCACAAGAGGTGCCGCGAAAAAGGCGTAGCCGCCCACCCCAGTCGAGGAGAGTGTTGCTGCGACTACGCCGGAGAACGCCATGACAGAGCCGACTGAGAGGTCGATGCTTCCGACGATAATGACGAACGTAATACCGATAGCAACAAGCGAAAGGACAGCACTGTTCTGTAGGACCACCGAAAGATTTGTAGTCGTCAGAAATCGCTGCGGGGCAGCACTGCCAAAGATCAAGATCAAAACAACGAGGGCTATATACGCGATATAGAGCCGAAGGAAATCGGCTAGAGCTGGTTGCATTCGCAACAAGCTCTGACCTTGCTCCCGTCCTTGGGGTGGTAGTACTGGCGGGTTACGATGCCCACGCCATAGGAATATTTACCCCGCCACTGCTTCCACCCCAAGGACGGGAGCAAGGTCAGAGCTTTTGGTATGCAACCAGCTCTAGCCGATTTCCTTCGGCTCTATATCGCGTATATAGCCCTCGTTGTTTTGATCTTGATCTTTGGCCATATGCCCCGCAGCCGATTTCTGACGACTACAAATCTTTCGGTGGTCCTACAGAACAGTGCTGTCCTTTCGCTTGTTGCTATCGGTATTACGTTCCACATTATCGTCGGAAGCATCAACCTCTCAGTCGGCTCTTGCTGACGGCGTTCTCCGGCGTAGATCGCAGCAACACTCTCCCGACTGGGGTGGGCGGCTACGCCTTTTTCGCGGCACCTCTTGTGGGCGCTCTTATTGGTGCGATTAACGGATCACTGTTCGTCTTTGGCCGCATACCGTCGTTTGTGGTGACGCTTGGGATGCTTTCGATGGCACGCGGAGCAACTGTGATATTTACCGGAGGTTCAGAGATCTATTCCTGTGCCATTCGACAGCTTCTTTTATCAATTCGGCACACCACCTGTGCCCCTTGTACTCGTTGTGGTTGTCGCAGCGGTCGCTTCCTTCTTCCTCATCGCTACAAACATTTGGTCGTTACTGCTTCGCCATCGGCGGCGGAGACGACAAAACTCAGATACTCGGGGTTATGATAAAGGGTTAAGTTTTAGGTATTCGTGATATCTGGAGCACTCGCCGGTCTCTACGGTGGCGGTGTAGTCACCTCGCAACTCGGCTCTGGAAGCCCGAACAGTTGGAATCGGGTTCGAACTCATGGCAATCTCAGCCGTAGTAATCGGGGGCACGCCTCTTACCGGCGGCATGGGGTCTATTATTGGCACTGTGGTAGGTAGTCTTGTTATCGCCGTACTAGCGAATGGCCTGATCATGGTTGGGGTTGCAACCAATGTGGGAACGGTTCTCAGCAGGTGCGGTTTATCGGTTCGGTGCTCATTCTCCATACGCCGCGACAAAATCCGCGTCATGAAATAAACCCTCGCTGCACGGATTTATGCCGAAACATTCTAGTCAACCCCTCAGGATCGCTCTCGTAGGCGCTGGTGCAATTATTCATGTGTCGCATGCGCCGACGATCCGACGGTCGTCTGACGCGGAACTTGTTGCGATCTTTGACAGGGATCGGGAGCGAGCCCAAGCGCTCGCGCACGCGACTATGAGATACCGCGGCATACAGACAACCTCCAAGCCGTTTTAGAAGCTTCAGACATCGACGCGGTGATCGTCGCAACTCCAAACGTGGTACATCCGGAGGCAGTTCTCCGGGCTCCCCGCCGCAGCGGGAAAGCGCGTCCTCTGCGATTTGGCAATCGATATTGCCAGCGCTCGTGCCATGGTCGAAGCTTGCGATCATTCTGCAGTTGTTCTCCAAGTCGGATTCAATCAACGTTATTGGCCTCAAGTGCAAATAGCCAAAAGCCTTGTAGATCGGGATTCATTGGAGAGATCCATGCCGCCGAGATCCGTCTACGCCGAGCGCTGGAGGGGGTAGCCTGCTGCGACGCGTTATCGCTATGACCTCGCCAAGTCAGGCGGAGCCACAATCATCGACCTCACGATCCCCGCCGCATCGATCTCGCGCGCCACCTAATTGGCGACATGACAGCCGTTTGCACCAAGATAACCCACAGCGTCGTACCTAGACAAGGTTGACGACAACGTCTGGCTTCTTGGCCGCTTCGCCTAGGGGGCGCGAGCTTGCCTCTCTTCTGATCGCTATTCGCCAACCATAGGCAACAGGAACTGACCTCTATGGATCAAGAGGAACTATTCATTTCGTAACTGAGACAATTAACCCATTCCACGCAACCCCGCTCACGGTATACACCGAGAAGCGCGGGAGGGTACCCCCGAATATCTTGCGCGACGCTTACTATCCGGACGCATGGTGGAAAGGTTTCGAAGGCCGAAGTGATTGCTCTTCGGCGGCAACATCCGAAATCCCTACGACGCACAGTTTTGCCGCATTCTGCCAGAGCATCGACGAAGGTAAGCCCGCTTCCTTTGTCACGGGTCTTGACGGATTGCGCGCAGGAGAGGCGGTGCAGGCAGCATATCTTTCCGTCCGGAAGCAGCAGGTCGATAGACCTCCCCCCTTCCTACAGATGCCCCTTTTATTGTCCCTTCATACCAGTAGTGATGTCGCGAATGAAAAAAGAAACTTCTACGGAGTGAGTTCCGGATTTCATAGCGTTGGTCTCAGTCAGCATCCGATTCTCGTCGCGATCCAAAAAGTCGCGCAGGCTGGTTACAAAGCAATTGAGCTAAATGCTGAAACGCTACCCTGGGCAAAACCACCACGTAACACCTCAAACTCCTGCCACGGAACGCGCCGTTATCGTCGCCGAAGCTCATCGCCTGGGCTTGTCCATTAGCGCCATCAGCGCGTCAAATCAGCCGATGATCGAATCAGATCCGGATCGGCCGGCGTGTTGCACTTGAATTTGTTAGTGGTTGTATCGATTTGGCTCACGACGTCGGCGCGCCGGTAGTGCATATCCTCTCAGGCCAGGTGCCTGCCAACACGGCTGGGGACTCAAGCCGTGGGCGTGCTTTGCCGAAGCTGTTGCAGTGACGACAGAGAAGGCCAACGCGCTGGGTATCTCTCTTGCGATCGAGGCGATCGCTGGACATTTGTTCCATGCGATCAACAATTACGGCGGATTTCGAGCGCGATTTGCCAGGCGTCCCTTTCAAAATCAATTTTGACCCCAGTGCACTTGTGACCCAAGGCGAGAATCCACTGCGAGTTGTTCAGGAATACGCGAAAAGCGGTCTTCATGTGCACATGAAAGACGGCACCAGGCACTTTTGCCGACTTCGAGTTTCCACCCCTCGGGACCGGCGAAATCAACTTTGCTGAACTCGTCTCACGCCTTGACCAAGCGAGCAGGTTATGAAGGAACGCTCTCGGTTGGAATACGAGGCAAATGTTTACGGCTTCGCCGAGACTGATGAACAAATACTCGACCACGGTAGGCGCTTCCTTGCAGATTTGGGCCTGACGTGAGTCAACGAGAGGATTTTATGACTACCGACTATCCTCTCTTTCTTGAAATCCGCACTCTCTCAAAGCGGTTTGGAGCCCTTGATTTCAAGACGTTGACCTCGATATACGCCGTGGCGAAGTATTGGGCCTCCTCGGCGATAATGGAGCCGGTAAGTCGACCCTCGTTGACACAATCTCAGGCGTGCGTGGTGCGCACAGTTCGGGTGCGAAGGTCAAAAAATCCATATTTTCTTTTCACCGAGGTTGCCCGCTCTCTCGGTATAGAGGCCGTTGTTTCAGGATCTTGCACTAATTCCTAACCTTTGCGCGTCACGGGAACTTCTTTATCGGGAGAGAGAAGACCTGGGGGTTGATAGGCCATTTCCCGCACATAATGTGCCGACGAGCGATGCGCGAAGAGGTGTAAGAGTTATTCAAGCAGCTCGACATCCACATTCCCTCATTGCGCGCAACCGTCAACACACTCTCCGGTGGACAGAGGCAAGCAAGCGATTGCGATCAGCTTCGCGCGATCCGTTGGAAGGCAAAGCTCATTATCCTGGATGAGCCGACCGCAGCCCCTAAGTGGTCTACAAGCAGAAGAAGGTTCTTATCAATTGGCACGCCAGCTAGCTTCCCAGAACCTTTGCTGTAAATTACATCACTCACCCTGCCTCGATGCGATGGCAGTCACAGATCGTGTAGCTGTTCTTCACCGCGGACGCAAAGCGGGTAAAGATCTCGACGAGAGATACAAACGAGCACGAAATTGTTTCGCTAATAATGGGTAAGGGTTCCGCAGTTGTCTGATTGCTATGACCCTCCAAACTCATTCCCAGCGCGCTGATACAGGATAGGGACCCGGGAAGTTCCTTCCCTGGATTAATTAAGACATTAGAGGGTACTAGGCAGATTCGTGTAATTTTATACGCTAAGGAACCATCTTTCCGTGGCTCGGCGTTCGCTGTGCGCCACGGTAATGTTTTTCCGCGACCAGCTCAAGCGAGCCGCCAGCCTAACACAGGAAGATTTCGCCAGCAGTTCGCTTTGGAACTCTTGAGTTCGGCCGGGTGGAAGCTGGCCTCAAGAGAGCATTTCGGCCAGAGCCTTCAGCTTGTGACACTCGCCTCTTTTTTTTAAGAGCAACATCGCGCTTTAAGGGTCATCATTGCGCGGGCTGTTTACGCGAGGAATTATTCAAGATGTCGGGAAACGAGAATTTGCTTGAGCTTTGCCGGTCTCGATTAAGTGCAGCCCGACATAGTGCGTAAATCTCCGCTCAAGTAATGTGTTTTCCACCCATGGCTCTGCCACAGGAAATCCGGCAAATCCATTCCTGTGCGAAGGGTCCGTGAGCCGGGCCTTTAATTAATGCACGATGCTCTTAGCCACGTCTTCAACCTGGACGACGGCGTCTTTCCCGGACTCCGCGCCGGTCAGGACCTTGTTTTCTTTTTGGGAAAAGGCCGTCGACAGCTGATTGTAATCGGCCCCGGTGACGGTTGAGGGCCGGGCCACGGCGTTGTTGCGAAAACATTCGGCATGATCTTAAAAAAAGGGTCTTTCACAAGCCGCGAAATCGCCCACACAATTGCAGAATAGATAAAGCACGTTGTATTCTTCTCCGCCACCGCGGCGTTCCTATACGGTGTTTACCGGGGTGCTCGACAAACGGCGAACAAAAAATTCACATGCCTAAATATCGAGCTGGTTGCGGAGACGTTGATCGATTTGCATCGTCGTCTGAGCACGTTGCCCTCCCGCAGTCATGACCGTGGCATGATCATGCAGAGGGCGTTAAGCCTGTATGGGCGTATCCGAACAGACCCTCTATCGGGCACTCGCGGAAAGGGGGCCCAAGCCTTGCGACGCTCAGACCGTGGTACGCCGCGGGTGCTGCCGCAGGACAAGATGGTATTCTTGCCGAACTCATCGCCGCCATTAAGGTTCGCACATCCAATAAGAAAGGACCAGCGATCCGGCTGATTGAAGAGTTGCAGCATCGAAACGCCCGATGGCCTATCGGCGCAGACTTCACTGACAGGCGCCAGAGAGTAAAGTGGTCTCGCTCGAGGAGCGAGACCCCGACCATCACTTTAGGACGTCGACGTAATTATCGACTGGAAGAATGAATCCAAGGATACGGAGCGAAGGTGATAGCAAGTGAACGCAGGAACCTCGCTACCATAATGAAGATCAGAAGCGAAAACCGAGCATTTTGCCCGCTAATTGGTCGTGGGCTAACAATTTGCGACAGTGTGAAAAGAATATCCATTACCCAGCAGAGCAGATCTGGCCCAGAATCTAACAATTAATTGCCAGGCGACCGCGCGGTGGACTACCATCCGTCAGAGGTCGATCGGAAAGCATAAGCGGGCATGGGGTCCGCCACTACCGTTTCTCGTTTACGAGGTATTACCCACGCGGGATGGAGGCTGGCGTAAAGCTATTCATTCGAGCCTCCGCCGCCCACCAAGTTTCATGGCTGTATCCCATTGCGCTTCAAGCCGGGTAATACGCCGATCCTGCTCACGCAATTCAGCGACCATTTTGTCAACCTTTTCGGCAAGTCCTTTCACATGATGCGTTAACGTCATGACTTCACGGACCGCGTTTAACACTTCGCTCAACGTGCTCATTTGCTGGGCGCCCAATCGTTTATTGGCGAGCTTTGGCGAACTCGGACAGCGCCTGGTCAATATTGGTGCTGGTGCGCTTGATAGCCGCTTTGGTTTCTTTTACCTCCTGGCGCAGCTGTTTGGCGAGCTCGTGCAGCAGGCGCTCTTCCGCGCTTGGTTGCCCACAACGAATACGAATCAACTCCCCAACGCTGACGCCTTCAGCTTTGGCTTCGGCTTTTAGAAAGCGCTTAAAATCTGGGGTCGCCAGTACGGTCACCCTCTCGGTCTTCATGTACACATTATCATGCTAATGTGTAGCAATGGCAAATCCCAAAACGAGCCGGTCCCTGTCTGAGAAATCTTGTCGGTTGGCTGGGCGTCACGTCCCAGATTGGCGCGCCTCGAAACGCGAGCGGCTGTTCCTGGCGGATCCTCACCAGGATCTTTTCCTGCGACGATAAAGCCAATAAACGAGAGAAAAGGCGGAAAAGGTTTTTACGGCCTCTCTGCGTAAGGTGCCTCGTCGATCCCTCAGCTGGCTTGTTACGGCCGGCTATCTTCTCCGTTTGGTTCGGTGTGCAGTGCTCTAGCGCCGTTAGCCATATTCATCAAGGACCGTCTCATGGACTTTGATTCTTACCACGCTCTCGGAGTGTGTTCTGTGTGTGTCTTGGACTGCGGGAATGTGACGCTTTCCGAAGGAACGTGAGGGCTTCTGAGGAGGTAACTCCCTCGACGAGAAGAGATAACGATGTCTAGAGAATTTGGAGGCGAGGGGAGTTGAACCCCTGTAATTCCTAATCTCGTCCATGGACTTCCGCGCACGTCGGAGAATGGCTTAAATACAGGATCAGCGGATTGTCATGGAAGTTGGTGGATTTGCGTGGATGTTACCACTAATGTTACCAGTACGACTAGCCTGACCCGCAAACCGCGAAGCAAATATTGGTTCGCCTGTTTCCGAGACGTCAACGGTAAGCGGCGCCGAAAATCCACAAATACCGCGCAAATAATTTCTCAAAATCACAGCAAAACATTTAGTCTGTCCTGGATTCCCTTACCGCGAGCCTGCTCAGGGCCACCAATCCAAAAACCCACGATGTCGCCTCCGCCTAATGTGCCAAACTTTACGCCCAAGCAAGGGCAGTATTTGGCCTTCATCTATGCGTACACGCACGTGCTCGGACGGCCTCCCGCTGAAGCTGACCTGCAGCGGCACTTCGGCGTGAGCCCGCCTTCGGTTCATCAAATGGTGCTCACCCTCGAACGAACGGGACTGATTCGACGAAAGCCCGGAGTCGCTCGCAGCATCGAAGTGCTGGTTGCTCCCGAATTGCTCCCGATCCTACGTTGACCCGATCTCAACGGACCAAAACTGTGTGAGGACACAAGACCTTCACCGTGTAGATCGTCAGCCGGGATACAACTGCGAGAAGGAAAATCGCGGAGCGTTGCGGGCCGAAAATGCCGAGGCCAGGAACAAAGTGGGAATCTCCGTCGTGGCGTCCGGGCGGTTTGCCCAGGAGCCAATAATGTTGACCAACAGCGGCTGAGTGTTCGTGACTCCTCCTGCTTGAAAAACGATAGATGGATCAAGGAAGCAATCATCCCGATCACTCTCGGAGACCGAATCGAGGGTAGCGACGGCGCATTCGCCGAATCCAAGGAGGCCAGCGCTGCTTACTTCAAGCCTGCTGTTAGTTCCACGGAAGAAGCAGTGCGCCTCGCGCAGGCCTGCCCGATCCTCGCCTACGGTGCGCAACTCGAAGTACGCCCCGTTGCCGACAGGCTGGGTTACGAAATGATCTTGAGAAGCGGCCGTGAAACTCCGCTGCCCGCAACATCTCAACGCAATAACGAAGCTCTCCAACCTGTGTTAATTTAGTTGATAGCGATGTGATCGCTGTCGGTTATCGTGATGTCCTTTTTGTGGATGGTTTGTACGGCAGCGCCTGCAAAGAAATCGACCCTTTCAACGGCTCAAACTCCGGGTCCTTGTGGATCAGGACCGCTGAAGTTAGCTGGGCTGTGGCCGCCACGAAAGCGTCAGCCAGCGAGACAGACTGAGTTGCTTTTATCTCGCCGGCAGCGAGGCAAAGGCTCTCGTCGGGATAGATTAGCTCCATGGGCCACGATTTAACGACAGCGACGAATTCCTCCGCCCGCGCCTTTCCCTGGCTTAGATGCGTGATGTAGAACGCCTCCGTCAAACTAACGAAGCTTGCTCCAAGCTTGATATTGCCTGCTTCGGCGGCCGCGATCTTCTGCTCGACCAGATCCGCGCCGGGTTTATCCTCGAGCAGACAAATGATCGCGGATGTATCAAGGACGGCGTCGAGCTTGTTCACGCTTCTTATCCTTGGCGCGTTCCGTCAGAAGTCGCTGGGATAGCCTCATACCTTTAGCTATGCCGCGCCCGTATTTGTGTGGGCCTTCCGGCAGGGGAACAACCCGGATGCTGCTCCCATCGTCGATCCATGCGAGCCGAGACTGTTCTGTCAACGCATGCCTCTTGCGAATTTCGGCCGGGATTACGGTTTGGCCTTTGGATGAAATGTTGCTCGTTGATATAGTGCCCACGATGAAAAATGTAAGACGGTACGCGTATTGGTCAACAATTATCGCGATTGTCTTACCACCCTAAAAACAGCAAAAGATCCAATATGCTGTGGCATTGATGGTCAAGGCTCCGATATCTTCGATCGGGCGCTATCAAACTTCGCAATGTTATAGACTGTCAAGCCACAAAGAGGGTCTCCGGCGAACGCGTTGTTCGAACCGCGTTCAGCAAATTTCTAGGCGATTGACGGACAAGAATTATTCACCAATGCGAAAATCTTTAGATACGGCTTTCAACGTCCGTCAAGGTTTCACTGGATACTAGGAGAAATGCTCGGATATCGGGGACTTGTTTTAGCGTGACCGGACCGCTATGGGTGTCGCCAACCCTCAAAAAACGGATCTGTGTATCGGTGAGTTCTTGTGACCTACCCGTTTAACAGCAAAAGATAAGGAAAAGCTGTCAAACGAAAACATTTCAAGCTGTGCATTGTAAATCTGTCCAACTGCGCTTTTCCATCTCAGATCGCTAATCCAAGAGTTTGAAAGGCTTCGGATAAACAATTTCGTCGATTTTGGGAACATCACCGAATGGCACGGCCATAAAATTACCCCCGGAATAAGGGCTGCTATAACCTTTGGCGGCTTCGACGCGAAATCCGAGACGTCGATAGTAAGCGGGATCACCGATCACGAATACGCACATCCATCCATCTTCCTTTGCTTGGTCAAGCCCTTCTCGAATAAGGGCTAAGCCGACGCCTTGTTTTTGAAAAGAAGGATGAGCCGCAACCGGTGCGAGTCCAAGCGCTTTCATTGGCGCTTTAAGCTTGCTGAACAGAACGTGTCCAATTATCCGGTTTTTAACGAGGCCCAACGAGTCATCCTCGGCATGCCGTCTGATTATCGAACCTAAAGGCGAAACCAGTACGCCCCCTTTTTTGGGAAGCTCCATGGTAATGCAAAGCAGTCCGCAAAGCATCACACGACTTTCCGGACAAAATAGAGTCCCGCTATAGTAAGTATGGTGATTAGAGGCCCAAGCTTTCGCACGATCCACAAACATCTTCGAAGCATCCTCACGAAGCTAAACGCCGAAACACAGGTCGGAGCCGCAATTATACTATACAGGGTTCGTCGCCCAGAGTCTTTTGGCTAAGGGTTATTCAATAATTTCCGATAAATACGTCGGACTCTTTTTCCCCGGCGAAATGGACGTTGCAGGCGAGAGAGATGGGCAGTTACATAATAACACCGGAATCCCTTGCAAATGTACGTCCAACCCGCTTTGATGCGTTGGCTTCTCGCGTAGTTGCGAGCTTTCCAACGGCCGTTTTTATGAAACGTTTCCGATTTCTATTTGCCCTCTTCCTCGGCTGCGCCGCACCGCTTTGTAGCGCTCTTGCGATCGATATTCTCACTGGTCGGGGGAACAATGCGCGCACCTCGTGGAATTCTAGCGAAACAACGCTAACTCCGGCCAACGTCAACCCCAGTTCTTTTGGACTCATCGGGAATCTTCCCGTCGATGGGCAGGTTTACGCCCAGCCTCTTTACGTATCCGGCGCGCAGGTCTATTCCGGCGGACAGCTCCAGGGGACGCACAACTTGCTCATTGTCGCGACCGAACACGACGGTCTCTATGCTTTTGATGCCGACTCGGGGACGCTCTACTGGCGATCGTCGATGCTGGGCAGTGGTGAAGTGCCCTCCGACTCTCGAAACTGCGATGACCTTACCCCGGAAATCGGGATCACAGCCACGCCGGTAATCGATCGCAGCGCGGGTCCAAACGGTACGATTTACGTGGTGGCGGTCAGCATGACTTCCAATTCCAGCAGTTATTTTGCCCGGTTACACGCCGTCGATCTGGGCACCGGCCAGGACCGGCTGACTCCTGTTGTTATCCAGGCGACTTACCCGGACCCGGGAGGCCACTTTCCCTCGCAGCTCCAGAATGGGAAGGGCAATGTCGTTTTTGATCCCCGCTATGAAAGAAATCGAGCCGGATTAGTCCTCTCAAACGGTGTCATTTACACCTGCTGGGCACTAATTTATTGCGAACATCTGGGTGCCGGCTGGGTCATTGCTTATGACCAGACGACACTGAACCCGCGCTACTGGATCACCACTAATCCCGACGGTACACCGATTGCCCCCAATGCTGAGCTCTCCAACGGCTCCGGAGCGGGCATCTGGATGTCTGGTTCAGCACCGGCGGTGGACTCATCCGGCAATCTGTTTTTATCCACCGGGAACGGGCCCTTCGACTCGACTCTAATCACGGGCGACTTCGGCCAGTCCGTCCTCAAGCTGCCGTCCACCCTGACGCCGGTAACGGATTACTTCACCCCTTTTAATTACGCGAATGATGAAGTTAACGATCTGGATATGGCCTCGGGCGGAACGATGTTGCTGGACATTACCGACAGCAGCAACCTGGTGCACAATTTACTGATCGCTGCCGGCAAAGATAGTAACCTCTACGTGCTAAGCCGGAATAGCCTCGGGCAATTTAATGCCGGGGCTAACAATGTTTACCAGGAACTGGCCGGTGTGTTACCCAGCGGGGTCTGGGGTTCGCCCGCCTATTTTAACGGCTCCGTTTACTTCGGGGCAGGAAATGGGGATTTTGGCTATGGGCCAGTGCAACAGTTTCAGTTCAATTCAAATGCGAAGCTGAATCCCGCTTCTTCTCGGAGCAGCGAAGTGTTTATCTGCCAGGGCGGCCCCAGCGTTTCTTCTTCCGGAAACAGTAACGGCATTGTCTGGGCCTGTGAATACCTCGGTTCTGCGCCTCCGATTTTACACGCTTACGATGCGACGAATCTGGGGAACGAACTTTACCATGGCAGCGCCAGTTCGAGCGCGGGTTCGGTCAAGTATGCCCTGCCTACGGTTTGCAACGGAAAAGTGTTCGTTGGGACCGCCAACTCCATCGCTGTGTTCGGTCAGACACCTCATCAGAGTCAGAGTTTATCTGTTGTCCAGAGTGGGGACAGTAACGCCGGGACTAATACCTTAACCTTTACCTTTGGCAGCTCGGTAACGGCAGGGAATGCGCTGGTTCTCTACATCGGGTGTGCTGGTTCAACAGCGACCGTCTCATCCATCTCGGGCAACTCCAACACCTATAACTTTCGCTTTTCCAAGAGGTCTTCCACTGCGACTATTTTCTGCTACGACGTACTGTCCGCGAACTCCGGGAGCACATCGGTTACCGTCACCCTAAGTGGTGCTCGTCACGTAGAGATAGCCGGGTACGAGTTGCACGATTCGGGTGGAGGAATGTGGCATTTCGACAAAGGTAACTCAAATTTCGGTACCTCGACCCCAAGTGGAACGAGTGGCACTGTATCGACAGCCAGTGCCAGCGAAGTGTTGGTTGGCTATTTCTGGCCGTTTAGTAACAGCACCGCTGGTGAAAGCGGGTGGACATATGTAACAACGGGATCGACTGGTGGGCGAGAGTATATTGTTGAGACAACTACCCAGTCCTCGATTGCTGCAACCTTTACAGATGATACTAACAGCGACCCGTATCTTGCCGGAGTTGGTGGCTGGTATACAACGACGCAGACACCTCCACCTCCACCGAGTTTATCTGTTACCCAGAGTGGAGATAAGGCTACCTGGGGTACTTCCTTAACCTTTTCCTTTGGCCGTTCAGTAACGGCAGGGAATGCTCTTGTTCTCTACATTGGGTGCGCTGGTTCCACTGCGACCGTCTCATCGATTTCAGGCAACTCCAATACCTACAACGCTCGCTTTACCCAGCATTCTTCTAATGCCACTATTTTCTGCTACGACGTACTTTCCGCGAACGCCGGAAGCACATCGGTTACCGTCACTCTAAGTGGTGCTAGTTACATAGAGATAGCCGGGTACGAGTTGCACGACTCTGCTGGAGGAACTTGGCATCGCGACACACAGAGGAGCCAAAGCGGTACCTCGACCCCAACTGTCACCAGCGGCACTATGGCGACAACCAACGCCAATGAAGTGTTGGTTGGCTATTTCTGGCCGGTTGGTAACAGCACCGCTGGTGAAACCGGGTGGACATATGTAACAACGGGAGCGGGTGCTGGGCGAGAGTATATCGTTGAGACAAGTACCCAGTCCTCGATTGCTGCGACGTTTACAGATGATACCAACGGTGACTCGTATGTTGCCGGTGTTGGTAGCTGGTATACAACCCATCCATAACGCCGACCGGCATTGCTTCGACCAGTGCCCTCGGCAGTGCGACTTTTAGCGACTTGCCCGTAAGGCGTAAAAACTCGAAATTCCGGATTTTCTCTGACTTCCAGGGGCTCGATGACTTCTTGTTCAACCGCCAGATCCTCCGGCCAGCGCTCTCTGCGCTGGTGCTTGTCAGGACGTTTGGCGACCGGCCTCGAAATTGCCCTCAATTTTTCTCCTTTTTACTCCTGGCAATTCAAAATCAAACTGTCTACATTCTGTCATAGCGAAGTTTTCCTGCTGCTTTGTTTGTAAGCGATTCAATGCTAACAGGTTACAGTAAAAACGTCGCTACTTTTTGCCCCTATGATGAAATATCCGGGTTAGGCGCATGGCATGGCGCTTGCCGCATAGATACATCCTAAAGGTTGCTCCTGGAGGACAGACCGGCGCGAATCCATCAACCAAATTGCAACCTGGCGGCCCTCTCTTCTAAAACCCGGACATACGCCCCCTTAGAATCCTCTTTCAAAAAGCTGATATCGATTAGTTCCTTCCATGCTGGAAGGCAATTTTTAAGATCGTTCACCCAGACGCGCGAGCTCAGCCTGGGAAAGCCCGGCAAGCTTGCGATGGTATTTAACAGCTTCGGCAATTTCACTTATGTCCATATTACCGCGATGACGGTAATATACGCTGGTTTATCGTGGGGACGAGAGCCAAAATAGAGAATTACAGGCATACTTACCGCGATAGCGGTAAATAATATGTTTCCGGTTGAAAAATCGAAGCCCACCTTTTTACCGCAATCGCGGTAATATCCGACGTAAAAAGCCCCTATCAAATCGCCAAATCACACTCGACGACCCGGTTCAGTCAACTCGTCAGTTCCGAAAAATTCACAGATGAACCGCTCATCTGCGAGCCTCCGAGTACGCGCGCTCCGTAGAGAATTCGTGAGAAGCTGGGAGACTGTTATCATTTTGATATCATTCTGCCGGTCTTCTGGGGTTTAGTCGCTATAAGTCATTAAAAATCAAGGGG
>CAWEXO010000012.1:0-177793 GCA_963813025.1 uncultured Verrucomicrobiae bacterium | reverse complement strand
AAGCTTCTGCAGAGGCGCTGATTCTCCACAGGTTCTCATACCGACGCGCGCCCCATCGATTCCGACATAACGCTCCCAACCGAATCTTGCAGCCAGTTCCACAGAGACACGCGCTCTGATGCGCGATGGTAGCACCGACTCGCGATACGCCTCGTCCTGGTCCTCGAACAGTTTCCATGAGGGCATGCTAATCACTCGCGCTTCCAGGCCCTGCTTTTTGAGCGCCTCCTGCGCACCCAGGCACAATGAAACCACCGGCTCCGAGCGCTGCAGGCATCGAGTGAGTTTTTCTTGAGCCCTCGCGATCTCTTCGTCCCGGCGGTCACTATCCTCAGGCATTTTCACAGGGATTCGGATCGTTGTCTCGGGTAGGGCTTGGTGGTCTGGTCCAGGGAGGACTTCAATCGTCATCCGGGTCGCGATCCCGTTTCTTCAACGTCAATAGAAAGGCGCTTGTCGGCCCAACCGAAACCTCGAAGGTCCCGTTCTGCGAACGGATGAACTCCCCATAGCGGGTACCGACTGGCTTGCCGTCCTGACTCCCGTCAAAGGTCTGGCCGCCGATCCTGATCCCGCTTATGGCGCTGAAGGACGGTGCGAGCAGACGCTTGACCAAACCCCGTTTGTAGCCAGGAACCGTCAACTCAACCGACCCGGAGGCGCTTTGTCCTTATTGATGATTGCAATATTGACGTCGCCATTAGTCATATCCAGCGTAGCCCAAGCCTTCAGATTCGCGGAGGTATTCAGCGTAACCGGCAGCAGTCGTCCCTGGTGAGCCGTTGCCTGGGCGAAAAACAGCATGCCGTAATACAACGATTGGATTTCTCGCACTTCATATTGGCTGGTGAATTGGTTGCCGGGCGGAGGTGGCACGGGGGCCGGAGCCGGAACGCCATCTGCCGCTGAATAGTGAGAATAAGCTGCGGTAAATTGAGCTTCAGGCACGTAGAAGTGAAACGCAGCGTAGGCGTCCCATTGATTGAAGCTGTTCCAGTCATTGCTGTGGAAGTTGACTCCAGACGCGCCGATCTTGACATATTCGAACATGACGTCCGCGGACCAGAGCGTCTCTTCGAACGCGTTAGTGATGCCGGCCTGGCCTGAGCCCGCGATTGAATTTATTTCTGCGATTCGATATGGCTTGCCTGCCTGTTTTGCGATGGCTGCGTACTGCGCTGCAACTGCGGGGTTAGCTGTCGTCGAAGCGGGCTCCAACAGTATCCCCGGCTGGGGGTTTCCACCCACATTGCTGCCGAAGGTTGTGTAGTGATGCTGGCTAACCACGTCCAGTGAGGCACCCTCTTGCTGCACGAAGGAAACCATGTTGGCTAGAGTGAGGTAGGTAGTTGTGATCGTAATTCCATTGCTCGATAAAGGCAGCGCAGGAAATACTGCGCCGAAGGGCCCATCAGCAGTGGGCTATCGGGAACGGCGGCAAAGATGCTCTTGCCCCAAGTTAGGAAATCCAGCGCATAATCCGCGTAGTCATAAGTGCTTGGCCGATGGTGGCTTACTGTGGGGTAGAAATCGGGTTCGTTCCCGATCTCAATGGCCCGGATAGATCCTTTGGGCATATTCTGCACAAGCACTTGTGCCTGGCTGGTTGCCAGTGCAACGACGTCTGATCCCAGGTTCACTCCGAGGTAAAAGAACACCCCATCTTTACGGGCATGTCGTTGAGCGTTATCGCGCCAAAAATCGTTTCTCCAAGGGCCTGCTCCGTCACACGTGGGCGAGGATAGGTCCTCGAAGAGTTGCGCAAATGGCCTCACCGTATTTGCATCGGGCAGCGCCGTGGTATCGGTGGTATTGCCGCCGACGCGGATCGATATCGGTCCGCCACCGTATGCCATTAGGTTCTCCAGGAGTTGGCGGTAAATCGGATTAGTTCCGATGGCGGGATCGCCCATCAGCAGTTGGCCTTGGCCCCACTCATGGGAAAAGCCGAGGTAGCCCGGCGCGACGGCATTGCCGGGTTGCGTCGGATCAATCACCGCAGTCGCGATCGATGGGTCTGCCGCAACATTGACGGTCACCTCTTGCGATACGCTTTTGCCCCACCCCGTCGCCGCGGTGAGAGTGTAGGTCGTGGTGTGGGTAGGCCCGACTACGGCCGACGAGGCAGGAGTGGCGGATACACTGCTCAGCGTTACGTCCTTCGTTCCCTCAACTACCCACGAGAGCGTGGTAGTTTGCCCAGCCGTGATGGTGCCAGGGCTCGCCGAGAACGATTGAATCGGATTTGTGCTTGGGGAGGCGACCAGGGTCCCCGTGCCCACTTACAGCCCGCTCAACAGCGCGGACTTAGTCATGCATGATATATGTTGATGCCATGGGGGATTTTTCATAAAGGGACGGGAGGGTTGATGTGGGAAATCCGCATTTCTTCTCTGCGATGTAGTTAGATTTAGCTTACACTGGCTTTGCGCCGATCTCTTTAATGGCGCTTTCATCCAAGGCTGCAACGATTTGCTCGATTACCTCTTCGATGGAACGGCTGGCATCAACGATGATCGCGTTTTGCGGTCTCTCCAAGGCAGCGAATTGGCTCTCGAGCAATCCCTTGGGAAAAAAGTGGGCCTCTCTTTTTCCTAATCGTTCCGTCAACGTAAGCTGATCAACGTCAAGGAAGACAAAGTCGATGCGCGACAAATCTTCCTGCATAATTTGCCGGTACGATTCCTCAAGGGCCGAACAGCCGAGCACCACAGAAGCACCTGACCCGAGTAGGTACTGTAGCTCATCATGCAGACGATAAAGCCAAGGCCTCCGGTCCTCGTCGTTTAAGGGGACTCCACTTGTCATCTTCTCGACGTTTGCTGCGGGATGAAAATCATCGGCGTCAAGGAACGTCCAATCGAGCCGCTTGGCCAGGGTTGAAGACGGCGAGCTGTACCACGCTCGCTTCGAATCCAGGCGTTTAAGATCTACGGAATCACCTCCCCAAATCCGCGTGATTACCAGCTTGATCACCTGATCCCGCTTTCGATTGGCGGTTCGAACTCGATCCGAAACCTTTGGCGCAGTCATACAATACGACGCCATGGAACGCGGCGGTGAAGGATGTGCTTGAGCGAAGACTGCATAACCTTGTCTGTAACGGGAAGGTTGACTTAAAAACCGCGCAGCACGAGATCGCAACTGACTGGATCAGCGCCTACCAGAAGTACGTCGCCAAAAGTCCGCCCGCCTCGGAGGAGCGAGTTGCGCAGTTTGCGCCCGAAACAGCCACGCAGAGCGAGGTGTGGGTGAACACTCGGTCTGGTAAATTCTGGAGGCCAGGCTCACGGTACTACGGCAAAACGAAGCAAGGGAAATTTATGACCGAGATCGACGCTCTTGATAGCGGGTATTTACCAGCTGGCGGGACAGGCCAGTAGATTATGCCAAGAAACCAGAAACTGACCAACGTCGTTGCTGGTCGAACGGTTCGGGTCGCGACCAGCGAACCCGGCAAGCTGGTGATCCTATTCGACGATGAATCGACAATGAGAGTAAAGACGACGGGCACCCCGGATGTGTTGGCAGGAGCCAAGCTCAGATCAATCCAGGAAGACGGCGCTGCTTTCACCCTTCAGTTCGAGGACGGATCGACGATCACATTAGAACTTGCTGACCCTGGATCATCGGTGGCGGTACGCGATGGAAAAAATCAGGTCCAGTACCTGGGGTGATTCCTGCTGAGATGCCCTCAGACCTTACCGCTCGTCTTCAGAAGTACCGAAACCGATGCCCGTATAGTGATTCTCAGCTCGCCGCATTGATCGGCATTATTCCGGAGACGCTCTATCCGCCCTTAATGGTGGGCACAAGCTGCTACGTTCGACGGAAAAAAAGATCGAAACGTTTCTGGCGGATCCAGTCAGTGAGCTTCAGAGAACCGAGCCCTCCCCATTCTGCGGTTCCAGGTTTATAATGATGAGAGGGTTAAATTACGTTAGCAAACCTGAAAAGGGCTACAGGGTGACATGCCAGAAATGTAGGGCCAGCGGCCGAAGGCCAAGAACTTTGCCGCGTAAAAAAAGTGGAAGTTGCGTCTCGATAATGGGCGAATCTCGCATCCTTTTGCTCTGTCGCCAACCGCCGCGCTCTTAGCTGGTCAAACAGCAATTCAATCGGATCTTTACGGTCGGACCCAGCTACACTGAGCGACTCTGGCCAGGCGATTTTTCAAACTTCGACCGGTCGATAGTCGGGAAAAATCGGGCGAACTCCGCTGGAGTTAGATGCTCCATCACGAAACAGCTCACCTTGATCTGTTTCTCAAATTCCACCAAACTCTCGCTTTGCTTGTCCCATACAAGTTCCCTGCCGTGGAATAGAGCAAACTCTTTTTGAAAGTGATGAAATACACTGAGTCCTTCTTCGATTGCATCGCTTGTCCGATTGGACCGGCCATGATGATTGACGATCGGCAACAACAAAACGTCGTCCAGCGTCCAGGCTGAGTGCGCCCTTGCTTGTTCGTGGCGATATTTAAGGTTCGATAGAACTACTAAATCGACCTTCGGACATCGAGCTTCTGGGGCAAATGGCTGGGAGGTGAAGAGTCCTCCGGGTCCATAGAGGCAAATATACCACTCGCTCATGTTGTGAAATTGGCCACATGAGAGAAACAGGAGATTCAAATCATCAACTCCGGATTTAGAGTTGAACTTCTCGTTAGCCGACTCCAAACAGTCCTTCATTCTTAGATCAGGATTCTTCCCCATAGGAAAGTTTGTACCCGAAGTGCGTGACTCGAAGATCTCTTTCATCCGCTCAATTCCCGTAACATCGGGCGCTCTGCCCACCGTTCTTAGCGTGATATTGCCAGGGAACGGAGCCTGCTTGTCCTCCAGCGGGCACTTTACCTCTAGCGAGACCTTGGTCGATCGGACTCGGAAGTAGTTATCCACGTCCTTTAGGCTGGGTAAATTAAGTCGGTGGTCGCACTCGAAGTTGGTTACCAGCTTCTGTTTTTCCTTCTGCTTGATATAGTGGGAAACACTCAGCTCGGAGGCGCTCTGGTAATAGGTATCCTCCTTGTAGTTGGCCTCATCGGGAATGAAGAATTTATGCTGAAGGGTTTTCTGGAGCGTAGCGGGGTCGTACACCTCCAGGGCCGCCACCACAAAATCATCGACGTAGGTCTGTGGGCTGTTACTCAGAATGTGCTTCTGAGACAGTCCACGGATCATCTCGTGAATCTGAGCCGCATCTGGAGGAGGTTCTTTCATCTGCGATTTTGAGGTAAAGGGATGGGTAGGCATGACGCTACAGGCATCAGCGAAGTGGATCATCGGAAGATTCGCAAGTACCTCGCTCAAAGGGCTATCGGGGCCTGGTCCAAAAAGGCGAATAACCAAAAACGGTTTTCTCCACTCCTCCCTAGGAAAATCATTCTCACCACCTTCTCATTGACGCTTAAGAATCCTTCGTAAGATCCTCGTTATTAATCTGTTAGGTCTATTAGCGACCCTAACGGGATTCGAACCCGTGTTACCGCCGTGAAAGGGCGGTGTCCTAGGCCACTGGACGATAGGGTCAAAATTGAGAGCCGGTAAGGTGACATGGCGATGCCCGCACGCAAGGACAAAGTTCACGCTGTTCACCCAGCCGATAGCCAACGCTTGCAACTCCGAAACATCTTCTCACGGGGGCGTCCGGCTTTTTTTTGAATTTCCGGTCACATCGCTCGTCAGATGTGATCACAATGCAATGGCCATGGAATCGGCAACCGAATGAATTGGCGCAGATTCGGCGAGAATTCGAAAAATGGAGGCGAGGTGATGCCCCAACGGCCGGGCGCGCGAAGCGAGTTATGGTTGTTATTGCGGCGCTCTCTCTGATTTGGGCGCTGGCGCAGGTGACTCACCTTTGAGCGCAGGGGAAGACCCCCCTTTTTACAGGACGAATTTCACCCTGGAGATATAAATCCCCGAGGCAAAACGGCCCGGCGATCGAAATCCTCACGGATTCGCTCATCCGGGCCGTATGATGATCCTCCGGACGCATGACAATCTTGCCCCTCGGGGCAAGATTGTAATCTGCGATTTGGGAGTTACCGCGGCTGAGTCGGGGGTTGGCATGGTGCTTAGTGACTCTTTTCTATCGTGACGGGGCCAACCTGGATGAATTCATGGTGATGATGATGGCGATGCCAGTAGCCTCGCTCACCATGCCAATATCCGTAATGATTATGATGCCAGTACTCGTCATTCCAGTCGTGATCTCGCCGGTCCTCGTCGGCAAATGCGGTCAGGCAGTTCCCAAGGACTGATCCGACCACGATAAATGCGAGGAATGTTTTTTTCATATTCCAAATGGACGCAGCGGCGCACGATCTATTCGGTCTAGTGCACCGTCTCGCGTATAATGGTGTCATCGCCCCAGCCCAAAGGGTTGCGTTGATATGGGCCGGCCGCTGCGTTGCTCGTTGATCAGGTATCGATTAAAATATGCGCCCTCCAGTTGCCTGCGGCTTCATTCCGGCCAACACAAGTCTCGCGGTGCGCTCGATCGCCCCGCGATGCTGTGCCAAAACCTGGCTGGCATTCCGGACAAGCTCCTGCGCGCGGGCTGGATTTGCCAGCAGCGATCCAACCGCCGGGGACAGGGCGTCCTCCGCAAATACCTGTACGACGGCGTCTGCTTCACGAAGTTCCGCCATCAGGTGCGCGAAGTTTTCCATGTGCGGTCCGCAAACCACCGGTTTGCCGGCCAGGATCGGTTCAACGGGATTTTGGCCGCCTTTGCCGCGGAAGCTTTTGCCCATTACGACGACCTGCGCGGCTTGGTACCAGTGCTTTAGTTCGCCCGTCGAGTTGAGAACCAGCACGGCGGTTTCCGCGACCAGTTTGCCCTCCAGGCGTAACGCGTACGACAGTTCGCGGCGGCGCAGGAGCTCCTCAATTTCCGGGGTTCGTTCCGCGTGCCGCGGCGCCAGCACGAGAAATAATGCGGGGAATTGGGGCAAAAGACTCTGAAAACATTCGCTGAGCAGTTCTTCCTCGCCGTGATGCAGGCTGCCGCCCAGCAAGATCGGCCGGGCCGGATCAAAACCGCGTGCCGCCAGCCATTTACTGAAGTCGGGCGATTGCTCCACGGCGGTATCTTTCGTTGTGTCGTATTTCAAGCTGCCCGTCACTTGAATCTGCTTTTCCGTTAATCCGAGCTCCCGCCAGCGACGTCCATCAGCTTCGTCTTGTGCGCAGAGGAGCGTCAGCCGGTCCCAAAAAAATTCCTGCGCGATCCACCGGAGTTTGCGGTAACGCTGCTCCGATCGGGGTGAAAGACGCGCGTTGGCAACATAGACCGGCGCCTTTTGTTTGGCCGCGACGGCCAAAAAGCTCGGCCAGAGATCCGAATCGATAAGGACGATCGCTCGCGGGTTGGCAAGCTGAAACACGTGCAGAACGATTGGATAGAAATCGAGCGGGCTGTAAACGATCTCCATGATGGATGGATCGGCCCTTTGCTTTCCCAGAGCGTAACCGGTCGATGTGGTAGTCGAGATGATGAATTGCAATGTCGGGTGCAGCGCACGGAGCTTTGCCGCAAGATCGAGCGCCTGCAGCATCTCGCCCACACTGACCGCCCGGATCCAAATCCAGTCTCTGTTGGCCAGATGGGAACGCAATCGTCTGGAATAGAGGCCGAAGCGCTGAACAAAGTTGTGCGCATACCCTCCTCTTTTAAGCATCCGCCGCAAGTAAAAAGGAAACGAACCGAGCAGCGCGAACGGGAGAAGGAGGTTGTAAAGCGCGAGTAACATTGGCGACTTGCGCGTTACCCACGCGTCAGGAACAGGATCTCCGTATCCCCGTAACGTTTCGACCGAAGTATCTGCCAGCCTGCGCCGATGGGCGCTTGATCCGATCTTTCGAGAATGAACAGCCCGTTCTCGGTCAGCGCGCGAACGAGATGATGGGTGTTCAACAGCTCGATCGCGAAATTCCGGTCTTCGGGACGTTTCACATAGGGTGGATCAGCAAAAATCAGGTCAAATTGTGCATCGGACCGCTCCAGAAAACGCAAGGCATCCTCCCGGAAAATCGCGCCGCGGAGACGGGTCCTCTCCAGATTTTGGCGGATCGTTTGCACCGCTCGAAAATGGGCGTCAACAAAGGTGGCTGAGGCGGCACCACGGCTCAATGCTTCGATTCCGAGGCCACCCGATCCGGCAAACAGATCGAGAACGTCCGCGCCTGGAACTCGTTCGCCCAGGGCGGAGAAAACCGCGCTACGCGTCTTGTCCATTGTCGGACGTACGTCGTAGGCGGGTACTTGCAGCACAACGCCTCGGGCAGAGCCGGCAATGACTCTCATCAGCTCTGAGTGGTCTGGCGCGGAGCGGAGAACTTACTGGAGTCCTGATCGTGGTTGTGATCGTGCCGATCACCGCGAATCAGGCGACGCAACAGCCGCCGGCGGTCACCGATCATACGATCAAACAAATTGGTTTGTGGCCGCAAGATTGGACCACTGACCTGGAAATCCAGAACTCGGCTACGGCCATCTGACGCCGTAACGAAATTATCTTCCAGTTCCCGGGGAATCTTCTGGCTCAAAAAGGGGCTGACCGTCAGTCGGCCTTCCAAAGCGAGATTCCGCGCGTTCTCGACCTTTCCCCAGAGATCGATCCGGCAGTTTTTGGAGACCAAGCGCAGCGAATCGACCTTCACTGTAGAGCCGACAACTCGGAAGTGCGATTCCGCTTCCTCGAGCTCCAGTCTGCGCAACTCGTCGATTTGTGTCCATTTGCCGATCTCCTGTAATAAAGGGTATTGGTCCACGTAACCGGTCTTTAATGCCAAAAAGCCTTTGCCGAAAGTTTCCGAGTTATCAGCGGCAGAACCGTTCAGCTCAAAATTGCCTTCCAAGGTGCCGTGAGCGCGATCCAGGACTCCACCGGCGCGGCTGGCCATTTCATTGAGATTCACGCCCTCGATTTGAACGTTCAAACGGTAGGGATAATCCGGGTTATTTAAATCAATGCCGAAGTTCCCGTGCAACTGGCCTCCGGACAATACTCCGGTGATCTGCTCCAGCTGCAGATTACCGCCGCGACAGGAGATCGGCGATGCAATGTCCTCGAGAGCCACAGAGTCCTGGAGGATCGCGGCGTCGGTTCGCAATTTGCCAAGAAAATCGCCGTTCTGAAAATTCACGGCACATTCCACTCCTCGCATATTGAGAACAGTCGCGCCGTCGGGAGTGATGAGATGAACGCTGCTGTCGATCATCTGGATTTTCCGGATTTCGAGCCAGAAATGGTGAGGCAGCGGCAGCCAACGCTCACGGCCATGCCGTCGGAGGACCGGGTTGGAGGGAGAAGCCGGCCGATTCGCGATCGGAGGGCTCTCGGTTGGCGCCGGCGTGTTTTGTTCGTAGCTCTGCTCATCGGAATCAGCCACGACGTCGGGAGATGAAACGGGAATATTTAGATCAACCCGCTGGAGGACGATTCTTTTTATCGAGACTCGACGATGAAAAAAGGGAAGGAAGTCACAGACTACAGTCAATCGTTCGGCACGCGCCAAAGGGAATTGGGCCGCCGGGTTGCCAATCGTGACGTCCTGGAAAAGAAAGCCGCCCCAAGGGGTGAAGGAGATCCGGAAAACACTGATGGGCAGGCCCAGGCTGCCACTAACCGCCTCCCGGATCTTCAGCTGCGTCCCAGGAGATTGCACATAAAGATTAATGGCCAAAAGCGATAAGCCGAACACTCCGAGGAGCGCGCCAAACACAATCAAGACGACTCGAACCAGGCGTTTCACAGGACAGAATCAGAGTGACCCTAAACATCTAGAGACAAAACAGCAGATGGACAAGCAGAAGGTACGCATCGTACGCCCAGTGCCGGTATCAGTGCTAGTGCCAGTGCCAGCGCCAGTGCCAGTGCCAGTGCCAGTGCCAGTGCCAGACCCCTCGGGTAGTCCAGGCTGGTATTGCGCGCGCCCTGGTTTTCTTTCCGCTATCTCCGAAGCGGCGAATCCAATGAACATTGTGTGAATTCCCCGAATCCCTCCAACTCCTGTGACTCCTGTGACTCCTGTAACTCCTGGACTCCACAGGATTACCCACTCTATGCTTCCACCATGTCTGCGGACGATTCCTGGAAGAAACCGCTGATTGAGGATTCCCTGCACCCGGCAGAGGTCGAACGGATTTTAGCGGAGCTCCAGGCGGCTTGCTCCGATCTCCCGGAGCTGCTCAGACGCTTGGCCAACGGTGGCTCGCGGCTGCTCGAATTCCTGGCTTTTTCACCGGTGTCGCTCGAGAAGATTCTCAAAAAGCCTGAGCTTCTCGAGTGGATGACTTCTCCGGATGTATTGAATCCACGAGAAGGGGGCGGGGGTGTGCGGGATTGGGAGCCCGGTCAGGATCCGGATTGCCTTGGTCTCCGCTCCTGGAAGTCGCAGGAGATGCTCCGGATCGCATTCCGGGAGTTTGCTGGAATGGCCGATTTCGCCGAGAGCACGCGCGACATCACCGTGGTCGCGGAAAAGTGCGTGACGCACGTTTATCAGACGTGTCTTGATAAATTGTCCAGTAGCTGGGGAACCCCGGAGAGCGGGTTTGGCATTCTGGCCATGGGCAAGTTTGGCGGGTTCGAGTTAAACTACAGTTCAGACATCGATCTGATCTTTTTCTATGGCCAGGACGGATGGGTCAATCCGCGCTTTTCTTACCACGAATTCTTTACTCGCTTAGCCGAACGCACCGTCGAGATCTTCTGCGCGAAACGAGACCCCTTATTCCGCATCGATTTACGACTGCGACCGGAAGGAAGCACCGGTCCGTTAGTCCGTTCCTTTCCCAGCATGGAAAACTACTACGCGGGCTACGGCGAAACCTGGGAGCGTATGGCCTTGATCAAAGCGCGCGGAATCGCCGGTGATGAAGAGCTGCTTTATGAATTCAATCACCGCCTACAGCCGTTTATTTTTCCGAGAACGGTTTCGGCTGATCTGGTCGAGGAAGTTGCCGATCTGAAATTGCGTATCGAACGCGATCTGGTTGGGCACGAAGATCTCCATCGCAATATCAAACTCGGTTACGGCGGCATCCGCGAAGTCGAGTTCATTGTGCAAGCTCTGCAGCTTTTACACGGTGCGCGCCACGCCTTTCTGCAGGAACGGAACACGGTAAAGGCTCTGCGCGCGCTCGCTGAGCTCGAGTTACTGCCAGCTTCTGCCGTCGAGGTTCTCCGGAAGGCCTATATTTTCTTACGCGCGGTTGAGCATCGTCTTCAGATGATCAATGAGCAGCAGATCCACACGCTACCGGCTGCACCTGAGAGCCGGTGGCGGATCGCCGCCAGTCTTCGCTTTTCCGATCTCGGCGCGTTCGATCAAAACTTGGCGGAACACACCGGCGCGGTTCGCCGCATTTTTGAAAATCTGCTGACAACCCAGAGCAGCACGAAACCAACCAACCGGGATTTGGGTTTCTTCGCGGACAAGGAGAACGCCGAAAAAAGCATGGCTCGATTGCGAGAGGGACCGAGTAGCGTGCATATTGCTCCGCGGACTCGCCGGCTTTACACGAAGCTCGAGCCTGAACTCCTGAGTCGGCTGCGGCGTTGCGCCGATCCCGACGCGGCGCTCAACCGGTTTGTGCGCTTTGTGGATGCCTACGGCATCCGCGGCTTACTTTTCGAGACATTGCTGGCCAACCCTCGGTTTCTCGAGCTGCTGCTCCGGCTCTTCGATGCCAGTGCGGTTTTTTCCGACACCGTCATTCGGCGCCCACAATTGATTGAGGAGATTACCCGTGGGCGAAACCTCAATGTGCGATTGACCAAAGCGGATTTTGCGAGAGGCCTCCGCGAGCCCGTAGAAGATCTGGATTTACCGAACCGCATGCGTTTTTTCCGCCGGGCTGAGGTGATTCGCATTCTGTTGCGCGATGTGCTCGGTTTCGCGTCGCTCGAAGAACTGCAGACCGAGATGACGGATCTAGCCGAAGCAAGCCTCGAGTTTGCCTTGGCGCAACTGAGCATCGTAGACCTGACGATCGTCGCTTTCGGCAAATTCGGCGGACGCGAATTGATGTATGGCGCCGATCTCGATCTCGTTTTCATCGGACGGGACCCAGCGCGAGCAGAGCAATTGGTTTCCTTGATGAGCCGGAAAACAGCCGAAGGCCGGGTTTTTCCAATCGATCTGCGTCTTCGGCCGGAAGGTGAATCTGGTCCCCTGGTTGTCTCTGCATCGAGCTATCGGCAGTATTTTGAGAGGCGAGCCCAACTTTGGGAAATCCAGGCCCTCACCAAAGCGCGCGTGCTGACCGGGCCGGAACAGGAACTAGTCGCCCAGTCTTTGCACGAGCTCTGGAGACATCATCCACCCGATCCGGAGCTGAAACGCGGCATTTACCGCATGTATTGGCGAGTCGTGCAAGAGCGATCGAAGTCAGCGTCTGAACTAAATTTTAAAACCGGTTCGGGCGGCTTGATGGCGATTGAATTCATCACCCAATATCTGCAAATGCGGGAGGGCAGGCGAGAACCGGGGACGTTAGCCGCGCTGGCCACTCTGGATTCGATTCTGCCAGAGCAAAACCGGGATAGCCTGTCTGATGCCTATCGTTTTTTCCGGCGGATCGAGTCGGCCTTGCGCCGGGTGGATAATACGTCGGTTTCCGTTCTGCCTTCGGGCGAGCATGATCAACACGTACTTGCCCGTCGCATTGGCTTTTCGACCTTTTCGGAGTTTTGGGAGGTGTATCAAACGCATCGGAGGAATGTTGCGATGTTGTCTGAAGTGTACTTGGCGGGCTGATTGTGAGCCAGGAGTTGCAGGGGTGGCAGGAGTCAGGAGTTCAGGAGTCAGGGGGGGAGTTCGAGGAAGTTCAAGGAAGTTCAGCGGCCACCTGTGATGTGCGACCTGCATGGTCCCGCCTCAGGGTCACCCAGTTCGGGAGGACCACGTTGAGGGTGCCCCCAATCAGAGTACGGCCGAGGAGGACCGAACACGCCTCCGTCGGGTAGTGTAGGCTTTTTTGTGTGTGGGTCGTTGCTTTGCTGTCTAACTAACCTCCGGGCAAGTTGTTCTGAGGACGGCAGCTCGAGCCGGCGAGACCGCCCTCCAGGCGGTCGGTCCAGCGCCGGGCGAGCTGTGAGCAACGGGCTTTGGCGTTGTTCAAGTCCTCGGCAACAACTTGCCACTTTTCTCATGCTTACAGGGCGGCGTCAGCCGCCAAAAATCGTTCGCCGAATTGGATCGCAAATTGCGGCGCGGCCAGCTTCCAGGGCACCGGCGGATTTTTCCATCTTTTGGTAATGTTGCCCAAGGCAAGCTAAATCAATTTGCTAGCCGCTTCGTCGCTGGGAAAATGCCCGCGGGTTTTGAGTATCTTGCGTAATTGCATGTGCAGACTTTCGATCGCGTTGGTCGAGTAAATGATTCGGCGGATCTCGGCCCGATAGGCAAAGAACGGGACGACTTGGTTCCAGACTCTGCGCCAGCTTTGGACGCCTCGAAACCGCTAAAACGCTTCTGGCCCTTGCGGATAAACTGAGGTTCAAATTGCCCAGCGCGCTCCCGTGGGATGTCGATTTGCAGCTCGCCCTTCCTCGGTCAGCAGGGTCTTTTTGCTGGCTCCGTTGCGGTAGTTCTCCCGTACCACCCCTCTGCGCACTTGGGCGCCTGGCCCTTCTGGTAGCCCAAATGATGGCTCATTTCGGTTCCCAAAATCCGCTCGTAGAGCCGTTTGATGAGTTGCTCCAGGATCCCTCCACTTCCCACCACATCATCGGGCCGCTCGTAGCCCTTCATGAGCTCATCGATCAGGCTCGGATCGATCTCCCGCTTCTGTTCTGCTTGTCCTTGGCGTTTTTGTTTAGTCACTTCCATCTTCTACCTCAGGTTGTGACCCACACACAAACCTCCGAACACGCTCCCGTACTCTGATTGCGGGCACCCTCAACCCGGTCCTCCCGGAACTGGGTGACCCTGAGGCGGGACCATGCAGGTCGCACATCACAGGTGGCCGCTGAACTTCCTCGAACTCCTTGAACTTCTTGAACTTCCCTGAACTTCCCTGAACTTCCCTGAACTTCCCTGAACTCCTTCCCAATGCCCCGACTACACCTCTACAGTCACGCCGGCGACGCTTGGGAGAGTGGTTTGGGCGAATGGCTGCGAAGGCGTTCGCTGGCTGCTTGCGCAGGCGGCCAGACCTGGTTTGTCACCAATTCCTCTCAGCAGGCAACCTGGATCCGGGAACAAGCGCTTCATTCCGGTCTGACCCTTTTCGGAATTCAGTTCATGGGTTGTCGCTGTCTCCGCCAGCGGCTTTCCCGGCTGGCCGGATTGCCTAGCCCGGTTTTCGGCAGGGAGACTCTTCGGCTCCTGGTCGACGCTGCTCTGTCCGCCGGACAGACACAAAATATAAAGCCGCGCGGAAATGCGTTGCTCAGCGCGCTGGATGAGCTGGCTGCTTCCGGTTGGTTGGACGGGTTTGGTGCTCCAGCCGCCTTCCGCTTGCTTGGCATATCCGGTTCTCCCTTGATTTCCCGACTTGTCGAATCAGATCTGTGGCGGCCGAGGACCGATCGGAACTTGAAGCGGCTGGCGAGGCAAAAGAAAGGTGTCGCACTTGGAATCTACGGCTTTGACGCGATCTCGCGGCACGAAACGGAGCTGCTGGTGGCGGCACTTCGCGGAGTCACGGAGGGGCGGATTTGGGTGCATCAACCTTTGTCCGCGGAATCGCCTAATTTTGACTGGATCGAGCTGTTGGAAACCCAGCTTGGTGCGGAGCCGGAAATCTGTCCGGCCGGTTCGACGCCGCGCCCTTTTGAGCTCTTTGTCGAAGCGTGGAATGGGGCCGGCCCTCGAGACATTGCAACCCCGGAGCTTATTCGCTCGGTCACTTGGTCTGACCAGGTCAAGGCGATTGTGGAATATGTCGCCGGAATCCTTGCCATGGGTTTGAGCAAAATAGTCATTGCCGTCCCGGATAACTCTCTGACTGGTCCGGCGATAATCCGGGAACTTTCTTCACGGCGTATCGCGGTGACCGACGATGTACGCGAACCGGTGCAGCCATCGCCGCAAGCAGAATTGACCGGGCTGGTTACTCGATTCCTGACCGAGCAGCGGATTATCGAAGTTTTTCTGGCCATTCTCAGCCGTTGCCTGAAGAACCCAGATCATTTTGGACGAATCCGGGAAGAAATCTTCCGCGGTTTTGAAACCTATCAAACCCGCGATATGAAGTTCCTGGTTAGTTTGCCTGGGCTGCCAGAATATGTCGGCCGCCTTTTCGAATCGCTTCCGGCTGCCCCGGAAACTGGTTCGTGGGATGAATTGGTCGAATTCTGGCAACAGATCCGCCGAGAACTGACGGCGTTCCTCTTGGGCTGGCCTGAGGAGATGGACCAGTACGACCTGACGGATGCGCCATCGGGAATTCCTTGGGACGAGGTCGGTTCGCTCCTGCAGGGTATGGCGATACCCGCACTCTTATTTTTCCAGTTCGTCCGCGACCTGTTATCCGGGCCACTAGTTCCGCAGACTGGAACGGTGTTGCGCTACGCGAACGTCGTAGTGACTACCGCCAGCCGGCAGTTTGGTTGCACGTGCGATTACCTCGTCCTCGCTGATGCGCACACCGACTGCTGGCCACCTGCTCCGCTCGAAAATCCGATTCTACGCGATGCCGCCAAGAAGACATTGCAAAACCGGCTCATTCTCACAACGAACGAGGAACGCCGGCTCTACGAAGAGCGGGTTTTGCACCTGATTTATCACTCTCGCCGAGGAGTGGCTTTTAGCTGTTATCAATCCAATGAAAAGGGCGAGAAACTCATTCCCAGCAATTGGATCACCTTTTGCGACCTGAGCCTGAAACCGAAACTGTTATCTTTCGCCCCAAAACCGCCGGCGCCTTGCTCTCCGTCGCCCGCCGTTCAGCGCTTGAGGGAGATCCATCTCAATCGCACCGACCCGAACCAGCCGTTCGACGCCTATTTCTTGAACTTTGAGACTGCGCAGCTACCGAAACGAGCGTGGAAACCTTCCGATCTGCAGTCGGTGCGCGAAACTCCCGCCACGTTCGCTTTCAAAAGCGTTTTCCGCTGCGAAATGCAACGCGATCAAGCGTTTGCCCGCAATCAAAAGTTTGCTTTGGGAACGATTGTTCACAGTCTTCTGGAGAAGGCCTTTCACAGTCCACAGGAGTTTGCCCGATTGACGGATTCTCTCGCCCTGTCCTCCACCAGCCGCGAGGATATGACCGCGGCATTGAAAAAAAAGATTCAATCAGCCGCGGTCTCCGTTGCCGAAGAACGCGCGACCGGCGGGAGTCACTTTTGGTGGAGATCAGTTCTCCACAAGGCTGTCTGGATTGCGGAACAGATTGTCCAGAATATGTCCGTTGATCCCCTGCAATGGTTTAGCTCCGAGTATCAGGTGACCTCGGTGGATACGCCGGGTAAACTGTATTTGCGTGGCCGAGCTGACTTAATCATCAGCGATCGACCGGCGCTGACCAACTCGGTCGTAACGGTGATCGATTTCAAATCGTCGATGCTCGAAAATACCTCCAGCGTGCAAAACCGAAGCCTGCTTCAGTTTTGCGGTTACGCTAGCCTGATGGATTCGTTAGGCGTGGCCGAGACTAAGCTGGAGCTCGTGACGCCGGTTGAGGCGTCAACGATCCCGGATGTCAAGATCGCCGAAGCCCAAGCCGCTTATGAGGAACTTGGCCGCATCCAGGAAACCCTCTGCTTTGGGCGCCGGGGCAACGCTCTCAATCGATTTGAACGCTCCGAGGATTTGCCGATTGCGACGCTGCCATTGGACCGGCTTATGCTCGCGCAGAAGCGTGAAAGGTGGCACAGGTTTCGAGCCTGTCGGACGTAGCGCAGAAGGCCTCAAAGATCTCAAAGATCTCAAAGATCTCAAAGATCTGCTTGGCATGTCCCAGGGTTCGGCTCGAACGAGTCTTCGCCGAAGGCTCAGATGAAGCGAGATCGCTTTTGCTGCTACCGCGCTGATCCTAAAGCGGCGACAAGTCGGACGCACTCCATGACGCCCGTTGCCCGAACTTTTGGCGCGATAGCAAATAACATCGTTGCGAGACCAGCTCTGAATTCTCTTCTTAGCGACCTTCGTGACCTTCTGTGAATAGTTCCTTAATAACAGGCTGGAAGCCAGTGCCGCCTTTCCGTCGCGCAATCGCCTTTGACCCCAAACAACATATCGCCAGATAGTGATAAAAACGATGATTGGCGACGCACTAAGCGAAACAGCTCCGGCGCAGCAGTCCGACGAGGCCGGCCGTACCCGGTTTGTCACGGAGCTTGATCAGAACTTCTCGGTTCTGGCCTGCGCGGGCGCAGGCAAAACGACGGCAGTCGTTGATCGCATTGTTAACATGGCCCGACGCTATCCGGAACGGTTAGCCCGCCTTGTTGTCGTCACCTACACGAATAGCGCCGCGAGTGAGTTTAAACGTCGCGTTTTTGCCCGGCTTCTTCAGGATCGGCACCCGGGTGATAAGCAAATGTTTGCCGGCCTCGCGCAAGCTTTCTTTGGAACGATTCACAGCTTCTGTGTTCGGTTGGAGCGGCAATACCAGAATGAGCTCGGGTTGCCGCCGGTATTGTCCGTTGCCACAGAGCGGTCGGATGACGCTCTCTGGGCGGAGTTTTGTCACCAGGAGGAGTCACGCCTGGATGAAAACGATCCTTTCCTCCGCCAGCTCTTGCGATTTTGTACCTGGCAGGAAATTCTCGACTTAGCGCGAACGTTTGATCCCGAGAATGTCACACGCCGGCCTTCCCGGGAAAGGCCGCCGGTGCCCGATCTAACATTTCTGGAGCGATGCGTCGTTCCCGGCAATTCAAAATCTAACCGTCTCAGCACTATCAAACGCGTCGAGCGTACCGTCTTGGCGTTGGAAACCGCGCGGGAGTTCGTTCCGCTGCCCGCGCCGGCCGGGACGAGCGATTCCTTGCTGAAGGCCTTCGATGCAGCCGCGGGTCCGCTTTTCGCCTGGGTCGAAGAGGTTTCCGCCTATATCGTCGGATCGCTGGCGGCCCGGTATCGTCAGCAATGCCGGTCGCAGGGGCTGTTAACTTTTGCTGACCAGGTAAACCTGGCCGGCGAACTGCTCCGCAAACCCGGGGTGCTTGATGAAATTCGTCGAGAAGCATTCTCCGTGTTGTTAGATGAGGCTCAGGATACTGCTGGAAAATTGTTTCAGGTATTGGTGGAAATTACCCGTCCGGCCGGCGCTCCCTACGATTCCTGGCCGGGCAGCGGGGAGCCTCCGCAACCGGGCCGGTTCAGTATCGTCGGTGATCCGAGGCAGGCAATTTATGAACATTCTGGGGTCGATCAATACACCGCAATCAACGAGGCGTTTCGTTCAAGGCATGGCGGCGAAGTGATCGAACTAGCCGTTACCCAGCGTTGTGCGCGGGAGATCGTCAGGGGAATCAATCAAATCTTTAGCACGACCGCTGGACAAAGTTTTCCGGACCTCGTGGCGGCGCCGGCAGCCTTGGAGGGGCACGCGATCCTCTTACCGTTGGAGCGACCGCCGGAGGGCTCACCGGGCAGTGTTGCCTGGCGATTCGAGGAGGAGGTAAAGCAAGTGGTTCACTGGCTGAAGCAGACCGGCAAAGACGGACTCGGAATTGATTCGTGGAGTCAGGTAGCCATTCTGGCGCCGCAACACGCGTGGTTGAATGTGTGTGTGCAAGTCCTCCGACGAGCAGGTCTGGAGCACAATTATTATAATCAACAGATCAGCTGGAGTACCAGGGCCGCCTTTTCCTGGCCGATCGCGCTGCTGTACACCTTGCTCTACCCTTGGGATCGTTTCGAACGGTTCGGCGTTTACCGGGAGATTTTCGGAATTTCCGATGTTGAGCTCGCGCGGCACACCGAAGGCCAGGTGGTTCCATCGGCGGAATTTACGGAGGCTCGCGAGATGTTGCGCCGCCTTGAAATCAAGGTAAGCGACCGAAGCGGTTCGAGCCTGGCCGGACTCTTGCAAGAGGTAATACGGGCGACGGAACTCAGACAACGATTGTCCGCGATCAACGAGCCGTCGGCTGATCTTAGTTTCATCCAGCAGCGCGCGTTGGAAGCTGATCAAAGACGGTTGTCTCTCCGGGAGTTTGTCGATGAGTTAGTCAAGGGGTTGGATGAGGCTACGCGTTTTCCGGAGTCAGCCGAGGAAAAGATCCAGCTGATCACCTGCCAGTCGGCGAAGGGCCTCGAGTGGGACATCGTCATTCCGGTCGGATTAGGCAGGCCAATCGAGACGAGTCCGCTGCCGTATCCCCGCCTCGCTACTGTTGATGGACGCGTGCGCCTGATCTGGCACTCAGGAAGTCCCAACGCGAAGATCTCTCTTGATCCGGAAGCGCCTCTTCAGCAGAAACAGCGTATCCTCTATGTCACTCTCACTCGGGCCCGTCACCTCTTAGCGCTGCCCTTTGCCCCCAAACATTACGCGCGATCAAAAAACTCTTTTCTGCACGTCGTGGATGCGCAGCTCGATGTTATTCTGCAAAACCCACCAAACGAGTTTTCGCCTGTCAGGGAACGCGAAAAAAAGATCGAACGCGCGGCTCTGCCGCTCCCTGAAGCCGATTTCTCCACTGCGGTCACGACCTCTTTGCTGGTCCCGAAGGTCATCCGTCCCCATACTCTGGTTGATGATCAGGACATCGATGACAGTGGGTTTGAAGACGGTCCATCAGCGTACCTCTATGGTCGTTGGTGGCATAATTGGGCGGAGGGCTATCCCTGGGCATCAACTGAGCAAGCTCGCCTCGAATGGATTGGGGCGATTCCCGACATTTTCGGCGGTCGAGCTCGTCGGGAAGCCGAAGCGTTCCATGCTAGTCCCGCGGTCCGGGAGATTTTGCAAGCGGGGAAATGGTTTCAGGTCGAGGTGCCTTTCTCCTGGCCGCGCACGGGGGCGGAGTGGGTTGAGGGAGTGATTGACCTGGTGGTTGGCACGACTGAACGGGACGTCTGGATCGTAGACTGGAAAACAAACCAGCGAGGCGCCAGCGAATCGACGCAAGACTTCGAGCGACGTCTACGAACAACCTATCTTCCTCAGTTGCTCGCTTACCAATCGGTTCTGGAACAGGGTTTGGCGAAAAGAGTCACTCGTGTCGAGGTGTATTCGACAGCCCTCGCACGGTTTGTGGGGTTGGGGTAGTGTCAGTGCCAGCGTTTTTCGAGCTGGACAGGGTGGAAAGAGGTGGTGATAACGTTCCTTACTTGTGTTATGAGGACAAAGGGTTACCGCGATTTACTCGTTTGGCAGAAATCCGTCGATTTTTGCGAGCAAGTCTACTTGCTGACTGCAACTTTCCCAGACCGGGAGATTTATGGGTTAAGCAATCAGTTGCGCCGAGCGGCCGTCTCAGTTCCGAGTAACATCGCGGAAGGAACCGGTCGAATCACTTCAGGCGAATTCGTTCAATCCGTTGGTCATGCCCGAGTCTCAGTCTTCGAAATTGAGACTCAGCTCTTGCTCGCAGAACGGTTAAAATACCTCGGGAACGAGGGCTGTTCCGAGCTGCTGGCAGTCACTCAGGAGATCGGTCGAATGTGCAACGGTTTGATCAACTCTTTACAGCGCTCTCGATCTCGCACCAACTGACACTAGCACTGACACTGACACTGGCACTAGCACTGGTCCTGCCAAATCCTCTTCTTGTCGAAGTGCGCAGCCGCACCTACGGTCCTCTATGAAATCGCCCATCAAGATTGCGGTCACTGGCGCTGCCGGTCAGATCGGGTATTCGCTCCTGTTTCGAATCGCTTCTGGCGCGATGCTTGGCCCGGATCAACCTGTTGAGCTTCGTTTGGTCGAGATCCCTTCGGTTATGGCAGCTCTTGAAGGTGTCGTGATGGAATTGGAAGACTGTGCGTTTCCCCTCCTGAAAACGACGTCGGCCACGGCCGATCTGGACGAGGGTTTCCGCAATGTGAACTGGGCGCTGCTGGTCGGGAGCGTTCCGCGCAAGCAAGGCATGGAGCGCAAAGATCTACTTGGGATCAATGGCAAGATTTTTACCGGACAAGGTCAGGCGATCCAACGGAACGCCGCGGCGGACATTCGTGTCCTGGTGGTGGGCAATCCCTGTAACACGAACTGTCTGATCGGCATGAATAACGCACCGGAAATCCCCCGCGACCGGTGGTTCGCGATGACTCGTCTCGATGAGAACCGCGCCAAATCACAATTGGCGGCGCGTGCGGGCAGGCATGTATCCGCGGTGACGAACATGACCATCTGGGGAAATCACTCCTCCACCCAGTACCCGGATTTTTACCACGCGCAGATCGACGGAAGGCCCACGACTGAAATCATCAAGGACCACTCATGGCTCAAGGAAACTTTCATCACCACGGTGCAACAGCGCGGTGCGGCCATCATCAAGGCGAGGGGAGCTTCTTCCGCTGCATCCGCAGCCAATGCGGCGATCGACACCGTACGGACCTTGACTTTGCCGACGGAAAACAAGGAATGGTTTAGTGTTGCGCTCTGTTCCGATGGTAGCTACGGGGTCGATCAGCGGCTTGATCAGTTCCTTTCCCGTTCGCATCGCGGGCGACCGATCGGAGATTGTCCAAGGGCTCGAGATCAATGAGTTCAGCCAGGAACGCATCGGCGCCAGTGTGAAAGAATTGAACGAAGAACGAGCCTTGGTTGCCGATCTTCTGCCGAAGTCTTGAGATTTTCGGGGTTGTCCAAATCAGCCTTTGTTGGGGTTAGTCCCAAACAACAGCATTCGAATGCACAGGACCACGCCAAGCAAGACGGCCGAGCGGGTCGCGCTACATCGGGCCGCCCACCAGATCTATGACTATCTGAGAGTCTTTGATGATCCTCTTGCCCTTGGGATCATCGGGGTGGAAGCGAGGGCGGCCTTGGCGACCGATCCGGAAGAAGCCCAAAAATCCGCGGCGCGACGGAGGCGCGCCTTCTTTGCAGTTCGAAGCCGCTATGCCGAGGACGTCTTAGCCACAAGTATTCAAAGTAGAGTTCGCCAATACGTCATCCTCGGGGCCGGATTGGATACTTTTGCCTATCGGAATTCATCGTCTAAATCTGCTCCGCGAGTCTTCGAGGTCGATCATCCCGCAACTCAGGCGTTCAAGCGAGAACTTCTGGCTGCGGCTGGAATCACGATCCCGCCGGAGCTTTCCTTTGTTCCGGCAAATTTTGATGGTCTGATCTGCGCACGGAGTTTGCGCGAATCCCCAGCAGTCTGCGAGGGCGAGGGCTTGAAGTAGTTGCATTACGACGTCCCTATTTCATTTGCCGATGCCTGTCTGGTGCGAATGTCGGAGATCACGTTGAACTGCGTCGTCTGGACTTGGATAATGACTTTCGCATTTACCGGCGTAGCGGACGCCAGACGATCGCTTTGCTGATCAAAGATTGATCGCAAGTAGCGCGGAACGGCCTCGGGGGTGTCGGACTTGGGAATCTGTAGCACGCCACCAAGCGATTGGTCGCGCGAGCGCTAAGATTGTCTCAGGATACCGCATTGTCCTGCGCCGGTAGATACGGTCTTGAAATGTCAAGTCATTTGAGGATAGCAGCCAAGCGGGGATTGTAGGGTTGTTGGTGGCGAAGAACGCCGAAAACAATGTGGAGGAGTTTGCGCATGATCGCGCCACGGATGATCAGGGAGTGTAGTTTGCGCGACTCAAGCTCGGCAGCCCATTGTCGGATGGGTTTGCACCAACGACGGGCCACGGCGGCAGGCAGATAGAGGGCTTTACGCAGGAAGGCGTTGTTTCCCCCGCCAGAGGCGGGCGCCGGTTTTGGAGAGCGTGCAAAAGTCAAGGGTTGCTTTTGCCAGGTCAATACCGATGCAGTAAGGTTTTTTCATCAGACAGGAATTCGCGTTGAATTGGTTCTTTGTTTGATGAAGCGCTTGGGCGGGCACCTTTCCGACAGAGCCTTGTTCACACAGGCTCATGTTCCAACCCTGTTTTGGAACGGCCTAAGATACGGTTCGGTCTTTTGCAAGGTGCGGCACGAGGAGGGTGGACTAATCTACCGGACAGGTTCTACCGACCTTTGGGCGAAGCAGTTTTCCACCCCCCTCGGCCAAGTTCTTCACCTCCAGAGTTCCGCCCTTGCGGGCGGCTTTAAAAGGGAAAAAAAGTTGGTGGGGCAAGGTACAAGGGCGAAAATTTAGAGAATGTTTCGCAACATCCCAAAATCGGTAGGGCGAGAATTCATCTGAGCCTTCGGCGAAGACTCGTTCGAGCCGGGCGCTGCGGCAGGTCACACTGAAGACGGCTCAAACAAGTTCTCGCTGACGCTCGAATAAATTTTCGCCCTACCGGCGCAGGACCAAAGACGCCTTCGGGACCTCCCTCGAACCTCTCTCCCGAACCGTAGCTCGATTGCGTACGCCATAGATTACCCAAAGTTCGACAGACCTGGCTGGCCTCGTCCGTATCGGGCGGGGGGCATCCCATAGACAATCCTTCGAGTCGGCGAAAGTGGCTGATTGATCTGAGGCCGTCAGGTTTTCAACACATTGAGCTCGCAAGACATAAATCAAACTCGATTTACTTTGCCCAAGAAAAGGGAATAAAGCCCGCCGGAAAGCGATAGATAACTGTGAAAATACGAAAGCTTCCTTTGGAACAGTTAGTTCCGCACTGGAGGAGATTTCCGCATGTACTCATTTGCTCTATTCTTGATTCAGCTCCAAGCCGCCACCGAACGATTGCAAGATCAGCTGAAGGAACCCGAAAGGATGCCTCTGGCCGAAGGAAAAACCGAGGTGACAACCGGCGGCAGTTTGAGACCTGCCTGCGCCGCGGCGCCCGAGCGCGGAGGCTGTTGCCTCCGAAAGCCGCTTATGAGGTTCCCGCTCCACTGTTCTGCAACCAAACCCGCGACTCAGTCCGCCCTTTGATCGGAGGTACTAAGCTGACGCGAGACGATGCCAACGAGCTGGGAAAGCCTGCCCATTCCTATTTCAGTTTACCTACCCGCTGTGTTGCAAACGTCGGATCGGGTAGCGGCCCTCGAGGAGCGTATTTTTCGACTGGGTCTCCTGGCGGTCCGGACAGTGATTACGGCGCGGTTTTCGCCGGGCGATGTCCGGCTTTTCGGCGATTCAATCCGCTTGGGCGCTCGAAGCGTTGCGCGAGTACGACTTCTCCTCAGTTTCCACCTGGTGCGACGTCGCTGGGGTCACGGCCACATGATGTGCTCCTTCCTCGCCGCCTATCCCGCCAAGATGGGGCGTTCTCGAGGAGGCGGCCGTCTAGGAACCTGGAACAGGTCCCCTTCAACTCAAAATCATTCGGGGTAAGATGAAGCTAATACCGCAAGAATTGCAGGCCACCCCCAAACCGTCCATACGATCGTTCGATGAAGCTACAAGGGTTTCGACGACTGATTCAGCGTCTGTGATCGATTTTTTCGAGGCGCGTGATCGATTAGCATCGCGATTTGATGGGATGATAAAAAGCGCGAAACAGGAGGTCCGCAGAGTCGAGGCCGGCCCGGAACGGTCGGAGCGGTTCGCTGACTCTGTTGAACAGGCGCTCTATTGGCTGATCTCAGCTGGAATACTCGCTTATCTGCTCCTAGCGATCCTCGGTCTTTGAGGCATCATCCAAGTGATAGCGAAAGCCATTGGAGAGGTGGTGGCGGAGACTGCGCGATGCCGCTTTCCGCTCGAAGTTCGAGTTTGGGACGGAGCGATACCGGGCAGCCGCCGCATCCGCTGCGGGTCGAGCGAAGCAATCAAGCGAACTCTTGCTCACCGCGAGATTCGCGAAACACGATCTCCTCGATAGCAAACCAATCCGTCAACTTATTAACTTGATTAGTTTCAGATTTGGCTTCAATTCCCTCTCACGCGTTGACCGTTCAGTAAAATAATGCCGCAGTTCTTTTGCAGTTCTGTCGCCCCCAGGACGATTCTTTTTGATGAGCGACTCCTGGGATCTTCGCAATGGACACTGTATTTAATGACGTTTGCGTATTAGTAACCGCAGCCTTTGCGCTCACGCTGGTGCCGGGTCTCCGACGGGCAGAGCGCTCTTTGCTATCGAGGCGCGATCAAGGAACTGTGTTGAGCCAACTGCTTCGCTAGCTGATGCATTTCCTTTAGCACCTGCTCGCCATCAAGAGGAGCCACTTCTCCGGACTCGATTTGGCGTATCCGATCTTGAGCAATCGCGGCCCATTCACGTTCCGTAGTAGGCTCATATCCAATAGCGAGTTTCCTGCTTCATCCTGACGCTCGAGACGAGTTTCGCGAAGCCCTCTTGTTTTATGACCGAACAGCTGAAAGGTTCGTCGATGCCGTCGAAACGGCCATCGCGGCAATTATTCTTAGGCCGGACCGTTTCCGGGAATTTGAGCCTGGCGTGCGAGCCTGCCGGTTTCGAAATTTCCGTACTCGATATTATACACATTCAGGGACCGCGACATCATGATCTTAGCGGTCAAACATGATCGACGAGATCCGGATTATTGGCGTTACCGACTGGACCGTTGATGGAAATCGGCGAAAAGAAATTCGATGTCTGGATCTTCGGAGGTTGCGCGCTCGCTTTTTTTTCGGGAAACTCATGGCAGCCAAAAACATCGATGCCGCATTTGCGTTGGTGGAGTCCGGGACTCTCGGCAAAGTAATCGTCAAGTTTTTATAGTAAATTGCCATAACAGCCATTCAGCAAATGATCGCGGCGCACCGGCACTGGCACTAACACTGGCACTAAATGGCCTCGCTCGCTGACAGCTCAACCGACCTCTATGTGCAAATAACCGCAACTCCGACGAACGCTGGCTCTCTCAAGACAGTCGTCGTCTTTGTGCCCGGACAAAGCATCGCCCGGTTTCAAGAAGGGACTTTCAGTCGCGAGGTCGATGCCAGGACAATTGCCCGTAATTTGGCCGACCCGATTGCCCGAAATATTTTCACACACCGGGCGAGCTTCGGCCCTTTCCGGCTCGCCTACCTGATTTCCAACGTGCCTCCTTCCGAGATCGCGGGAAAGCCGCCTGAATTCGCCCAGGCTGACCTCAAGGCGTGGATCATCTGAATCGTGCGGTTTGGCGTCGCAAGTAGCGCGGTCTTTACGCTACTCCGAAAGGGGCTCGAATAAAGAGATTGTCTCACAACACCCAAGGTCGGCTCGGGGCAAGCTCCTGCTTGACCTCCTTTAGTGTTGGATCACGTCTGGATCCACGGTTTTCTTGGGAGCAATAGTCCCGGCCGAGACGTAAGACCAGTGTTCCCACTTGGAGATCAACACGGATAGGTGGATACTGCCTTCATGGAAATGAATGAGAAACTGACGAAAATCATTCATGGACGCACCATAAAGGTTGTATCTAAAGAAGCAGGGCTGATCGTGATCATCTTTGATGATCATTCAACGATGCGAATAAGAGTCGCGGGAGGGATAACCGTGAACATGTTGGGTGAGGGTAGAATCGAATCCGCGCGGGAAGAAGGCGGACAATTAACCCTCACAGGCGAGGACGGTCGGACGGCAACTTTGCCCCTGGCCGAACCCGGGTCTTCGATCAGCGTCAGGGATGAGCGCGACCGGGTTGAATATTCGGGTTGATGCCAAACGCGGAACATGAAACGCGGTGATCTGGAGCCTGCGCTGTGGACGCAGATAGCGCGGACGGCCTCGGGCATGTCGAACTGTGGCTTCTTCCCGAAGGGACATCAGGACTCAGCCTCGCTGTAATCCGGATCCTCATAAGGGAATTGACCGAGTTGACTTCTTTTAGTCCAGAAGTAGTCTAATACTGTGACATTGATCAATCTGGGCGAGGCAAAAGCGCACCTCGGCAAGTATCTCGCCAAGGTCGCGAAGGGTGAAGTGATTGTCCTGTGCGAACGTAACCGTCCAGTCGCGGAACTTCGACCGATTTCGCAGCCCGAAGAGTCGCGAGCCCTGCGCCTTGGTGTTCTGAAAGGAGTCCTCAAAGTTCCCGAGGACTTTAACGCCCCGCTCAAACACTTCGAAGATGACTTTTATTCAACCGAGCTGAAGTCCTGAGAACGATCCTTCTCGACACCCAGATCGCCCTCTGGATGCTGTCCGGCAGTCCACAGCTTTCAATCGCATATCGATCCGCCGCGGCCGACCCGCAGATTCGTTGGATCTTTCACCAAGTCTCCCTTTGGGAAATCCAGATCAAATATGATATGGGAAAGCTGCAGCTGCCTAAGGCTCCGGCCGTGCTGCTACCTGGAGCCATCAAGGCCGCCGGGTTTTTTCCAGGGTTTATTGAAGATGAAGGGATTTTTCTTCTTGGAAAATTACCTTTTGTCCATCGAGATCCGTTTGACCGTCTTTTGATCGCTCACGCCGTTCTGCACGGCTGGGAACTTGCCACGGTCGATTCTGCAGTCGCCAAATATCCCGTACGCATTTTTTGACTTCATTTGGTGGAGGCTCTCCGCCGCAATTGGCTGAACATATGCGAAGAGACGCGGAAAAAGCGTCGATGAACCGGAGCAAACGAGAAAACGATCAACCCGGCAAACCCACGGCCGCGGATTCGTTAGCTGTCCCGGATTTAGCGAAGCGCAGAGTAGCAGATCAAAGATCCATTCACCACTTCCAGAGTGCTCGACCTGTTTTGTCTTCTCCAGGAACGCCGTGTCTGGCCACGCTCGCGATTAACGCCACCTGTATTTACATTGCACCGGTAAACGGTTAACGAAGCATGCCCAGCGCCCCGACAAAAGCCCCCAGATTGCGTCCGACCAAAGAAGTGTCCGTGATGGCGTGGATCGAAGATTCAACGAATCGGGTTTTGCTGGTGCGTCAGGCTGCTGGAATGAGACTTTGGACGCTTCCCGGCGGGAAGGTCAAACGCGGTGAATCACTGGTGAGAGCGCTGAAAAGAGAAGTTCGCGAAGAAACCGGTCTGCGTGCGCAGATTGGATCCCTCCTCGGCGTACTGGATCGGCGCGATAAAGACGCGATCACGCTGCTCTTTGCTGCCGTCCCGAGCCAGCGATCGAATAAGGTTGCCAGACCGAAACAAAAGGAAATCAAGAAAGCGGCCTTTCAAGCATCTTTGCCGAACAAAGCCTCGCCCTCTGCCAAATATTTCTGGTCTGCTCGAAGAGGCGGGGTCAAAAAGGCACCGAGAGTTCAGGCCTCAACTCATCAATTCCCGGCTTGAGCCGCGCTGGGTCGAAACAGTCTTCGTCTTTGTCCCGCATTGGTAATGAAATCGAAAGCTCCTCCAATTCCTGATCTGTTCGGCCTGCCGATTTGCTCTTGCACCCAAGAAAACTGATCCTAATGTTCCGCTCCATTCCTTTAGCGCACCGTTAGCTCAATTGGCAGAGCAAGTGACTCTTAATCACTGGGTTGTAGGTTCGATTCCTACACGGTGCAGACCAAGTTCCAGAGCCTATCAACGGGCAATTCTAACCGTCTGAAATCAGAGCGCAAAAACCTAGTCTTGCCAATGTCTTGCCAATTCTTGCTTCCAACATATCTCGCTTCATCGCGCCTTTCTGGTTAGCCTTGCCAATTATGGCAGACGAAGATGGCGAACAGTTTTCCGACGAGCTTGGCCGTCGAAAAGTACGGCCTCACTGGTGGATTCTAACAGCCACATCACTTAGCCCTTCCGCCGTCGTCTCTGGCGCACAAACTCGGCAATGGCAACCTGGGCCAAGGCTTCCACGGGCACGCCGAGCTCTCGGGCCTTAAGCCGGAGCTCGCGTGTCGCGTCGCCCGAATCCACGCATTTGACCTCAGCGCCCATTTTTCGTGCCCACCTCACAACGACATAGCCCGCAGCCCCAAACGCGCTCAACGCCCACTTCCCGCCGGGCGCAGTCATGAACCAACGTGCAAATCGGAAAGCTTATGCTCTATCAGCACAAAATTGATTGGTCCGATCCTCACAAGGGGAGCGACATTCTGTTCTTTACACCAGCCGACCTCTTCAAGAGTGCGGTGCTTGATTTTCATGCCGAGATAGAAGGTCAACTGGAAGACATCATAAACTTGGCTCTTCGCGATCCTACCGCCTTCAAAGTCAACGGTTTTTCTCGCAAGGTTGATTTTAGTTCAGGCTCTAATCGGGAAAACTCCAGATGACGAGATCTGGTTACTCGTGAACAAACTAGCCAAGTTGCGCCACAAGTTCGCACATGGAATGCCAGCCTCGGAAACACTCCAAGTCGACATCGATGACATTAAGAAGCAGCTACAACAGGTCGCACCTCGATACATTCTCGCCACCGCGGAGCTATATAACGATAAACGCGTGGAAACTGATCTCCACCCACTTCGCCGTGCGGAGATTTTTTCGGGAGATTAAGGAATGCCTCGCTCAAATCCAGTCTCGTGTTGCGTCGACTGCCTGATTCCGCCTGGCCCCGATCCTTTAAACGAGTATCTACTTAGTAAACGCAGATCGGCTCGGATCGCGCTAGGCGAACAGCCGAATTTTGGTTTAATGCCTTGATCACGACCGGCGTGAATACCACGCCGTAAGACAGGAGCCACGTGGGGTTGTCAGTAGTAACGCGCAAAAAGATTGTGCGTGTCTAGCGGAATTTTGTGGTCGCTTCGCAGCCGTCGCCCCCCTCCCGATTGGGAGGACCCGCGAGCCGCGGCGCGCGCGTCTAACGTCAACAACTAACCAACTAACACTGTCCCGATGTAGCTCAACCGGTTAGCCCCCAAAAAGTCATTCACGCCTAACCAGTACACCTTTTATTCAAGCTCGTCTCCGGTCGGCGGTTGAAAAATAGTGATGTATCTATCCATTTCCGCTTTGGAAATTTCAAACACGCCTTCAGGGCGGTTTCGATTTCGTTCTTCCAAACGGCGATATAATTCGGAATACGGAACATCCATATGATGCAGTTTGAAATCTGCACCCAACTCTTTCGCCCTGTTTCTGTAATCATCACGCTCAACACGCGCCCAACAGCCATAATCAAGAATTACATCGCCGCCCATTTCCAAGACATGTTTTGCAACGTCCCACATGATCTTTTCTACGCGCTCATGTCTTTCATCGTGATGTTCCTGCCCGCTATCATCACCAAACAGCTTCAAGTGCCAAACATCAAGGGTCAGCAGGAGCGCATTTGTCTCCCCTGCAAGCTGACGGGCATAGGTTGTTTTTCCGCTGCAAGGTAATCCAATCATCAAATGTAGTGTCGCCATGTTCACCCGTCCATTTCATACATCCTATCGGCCCGCGCCTAACGCAGCTGGCAACGTAAAAAACGCTGATGCCACTTGCTTTGTCTTCCACGCACCATAGCCAAGCGTGAGTTCGACCCCCCCGTTCTCCGGTTCGCCATAGCGGGCGATAAGCTCGGCGATAGTTTCACCAACCGCCACTTTCGCATTCGTCGTCGCGAGTACGACGCTAAAGAACGCAATTATGGTTCCCATTTTCATAGCAAGAAATTTTAGGGTCTCGCGTTTGAATATCTCGCAGATTTCATACGAGGCGATTTAAGCGCCTTATCGAGCCGCCGCTACCTTACCCGCCGAGAGCGTGAAAGCCCGCTAGAAAAATTTCTCGAATTTTCTAGCTATTTTCCCTTACGACGGCGGCGAGCTCGGCGACTCAGCGCGGCAACTAGCGCATCGGCTTGCACGCTCAAGGACGGAGGAATCGGCCGATTGCTACTCGGAACATCGGTCGATGGCTGTGGGTGTGCATCGACCGATGCACGTATCGACGTCTTGAAACTGTCGGCACCGGTCAACGCTAGTTTCGGGAGGCTGGGCCGCGGGCACGGCGATACCCGCGGCGACCAGTTGAGCACCACGGGGACCGCCGATGGAATGAACTGAACCGGATTTCCGTTCATAAGAGTTTCTGCTTTATCTCTGGTTTTTTCACGATCTGTTTCGTCGCTGCTTAGCCGATATCTGCACCCAAGTATCGATCGGCCTTCTCACGAACGAGGAACTGATTCGTCTCATTGATGCACTTCGTGGAGAAAACACAGGCAGTCTTACATTCTCGCTGACGACTATGCTTGAAGTTGCCGGCCGACCATTGTAGCTGCTAGCAGGCTGGAAGAAATCAGGGTAGCGCTTCCTGATGCGCCACAAGGCGAGCGGGACCATCCTAGGTAACTGTGCACTTGAGTGTAAGCTGAATTCAGGCAATGAACTCGAATGCCCTCTCTGGACTATGCAACTGTCGCCGAGCGCGACCCTGAGATTCTTACACCGATTTCCGCGGAAAACCTGGAGCTTTTGGCCCGCCACTGTCGGGTACGCGATGGTTCGATTGTGCTTGATGTCGGTTGTGGGAAAGGGTTTTTGTTACGTCAGTGGGCAAAACGCTGGAAAATTGACGGCACCGGGCTTGAGATCAGGAGCGCGGCGGTTGCTTACGCGAGGCGAGCCGCGGCGTCTGAAAATCTTCGAGGACACGTTCACTTCGTTGAAGCCCCGGCGAGCGAAGCGCGCGTTCGTCCAGGTGGCTATGATGTGATCACCTGCTTAGGCGCATCCTTCGCTTTGGGTGGATTTGCAAGCACAGTCAATTGGATGAGAGGCAAACTGCGATTAAACGGGCTACTCACAATCGGGGAAGTTTACTTGCGCGAGTCGGCCACGATGGATCTCGCTCAATGCGATGGAATTGATCCCGCCCGCTCAAAACCAAAGTCGGATTTATTGGACATTCTGTATCGACACGGCCTCTCACTGATTTCGGTGATCGAAGCATCAACTGAGGATTGGGATCGCTATTGTTATTCAACCTGGCAAAGCGTACACGCCTGGGGCCGAGAAAACCCAAATCATCCCCAGCACGAAGCATTTTTGCAGGAAGCCAGGCAATGGTGCGACTGGTACTTCCGCTTTGCCCGCCGAGCACTCGGATGGTCCGCTTTCATAGCGGTGCCCAGAAACCCTGGATCGTTCCAATGGAGAGTTGGACAATACGGCACTCAGAGTGAGCAATCGTCTACGGCCGTCTGTGGACACGCTAATTGCTAATCATTAGTGCGTCAGTACTCCCCGCAAAAAAGCCACCATGGTCTTCCAAGACCGAGCTTCGCTGCGAAGCGCGACGGCGTGAACGAGATGCTCATCGCCTCAGAGGCTGATCAGCTGGGTGTATCTCTCCGAGCGCGAGCCGCGTATCCGCAAGCCGAACAGTTGTTTTGCCTCAGCCTGTCGATTCGGAAAAACGTCCTTGGTCCGGAACATGTAGGGGTGGCCACCAGCCTCAACAACTTGGCTGTGGTTTTGAAAGACCAAGGCGAATACGCGAAGGCCGAGCCTCTTTATCAGCGGGCAGAGGATGCCAACGTGGCCACATGTCTGAACAATCTGGCGGTGCTCTACGCAGACGAAAGCCAATACACGAAGGCGGAGCCTCTTTATGAGCGGGCACTGGCGATCTGGGAGAAGGCCCTCGGTCCGGAGCACCCTGACGTTGCTACGGGGCTCAACAATCTGGCGAGGCTCTACATGGACCAAGGGTCCCGATCCCGAACTGCCGCTGGCGTGAACCAATGACAATGAACACCCAGTTGCACAACGGTGCCGAAGTTCGTGCGCGAGCCAAAAGCGCGAAGATTCCAAAAACGAAAAAGTGTACCAGCTGCCACCGACGCCAGCTTCTAACAGCATAATGTCGTTCCCGCCATTTTCCCGATGGCCTCAACCGGCGCTGCAAACGCTGCTGCGCCCAGCCACGCGGCCGTCCCTATCTCAAGAGCCGAGCCCAGTTTTTGGCCTACCCGCCTCCCTCTCCATGAAGCAGGCGCAGCCAGCAACTTTTCATTCATTGAGCCAATGAAGGCGCTCCCCGTCCGGGATCTCCCGTCCGGCGACTGGCTCTATGAATTGAAATTCGATGGCTACCGCGCGCTCGCTGTCAAAGCTGGTAAAGAGGTTCGGCTGATCTCACGCAACCAAATCAATTTCGGCAACGATTACCCCCAGCTCATCGACGCCCGGAAACTGCTAACTGTAAGAAACGTGGTTATCGACGGCGAAATCACTGCGCTTGACTCTGACGGGAAAACGTCATTCCGACTCCTGCAATCATACGGCAGCGGGAAGCGAACCCCGCTGGTCTACTACGCCTTTGATCTGCTCAGGCTCGAGGGAACCGACTTGCGCGCTCAACCGTTCCTCCAACGACGTAAGCTGCTCGCCAAGTTACTCAGGAAGGCTCCGGACTATATCCGCTGAGATATTGTCAAATATTGTGTACGGTCTGCGAGCGCTCAAAAAAACCTGAATGGTCGCCCTCGGGGCGCACGCGACGAAACCGGCGGACGCGAGGCCGCAACCAAGCTCGCGGCGGAGGAGATCGACGCGCGGTTCATCCGGCTCGACGTGACAGACCCACCTGGGTCGAAGCGACCGCACCGTGGATTGAGGGTGGGTTGGAAAATCGGCCTGAGGGCCTATAAGCGTTTGTGCTGACTATCCGGGAATCCCGACTGTACCGCGAGCAATACAGTACGTTCGAGCAGTACTGCCCGGGAACGATGGGGGATGAGTAGATTTTATGCCCACCACTTATAGACGTGGCAGGGGTTGCCGCCAATTTGTTGTCCAATTGGCAACACTCCGTCCTCTGAATCCGTCCGTCACCCGTTAGCCAAGCTGGAGCCCGAACAGCAGCGTGCGGTTTGGAAGCGAGCGATGGAGACTGCGCCGACGGGCGGGATTACCGCGGAGATGCCGAAATTAAAGGCTGGAATCACACAATCAATCACGGTTGGATAAACCGTCACGATCAAAAACATGAAAAACGCACTTATGGCTTTTGTCACGCTGGGGATCGCTGTTGTTTTTTGTCCTTTGGCGCAAGCTCGCGACGATGACGAGCACCAGGACCAACATCATCAATCGTATCATCATCACCATCATCAGAAGCACCATCACCAGACTCATGATGAAGACCGCGATCAGAGTCACGACCACGATCAGAGTCACGACCACGATCAGAGTCATGATCACGGCAACATTAATTGAGGCGGGTCGCTGCATGCGAGTCCCCTGCTCGGTAGCTGCCGAGAGTGGTGCGCTATACGACGGACGATTTCCGCTACGAGCTAAACGATAGACCGCCATCCCTGATGGAAAAAAGCGGATTCGGTTAAAATCTGCAAGCATATCAAAGGCAAACATGCAGCTCGAATCGCAAGGCACAGTGTAACGCAATGCCAGACAACCCCGCAAGCCACTTGAGTACCGATCACGGCTCCTTCATCTCCGCCGTATCTGGCTTATCCGGCAAAGCCCGGAGTTCTCGAAGGCGGTCTTTGCGCTCGGTGATCTGGTCTGCTGTGAGGCCGTGCTCGATCCGGGAACGTAGTGTAAAGTAGGATCTATGCCAGACGATCCCGCAAGCCAGATGAGTCACTCGAAGCCTGAGGCAGATTTCACCTTTTCCATGATGACTGAAGAAATTGAGATTACCGATACTGGGCGCGGAAAGAAGACCGTGGAGGAGGATGTTGTCGCAGTCCTGCGGGCGATCGAAGAATTCCATCAGGGAAAAATCTCGGGGTTCAGGATTATGCTAAAGAGTCCTGCCGGAGATGTGCAGGAAGTTAGCTGGGATGGGACTGAGGTGCGGGTTGTCTAAGGGGAGCGCTCGAAGTCAAGCACTGCTCGTGGGGGCTCCTCAGGCTTCGGCGACCGAACCGGCGAACTGTCCATTCACTCTTCCTCGGCATGCCAGACTAGGTAATCGCCGAGGAGTCCGCGGTAGTCTCAATTGGTGCAGAGTCCCAACACGGTGCAAGATGGACTATCTCGGCCTGATCAACGGTCCGACCCAAGACGTGGCTGACAACCTCTAGGGCCTTCTCAATCGGAAAAGTTTGATCAGTTGGAACACCGCCTGCCCTTGTAGTTTCTGCGGCGACGATCAATTTTTCAGGTTTCACGCCAGGGCGTTGAATTGTGACATCGAAGTAGATCGGGTCTTCTGGCATATCTGATAGATTCAAGGCTATATCATTTCGCAGTGATGGCGAATCAATCGGGAAGTCTGTAGTGATGCCATGCGGCGTTTCGGACACCTGAATTAATGATAGGGTGCTTCATCAACATCTGGAAATGCAAGAAGAGGTTGGCTTCCTCAGGAAAGCCGGGTGAGGCGGTTTGTTGTAAAGCCCAATCGATGACGCGTCCGATCCGAGGGTCTTCACGGATAAACCCCCGAATGTTATTCTCGAAGATTACTCCGACCAAGTGGACTCCATAGATTATCAGTTTGGCGACCGTAACCGGCGACAGCCCTCGCGGCTCGTGCGGGACAACCGAGGATTGTCCAACATGTCGCCAAAAATCCTCCATCTCAAAACGATCAACCTCCCACCGGTCGGTTACGTCTACGGCTGCATAGTCCCAATCAGAAGCCTCAATGAATTCGCCGAGGGTGACAGGTTTGTCCGCGCTCACCGTGACATCCTCCAGTGATTTCGGAGGCTCTGCCAGGTTATGTGGGTACCTCTGCGCGAGTTTGTCTATCTTTCCGCGTTGGATGTGATTGAGCCGAGGATGGTTGGGCATTCTTGATGAGCGTAGTTTGGAAGATGGTCGAACTGGCGCTTGCTTTTTCCTGGAATATTCCATGACTGGCCAGGAAACGTAGTATTCGATAGAGGAAACGCTCATGGGGTTCCCGCCGCTCTGGCGAGCGATTCCACAGATTGCGGCGAGCCCGCCTCGATCTGATCGGCAATACCGAGTTCGGCAATGCTACAAACTGCTCGACTTAGCGCCGCACCCCAGAGGATCTAGGTTAGTTTTTCAGTTTCTGCTTGTGCCATTCTTAGTATCCTTTTCGAAGTGTCGAGGGAGTCGGTGCGGGTTTTGCCACGCGCCTTGGGGCAAGAGGATCAAAGCGTTTGGTAGAAGATCTGAGGATCAGGATACTATTTGCTGCTCGGGGTGGTCGCCAAAGGTCCCAATCTTAGACACACGCCTCACCGCGGATGTTCAACCCTTTCTTGTGTGGTATGTGTACATGATTATGACCCTCCGTCCGGCAAAAGGTCCACGCGGGCGACCGCCAGCTCTGGACCAAATTCCGTGTCGTGCTGAAACTCCGGCGCGGCACCAATTCCTTACCCGTTCACCCATGTGAAATACGGCACGGTGACCGGCGAGAACGTGGCAATAACATTGTCCCCCTCGGCCGCATAGACACCGAACCATATCCAGATCGTGTAGAACAGTCCTTCGACCGCCGTGAACTGCGCCTGAAGCGAATAGCCCGAAGTCGAGCCTTGGTCCGACTGGGACTGGATCCAACCAGGCCAAGGGAACGACGGAGCGTTGAGCTGCACGTCCCAAATCGGGAGTTGCTGCTCGATAACCGTAGCCACAAAATTGCCGGCGCGGTCAGAACTTTGCACAACGAAGCCGAGCCATCCAGCCGATTCGCCCCAGTTGCTCAACACAGCTACCACCCAAGACCAGTCGATGGCTGGCGCCGCGTAGATGTTCATGGTGGAGGTGCCGAGCGGGGCGGACAGCCAATTGCCTACCGCCGCGCGCGCGGCAACCGCCGATGTGTCATCAAGCGTCACAGCACTAAGCTGCATCGTGCCTGAGTTCGCGTCGGCCGACACTTGCGGGCTTGGAGGGTCTCCCTGCTGCTGCTGCCAAGTCCATTGCACGTCGTATGGCGGCCCGTAGCTGGCGCCGATGGAACCGCTGAAGATCCGGTCAATATGTTTCGGAACTTTCACCGGTGGTAGCTTGGGTGGCTTACATTTTTTGAGTGCCGCACGAGCCTTTTCACGCTCCTTTTCGAATCCGGCGCCTGCTTCGTACTTCTGTGGCAGGGTGTCCCGAGTGAACGCCAGCGCCTTGCGAACTTGCGCGCGATGGCGAGCCTGCGCAAGGAACTGCTCGTCCAGCTGCTTGGCCCACTGCGCCATCCCGGCCAGAGCACTATCTTTCTTGGGCGGATCGGGGCGGAAGATGGCGTCGATCCGTTTCCGTATCTCCGTCTTCACGCGCATATTATGCATCATTTCCCGCTTCTGGTCGATTGCTGAAGCAAGCCAAAACAGATACAAATTTGGAGTCCGCCTGTGTCCGTACAAACTCCACATGCTGGCCCGTAAGATTTGAGGTTAGATAGGGACACACATCATAGGGTCACGTCTTAACAAGCAATAATATCAGCCGTAGCCAAAGGCGAAGCGCCATCACCACGGGCAGGTATTGCATGAATCCGTCCTCACCTCAAGCTGCTGGGTGAATCAAACAGAGGCAAAGGACGCCGGGCAGGAATTTATGGCGAAGAGCACTTCGAGGGTAAGCGTCTTACTAACTACACTGCCGACATCTATAGAACGAGATAGCCGCGCTCCTCGTAGGGAAATCCAGCCAGCTCGGTGGCCTCAGCTTGGCTATGCTCGTACGAGCAGGCCTGAAAACTGCGACCTGCTCGGCGCTCTGGACCTACGAAGAAGAGCAAAAAGCCACTGCCGGAAAGAGGAGATCATTCTGTCGTTCTCGATGGAAACGGTGTCCCGGTAGCGGTTATTGAAACTGTCGACGTTTTTGTCATGCCCTTCAATGAAGTTCCCGAGTGGTTCGCCTACGACGAAGGAGAGGGGGATCGATCGCTGGCGTACTGGAGGAAAGCTCATCGGAATTACTTTAATCGGCAGTGCTTCAAGGATGGAGCGTTTGACGAACGAATGCCGCTTGTTTACGAACGATTCAGCGTCGTCCATGTACCTGCCTTCTGATTTTCCGTCGTCCACTTCCTAGATCTTTCAACGTCTGCTGCCACAAACGACTTGGGTCTGAGAAACCGGCCATTGATAGAACTAACCAAATTTACTCCTTTCGGGTAGTCGTTGCTTTTTCGTGTTGCATCCGGGGTCGCTTTGGCATTTGCTATTACTGTTAGTTTTCTGTCCCCTTCTGTTCAAATCGCAGAACGAAAGCCAACCCATGCCAGAACATATTGTTGAATTGCCGGCCGGCCCCGTCGAAGGCGGCGGCGGACGGGCGCATCCTCCGCGTCCGGGAGTCGAGGAATTACCTGCAGGCCCGGTTTATGCCTTTGACCGCGAGGCGGTCACCGAATTATTCCGTTTGCGCGACCGCGTACACGCGCTCGAATCCGAGCTGCTGATCATAAAATTTAATCCGCGATCGCCAAGGCCTAATCCTCACGAACTCCCGCCGATTCGAGATTTCATCCTCCATCGTCCAGGTCCCGGTGCCCCGAATGAACTTCCTCCAGCCGAATTCGGCGAGCTGACGCAGTATATCAGCGCGATCCTCGAACGGCTCAGTTCTATCGAGGCGAGCATCGCTGCTCTCCGGGCTTCGACGGGCGCCCAAGGATAATAGAGCGGTCATTCGGTCGTGAGCCGTAACCGGGAAGAGCTGGCCACCTGTTTGAGCCGGCATGGCATTCTTTATGCTTCAGCCGGGCAGCCAATTCGGCATCAGGATCGGACACCTGCACCATGGGCATTTTATAGCTGGAACGCAACCCTGACAGCGCGGGGATTGCGTCTTGCTGCGGTCTGCATACTGGAGCGGCTGCGCGGATTCAGGGCCTCCCAGTTAGCAAGCATCGGTTACACCGGCATACCCCTGCTCTCCGCGTGCGTCCTGCTCGGAGAAGGGCGCTACACTGGCCTTTGCATCCGCGAGAGCCGGAAAAAATATGTTTCCTGCCGCCAGGTGGAAGGGCCGTTCGACAAATCTGCCCCGGTTGTGATTATCGATGACTCGGTCAGCTCCGGCAATTCCATCGCAGAAGCCATCAGGGCTATCGAGAATGAGGGAGGCGAAGTCGAAGGCGCGATCGCCCTGGTGCAGTTTCCGTATCGAGGTGGCCTCGATTGGGCAAATTCGGCTGGCTACCGGGCCGAAGCGATCCTGGATGTCTGGTCCGATCTTGGTATGGCCCGCACGCTGGCTAAGCCTGAACGGCGGCCGGCCCCGCTTACCGGCAAAGTGAGAGCTCCCGAAGGTTTGCACCCGGCGGCACTGGCCCGGTTTTCAGCGGCCACGTGGCTTGCCACCGGTCTGGCGCCCTGGCCGCCCCTGCAAATGGATCGGAACTATGCATCCCCGGGAGGCGTCTTTGTCAGCTTTCGTGAGCGCGCTAACGATAACCGAATTGCTCGTAGCGGATATTGGCATTTCAATCCGGACGATGCGGCGCCGTGTGCGGACGTGATTGCGGCAACAATTGAGACACTACGGGATGCGCATGGGCGCATTACACCCCAAGCCCTTCCAGAACTCAAAATTGCGGTCACTTTTTTTTCCGCGCTCGAACTGATTAAGCCCAAAGATCTTGATTTTGAGCGTTACGGTATTGTGGTGCGAAGCCGGGCATTTCCAAGTAAGATGGGCGGCGCGCTGCCCAACACGCAGGCTTTCATCAGCGAGGTCGAACAATATCGCCAGGCGCGCGTGACCAATGCAGGCATTGAGCCTGGCGAGCCCCACGATCTATTCCGCCACGAGGTCTTCAAATACGTCGAACCGGGCCAAACGTGGCTGCAGTACGGTTCGCCGGAGAGCGCTGCAGGCTGGTGGCGGACCGCAGAGTGTGGTCGCCGGATCACAGCCCGTGCTCGGCAGTTATTCGACGAACTGCAGGGTAAAGAGGAACAATCGAAGGAAAAAGAAAGCGCAAGTGCTCCGGCCTCAGTCGATGCTTTTCCATTGGCCAGTGCGCCGGAGGATATTGGCCGTATCGAAGCGGTCGCGGTCCGCGTCTATCACCCGGACTACGGCCTGATCGGATACGGATTAGCACTGGGAACCGAGTTCGACGACGCGCTGCGTGCTGCGGTGCTACAGGCGGCCGCTGACCCGCGGGGCGGTTCAGGGTTGACGCGCGGAACGATAGTCGTTTCCGTCCTGCACGATCCGGAACTGCTCGGCAGGGCGGCCGTCCAAACTGTCGCATTCAAGCTTCGGCGCGGGCTTGATGCGCTTGAAATCCACTATTCCGGCAAAACCACGATTCTCCTGCCATCGGTGCTGGTTTACAACAACCTCACGCGAGCGGAATTCGTCCGGACCTGCGTGCGCTTGGCGGGTGCCGAGGCTGCAGCCGAAAGTCGCCAGGTCGAATGGCGAACCTTGCAATGCGCCGAATGGGTTGATGATGGCCGGTATACCCACCCTTTGCGGTTCGGCTCTGCGGTTCGTGATGCCGATACCCTGGATTCCGCCTCTTTGATCCGTTTGCTGGGCACTTACATCGTCGGATCGCTCGGGGCTGACCGCCTGCCGCGTTACATGCTACAACCGGCCAGCGGCGAGGTGCAGATCTACGGGACTGCCGGACGCGCCATTCACGGATTGATGGCGCTGGACCTCGCAGGGTTATTTCTTGGGGAACGGAGTTGGCGGGAGGGGGCTGGCGCCGGCTTCGGTTATTGTCTGGACCATGTGCGGGAGGGTACCATCGTTCTTCCCGGCGTCGTCGGCGGGACGCTTGCGGACGCGGTTCTCCTTGGCGCGGTCGCTCGCTATAAGGCGCTCAGTCAGCGGGCTGCTTCACGCGCTCTGGCTGCCCGTCTGCGCGGCCTGCTGCGGCCGGAAGGACGAATCGGGTATACGCCTAAGCGGCTTGAACTGCCGGAGGATCACGAGTTTCTGCCCGGAGCTCTGCTGGCCGGTTTGGCAAATTTCGGGGCTATCCAGAATGCCGGCGCGCAGGTTGCATGGTACGCACATCATTTTTCAGCTTTGCCGGGGTGGGGACAGGCCGGCTGGCTGCCGCAGGGCATGGCGGCGTTGTACCGGGTTACTGCAGATCGGGCGGCGGTTGAACTTGCCTTCGCGGCCACTGATTGGGCCATTGATCGGCAACTAGGGAGTAGCGGTGCGTTTCTTGAAGATCTCAGCCCGGATGAGCCGAGTTTCAATACGGGTTTTATCGCCGAGGGCGTCGCTGCATCCTGGGAGATTGCGATCGCTGTGGGCGACGTCGAACGAGCCGCACGCTATGCTGCGGCATGGTCGGCAGCGATGCGGTTTATGACAAACCTGATCGTTTTTCCGGAAGACGTTTTCGCGCTGCGGGCCGGACCAAAGGCCATTGGCGGCGTGCGCTGTACACTGACGCGTTCAGATATTCGGATCGATCAAGTCAGCCACTGCCTTCATGCGCTGGTAACCGGCGCGCGCCTGCAGCCTTCTGGGTCGCGTCTTAACATGTACATGTAACAAGATTGCTCAAGAAGCCGGTCCGGCGACCTGGAACGTAGTGCCTACCGAAAATCGACCCACGGCCTGAGTCAGGGTCTCGCCGCTGAGTTTCTCCATCACGCAAACCGCCGTAATACCGGAGCTTGCGGAGACTGGATTATCGCAACATTGACTATAGACAGCCGGCTCACCGCTCCTGCTCCCGCTCTGTTGCATGCTGATACGCTGGTCGGGAGTAGAAAGATGAGAATTTTTGGCAATGCTTCGGCACAAGTGATGAAGACACTCTTCTTTGTCTGGCCTTTTTTCTCATGTGTGGAATAGCCCTGGCACAAACTGTTGATCAGTTTGTTGATCTTGCTGGGAAATACGCTCTGGCCGTACGACGATCGCATCACATCTGGACGCGCCGGCAAAGGAACAGGTAATTGATGCAGGGCAAGCCGGCCTTTACGCAGCCGACGGTTTGTACGATAAATTCCGCGATCAAGCATTTTTCCTGGTCCGAAAGGGCGGAAAATTGGTCGCCCTTTCATCCTATCGCACTCATCGCAGATGCAAGCTGGCGGCAGAAGCTGACCATACATTCATGTGCAAATGTCACGGATCAACATTCACCCAGGAAGGGAAAGTGACGAAGGGTCCTGCAAAACGCGATCTCCCTGTCCTGGCTATCGGCACAAGCGCCAACGGGCACCTAATAATTAGCGTATCGGTCACCTAATAAGATCGTGCGAGCCCCTCTCGCTAAATGTTAGACTCGGAGGCGCGGCCTTGCCAGACCGGAAGCCCATCGGGGCATGAATTTAAGCACGCCGGCCATGGTCTTTAAACTGGGGCTGGAAGCCCCAAAACGTTGGCATCGGTTCGACCGGCTTCGAGCTGATCCCAAAGGTGTTTACTGGTCCTTTTTGTCGATGGTGAGGAACAATCCCAACAGTCCGCTTAACCAATCACTTCAACAGGGATGCGCCGTCCCTGATACACAACTTTTGACAATATCTCACGATTTCTGACCGTAAGGCTCGACTTCAGAGGCCGCTCAGGAACGACAGGACGAACCGATCCCTCATCCGAGCTTTGAAGTGTCGAGCAAGTTCTCCGGCTCGAATCGTAGGATCCCTCCACAGCTTACCCGGCCTGCCGTTATGGTCTCTTCATGTTGTGTTCCGAGAGCCGCCGCTCCTTCAGGTGAACGATTAGACGCTCCATCACCTCGAAGTAGAGCTTTCGAAATGTCCGGACTGCTTCTGTGATTTTGCCCTGCTGGATAAGTCTGACGAACTCCTCGCGTTGCCTTGGCCTGGACTCTGGATCGGGGAACAGTCTCAAGATTAGCGGTATATATCGGGTACCCCGGTTCTGAAGCTGCCGGAAAACTTCCACAGCAATTGGACGATTGGCTCGCTTCAGGAACACATTCCAGAACGTCACCGCCTCATGATAGTACTCCCTGGGGATTTTCGTCTTTCGCAGTACCTTGGCTGCTTTTTCTGCCAGCATAAAATCTGCCGGCGAAAGCTGCGGGTAAGCCGCTTTGGCTATGAAAGGGATTACAGCGAGCCTGAGCTCGGCGATTTCCTCAGCCTCCTCAGCTGAGAGCGCTGTAACGATTGCGCCTCGGTACGGCAGCAGAACGACACTCCCCTCTTTTTCCAATGCGAGCAGTGCTTCCCGGACTGGTGAACGGCTCACTTTGAATTGCTCTGAGAGCTCGGCCTCGGTCAATCGGTCCCCCGGACAGAACTGCTCCTCCAGAATCGTGCGCCGGATCATCTCCGCCAGCTGGAAAGGAGTTTTTGAGTCCCCATTAAAAAGTTCTCGAGTGTCTTGAGCGGTGTCGGATTCAGCGGCCACGCTCGGAAATTACGCTCGTTGGAGCTCAGGGGTCAAGGCCGATTGTCGACCGTGCTTATAAAAACATACAATTATAAGAAAAGATTTAACTTTTCGTATACAATCCGTCTTATGACATGCAGCTGCGTTTTCAAATGGGCCGCTCAACACACATCAACTCTCCAACGAGGACGAATGCTTGCATCAGTGATCGCTTTCCTCCGCTCGCCGATAAACCTTGGATTCTCACGAAAATCTGCGACGAAATCTTCCGGTTCCGGCTTGAAGCTCGGAACCGTCTTGATTGGTTGGCCAACCAATTCGCCCTGCAGAAAGCTACTAGCTGGGGTGATACTCCTTGCGACGATCGCTCCCAATCTTAAGGCCGATGGCACCGCCAGCGGCTTTATCGTTCGCAAGGACGGATACGTTATTACGAACCACCACGTGGTCGAGAACGCCAGGGAAATCTACGTATCGGTTCCCGGCAAAACCAATGACGCCAGTGCGGCGGTCATTGTTGACGATACCGTTCATGATCTCGCTCTGCTCAAGATTCAAGGTGACAACTACGATGTTTTGCCAGTAGGCGATTCGGACGGAGCCCAAATCATGGATGACGTGTTCGTATTCGGCTATCCCCTGGGCAATATACTGGGTGATGGCGTGTCGGCCAGTCGCGGTCAGATAAACGCGGTTCGACCCGGACTCCTGCAAATCGATGCGACCGTTAACCCTGGTAATTCCGGGGGACCAGTTCTTAACGACCGCGGCGAGGTCGTCGGGGTCGTGAAAAGCAGCATAAATCCCCTCTATGTCCTCAAACAGACCGGGCAAATGTCAGAGCGAATTAACCATGCGATTTGTAGTAGCCAAGTATTTGCAGATTTCGGTTCTTATTTTTCGCTCTCTTCGCGGACCGAGAAACTAACGCGCCAAGAGATCGTCGCCGAAGCAAGCAGAGCGACCGTGCTTATTAAGGTCATCAGCCTTCGGCAAGTCGTTGCGGAAGCGCCGTCCGCGCCAAGGGCTCAACCTCCAACGCAAACGCGCACGGCCATGCCGATCGATTTCCTGATCGGAATTGGTTCGCTGCTAACGGCCCATGACTACCCGAGCTTGAGCCAGTACCTTGGGGAAGAAACATTCTACTTCGGTAAGGCTAATGCAACGAAAGCCTGGATCAGCAACGATATGACTAACGATCGGCAGACCTACGCTTGGTGCAGAACAGTGCCGAACCGCGCGACCTACCATGATTGGGTCGATGCGTTCAGTTATCTGCATCAGTCGATCGATGAAGAGACCTGGGCGCAAGAACGCGCCGGGCGTCTTTATCACGCACATTGCCGGTTCGAGATCGTCCTCAGCGGCCAGACGATTCTGCAGTTCCACCGGGCAGTTCTTCGTCATGGAAAGTTTTCCTCCGACCCTGCATGACGATTCCGCATTCTGAAAGAAAAGGAGACATCTTAAATGAAGCATCTCAAATTCGGCGCAGCCCTCCTCGGCATCGCGCTTTCAGTTCTTGGCGTTGGATGCTCAAGTACCTACTACACCTATTCCGGCTCAGGAGTTCTTATCGGTAAAGGAGGGGCATCCAAGAGCGTCGACGGAATTGATCTTTGGGTTGTCGGCACGCCGCCTCGTAAATTCATGATCATCGGCTACATCGAAGACAGCCGACCCGCCGGACCTCCTATGATGGCGGCCCGCAATCCGCATTTGGCTGCTCTAACCAAGGAGCGAGGCGGCGATGGACTCCTTCTTAGTTCCGACGAAACCGAGACGATGGGCATCGTTTCGACGGCTAACGCCACGGCGACAGGTTGGGGTACTGCCACAACCTTCGGCAACGTCACAAACTTTAGCGGCGGCGCAAGCGCGTTTGGTACCGGCGTATCCGTGCCGATCATGCGTCGTGAGGGACGGTTCTACGTCATCAAATACGTCAATTAGTTTCGAGCCGGTTAGTCAAAGTCTGGCCGAACTGGGGATTCTAGCTAGAACAATTTATTTCTTAAGTCCTGATTTCAGCCACCGATTCTTCATTTTTCATTAAATACATAAACTCTTCGCATCCCTACTTGTCATCCTAGTTATGGCCCTAGCGCCGGCCGGTGCTCTGCAGGCAACAAATCCCACGTCCCGGGTTCAAGGGACGGCTCGTATCCTGGTTCGTCCAATTCCAACCACAAAGACGGACACTACTCTAATTGGCACACGGGAAATCACTACCGCGACCGAGCCGCGGGAACCCCCTATTAGAAATGCTCGGGGCTACCACATCCAGCAAGCATGCTTTTAAATCGATGAAATACGCACTACTAGCCTTTCTCAGTGTGGCCTCGATCGCCCACGCTGACTTAGGGGAAACCAGAGCCCAAATCGACCGTAAATATGTGAGGCTGGCTCACGATGACAGGTTCGATGTTATGGGCGCTGATGGCAAATCTCACAAATTGCCCAGCTTTTATGACCTCTATCGTCAGGGCGATTGGTGTATTGATTGACACTTCAATCAACAAGAAATAGTTACGGCTGCCGGGTATGGAGTTTGGGGGCATGCACACCGGAGCAACCATTTGACTGATGCCGATCTAAAAAAGTTTCTCGCTCGCAACAAGATTGACCCAGAAGTCGTCAAAACGGCCAAGCTCACTGATTACCTTGACGAGCATAACCACCCTTTGGACAGCAAACATTCTATTAGCGTCCGTTGGTCTTGCGGAGTTGCTGCTTATTTCTCTGGCTTTCGGTTCCCATTTGTCGGGGACTCAGCAGGCTGAATTAAATACCTCAAGCACGCAGACTGAGTCCCAGACACAGGCAGCGGCCACTCCGGCTCCCTGAACCAACCCTCCAGTCGCGATTTGCTGTCGGCTACAGTGATCACTGGCGCGGCCAGTACAAGGGCTATGTGAAAATGGCGAACGGTTCGTACTTGGAAGAATGGGTCTTTCCGGACGGCCATTGGTACTACGGTTTACCCTCCCCAACAGTCGAAGAAATCCGGGCAATGACCAACGCAGAGTTCTCCGCCTATATTGAGAAGCTATGCAGGGCGAAGGGGACCAAGTTTGTGCGTGATCGCGGCAAACGCCGCGCCGAAACCTGGACTGCCACGTGGCAGGATAACGACGGTGAAAACTTATCAGAACACGTTTGAAATCTTGGGCGATCCTTGTTCTTATCAAGCAGCGAACGAACGAGCATGCCCGAGTTGATCTTGATCAAGGAGATTGTGGTTACAAGCAGTGCCGCTCAGGGAGGAAGACGCTGGATCGAGGGATTGCAAGGGTGCGAATTCATCGCGTTTAGCCGAGCCAACGAAATCGCTGAGCGGCCTGGCGGCTTAGGTGTAGCTTTATATCTTTCGAATCGACGCGAGAACGAGTGTTGCCGGAATCACGGTTTGGCGTTAAGCACCTTGCAGCGCCAACTCAAAAAGCGTCGCTTGGCCAAGGGCGAAGCAAAGGGGCAGTCGGTTGGTCGCGGTGGAGTTGGCCAGAAAGAATGAACCTCAAATGTCCTTTGGCAACTTCGCTGACGCCGAGCTCAGTCCCTAGCCACCCTACCACTTGCCATCAGTGTTTCCTTCTACTCTCCCTCTTTCCCTGCTTATATAGCTACCGCCTCTAGATTTAATTCCGCAGTTCTGATCTGACGCAACAGCGGGAGATACTAAAAAAAACGCTGGGCATTGTCTGAGGGGGGCCCTCGAGCGCTACGAACGGATCGAAGAAATGAAGAACGGTTACTCGACAGAGGTGCTCTGCGAGGCCTTCTGCGTCAGCCGGAGTGGTTTTTATGACTGGCTGGAGCGGCGCAGTAAGCCCAGTGCTCGAGCCAAGGAAGACGTGCAGCAGTGTCTCTTAAATAATAGTGACATTCTAAGAGAAAAATGCTTCGCTGGCTGCATGGCTAAGCGGGCGCGGCGAAAAGTGGAATTGAGTTCGGCTGAAGAGCAGCGACTGCAGCAATTGCTGCGCGCCCAAAGCACTCCTCATGGCTTGGCCCAACGGGCGCGAGTGATCCAGTTGGCGGCAGCAGGCAAAAGGGATCGGAGCATCGGCCGAGAGGTCGATATGCACTATAACCAAGTCAGGAAGTGGCGAAGGCGCTTCAGCGAAGGCGGGCTGGCCGCTTTGCAGGATCAGCCGCGCTCGGGCCGTAAGGGCCGCATTGCAGCCGCTGTCTTGCGGCAGATCCTCGATCAAGCCACCCGGCCTCCGCACGGTCAAGCGCGCTGGACTTGTCGAGCAATGGCTCGGGAGTTGGGACTGTCCAAGGCAACCGTGCAGCGGGTTTGGAGCGAGAATGAAATCAAGCCGCATCTGACACGGGTCTTTAAGCTTTCGACCGATCCGGACTTTGAAGCGAAGTTTTGGGACGTGATCGGGCTCTACCTCAATCCGCCCCAGAATGCGGTGGTGCTTTGCTGTGACGAGAAAAGCCAGATCCAAGCGCTGCAACGCAGCCAACCCGGTCTGCCGCTGGGCAAAGGGCATATTCGTACCCAAACCCACGATTACTATCGCAATGGCACGGTCACCCTCTTTGCCGCGCTCGACTACCTGCAGGGAAAAGTAATCGCCCACACCGCTCACAAACACACGCACCGCCAATGGCTCGAATTCCTCAAGCGCATTGACCGGGAGATCCCCGTGAGCCAACACATCCACATCATTCTGGACAATTACGCCACTCACAAACATCCGAGCGTCCGGCGTTGGTTGGAACGCCATCCGCGTTTCGAACTGCACTTTACCCCAACCAGTTCCTCCTGGATGAATATGGTCGAGCGCTTCTTCCGCGATCTGAGCCAGCAGACGATCCTGCCCGGCAGCTTTGGCAGTGTCGGCCAACTGGTTGAGGCGATCATGCAATACCTGGCTCAACATAATCTCCCTCCGAAGCGTTATGTTTGGAGGGCTCAAGGAGAAGAGATTCTGGCCAAGATCCAGCGCGCTTGGCAGGCCGCTCTTGAGGAGAAATAAATGTCACTATTATTTAAGAGACATGTGACTAGCTGAACAGATCAGTGAAGTTCACCAACAAAGTCGTGATACCTATGGAACGCCGCGGCTGCATGCAGAGCTACGGGATCGAGGGCACAAGCACAGCCGGAAACGGATCGATCGGATTCGGCGCGAGCTCGGGCTGAGTGGCCGAGCGAAGCGGCGCTACCGGCCTCAGACAACCGATAGCTGCCATGATGAACCGATCGCTCCTCACCGGCTTGCCCAGCGGCCTAAGGCGAGCCGGCGCGATCAGATTTGGGTGAGCGCTATCACCTACATCCCAACCGAGGAAGGCTGGTTGTAGCTGGCCGTGATCATGGATCTGTACAGCCGGCGAATCATCGGGTGGGCTTTCGCGCATCACCTGGGTACCGAGCTGGTAGCCGCGGCCTTGGCGATGGGCCTGGTGCATCGCCGGCCGCCGGAGGGACTGATCCATCATTCCGATCGCGGTGTGCAGTATGCCAGCGCCGCTTACCGCCAGGTGCTCAAGGCGCACGGCGTGGTTGCCAGCATGAGTCGTAAGGGGTGCTGTTACGATAACGCGGCGATGGAAGCGTTCTTTAGTACGCTTGGGAGTCGAGTGCGTCTACCGCAGCTCTTTTGCGACCCATCCAAGCGCTCAGCGCGAAATCTTGTGCTTTATGGAAAGCTTTTACAACCGTCGGCGGCGGCACAGTGCGCTCTCGTTATCTGGCCCCGGCGGAGTTCGAAAACCTGGCAAACTAACCTTGTGACAACATACCAACAAGCTGCTTTGGAAAGCACTTTTCCAACGGAAAAGTGACAGTAACCTTCTTCAGAACGTGGAGCGAAGGTCAAGAGGCAAACGGAATAAATAGAAGGGGCCCGCGCACAGCGCGGGAAGTACTCTGTTTATGCCGGATTGGCTCTTGACCGCAGCGGAACGTTCCGGCAACTAACCAAACAAGTAACCATCAATAGAGAAATCAGCCCAAAATTAGTGTCCGGAAAATCGGGGCAAGCGCAGCCTAGATCGAGAAGGGCGGCAAGTGCTTCGGTGAAGGCACTAATTCATGCCCGCTATTTCCGGGCGGCGCGCGCACGCAGTCCACGACCGCTAACATTTCTCAACGCTAATGCAGGCCTTCATAGGATCGCTTCTGGGCGTGTTTGTTTGGTGTGGGAGGGAACGAGAGCAGGACGGGGTGGCTGCGACGCGTATGTGGCGGCTTGAGGCCCGCTTTGGAAGGTGATTTTTGGCTTTGCTTTGCGCCGCAGGTAGGCGCTCGCCTGGATCGCTTTCCGCCGTATAGGATTTTGGGCTATCCAGGTTTTGGGCTATCCACCGTCAGCGTTCCGCCTGTTTAGTTGGCTGCCGCTCGCGAGCCATGCGAGTGGTAGAGCACTGGCCGTCCCTGTCTGAAAATCAATTTCACATTCGCAAGGCGATATGAGCCGCCAGGTCGGGTGCTAAATGTCCGGACAGAGCCGCCGACATGCTGCAAGACCAGCGGCGCTCAGCCGCCATTTGCCTCGTGAGCACCACTGCAACAGCCCTCGTTTGATGAGCCGCACAATGGAGAGTCCCGCAGCGCACGACGGCTCGCGCGCACACGACGATTTTCATACTTGGGCCAAACCCAAGGGTGAAGCTGGTCCCCTCACAGTGCACTGGGGTCGCCCATTCGACCCAAGAAGTTATTTAGTTAGGGCGCCGCAAATCATGTTGCGGTACGTCCGCGCGTCTGATCTGAATGAAACCCTCATCCATATTGCCTGAAGTCACCCGGTCCTTGGCGCTGACGATACCGACCGTTACTGTCTGGCCCACACCGAACGGATTTACGACGGCTAGAACGACATCACCGACTTCGACTTTGTCGCTGTCGGCCAAGGTCAGCGCCGGCAGATTGTCAGCCGGTATTTTCAACAACGCGACATCGATCCTGAAGAAAAGGGAAAAGGAGAAAGCACGGCGTCGCAGACCGCGTGGGCGCTGATGGGACTTTGCGTTTTCCCGGAGCTTAACCGCGCTAGCATCCAACGAGGCGTTGCATATTTACTCAGTCGTCAGAGATCGGACGGTACGTGGGACGAGAGGCTGCCGACTGGCACGGGCTTTCCAGGAGTAATCTACCTGCGGTACGACTACTACCGGAACTACTGGCCGCTACGCGCCCTGGCAATCTATGCATCGTGCCTGAAGCGGCTAGATCACTGCGACTCACACCGAAACGGAAAAACCGTACGCCCGGGATTCGTAAAAGATTCTTGGCCGCGATATCATCGTTCGTTCGTGGGCGGATTTTTGCTCGATTTCTTGCGCATGTAGTCCATCCCATGGTCTGAAAGCCGCGAGCGGTGTCGAGTCACTCGCGGCTCTTTTTGTGCCGATCGGTGCGGTGAGCGGCACAGCTGTTGGATCAGTCGCGGCGAACCAACACGATTTCCTCCTTCACAGGCCAGAGCCGTCGATCAAGACCGGCTTCTCGCTTCCTTTCAGGTTTGTAATGCCCAGGCAAGCGTCGTGTCAGCTAAGCGTGGTTTCTTTAAAAGTGGGATCTAGCCATCGATCAGTCGCCCCTTCTATTTGTCGGAATCTGGAGAAACGCGAACCGCTCCGCGCAGAGTCCTTACGTAGTGCACCAAGTTCCAGATGTGCTCGTCGGATTCGACTCTTCCAAACCCGGGCATCCCGCTCAGTCGAATTCCATTTTTGACGATCCAGAATAATTCGCGATCGGAATAGTTCTGCACTGCCACCGAGGTAAGGTCCGCAGCGCGCGGATACATCCAACGACCCGTGTCAGTGAGGGTATGGCCGTCGAGGCCGTGACACATTGCGCATTCGGTGCCGTAGAGCTTGTCCCCTTCCTCGATGCTCGATTGCAGATTCGGCGATGCCGGGGGAATACCCTCGCGGCTGTTGCGGCGGACCAAGTGGTGTTTTACTTGTGCCGCAAAAACGGTCTCGAGATGGCCGGGCTCCTGAAGCGCATCGAGCCTTATTTGAGTCAATCCCCCGACCACCACCACTGCAGCCAGCGCAAGAGCCATAAGTGCAAGAAGAATCGAGCGCTTCATCCAATTAGCCCTGGCAGAAAAATCGTCCAGAAAGCCAGAGAGGGCAGGTTAGGCGCTCAGCCCTTTCCCCAGGTCTACGATGCTGCTTTGATGTCTGTGACGTGGATCGTCTTGCTCGCCTTGTTCAGGCTTCCTGTAACCTCCACCTTCTGCCCGGCGAACGGCACGGGCTTCTTCTGGTCGTCCAGTCGGTAGTACGTTTTGTCTGGCTTAAACAGTACGTACTTGCTCCCCATCTTAACGCATGCCTCGGTACACGCTTTAGGATCGTTGGTACCCATCTTCTTGAACATCGACTCGTGCCCGCCACCCTTGGCACACGCTTCGTCCATGATCTCGCCGCTGAAGGTTGTGTCCTTCGCCGCCCATAAACCAGGCACCAGCAACAGGCTTGCACCAATACTCATTACTAGCTTCTTCATTTTTTTCTCCTTCGGATTGAGTTATTTCTGAAACCTCTTAATGGCCTTTGTTGCATGGCGCAGCACGATGTCTGAAAAAAGGCTTGCCCGGCCAAGTATAGTGGCGCGGGCTGAAGGAGCGAGTCCCTCAAATGCCGCAGAGTCGGTTCGCCAACGCTGTGACCAATTCAATGAACAAAAAGCCATTTTAGCGTGAGGAGTTGTTGACTACTGAATTCACGAACCCAAGGCCAGTAACGCGAATACTGAGATAAGTCAATAAGTTTTTGAGAATATTTTGATTATTTCGAGCTTTAGCCTATAGTCCAACTGTGAAGATTCCTGGATGGCGCCAGCGCCTTTTGGCCAGCACACGTGGTAAAATTCTTGCTTTGCTCCGGAGCGAGGACCGCACCGTTAATGAACTTGCTGAGGCATTGGAACTAACTGATAACGCGATTCGCTCTCACCTGACGAGCCTTGAGCGCGATGGTTTGGTCCAGCAGCTAGGGACCCGGCCTGGTCTTCGCAAGCCCCACTCTCTATATGGTATTACTAGCGAAGCTGAATATCTTTTCCCAACCGCATACGGTTCGCTCCTACGCCACGTTCTCGGGGTCATCGGTAGGCGCTTACCTTCGCAGGAATTGCAAGCGAGCTTGCGCGAGGTTGGTCGGGCGGCCGCGATGGAACATATCGATCAGGTTAAAGGTAAAACGCGTGACCAGCGGATTGAAATCGCATTGAGTGCCCTAAAGGCTTTAGGCGGTTACGCCACGGTCCAGGAGGGCGAGGGGAAACAATTTATTAATGGAAATGGTTGCCCTCTTTCTGCCGCCACGGCCCATCATCCGGAGGCTTGTCTGATCGTAGAGGCACTTCTTTCGGAAATTATCGGCATCCCCGTAAAGGAACGCTGCCACCACGGAGAAGCACCACGCTGTTGCTTTGAAATCTCCTGAAGGGCCTGGGCCGGCTTCACGCGGCTCACCTAATTAAGCTTGCTTGTGCCAGATTTGGCGGGCAGAGGTTTGGTTTGGTTCTGCGTTGAGTTTTAGGGTGAATTCAACCACCAAGCTTTTCCCTTCGTTTATCAGGTACCTTTTGATGATCAGTTCGCCTTCCTTCCCCTGTTTCGTTATTGATCTGATGAGTCGCGACGAGCTGCTTGTCCTCCTTGGACCAGGCGGTTGTGGTCTTGATGGAAGTCGCTCCGAGGAGTTTTAGGTTGCTTGGCTCGGTGCGTCCGTCGAGATAAAGGATTTCATCTAAGGCGAAGCCGGGGCCGCGGGCAGCGACCGTCAGAACGTATTCGGTTTGGTAGAGGGTGGCTTTAAGCCCAGCCGAGGCGGCGTATTTTCGTTCGAGGAAACTGGCTCCGAGTTGCTTCATCAGGGGTTCGAGTGAAGTCGATGCTTTAAGGTCCAGTGTCCAGGTGCCGCTGAAATTCGGTTTGTCCGGTTCCGGCTTGGGTGCGGCGGAAGTCTGCGGCAGAGTGAAAACACCGAGCCACGCGAGGCCGGCGAGCGAGCGGAGCAGGAGGTGTCTCATTAGAGTGGAAGGCTCTTTTTAATCTGATGCGCTTGGGGAGCTAGATGCGGGATTTAAGGTAAGCTGGTTTGAGCCGGAGGCTGACTCGTCTTCATGGTTGATAGTTGGCTTTGATTTTGTTTCAGAGGTGGACCGCTCTTTCCAGGTTGTGACCAGAAAGGAAGCCATCGCGTCTGCAATAGCTTAGCGATGCCATTTATCTGGCTAAGCTCATCTTCAGCGGAGTCCCAATCCGAAACCTCATTTCCGGTCCAAAATGCTCCGTGGATTTGCAGATAGTAGTGGTCTTCCATTTTTTCCACCGTTGCGCGGGGCGAGTGGAAATTCTGCCTCAGAATCTCCAAGTCGAACCTTCTCCAACTAATCTAAAAGTTCGTTCCATTGGTACATTTCCGAAACTGCCGAACTTCGCGAGAAAATCGATGATCAGGATTCGGCCGTTCCAGAAGGATCCCACATCGTGCCTCGATTGGACGTCTTGCGCAAAGAAAATGACCAGGGAGCAATGGCTGGACTCGAGCCGATCCTTGTGTGGTTGGACGCCCCAATCGACGGGCAGCGATAAGGGGCGCCATACAAGAAGCTTCAGTGGGGATGTATCAGCTAATCCTTTAGCCCAAACATTGTATATTTACCGATGTTATCGCTGTTGATCAGAATGCAATCGATCGATTGTTTCTCCGGCTTGTCGGCCTTTCCCGCCTTGATATACTGGTCGGCCTGCTCAACCGCCATTTCGGAGAGTTTGACGATTGGTTGCAAGACGGTAGCTTTGATTTCGCCATTTTTGATCGACTGAGCCACATCGGGGCTGCCATCAAAGCCAACTACGATTACATTCCCTTTTCCCGCTGCTTTCAAAGCGGCGTAGGCGCCAAGCGCCATGGTGTCATTGCCGGAAATCAGGCCTTTGATATCAGGGAATTGTTGGATGATCGTTTGCACCTTTTGAAATGCCTCGGTCTGACTCCAGTTGGCACTCTGAGCTGCCACCTTCTTTAGATCGGGGTATTGGCTGAGCACATCATTGTAGCCCCGAGACCGGACGCCGGCGTTCGTATCCGTCTCCTTCCCGATGAGTTCAACATAGCTGCCTTTTTCGCCCATTAGTTTGACAAACTCCTGAGCGCCCAGGGTGGCGCCTTGATAGTTGTTGGACACGAGTTGCGCGACGGCCACTCCCGTCGCATTAATCTCCCGGTCAACCAGGAACGTAGGGATGCCGGCGCTCTTTGCTTTCTTTACGGCTGCAATGCTGGCGTCGGCACCCGCGTTGTCACAGATGATTGCCGCCGCCTTACGCGCGATTGCCGTATCGAAAAGCTGGTCTTGTTTCACTGCGTCATCGTTGTGAACAAGAACCAGAGTATCGTATCCGAGAGCTTTGGCTTTGGCCTCGGCTGCATCCGCTTCCGTTTTGAAAAAGGGATTCTCGGGAGACGGCACAATGATAGCGATTAGTTTTTTCTCTTGAGCAAGTCCGGCGGGAAGCAGGAACGTCGCGCCGAGTACTAAAAGACAACCAACGAGAATGGAGTGACTCAGATTCTTAATAGTTTTGGGGATCAGTTTGGACATAGCTAATGATTGACAGGTTTTAACCGAAGAAAACAGATCGATCCTCGGTCTAGGTTCGGGTGAGAGTTAAACAAAATTACAGGGTTGAAAGTAGAAAGAAGTTCTACGCCATTATTGTTGCGAAGTTATAACGTTCTTTTGCGTCTGGTATCACCTCCTTCTTTTCAAACGGTTAACCACGTTTCAGGGCAAGCCGCTGCTGTAACCTCGCTTGTAACTGATCGAGCACAACGGCCAGGATAATCACGAGTCCGGTAATAACTTTCTTCCAGAACTCTTGGACTCCAAGAAGAACGAGCCCATTCGTTAGTACACCGATAACCAAAGCGCCGATCAGGGTACCCCAGACGGTACCCCGTCCACCGGCCAGAGAGGTACCGCCCAGTACGACAGCCGCAATCGCATTGAGTTCGTAGCTTTCGCCTGTTGCGGGATGGGCTGCTACTAACTGAGAGGCGGTCACCAAACCAGTCATGGCGGCACACATCCCGCAAATCATATAGACTGCCATCTTGATTCGCTGAACGTAGATACCGGATAATTCCGCAGCTCGCTCGTTTCCCCCGACTGCATAGACCTGGCGCCCGAACGGAGTCTTGGCCGCCACAAACCAGCCAAGGCCAGTAAAAATGATCATGATCCAAATCACGATCGGAATGCCAAGGATCGTGCCAGCTCCGAGGATAGGGAACCCAGTATTTCCCAGAGCGGGATTTCCAACGAGATTGGGGAAAGTCGCTCCCTCATTACTTAGTTGAGCCAGACCGCGCGCGACATACAACGTCCCCAGGGTCGCGATAAACGGAGCAACATTGAAGCGAGTAACCAGAATGCCGTTGAATGCACCGACCAGGATACCCAGACCAAGGACGAGAATGATGATGGCTGGAATGTTGAAGTACACAACGATTCCAAGCATTGGCAGCTCCAGACCCCGATCGATGAGCAAGCCCGAAACCATCGCAGCCAGCCCAACCGTGGATCCGACCGAGAGATCGATTCCTCCCGTGAGGATTACAAAGGTCATACCGACAGCCATGATCGCGTTAATGGCAGTCTGACCTACCAGAATGATTAGGTTTTCCCGGGTGAAGAAAGAGGGCGTAAGCAGAGTGAATATGCCGATCAAAATCAGCAATGCGATAAATGCACGTAAGCGAAAGAGAAAAACTCCGATACTAAGTTGGGAAACGCTTGCTGACCCTGCGGAAGACGAAAGTGCGGTTGTCATGGTAGCTGATTAGCGGTGTGTCCCTGGCGCGGGGTAACCTCGGTGTCTTCGACACCCACCAGGTCCGTCTGGCGATAAGCGCTCGAGGCCCGGACGAGAAGCTCTTCGGTGACTTCGGCGTGGCCGAAAACGCCGGACACACGGCCCCGGGACAGCACCAAGATGCGGTCAGGTACGGCCAACACCTCGGGAAGCTCAGACGAGACAAAGAGGATCCCGAGCCCTTCGCTGGCTAAGCGATTAATAATTTGAAAAATCTCCGCTTTGGCGCCCACATCAATTCCTCGGGTCGGCTCGTCCAGCAATAATACCTTCGGATGGGTTAGTAAACTTTTCGCCACTACGACCTTTTGCTGGTTGCCGCCGCTCAGCGAAGTAATGGGTTGTTGCGGCGACCGCACCTTGATGGCCAGCTCCTTGATCATTCTGGTTATAGCGGCAGTCTCCTGGCGATCCGAGATCCAGAACGAGCGAAGATAATGTCTCAGGCTAGCCAGGCTAATATTTTGGGCTACCGACAATTGCTGGACCAGCCCGAGCCGTTGTCGATCCTCGGGCACCAGAGTGATCCCGTTTGCGATTCGATCGAAGACAGTCTCGTGGCGCAGCGGTTTGCCTGTCAAAGTGATCTTCCCAGTAGCCTCCGCATGTAAGCCCATTAAGCATTCGAAGAGCTCTGTCCGCCCGGCGCCCATCAGACCATAGATGGCCAAAATCTCTCCTTCGTGGAGGGAAAAGGAGACATTTTTCAGAGTGAAACCTTTGCCTGCCCGAGGAAGGGTCAGATCTTGGACCTTCAGCAGTTCCGTGCCGTTGTGCTTGGCAGCACCGTGTGCGCGACTTGGCGCGCGAACGGTCCGTCCCACCATCTTTTCAATAATCCAGGTGATATCGACGTCGGCCGCTTGTGCTTCTGCGGCAAACCTGCCGTCGCGGAGTACCGTGATATGGTCGCCGATCCTCAAGAGCTCTTCCAGCTTGTGAGAGATGTAAACGATCGCGACCCCGTGCGCTTTGAGGTCCACAATAATCTGAAAGAGCGCCTCGGTCTCAGCAGCGGTCAGAGCCGAAGTAGGTTCATCCATTATTAGTACTCGGACGTTCTGAGAAAGGGCCTTGGCAATCTCGACAATCTGTTGCTGTCCCATGCGCAAGTCGCTAACCAAGGTCCGCGGGTTTAGCGGTTGCTCCAGACGGTCCAGAATCTTGCGGGCGAGCTTCTCCTGGGCACCATGGTCAACGACGTCTACTCTGGCAATCTCACGCCCGGCAAAAATGTTCTCAGCGATGTTGAGATTTGGGAAAAGATTGAGTTCCTGATAAATAATCCCGACCCCGGCCTTGGCGGCTTCCCGTGTATTCCTGAATGTTACTTCATGGCCATCCAGGAGAAGACGGCCGGAAGTCGGCAGTTCGACGCCTGCTAAGATTTTCATCAGAGTTGACTTGCCGGCGCCGTTCTCGCCTACCAGAACATTCACTTTGCCGCGGTAGACCTTGAAGTTGACCCCGTCGAGCGCCGTCGTGCCTGGAAAAACTTTTGTTATGTCCTGGGCTGTCAGGATGATGCCGTTCTGCGAAATCTCGTGTTGAGTTGACGGTGAAGCTGAGGCCATGGCGCAGTTTGACTAACTCTCGATGACCAACTTGACTGGAGTTACCCGGATGGGGCTGGTCGACTTCGGATCGAGGGTGAAGGCGCCGAAAAACTGAATGGTCTTACCGTTAAAGCTGGCCGGGTCTCTGCCGGCAAGCGCGTCTTTAATAGCGCGCAAATTCATTTCCTTCGAGACACCCGCGTAGTCGATTTGATTGGTAAATTGATTAAAGCTCACGAGGCCGGTCGCGTCTCGCAACGCTGTGCCAATAACGACCGGGCCGATCTGCAGACTGATGCTTTCATGACCGCTGCCGTTGGCGACCTCTACTGTCATCGTTCCTGCTCGCGACTCGGTGTTCACCTGGGTAACTTTGCCAGATCCCTTGATCATGTAGTTGAAGGGGTTGGTTGCTTCCCGTCGACCGTACTTTTGCCCGGCAGTCTCCGGGTTTCCTCGAATTTCGGGGAGCAACACGTTGGCATCGATTGCTTTGGTTAGAATCGTAGGAATGACTTTACTGTTCCAGATCGGCTCGACGAAGCCGTTGGCGCTATCGGGGGTACTAGTGACAGCCCCGGGTCCGGAACTGGCAACGGGTCGCAGGGGCTTGATGACGAAGGGCGGACGAAGGCAGATGAAAGCGATGATTGCGCAAGCGATTAAAACGCTGATGGCTGTTCTGGTTCTGGCAGCGGCTAAGACAAGGCGAGCCATTTGATGAAGTCTATCTATGACGATTTGAGCGTTAGCTGGCGCTGTGCGTGTAGGTCTCCCAGCCAAAATAGGTTGTGAAGGCCTCGCTTAGAATCTTTGCTGTATGGGAGGCATTCATGGCGGCGTGGTGTTCAAAGCCTTTCTTGCAGATATATTTCATCAGCTCCTGGAGGCGTGGCACTTCAACAACGGCGCGGCTGCCAAATGTATCCAGCGGGTCGTCAACAAAGTGACCGTCTCCCAGGTAGGCGCGGATCACGCCTTGGCGATCATCCGTAGTGATACGTGCATAGCTAAACGGACCCGCTGGAGTCCGACCCGCTACCGTTCCATAAGTATTTTCCGTGCCCAGCGTTGTGGCAAGGATCTCCGCGTTTGCCATCTTAACATCCGAGAAAAAGCTTTTGGCCCAGTTGCCGCAGTGAAAAAGCACGCACTTGTTCGGGTCGCTCCCATAATTGTTATTCCAATCAACCAGGGCGCTGGGTTTGCCGGAGGCCAATTGCAGCGCGTACATCGAAGCCACTCCCGTCACGTCCACTTCGCATGCGCTCGGCAGCAGGCTTTCACTCATCATGCTCATCAGGGTGCAGACATTCACTCCGTAATTATGCTGAAGTGAATCCCAACATTGGATCGCAGTTGCGTCTATACCATAGCGCTGCATCCAATCATCGAGGACAATCCCGAGCTTTGACATTTTCACCAGTGACGGTGCCGGGATCCCGCTGGTCGGAACGTAAGAACCAATTGATTCCAGACGTTCCTTCACCCGCTTGTCACCATCTTCGATCTTAGCCGCGCTTCCAAATATCTCGGAGAGGTCAACGGTGTTGACGCTGATGCCGAATGCCTGAAGGAGTTTCTCGCTGTAACGTGTTGTATTGAATGCATTCGGGCGCGCCCCCACAGCACCCAGACGCGCATTCTTGAGTCGTTTCACCACGCGACACACAGCGACAAATCGTTGAAGATCTGCTCGGAAAGACTCGGTTTTCGGAGCGACCGTGTGGAGTTCTGTCAGGCTGAAAGGAAACCCGTACTGATACAAATTATTGCAGACCGAGATCTTGCCGCAGAAAGCATCGCGCCTTCGTTCCAAGCCGAACTTGCCGAGATCATCGGGGTAAGCCTGAACAAGGATAGGCACGCGCAGCGACGAGAGTTTAATGGTCTCCGTGACGCCTTTCTCGTCGCCGAAATTCGGTAATGCGACAAGAATCCCATCGATTCGATGGCGGTTTTCGTCAAAAAGCGCTGCACACCTTCGAGCGCTCTCCCAAGTTTCAACTGCACCAAGTTTGGTCGCTTGCTCGTCCAGGATAACTGCCTCGATGTTTTGTTCCTGCAAAACCTCAAGGATGTCCTGGCGTCCCTGGCTGATGAGGCTGTCCGGGAAAAAATTCCGGTTGCCGACAATCACGCCGAGCACAGTCTTTTGCTGGCCGCTCATAACCATTTCTTTCTGCCTGTTTATGACTCAAGTTTCTGTTTTTGCGGGTAAACCCAAGGTCGAAGGTAAATCATTGGACCTGCTGGAAAAGCGCCCCTTCATGGCCGCCGAGTGAACCATGTCAGTTTAGCGAAGAAATCTTCCAGAATAAACCTTTGATCAATGGCGTGGTAAACGCGAATGGGCCGGTTTCGCCCAGTATGCACGTAATTCATTTCCGCGTTGAATTCCGGGGCAGGGCACCAGTCGAACCATCCGCATTCCGGATACAGCATTACGCCAACGGCGGGCGAATCTCCGAGCGACCGGTGTTCGATAGCACCGTGAGAATGGTATCGCTTGTTCCATTCGACGAGCTGTTCGACCAGGTATTTGCCGAGGGGTCCCTTGTCGTAAACTTTTTCCACCAGTTCGGCGTAACTGACCGCCATTCTCTTGTAGACGGTGCTCGGGATTTGCCATAGTTCCAACTTTGAGCGGAAAATCAGATTTGCTGCCGTAACGTCATTCGATAGGTTAAACTCCGACCCGCCCACGGGCCAATCCTCACCACCGATCCAGATGACGCGCACATTGCGCTCCACGATCGCCGGCTCCTCCAGCACGGCTGAGGCCATGTCTGTCAACGGACCCAGAAAAGCGACGTGGAGCGGGCGGGCGTCGTCTTTCATGGCCTCTCGAATGATCAAAGCCGAGCCGTCGGAGGGAATCGGGGTCTTCTCGTCCGGGAGTGCTTTTTCGGCGCCGGCATGAACCGGGATGCGGCCCCTAAGGTGCATCAAATCGAGTAACTTCAGGACCTCTTCGTGGCTGGCCCGCAGGCTGCCCGGTCCTCTCCGGTCTCCAAAATGAGCGGGGATGATACCGTGAAGGTCAAAGAGCGGCGTCAGAATCGTGTGAACGATGGCGTACTGATCGTCAGCCTCGTTCTTAGCATCGGTATTGAGGATTACTCGGACTTTTTTGGACGGCTCAGGAACAAAAAGTGGGTCCATAGTTTTCGTGGACGGTTTTCAAGGTTAAGAGTTCGTAGGCTGACAAGCAGCGAGAGGTGCGATACAAAAAAAAATGCGGAGATAGGAAGCACCGTCAATGCGTGCCGCCTCGATAATAGCGGTCGGTACGGTACGAAAGAATCCCCGCATTACTAACACGCCGAACGGGACCCCAAAACCGATGTAGAGGAGCGTGAGACCCGTCAGTGTGTCATTCGATCGGGCGTCCGCAGGCGGTAGAACCCCCACCACAGCGCTTGGCGAACCGAACTGGGCAATGTGTCGCTTGGCCACCTCTGGCGTCGTTATGAACGACGCAAATAGAAGGGCTGCCTGGTTCGGATCGAGCGAGATAAAACCATCGTTAAAGTAGCCTTTGCTTACCCATTCCTTCAGCTTGGAACACTTGTTCCAGCTCGTCGAAGGTTGTTGGGGCTGAGAGACCATTTTGTCGAAAAGACCGGAGGCTTTGCCGAATCCTGGGCGCTGCCGGTGGAAACCGCACCGGCCATACTTGCAAAGGCTGCTGCGGGCAGAAGAAAACGAAGGTAGGGGAATTTCATGATTAAATGGATGATTGCATTGTTTTTGGATATCGAGACAGGAGAGGTCGCCCCCGGTGTGGCCAGCTCCACAGGCTTTGATCAAGCGCAACAACGCTTTGCGGTATTGCGCCGATTTGAGCTTAAGGTCGCGTTCGTTCAGCATGAAGCGGGAATTGTATCGAAATTGGGGGATGTATATTTATACAATAGGTGTTGAATATCATGATCTCCTTACTGCGGTCAAGCCTTTTTCGCTTTGCGCACGTAAAATCCTGTACAGGAGTGGGGTGATTGCCGAGGCCGCGCGTGACACGGAAGAAGCTGTTCTGAATGCCATCGGCTCCGCCGCTGCTCAGCTGGTGGAAGCGACGCTCAAATCAGGCGACGTGATCGGCATCTCGTCGTGGAGCGCGTCGCTCTTGTCGATGGTCGACCAGATGCACCCAGTCCGAAACATTCAGAAATGCACGGTGGTCCAAATGTTAGGGGGGATCGGAAATCCGTCGGCCGAACAGCACGCGAATCATTTGGCCACCCGCTTGGCCCGCCTGGTGCATGGTGAAGCCCGCTTCCTCCCGGCCCCAGGAGTTGTGGGCTCGGCGGGCGCCGGGAAGATCCTGGCCCAGGATCCTTTTGTCCGCGAGACTTTTGCGTTTTTCGACAAGGTCACCTTAGCCTTGGTGGGCATCGGTTCAGTGGAACCTTCCGCACTGGTAGCCAGCAGCGGCAATACCTTCTCCGAAGAAGAATTGCGCATCATTAAGGACAATGGGGCGGTCGGAGACATTTGCCTTCGCTTCTATGACGAGAGCGGGAGGGAAGTAAAAGGGGTTCTGGGAAACCGGGATCGGGATCGATCTGGAACGATTGCGTCGGATTCGTACGGCAGTAGGAATTGCTGGCGGGAAGCGCAAATTCGCAGCGATTCTCGGCAGCTTGCGCGGGAAATGGATTATACCTTAGTGACGGACCAATACACCGGAGACCGCTTGGCGAAGCAGAGTGCAAGAGCGCAAGGAGCCCATCGCGTTCTCAAGTAACCTGAGAACTGTCGTTACTGGCCACTTCAAAGACTATGCCGGGGGAGTCTACGTGGTTCCAGCGTTCGTGGGCCTAGGTGCACCTCATTGGGACGAAGCGGCGCGCGGCATGATCTTTGGACTCACCCTTGGATGGCAAGTCGCGATCGCCCGAACAAGGTATCAGCCGCGTCTAGATCACAAATTTAATCTCATTCGCCGCGAGTCCTCTGTTGGTCGACGACGACCGCCGCCAGTAAGATCGCTCCCCGGACGAGGTATTGGTAGAACGCGTCGATGTTCAGAAGGTTCATCACATTTTCCGCGGTACCCAGAATGAATACGCCGACGATCACCCCAGACATCGTCGCGCTACCGCCTTTCAAGGAAACTCCGCCGAGCACGCACGCAGAAATAACGTTGAGCTCGAATCCTTGGGCGGAGTTTGGTTGACCGCTAGTGATCCGGGAAGCCAGGATGACACCTGCTAAGCCCGCGATTACCCCCTGAACCAGAAAAATGACCACACGCATTCGTTCCACACGAATTCCGGCTAATCGCGCTGCTTCTGGATTGCCACCGATCGCAAGCGTATTCCGACCATAGATCGTGGAGTTCAACAAAAACCCAAATAGAACAAAGCAGGCCAGCGTCATCCAGATCGGCATGGATATCCCAAGGAAAGAGCTACCTGCGAAAAGGATGAAATCGGCGTTGCTGACGCCGACGGCTTGCCCATGTGACGTGATGTAGGCCAAGCCTCTCACCATCTCCATGGTGGCGAGCGTCGTAATCAGAGCGTTGATCCGCAGATAGGCAATAATGAGTCCATTTATGCAGCCGATGATCGCTCCGCTTAATAGCGCTGCGGCAACCCCAGCCCAAAGGTTATCCATGAAGTTGACGATCGTTGCGCTGAGAACACCCGCAAACGCCACGATGGAGCCCACGGAAAGATCGAAATCACGCGACGCCAAACAGAACATCATCGTGCAGGCAACCATTCCGATCTGCGAGACCGAGAGCGCCAGGCCGAGCATGTTCTGAACGGTGAAAAAATATCGGACGGAAAAGGAGAGCGCGACGAAGATCGCGAGGAAGATGAAGACGAGATTATATTCTAAAAGAAAGGCCAAGAGCCGTCGAAGAAACGAGTCAGGACGAGGTGGCCGGGCCAATTTTGGCTCCGGGGTAACGCCCGCTTTCATAAACGGCTTCATGCTACCTGCTCGTCAGGTAAAGCCAAGCTCAGCGCAAGATGCTCCGAAAAATCTTCTCGTGGAATTTCCGCGGTAATCGCTCCATCTCGCATAACGACCATTCGATCCGCAATGCCGATTATCTCCGGCAATTCGCTGGAGACAACGACTACCGCGCCTCCCCGCTCGGCAAGCTCATAGATAAGATTATAGATTTCATGCTTTGCCCCTACATCGATACCGCGAGTGGGCTCATCCATGATGATGACGCGTAAGTTAGGCAGATTCAGCCAACGCGCCAAAATCACTTTTTGCTGGTTACCGCCGGAGAGGAAGCGAATCTTCTGTCGCCGGCTTGGCGTCTTGATTCCTAATCGCTGAATGAAGTGATCAGTGACTTTGAACTCGCGGCTGAAATCGATAAGAAACCCTCGGAGACCGCCCCGTTGTCGAGCCGTTAAGTTGATGTTCTCGGTCACTGACCGAATCGGGATGATCCCGCCTTCCTTCCTGTCTTCTGGACAAAAAGCGACTCCGCGCCGAATCGCGTCTATTGGATGGTGTCCGCGGATCCATTTACCATCGATCTTAATCGAGCCGGAACGCGGGCGAGCAGCCCCAAAGATCAGGTGCATTAACTCGCTACGGCCGGAACCAACCAGTCCGAAGAATCCGACGACCTCTCCACCGTGTACGGAGAAACTCACTGGACGGGCAACCCGTTTGCCAGTCACCGCCTTGACCTCGAGCCGGACCGGACCAATAGACCGAGGCCGGTAGTTGTAAATATCGCTAATCTTACGGCCAACCATCTCTTCAACTAACTGTGCACGACTGACACCCACTAACGAATGATGGGTCGCGACCGTATGGCCATCTCGAAGAACGGTGCAGGCGTCGCACAATTCAAAAATCTCATCCAGACGATGAGATACATAAATCAGGATCTTACCATGTTTTCGGAGGTCGCTTACTAATCGAAATAGGATTTCGGTCTCGCGATGAGAAAGACTGCTCGTAGGTTCATCCAAGGCGATGATCTGGGCTTCCCGGAGCAAAGCCTTGCAGATCTCGACCATTTGTCGCTCGGCGATTGACAACGTCTTCAGTTTTGCACGCGGATTGAGATGGACTCCCATTCTTCGAAGGTGTCCGCCCGTAACGCGGATCGCATCGCGCCGGCGAAAGAAGCCGTAGTGGTGCGGCAAATGGCCGAGCAATAGATTCTCGGCGACTGTCAGGTTGGGGACATAGTTTAATTCCTGATGAATGATCGCAATCCCCGCGGCGATCGAGCTTGCTGCGGACTGAAAATGGCGCTCCGTTCCGCCAACGGTGAGGCTGCCGCTGTCTGGTTGATAGATGCCACCCAGAATTCTCAACAACGTCGACTTCCCTGCGCCGTTCTCACCAATCAAAGCGTGTACGCTGCCGGGTTCTGCAGAAAACGTGACCCTGTCGAGCGCACGGACGCCCGGGAAGCTCTTAGTGATTTCGTTCAGGCGCAGGGAAGTCATTATGCAACTCTCGCTGCCTCAGAGTCCGAACTCCTGGCGCACCTCTTTCAGGTTTTCGCGATTCATCAGCTTCCCGCTGGTGAGGGTTAGTTTCGGCGGTTCCTGGTTCTTGGTGATCCAGTCGTACATTAGGATCGACGTCTCGTAACCGTGGCGCTTCGGACTGATTAAGACAGTACCAAAAAAACCGGTCGGATTCGGTTTGTTGAACTCGTCGATGGCCGATTGAGCGCCGCCGATCCCAACCCCGATCATTTTGTCCGCACCGAAGCCGCGTCCTTCCGCCGCCCGGACCGCGCCGAGAACGGCCTCATCATTCAGTCCGAACGCGATCCACTTCTGAAAACGCGGATTCTTCGTCATCGCAATGTTAGCGGCGTTGAACGCGTTCTCCGTATCCGTCCTCGCTTGGGGCGCATCGATGATATTCTCGCGGGGAAATCCCGCCGCGAGCAGCACTTCGGTCGTTCCAGTTACTCGGTCGTGCGCTGTTGGGAGTTGCTCATAGGTGACTCGAATGGCGCCGACGTCTTGCATATTCCAGCCTCGCTTTTTCATTTCGTCGACAATCGCTTGGCCGACCTGCTTGCCAATTTCATGGGCGGAAATCCCCATGTGCGGCACCGATGATAGAGGGGCACCTTTGCCATCCACCAGTTGATCATCAACGGTCATCAGTTTTAGATGATCGGCTGCTGCCTTAGCTACGACGGCCGGCCCTAGCTTGACGTCGGGCACGCAGATGATGAATCCCTGCGCCTGTTGGGATGCCAGGTTGTCGATCGCGCTCATCACCTTCTCCCCATTTTCCGCCCCGATCTTGACAAGGGCAAAATTCTTTTCTTTCGCGGCTTGTTCAGCAAAACGCCATTCGTCTTGGAACCAAGGTTCTTCCGGTAATTTCACTAGGAATCCGACCTTTACCGGGTCAGCTTGGGCGATTGTCTGGAGGGATACAAAGAGTGCACTGATGATGATGCAATAGATGAGAACGAGTCTTTTCATGATGTTGGTACTTGGGGGGTTAACGACGGGGAGATTAAGCGGTTAAAACATTCAAAGCCCTGAGCTGGGCGGTGGCTTCAAAGTGAGAGGGATCGAGATTCAAGACTTCCCGGAAACACGCTTTAGCCGTTGTGGCACCTACTGACACCTCAGTCTCCCAGCAGTGCCCCGGCTGAAGAGCCATCGCACGCTCCGCGCAAAGCCCTTTCGCATCCTCGATAATAAGACAAGCGTTTTGGATCTTTCTTGGCGCGACCGAACCGATCTCGCAACGACTCCCTGCGCGTTGAACAAATCGAATCGCTGCGTGGCGATTTGCGTTCTGCACCGGCCCGATACCCTGGATCGGCCACCAAAACTGGGAAAAGATCTTGGTTTCGTAGGGGTGCAGGTAACTAAAGTCGGGTTGATTGTCCGTGTACACGCCTCCCATTAATTCGAAATAAGGCACTCCGTCGTCGCTGAGCTCGCGATCCCAAGCCCGACCAAAGGCAGCATGACCCCATGTCCATTGTTTCTTTCCGGGTGCAATTGACGGATCCGCCACGTGCACGAAACCGCCTTTTGCCCGGTCGTCAAAACCGCCAAAAAATCCGTACGCGGAATCGACCGCCATGTAGCTGGTGGGAACGGGAATGCTCTGGTAAGACCTAAGATCGTTCGCACCCGGTCGGTGTTGGTAGTCGACTCCATAATAGCGACCTGAGGCGATGGGGAATGAGGTGATCGCTCTCTTGGCATGATCCGCAACGTAATGAACGTCGGGTGGAAAGAAACTCCGATAGTCTTCGTGGACCTTGACCGCTGCGTTGGCCCACCACGGGAACGTCTGCAAATACGGGGTTCGATTAAACAACCGGACCCGCAGCTCAACCAGTGCTGAATCCGGAGTTAACCGAACGCCGTGCATCCCTTTCAGGCGGTTCAATGGGTCGTGCTCGGACATCCACACAGTTACCGAGCCGTCGTCCGAACGCTCGATGGCCCAATCGGCCGGCATAAACGTTCCGGGTCGATGATGCTGAGGCCAGTTGAATTCGATTCCGCCGGAAAGCCAAGGACCGGCCAGGCCGACCAATGCCGGCTTGATCACTTTTTGATGATAAAGGATGTCGTAATCTTGATTGGTTTTATCCTGGATCGCGTGAATGCGGCCCCCGAACTCTGGCAGAAGCAGAACCCGGACGAACTGGTTTTCCAAACGGATCGCCCGATACCGGCGAACCTGAGGCACATCAAAAACCTTATCGATGAAGGGCAGGGGATAAACTTTGCCATTTGATCCCTGGTAGACCCGCTTCTCGAAGAACAGTGGATGCTTTTCCGGCTGGCCCACGCCGTAAGTCGGATACTCGACTGTGACTTCTTCTGCGAAGACAAATTCGGGAGAGAGGTTCACGGCGTTAAAGTTTCGTTAGGCGGGAGGCGAGCGAGACTGTGTCTGTGACGGTTCACGTACAGAGCCCGCAGTCCACCACGACCGCATCAGATTTCTGGGGCACCGGGAAAACTCACGTCTAGACTAGCGCAAAAGCCTCACCGATCCCAATACATTCGAATAGTTTGCCTAGCTGGCGCAAAGACGGCGAACGAGGTCTCACAAGTCAGGAATTGGAGTCCCGTGTCCTGATCGGCAGTGGTCGTTCGTCGTACTGAAAATGAAACGGTTCCCCGTCCTAATCAAAACCCTGGGGGACCGACCTTTGAAATTCTCTCAAACCAATAAACAAACAAAAACAGTATGACCGCCCCACAAACCAATACGCTGCTTCGAGACCAGAAAGTCGTTTCTCGCGAGGAATGGACTAAGGCCCGCCGGGAACTGCTCAGCAGAGAAAAAGAACTCACGCGACTGCACGACCGATTGGCCGTCGAGCGCCGCGCCTTGCCTTGGGTGAAGATCGAGAAGGATTATTTCTTCGACACGCCAGAGGGCAGGGTGAGGCTTGCCGACCTCTTCGGCGGACGCAGCCAACTGGTCATCTACCACTTCATGTTCGGGCCGGACTGGAACGAGGGTTGCCCGAGTTGCTCGTTTGTGTCCGATCATATCGATGGCGCGCTCGCGCACCTGACGGCACGTGACGTGACGATGGTTATGGTCTCGCGGGCGCCGCTTACCAAAATCGAGCCGTTCAAGAAGCGCATGGGCTGGCGGTTCAGGTGGGTCTCGTCCTACGGCAGTGACTTCAATGCGGATTTCCATGTTTCGTTCACGAAAGACGAAATGGCCCAGGGCAAGGTGAACTACAACTACACGATGCAGGAATTCCCTAGTGCGGAAGCACCGGGCCTCAGCGTATTTTACAAGGATGCCGGCGGCGACGTCTTCCACACCTACTCCAGCTACGGGCGCGGCCTCGAATCCCTCCTCGGTACGTACATGATCCTCGACCTGGTGCCCAAAGGCCGCGACGAGGACAGTTTGGCATTCACGATGGAATGGGTCCGCTACCATGATCGTTACGGAACCAACGAGTTCGCTGACGCGGATAAGCCCTACTGGCCCCCGCTGGAGGCGTCATCGGTTGCAACCTGCTCCTGTGAATCGGCGGAGGCTCACGCGTGAACACTCGCCACTGTTGCCAGATTGCGACGCGGGACCGCGACAACGCTCCTCAGCCCGCGTCGCGCTGGCGGCGCGGCGGTGAGATCGCCGGGTGGATCATTCCGAGCGCCACGCTGATCTTGCTGCCCAAATGTCCCGCTTGTGTGGCGGCGTATGTGGCGCTGGTCACCGGCGTCGGCATCTCGGTTGCAAGTGCATCCAACCTTCGGACGTCGCTGCTGATTCTGTGCGTCGCCGCGTTGGTCTGCCTGGCGTTGAAACGTCTGGCGGCCGGCCTCTCAGAACAAGGCGTTGTCGATGGCGAAAAATCGACTTCCCGCCAACAAGATAATCGAGATTAAACAAGGAAAACCACCAGCATGAACGAGGCAGCAATCGTGACAGGCGGCGGCCGTGCGCGGGAGAAATGCGGCTCAGCGCACGGATTGATTTCCTGAAGGGGAGGACTAAAAATAAGATTATCGCCGCGAGCGCCATCGCGGCTTTCGCGGAGAAACCGGAGGTGGATTATGAGAAAGAACTACTATTTGATTCTTCGACTGGCGCCTGAAGCGACCTCAGAGGAGATCCGATCGGCTTATCGCCGGCGTGCACTCGAACTTCATCCTGACCGATCGGGCTTTGACACTGAGCGATTCCTCGAACTGCAAGAGGCCTACGATGTTCTCAGTGACCCGCTCCGACGGCAAACTTACGACCGTGAGACCGAAGAAATTCCGATCCGGCGCATGGGCGCGATGCGCCCGCCGGAAACCATCATTCCACGTAGGCGCCGAGCCGAGCCCCTGGTGACGGCTCAACCAAAGCGCGAGTTCGCTGATATCTCTCTGTCCCGGTCGTTCCAAACGTTTTCCCCCTCCTTCGATGAGTTGTTCGAGCGCTGGTGGAGCAATTTCGATGTGGTTACCCGACCGAAAGCGGAACTGCTGGAAAGCCTGAATGTGGAAGTCCCGTTGTCGCCTCAACAAGCGTTCGCGGGGGGCGAAGTTCGTATTATGGTTCCAGTGCGACTGGTCTGCCCGACATGCCGCGGTCACGGGAGCGTTGGACCCTACGAGTGCTCGCGCTGCGAGGGACATGGAGCGGTGACCGGCGAATTTCCGATCAGGGTACGTTATCCAGCGGGATTGCAGGCGGACCATCTCGTGCAGTTGCCTCTGGATCGTTTCGGTATCCAAAATTTTTATCTCACCGTGCGATTTCGTCCGACCGCTTCGAGGTGGTGATCCAGATCAAACGAGTCGATCATCCGCCCGCCCCGGAAGAGGCGCGCGATTTCTGGTGGAACGTCTTTAGCGTCGCGAGATAAAGAAAGAAGCGTTGCGCCTGCAGTGCCCGGTGTAAGGATATCGCGCCGAGAAGTAATTCGATGACATAGGAATCCCCAGGACTCGCCGTCATCGGTCCAAAACTGACAATTTCTGCGGTTTACGGAATTCCGTTCGACCGAGTCCGACCTGTCGATTTATCAGAGGCCGTTGGGATAATTACGGCGCTGCCGCTCGGCGTTAGGCCGGAGTTCTCCGGCGTCTCGATGACTCCATAGATGTCCCGGCTCGGATGCTTGCTGAGGAATCGGCTGTAGGTCCATAGGGGCCTACTAAGGGCTCCCAAATGCATGAGCGACATACCATTAGCCGGATCCTCTTGGACCACCTGAACGATCGTTCCCGGGATGAGGTAGTAGGCTTCCCCATCCTCTATCATTTGCAATTCTGTTGCATCGGTGCGGTGACCGGTAATTCGCTGGACGCCTTGCTCAGTAGTGCATGCATAAGGTCCGCGAACAGCAACCCAGCGATACCCCTTTGCTACTAAAATTCCGTAATTATCGGCTGGAACAGTGCAGGTCAGCCCCAGATTGACCGCGGTAATAATCGAGATGGCTAGTTTCATAAAAGAAGGCCGCTCCGCTTGCGTGGTTGGAATCGCCGCCTTTTCCGATGCGGAAAAGCTGGTGAGCCGATTGTGAAATAAAAAAATACGAATGGCAATAAAAATACCCTAACGCAGGCGAGGTTAGGCGGAGATAGCAAAGCAAGTTTGGTGAGTGCTTTTGTGTCCGCCAAATCGGGAGGTTCATCTCGCCCTGCGAGCGCGGCTCGAATAAGATGTTTATCCCGCAACGTTGCTTCGGCCCTGCGCCGGTAGGGCGAAAATTTATCCGAGCTTTAGCGAGGACTCGGTTGAGCCGGACATAGGGATATGCCACACCTCCAAAACGGCTCCTCCTTCGCTGAAGCTACGGCGGACACGGTCAAACAAGTTCTCGTTGACGCTCCAATCAATCGGATCGCTGTACTCACGCCGGCCGCTTGGGCGGCACGAAACTTAGATCTCATACCTGTGTGGTGAGTCAACCGGATACACTCATCAATTTTACTGCGTAGGTTCTGAGCCTATCACTCGGCATTGTTCCGTCGGTCGTCTCCTTGGTTTCCTTTTTCGTCAACCCCTGGGAGGCTAACCTTGCGGATCGGGTATCTCAGCCAGGGCGTGAAGAAGACTCCGGGTCCGCTCACAGACGTGGCCTCTTCCACACCAGGGCCGCCGGGGGATCCCCACCAGTTTTCCGTGGCGTCGACTGTGCCGGTGCCGAGGTTATCCACGCCGATCTTCTCACCGAGTAAGTCGTTGAGATGTACATTCACCTGAGCGGGCGTTTTGGTGGCTATGTCTACAGCCTCGTCATCGATCACGTTCTCCGAGATGACCGTGCCAGTAATGGAGGCGAGGCCAAAGACGTTGATCCCGGTAGGGCCAGGGGTCGCCGCGTCATCTGTGTCCGCGCCGTTGCCGGAAATACGGTTACCGACGATAACGTTGTCGTTGAGATTCACAGGCGGTGCGGGCGGCGGAAATGAGGCATGGTTGTGGAAGGCGACGCCAGGTAGGCCATTGTCCTTCAGTTGATTATTAATTACCACATTGGCGTATACCTTATTGCCGGGTCCGGGTGCGAAAAGGCCAACTCCCGCACCGGCTCCTGGGACTTGAAGCCCATTGTGAAACGACTCATTCTTGGCGATTGTGTTGCTATAGACCCCCGGAGGCAAAGTTAGACCTGAAGACGGTGCAGGCGAATGGGAGGCGAGCGTAATTCCACAGTCAAATGGGTTGTTCCGGAACAGATTGCCTATAATTAAGTTGTGGTGCGTGGCGCTAGTTTCATCGCTGAGCAGGATCCCGCCGGAGTTTTTCTCTGAAGTGTTATAACCACCGTCGAGTGATCAACACCGATGAGATGGATTCCTTCACCGCAATCAAAGTCTTCGTTCGTCTCAAAAGCCGGCTGGCCAGGACACTTGAGAGTAGTGATGTTGAGACTCCGGTCGTTGTTGATTACCTCATTGTCCCAGATGGTGACGAACGAAGCGTTCGTTACAAGGATTCCCTCGAAGTTGGCGTTCTCGATGGTGAATCCTGTCACCACAACCTTGCTCAGGCCGGGATTGTCGAGCCTCGAGCCTGGTTAGAGGACCGTGCTACTTTCGGTAGACTGGCGTCACAAGCGGCGTATTGATGCCCTGAGCATGAACACTCATCCCGCCAATACCTCAACAGGGGGTTCCATTTCCGAAACGGCGCCTACCGATGCTGGTCCAGCAGCTGCCGCGCCCGTAACCTCAGCGCCTGTTGCAGTTGCGGCGCCGAGTGGCGCGGTCACGAAGCCGCGACGAAAACGCCGTTTACGCCTTTGGATCTTGGCACTGATCGGTCTGCTGCTTGCCGCGGTGGCTATGCTCCGGATTCAACATTCGTTAGGCACGGTTTCGACCGATGATGCTTATGTAAACAGCTATATTACATTTGTCGCTCCCCGGGTGGCGGGTCAGGTTGCGCGTGTCCTTGTTGACGACAACTACCGGGTAAAGAAGGGCGACGTGCTGGTCGAACTAGATCCGGAGCCTTTTCAGGTGCAAGTGGCGATCAAACAGGCGCTCGTGGAAAGCGCGCAGGCGAATCTGGCTGTGGCTCAAGCTTCGGTGCGGGGTTTGATTGGTCAGACGCGGGGGCAACGGTTCAAACTTTCGCGGGCGATTGAAGATGTGGATAATCAAATCGCCCTTATCCGGGCGCACATTGCCACATGGCAGCAGAGCAAGGCGACTCTGGTGCTGGCTCAAGCGGAGTTTGCGCGGGCCGAGCGCTTGCTCACGACCAAAGTGGTGAGTGCCGAGGAATACGATCAGAGGCAGGAAGCGCTCGATGTGGCCAAAGCACAAGTTAGCCAATCACTAGAAAATGTGCTTCAGGCCCGCGTTGCGCTCGGACTTCCCGCCGAACCGCCCCCGGGGACCAGCTTTGCGGATGTTCCGGCCGATCTCGACCAGACCTTCTCCTCGGTTCGCGAAGCGCAGGCTCAACTGCTGCAAAGCGCCGCCCAGCTCGGCATTTATCCTTCCTCTTATAACCTGACGCCGAAGGAGATGCTGGCTGAATTTTATCGACGCGATCCGAGCGGCGATGTGGATAAGATCTATGCGACGGTCATCCAAAGCGCTCCCAGCTTAAAACAGGCGCAAACGAATGTGCTGCAAGCCCAGCGCGACCTCGATGAAGCCAAGCTCGATCTGCGTTATTGCACCGTTTTAGCGGAGATCGATGGGGTGATCACTCGTCGCAATGTAAATCCCGGCAACAACGTCCAGGTCGGTCAGAGTCTCATGGCGATCCGCTCTCTTCGCGATATCTGGGTGGACGCAAATTTTAAGGAAACCCAACTCCGCAATCTACGAATCGGTCAGCGGGTCGAGCTCGAAGTCGATATGTATGGCGGTAAGCACTTATTTGAAGGTCGTATCTCGGGCTTTACGATGGGCACCGGTTCTACCTTGGCGCTGTTGCCGGCACAGAACGCGACCGGAAATTTCGTGAAAGTGGTGCAGCGGCTGCCGGTCCGAATCGACCTGACGAATTACGATCCAGACAAACTGCCGCTTTTCGTGGGTCTCTCGGTGACGCCGAGAGTCGATCTGAGAACTGCTCCCACCGGTCCGAACGCCGGCCGATTCCTTCAGGAACTCCGGCCCCCTGGTGAATCCGTCATTCCGGTGCGATGAGCGCGCAAATGCCGGCCATCTCCGCATCCTTGGCGGCGGCCAGCCCGCGAGTTTTCAATCCGTGGCTCATCGCGATGGCTGTCGTCGTGCCGACGTTCATGGAAGTACTCGACACGACCATCGCCAATGTGGCTCTGCGCTACATCGCGGGCGGCCTTTCGGCGGCGGTTACGGATAGCGAATGGGTTGTTACCAGCTATCTCGCAGCAAACGCGATAATCCTGCCGATCTCCGGCTGGCTAGCGGCTCATCTCGGGCGGCGCAATTATTTTCTGCTCTCCATCGCGGTCTTTACGCTAAGTTCTCTGCTCTGCGGCATGGCGACCAGCCTTGGTCAGTTGATCCTGTTTCGGGTCCTGCAAGGTCTTGCCGGCGGCGGTCTGCAACCCTCCAGCCAAGCCATCCTGCTGGATAGTTTTCCGACCGAGAAACAAGGCTCCGCCCAGACTCTCTTTGGCGTCGCCGCTTTGCTTGCTCCAGTAGTCGGTCCGACCCTGGGCGGCTGGATTACCGATGAGTATTCCTGGCGATGGATCTTTTTTATCAATCTGCCCGTGGGCGCTTTGGCGTTCTTTCTTTGTTGGCTCATGGTGCAGGACCCCGATTATCTCCGTAATCAGCGGGCCGAACTGGGAAAAAAACCGCTCAATTTCGACTTTGTTGGGCTCAGCTTTCTCGTACTAACCCTGGTTTGTTGGGAAGTTCTGCTAAGCAAAGGGCAGGAATGGGATTGGTTGAGTGATGCCTTTGGCCGTGTGCAAATTCTCGCCACTCTCTTTGTGCTCGGCGCGGTCAGCCTCGTATTTTGGGAGACGCGTCAAGAAAGTCCGATTGTCAATTTTCGGCCGCTTCGGGAACGAAACTTCGCCGTGGCCTGCGTGATCATTTTCTGTGCTTTCGGAGTTCTTTACGGTACCAGCACCTTGATTCCCAGCCTGTTGGAATCGCTATTCGGCTACGATGCTTTCCACGCCGGGCTGGTCCTTTCGCCTTCCGGCGCTTTTGCGATCGTCGCTCTGATGGTCGTGGGAAGGGTGTTAGGTCGAGGTCTAGATGCCCGCTGGCTGATTGCCACCGGCCTCTTAATCCTGGCGGCCGGGAATTTCTGGATGTCGCGACTCAATCTGGATATTTCTGCCTGGCACGTGGTTTGGCCGCGAGTGGTCATGGTCGGGGGTTTGGGTCTGGTTTTCGCGCCTCTGAATGTTGCTGCTTATTTGTATACACCGCGCGCCTTGCGTGGTGCCGCGGTCGGTCTTTTTGCCCTTTTACGTAATGAAGGCGGGAGCGTGGGAACGTCGATGGGCCAGACCATCACCCAAAGGCGCGAGATCTTTCACGCTCTGCGCTTGAACGAGAATCTTGATCCACTGAACCCCGCCGTAAACTCGTACCTTGCTCAGGCGCAGCCAGTCTTCCAACAACAAAACCGAGATCCGGTCGCGGTGCAGCAGATGGCATGGCAAACCCTGGAGAATTTACGAGACCAGCAAGCTTCCGCTTTGGCCTATTTTGATGCTTTTCTGATTTTCGCGGTCCTCGCCGTCGGACTGGCGTTCCTTGTGCTCTTCATGAAGCGATCCGTTGCCGAAAAAGGGGCTCACCTCGCGGCGGAATGAGCCCCGCGCAGAAATGGAACGTCTTCGTCACAGCCTGAATGGATCGAAAAGCAAGCGGAGAGCGATCGCGAGGGAGCCCGATCGTCGCCTCGATCAGCAACTCCTTCCTTCAGCCGACCGCCTTTTCTCGGGTCAAGTAGGTTTTGAGCGGTTTTTGGTAGGCGCTGGAACACTACGGCGGGTTCGCCGGGACCACATTCAACCGAAAAGGGCAAGTCGTTCCATGACCGGACCAGAGCGCGCGTCGGCGCGGAGCTCGATGTGGAAATGGGGCGCAAAGCGGCCTACCACGCGGCGCTCAACGTCCTCGCTGTCGCAAGGCAGCACTTGGGATCGCTCGACAAAGTGACGCGGATCGTCCGGCTCGGCGAGTCGGTGGCCACTTCGGGCGATGTCCGCGATCAGCCGAAAGTCGCCGACGCCGCTTCGGAGTTGCTACAAGACCTTTTCGGAAAAGAGAGGAACCCCTGCCGCTTAGTGTATGGCGTTGCAAGCCTTCCGCTCGGTATCCCGGTCGCGCTGGAAGTGATCTTCGAGGTGTCCGGCTGATGCCGGAAAATGGGAACCCCGCAGCACTTGGCAGAGAGTGCTGGCGTACCGCGTGCCAAGGTCGCGACCATTGTCGCGGGAGAGCGCCCGACGGATCTGACCCGGGAAGAAGCCGTCGCCTACGACGTTGCCGCCGCCTTGAACCGGCCGACCTGATCGAGCCATGGACCTTCAAACAATCGCGATTAACTCGGCATTACTCTTATCAATCGGGTTTGCTACCGGTAATCTCAAAGCTCAAGAAAGGAGCAAAATAGGAATGTCGCAAAACGTCTTTTATCGCACGGTGAAGGTTGACGAACTCTCAATTTTTTATCGGGAAGCGGGGCCGAAGGATGGCCCAACGATTCTCTTGCTCCACGGACTGCCTTCTTCGTCACGAATGTTCGAGCCGCTCTTCGTCCGTCTCTCTGATCGCTATCACCTTGTCGCGCCCGACTACCCTGGTTTCGGACATAGCGACTGGCCGGACCCAAAAAAATTCGCGTACACGTTCGATCATTATGCCGAGATCATGAATCACTTCACTGAAGCGCTCGGGCTCTCGCGCTACACGCTTTACATGCAGGATTACGGCGGCCCCGTGGGTTTTCGCATGGCATTAGCCCATCCAGACCGGATCGAGGCTCTTATCGTTCAGGACGCTGTGGCGCACAACGAAGGCCTCGGGGCGAATTGGAAGCCACGGCGGGCCTTTTGGGTCGATCGTGCTGCCAACGAAAGCAAGCTTCGCACAAATCTCCTGTCGCTGCCGACGACGCGGACGCGCCATGTCGGAAACGATCCTGACGTGGAGCGCTATGACCCGGATCTCTGGACCGATGAATTTGCCTTTCTCAACCAGCCCGGCCAGGCCGACATTCAGAGCGATCTCTTCTACGACTACCGCACAAACGTGGATGCCTACCCTAAGTGGCAAGCATGGATGCGCGAGAAGCAGCCGCGCCTGCTGGTGATCTGGGGTAAGTATGACCTCTCGTTCGACCTCTCGGAGCCGGAACGCTACCGCAGGGACGTACCGAACGCGAAGGTCTACGTACTGGACGCCGGACACTTCGCGCTTGATACCAAAGCAGACGAGATTGCGGCACTTGTACGTGATTTCATGGACTCACTCTCGCGCGGGCGTTGAACAATATGTCTGGAGGAGGGCCGCGCTGACAACGTGCTACAACGTCATCGGCAAGCGGCCGAGTTTGTAGCTGCCGGCGTGCTCTATCTGGCGAGCGGCCTGTCGCTCGCGGCCTCAAAGGACTGGCGCTTAACACCGTTGGCGGCTCGGACATCCAAATGAATCGGATGCGCGCAACTGACAGCCTTGACAAGACTCGGGAGTCCTTACGTCCTGGTTTGCCGGGCAGCAAACTTGAGACCTGCGGAAGTTTTCGGAATTTTGCAACACCCGAAATTCAGGGGTGAAATCAGTCCACGAATTAAGTGCAGTAGTCTACGATTTAAGTACAGGGCGACCTTAGGTCACACCGAAATTGAAACATTGCCTCGACAGGCCGCTAAGGTGATGGTATGCAGTGATGGTATGGCTGCCATGAAGTATCGCACCACCTTCGCGCTGGATGACAAAACGATTCGTCGCCTGAAGCTTCTCGCGCTTCGCTGGCGGGTTTCCCAGGCGGAGGTGGTGCGGCGGGCCGTCGCTCAAGCCGAAGCGCAACCTGAACCGCAAATATCTGATCCGGTAACTATGCTTCGTCACCTGCAAGAATCAGGAGAGGGCCTCGATCCGAAGAGAGCGGAATCCTATCTGGCTCAAGTCTACGCAGATAGAAAGCGCTGGAGAGGCAAATGATCTCTCTTGATACGAATTACCTTGTTCGCGGCCTAGTCAAGGATGCACCCGAGTCTGCCCAGCTCATCCAGTGGCACCAAGCAGGTGAAGAGCTGCTTTGCGCAGCTCCAGCCTGGTTTGAATTTCTTTGCGGTCCAGTCACCGGACCGCAAATTAATGCGATTCGTGCTTTTCTTTCCGGCGGAATTTCAGCATTCGAAGAAATCCAGGCCACGGAAGCCGCTCGGCTCTTCAACCGCATCGGCAGAATCCGGCATCTCAGAGTAGATACGATGATTGCTGCGACGGCCGTTGTCGCGGGAGCAAGACTAGCCACCTCAAATACAGAAGATTTCAAAGTTTTCCTGCCTCATGGGTTAAAGCTCGTCCAGTAAAATGCGGGACTCCGAACTTGCGGTTGTTTCTATAGATTCTTTCCCGGCTCCAAGTCTCATCGCGCGCACCGGCTCATCCACTCGCAAAAGGTTTTTCGAGTTCTCTACGGTCCCGATCCGCAAATCGGCCTGCTGGATCCAGTCCAGGCTGCTTTCTCTAATACAGCCAAGTCCGTTTGCTATGCGAACAAGGGTTGATGAAGAAAATTCGCGGCAAAATTGAGGAAGCGATGAAAGAAGATCCTGAATCCGAACCGGACAAAGCGACGGACACCTGGCTCTTGGATGGGAAACTCGAGGAGGACGTTATCAACTGGGAGTCTGCTCGCCCCGTCTTCCAGGAAAGTGAGATTGGCGCGGGGATCGTGGAAGCGACCCTCTCGGGCCCACGGACGTTTACTATCCGCACCCATGGCCGATCCCGGTTAAAGAAGGGCGATGATCTCTCGGTAGACATCCGTATCGCTCAGGAGACTTGATATCCTTGGTAGCCCGGGAGCTCGAGCAGTAAACGGGTGGACTGCGTGTGACCTGTCGCCGCTTTGAAACGGTGCGGAGCGCTGTTCGTCAACAAATTGGCCTTTTCGGCCGGGCTGTCTCCATTCCATGGTTCTTTTTTCGGTCCAGTCCGCGCTCCAGGCGGACTGAAAGCGTGCGACAAGTCGCACGCACTCGTGCGCCTGGGAGGGCGCACCAACAGTGGGGTGGAAGTCCCCATCGGACAGAAGCACTGGCTGTCCGTAGTCGAAGGTAACTGCGTCGTCGAGAGACGGGGTGGAGAGCAACCGGAGACGAATGACCAGTCCATAACTAAAACAATGGTGAATTCGATTCGGCCTAATGCACTGGCGAGCCTGCGAGTGAAAGGCGAAGCCCAGAACGGAAAGCTGCCCGGAAAGGGAAAACGGCAACAAAGCGACCGGCTCTAGGACGAGACAGTGAGCGTGGAGAACGGAGTGCATGGGGTGGTTGGAAATAGAATGGTCAGAAGTTGGAGCGACAGTAACCAGGGATCACGATCCGGGAAAGGAGCGGCGTTCATGACCAGCAGAGAGTCCGAAGAACCGCGTCCGGAAGGTGACAGAGCCTTCGTAGTAGCAAAGAAGCGGGGTAACGCCCGTGGAGCCAAGGGAGGCAGGAAGGTGGAAGCGTGAAAGTCAGGACAGAGGAACCCAAACCCTCGGTAGTGCCGGCAACGGCTCCACAAGGGGGAGAGATCCGTGCCCGGTGGGCCTGGGTCGAACCAGTGGCCTGGACCGAACGCATGTTGGCAACCCTGGAAACGGGGATTGAAGGAGGAAAGTGGTTTCGGTTGATTGATAAAGTCTGGAGTCCAAAGAATCTGACTCGAGCGCTGGAAAAGGTGGTGGCCAAAGGCGGCAGCCCTGGGATCGACTCCCAGAGTGTGCACCAAGTCCAAGTCCACCAAAACCAGACGATCAGGAAGTTAGAGCAAGAACTACGAGCCAATCAATATCAGCCCAAAGCAGTCAAACGGGTCTGGATTCCAAAGCCTGGGAGTCAAGAGAAGCGGCCGCTAGGAGTACCGGTGGTCCGGGATCGCATCGTCCAAGGAGCCCTGCTCCAAGTGATTGAGCCGATCTTTGAACGCGATTTTGCTCCGCAAAGCTATGGGTTCCGACCGGGCAAAGGATGCAAGGACGCACTGCGCCGAGTCGAGGAGCTGCTCAGAAGCGGCTATCACTGGGTGGTCGATGCGGATTTGAAATCCTACTTTGACCTCATTCCGCAAAAGGCTTTGCTGCAGTGCATCGAGGAAAAGATTGCGGACGGGCGGGTGTTGGGACTCTTGGAACAGATGCTCCAGGCCGGAGTCATGGACAGTGCTAAAGGATGGCAACCGACCGAGCAAGGCACACCGCAAGGAGCGGTCATCAGTCCATTGTTATCGAATATCTATCTGAATGGATTGGACTGGCAAATGGCACAAAAGAGCTTTGAAATGGTACGCTACGCCGATGACTTCATCGTGCTGTGTCGCGACCAACAACAAGCCCAAAGAGCCCTCGAAGAAGTTCGCCATTGGGTAGAAGCAAACGGTCTAATCCTGCACCCGCACAAAACCCGACTGGTCGATGCCAGTCAACCCGGAGGCTTCGACTTCCTGGGTTACCATTTTGAGCGGGACATGAAATGGCCGTGAAAGAAAAGCATGGATAAACTGAAGGACACAATCCGGGAAAAGACCCGTCGCAGCGAGGGCCGTAGTCTGCAGGCCATCTGCGCGGATCTCAATAAAAGCCTGCGCGGCTGGTTCGAGTACTTCAAGCACAGTAAAAGCCCTGTCTTCGGAGCCGTCGACAAATACACCCGGGGCCGTCTGCGCAGTATCCTGCGTCAACGGATGGGCAAAGAAGGACACGGTCGCGGAAGCGATCATCAACTCTGGCCCAACACCTACTTCTCCACAGTGGGCTTGTTTTCCTTACGACAAGCACATCGTGTGGCTTGCCGATCTTCTTAGAAGTTAACCACCAACTGGAGAGCCGGATGCGGGAGATCCGCCAGTCCGGTTCGGAGGGAGGGGCGCTGCTAATCCGGCGTCCCTACCCCTATCAAAATACCAGAGCGATATGTCTAGCTAAGCTAGCCCGCTAACGCAATCTGCTCCCGCATCAATGCCGCGTTGACCGCAATCGACAGATCGCCGCGCACCTGGGCCCAATTCTCATAGCGATCGGTCCAGGCGCGCAGGACAAACGTCATCGCGGCGCCGCTCAGATTGGTCACGAAGGCTTTCGGCGCAGGCTGTTTCAGGATCGCGGAGTGGTTTGCGGCCGCACGCACCAGCAGGTTGGTGACCACCCCGGAATCGCTTGTTCGCGCGACGCTAACCTGGATCTCGATAACTCGCTCACGTCCCGACAATGTCCAGTTTGTGACTTGGCCGGAAATCAAGGTGCCATTAGGAACGATGACTTCCGATCCTTCGGTTGTCCGGATGATACTCGCGCGGATGCCAATGCGTTGAACCTCGCCAATCGCGGTTTCGACCTGGATAACGTCGCCGACTTTAATTGGGCGTTCGAACAGCAAGATAACGCCGGATACAAAGTTGTTGATAATGTTTTGCAGGCCAAACCCCACGCCTACGCTGAAGGCGCCCGCGAGAATCGTGAATTTCGTGAGGTCGAAGCCGAGCGCGCCGAGCGCGACAAAAAATCCGAACACAATCAGTACGTAGTGCAGGAGCGTCGAGACCGCATAAGAAACTCCTTGGGGAAGCCGGAGATGGGAATAGATATCCTCTTCCAGAATGAAACGGACAAAGCGGGAAATCAGAAATGAACCGACTATCGCGATGACAAAGGCGAGGATTCGTCCCAACGAGATGCTGATTGATCCCAGGGAGAAGGTAGCGTTTAGGACCGTATCGAGCTGTTGAAGGACCGCTTCGCGCAGCGCGAAGGAGCGCAAGGCTATGCTCAGCCACCACAGAAAAACTGCGGCCTGAACCACGGCTCCGATCCGGCGCTGGAGCACTTCGCGGTACCGTTTGACCGCCTTGAACAAAGCCAGGGGTCGCGTTTCCAAAGCGATAATTGTGAAGCCTTCCAGGATTCGGACGACTGCATAGAGCAGAAAAGCCGCATAGGCACAGTGCAGAATGGCCGTCATGACAAAGTTCGCGAAATTGACGTAACCCAGCGCGTTGGCCAGAAACGCGGTGAGAAAACCAATAGCCAGAACGGTGAGGGCAGCGCGGAACGTGCGGGCAAAAGCTCGGGTCTCACGCTCGCGAGATCCAGGAGGAGCACTGTGGCGCAGCACCCACAGAATAAAGAGACACCCAGCGGCTGCCTCGAATAACAGCGTGGACCGAGCCAGCAGCGGGTGTGGGCTGAGGAGCATGCGTATCCTATCGACAAAGTAGAAGGCCACGAACGCGTACAGCACCGGAAAGAGGGCCGGTTCAAGCAGCCGTCGCAGGATAATGACAACCGGAAGAAGGCCGATCGCGCCTAAAATCGCCATGAGCGGCGGGGGTGCCTGCGGGTAGATAAAGCTCACGAACAGAAACGAAAGAGCGATCGCCGCTGCCAGAGGGACATCAAACACCGGCGCGGCCCGCCGGAGTCTCGGCTCCTGCTCGGTCCAGGCACTCACGCGCCGGCGCAGCCAGCGCATGGTAAAGAACAGTAGAACAAAGAGTGCTCCGTGGACCAGAAATGCGCCCGGCCGATCGACCACATAAGCCCGGAGGAAAGCCAGATCCGACGAAAAGCTTTCCCGATTTTCTTCCGACCACCTGGATTGCGCAATAAACTCCGGATTCCAGATCGGGAGACTGTCCCGTACAAAGAGTCTTTTGGCCGCATCGGCCGCGAACTGCTGGAGAGTCTCCAGAGCGGCTCGAACGCGGTCAGATTGCTCCAGCACCCGGCTTTGCAGGCCGAGGATATCGGCTCGTGCATTTTCCACCACTTGCTTGGTTTCGTGCACCTTGGCGATGACCGAATCGACTCGCTGTAAGACTTCGGGCGGTGTCTGCGCTTTTCGGGTCGCCTCCGCAGTTGCCTCCCAAACGGCGCTGTACTGGTTTAATTGCGCGAGGTCCGCATCAAGCGTGGTTGCGCGCCGGGCAAGATCTCGATTCAGAGTTGCCAGATTGTCCTGAAGTTCGCCCCAGGCGGCCTGCGAACGGTTGATCGCGTCAATCGAGGCTTGTTCGGAAGAAAGTTTTGCCTGATCGGTCGCTCGCCGATCGATATCGCGGGTCAGCGTTGAAAGGTTTTCACGAGCCGACACGCTCGCCGGGTCCGGGTTCAGGCCGTTCTGAAGTTGGGCAAGAGCACCGAGGGTCGACTGAGCTTCTTCCACAATCTCAGGGAGGTCAATCGGTGTGGGCGCCGGTCGCGGAGAGGGTGCCGGTCGCGGAGAAGACGCTGGTCGGGGAGAAGGCGTCACAAGGACGGGTGCGCTCGCCGAAGGCTTGGGGACGGCGGCGGGCGCAGCTTGGCCCTGGGGAACCGGCATCGCGCAAAGCGCGGCTAAGATAACAGAGAGCTTGGTAAGCCGCATTTCGAGAGAAAGAAAGATCACAGGGCCGTCGGGCTGCAAGTCAGATCTTGGAGTTTCTCTGATGGTCAATTTTTACACGATGCGTTCAAATACCGTTGGCATCTCGTCCGAGGCTGCTAAGATTGTGTTATGAAGGCTAAGCCATTGATCCTGTTAGTGTTGGCTTCGATCTCCCCCCTGCTAATAACGGCAGCTTACGGGATAAGTTACACGGTTCGGACCGCTAGCGGCGGAGTCCAGACTTATACATTGGAACCTGCGCCGGGCGCTTCGGATAAATTCAAGCCTGATCCCGACATGCCCTACTCGGTGCACAATAACGTGACGCCGGGATCTGCCGCGCTGGTTGCGGTCGCATGGGCTGGCGGTACCGCGAAGGATAAGACTGTTTCGGGAGACAACTATCCGAACTCACTCACCGATGTTGGGGGAAAGCCGGGTGGATTCTATAATGCTTCCAATGTGAAGGCCGAATCGGTCGAGCACATTACCGCGCCGGTGCCCTATTACCTCGTCCGTATGACCGGGCGGATTGGAGGACAGCCCGAGACACTCTATGCAGCTGTCCTAGAGAGCGGCCAGATCGTTCGACCTGTCCCGGTGAGCGGCAAGGAAGCTGCCCCCACGCAACCGAAGAAGATGCGGAAGCCTCATCGCTAACACGGCACTCGCACTGCGGACTCGGGGGGGACTGTTAAACGGACCCCGGGCGCTGTTTTAGGGCATAAGAATCCCCACAAAACGGTTTCAAACTCTCCTTTAAAAAAAGCGACAAAACTCTCCGGCTACGCCGGAGAGTTCAGCTGCAAGAACGTGCAGCGCTCGTCCGGCGTGGGCCGAAGGAGGGCTGCAGGTTTCTTGGCGCTGTTTTGCTGCGTTGTTCCCATTGAGCCTCTCCTCGCTTGGGGGCCGGAGGGTCATCGGGCGATCGGCATCCTGGCCGAAGAACTGATTTCTGCGGACGTGCAGGCCAGAATCGCTCCGCTGCTGGCCGAAAGCAGGGCGGAAGATCTCGCCGCGATCTCGACCTGGGCGGATGATGTGCGCGAGGCGGCACGCGGTCGTGGAGCACTGGCCGGAGATCCGGAAGCGGCGCAATTCAATCAAGAGTTTCCCAAGAATTATCTCTGGCATTTCGTCGATCTGCCACTCGGCACAAAAAATTACCGGGCTGCGCCGCAATTCATTTCGAGCAACGACGTAGTCCAGACGATCGAACGCTGTATCCGGGTTTTAGAGTCACGTGCTGCGCTGCCGGGTGAGTTCAGCCAAGCCGAGGCGTTCCGGCTGCTGGTCCACTTTGTCGGAGACATTCACCAGCCTCTTCATTGCGTGAGCGGATACTACATCCTGAGCGAGATCCATCCTCCCGCTTTGGTGAGCGACCCGGCTCAGGTCGTCGGTCTGCCAAGCGATCGTGGAGGCAACGAGCTGTTTTTTGATCCACAGCATGAATTGCATGCGTTTTGGGACTCGACCGTCGTCGAATCGATCGGTGGAACAAAGAGTCCGGCGGAGCTGGCCTGGATCTTGGGCAGGCAATTGGCGGGTTCCCCAGTAGCTGAAACCGTTGGCAATTATCATCACTGGCCGGAGGAATGGGCGTTGGATTCGGTCGCGGCCGCCCGCCAGGCGTACGAAGGAATTACCTTTCGGGCCGGTCAGCTCAATGACGATCAACAGTCTGCGCGACTCTGGATCCGTCTTCCGGACGATTACGTGAGCCGCTCCCGGGCGATTGCCGCGGAGCAGCTGCGCAAGGCGGCGGTTCGTCTTGCCCAGATCTTGTCGAGGATTCAATTCACGACTCGATAGAATCTAGAATCTAGAATCTAGGAGCTAGGAGTCAGGATCTAGATTCCACCATGCCTTTTTTTTCCGCCGTTCGGCAACAGCTTCGCCAAGAGTTTGAGCTTGCGCGCGTGCGCCCGGCGATGGAGGCCGGCTTGCGTTGCGCCGTCGCGATGACGGTGCCGATCGCGATTGGAGAAACGGTTGGCCAGATCGGTTTCGGCACGCTGGTGGCCGTAGGTGCCTGGTTCTCGCTGCTGGCCGACGTTGGTGGCACCTACGCGCAGAAAGCTCGGGCGATGCTCGGAGCAACCGCGTTAATCGCTTGTTCGGTTGCTCTGGCCGGCGTCAGTGTTTCTCATCCGGTTCTAAGCTTGGCACTCCTGTTTTGCTTGATTCTGGGTGCCGGGTTTGCCCCGTTATTTGGCGGCACGTCGGCGCAGATCAGTTTTTTATCGTCCTTGACGTTTCTGGTCGCCCTTGGTTTTGCCCGGCCCGCGACGGCTTTGCCGCAAGCCTTGCTCTATCTCCTGGGAGGCTTTTGGGGGACATTGTTATCCCTGCTGGTCTGGTCCATTCACCCGAATCGGCCGGTCCGCGAGGCAACCAACCAGCTTTACTTGAAAATTGCCGAGTTACTTCGGCCGGCGAATCTTCGGCAACAACAGGGGGAAGTGGCTGCTGACACCCTAACGGCAAGCGCCTTGCGCCAATTCACTGCCGATCTCGCTAACGCCCGGACTCTCTGGGAAACGTTGCGGTCGCGTCGCAATGGTCTGAGCGAAGCGGAACGTTTCCTGTTAATCTCCGTCACAAACTCCCAGCAAACGGTTCGGTCGGTGCTGAGTTATCTGTCGATCGCTTCAGCGCTCCTGGCTGACCTGCCTGAACTCGAGCCTTTGCTGGTGCGGTTAACCGAGGAATTTGCCTCAACCTCTCGCGCGATCGGATCGGCCATTCTTAATCGCCGGTCCGCCGTCGATTTAAGCGGGCTGCAAAGGGCCACGGAGGCGTTCGAGGCGGAACTCGAACGCCGACGGGCGGAGCATTACGCGGAAACCGACAAATACCGAGTCCTGCTGACCTTCGGTAAGTGCGTTCGCCAGGCTTATGTCCTAATGGGCCAGCTGACTAGAATTGCGGAATTGCTGGGCCATCCGGAACAGATAGCGGTGGGCAAAGCGGGAGGCCAGACGACTCTCCGGCGGACTGTCGTCCGCGATCTGGTAACAATTGTTCGCGCGAATCTCAGCCTGGATTCAGTGACCTGCCGACACGCTTTGCGACTGGCTCTCGTCACCGTGCTGGCGCAGATGCTGGGCCATTCGCTACCGGGTGGGCGCGGCTATTGGGTGCCGATCACGGCGTTAGTTATCCTGAGGCCAGACTATGGCGGTACCTTTTCGCGGACGATTCAACGTGTAGCGGGTACCATGATCGGTGGTTTGATCGGAGCAGGTTTGGGAGCAGCCGTCCAGGCAACGGCCTGGCAGACGGTGCTGATTGCGCTGCTCGCGTTTTTTGCATTTACCGTTCGTCCCCTGAATTACGCGGTCTTCACTCTCGCCCTTACTCCCTTGTTTATGATGATCGTGAACCTGGTTGATAAAGGAGATTGGGAGGTGAGCCTGTTGCGCATCACGGATACCTGGCTAGGCGCCGGCCTTGCTCTGATCGGCGCCTGGATTGTGCTCCCGAGCTGGCAGCGTACGCAATTGCCGTCGCTGGTGGCGCAATTAATTCGGTGTAACGCTACTTACTTTCGCCGGGTAATGGATTTATATCTTGGTCGAAACGGCGAACTAGAGGAAATTGATCGCCTGCACATTGCGAGCGAGCTGGCCAGCTCCAATGCGGAAGCGGCCTTGCAGCGGCTGCAGTCGGACCCGGCGCGGGTTCGCCGCGCATCAGAGGAGTGGACGACACTCATTCTTTACGCCAGGAGCTTGAGCAACTCCATCTCTTTGCTGACCGAACATGCCCGGGAATTCAGGCAGACCGCTCCGTTAACGGAGGTTTCCGCGGTGGGCACCGCGATCACAACCTCGCTCGAAAGTCTGGCAAAAGCTCTCGAGACCGGTAGACCGCCCGAGGCGCGCTTCGACCTGCAGGACGGCCCCGGAATTTTGCGCACCCTCGTGGATCAACTTCATGCTGCCCGGATGGAGGAGCGGAGCCGCGGGTTCCAGCATGATGTCGTAACCCCGACCTTGCAAGCGGTCCGGGAAAACACGTTCCTCTCGCTGGAAATCGATCAGATCGTCAACAAAGTCAGTGTTTTACGGGAGACAGTCCACCGGTTGCTGAGTTGAAGGAGTCCCCGGCGTAACAGTCCCGAGTTGCGAGTCCCGAGGCGTTAGCTTGAGCGGCCTTCAGCTTCAATTTGTCCGCAGAACGAAACGCGCTCGCCCGCCGGAATTCGTAATCACCTTCACTTCCCGGCCGCGATGGCTATCCGAGATCTGGAAGGCCACGGGCTCACCGTTCAGAGTGACCGATTTCACCGGGCTGTTGGCTGGGAGTACGTAACCCAGAACCAGCCGAAGGCCGGCCGGAGTGTCCGCCTCAACACTGTATTCGGTCGAGGATTGGCTCGCCCGCGCATTGATCGTTGAATTGCCGATCCGAATATTTCGGACGGTAAGCTCGGGCCAACTCGAAGGCAGCTGGGGAACCACCGCGATTTGTCCCTCCGGAATATTTGGACGTACGCCGAGGTAGTCGAAGAGGATCGGCCAGGCGACACCGTAGGAAGACCACGCCTGCATGACCATCGCTCGCGAAGTAAAATCCTGGAAGTAAGGGTAATCGGGACTATCGAATAATTCAGGCAACGCGCCGGGTTGTTCCGTATTCAGCTCGGCGGCGATAAAAGTCAAGTAGCGAAGTGATTCATCAATTCGCCCATAATTGGCTTCCGCCACCGCCATCACCGAGGTGTTCAGCGCGGAAGCTTGCCGACTCCCGGCGATGCCGGCCGACATGTCCTGCCCTTGCTGATAAAAGCCGGTCGTGCCGGTGAAGACTCGAACTCTCCAGTTTTGGAAACGCAGCGTTGGCTCGGTCTTCCTGGGCTATACTGGTCTCCATCGGGGTGGCGTTGATCCAATAGAGTTGCTCCAGTTGCATTTCGGCCTGTGGACAGGTGGCGGCTGTGGGATCGGTGGGCAAGAACCTGGTTGAAACAGAGCGAGTCCGCGAAAAGTCGCTGACCAGGATCCCACCAATCATGGTCGAACTTCGCCTTCAGTTCATCGCTTTTCGACTTGGCCCAGCTGAGTGTCGCGGTGTCGCCTTTGCTTTTCGCCATCTCCACCAAATCGTCCAGTGCCCGAATCGTATATACTGCGACGTCGAGTTTCTCGGCTCCCATTCCCGGCGCTTCCACCATACCCGCACCTTCGGGCCAACCATCCTGATTCAGATCCAGGCCGTGCTGCTCGTGACATAATGCAAGCCGTCAACGATGAACTCGTAGTTTTCGTCTCGAAAATTGTCATCTCCAGACCATCGCCAGATCGTGGCGACTGCCGTTGCGAACTCCGGTGTCTCATTGGCATCCCCGGGCTGCTGATTTGTTCCGAAGTAGATTGAGCCGTCAGTGACGATTTCATGCAAAACTTTGCCGGTTGAGCCATTCACCTTTCGCGAGACTTGCCGAATCGTACGAAGATGATCCTCGGCCGCTTCCCATTGGCCGATCGCGACCAAAGGAAAAGTTGTGTAGGAGCCATCCGTGCCAAAAACCAGGGATAGTCCGGATACCCAGCGCCGAAGCCGCTCAGCAGAAATACGCTGGCAATCGGTGGGAGATAAGCAGTTCCCTCACTGGTGTCGCGAATCTTGGCCTGAAAACGTTGCGGCGCATATCGGCAAGATTGAATTTTGCCCATTCAAAGGCGGCCTGCACCGTCGGATCAGGGATTTTGGCCTCGGAAAGCTCGCGGTCCGCCAAACGGTTCTGGATCTTGGCGCTCAGCAGATCTTCGGGATTTTGCAGACCGTAAGCCAGAGCAAGGTAAGCTTCCACTTTTGCGAGTGAGTGCCAGCCACCGCCAACCAGATTTTCACGGTCGAACCTGGCGCAATAGTCAATTGCCAGTTAAGCTGTCCGGACGCCTTCTTGCCAGGTCGCAGAGGGGTCACAGCTGCTCCCAGGAAGCGGACGGTGTCCTGTGGCCCGGTTTGCGTTGGGCGGCCAGCCACCAAAGCGTACCACGGTTTTCCCGGTTCAGAAAAACTCAGTGCCGAGATTACCGGATCAAACAGCACGTTGTCTTTTTGGTCGAGCGAATCCGAGGTCGGTGTCGTGCCGGACCAGGGATATGCCGGGAGAATCTCGCTCGTCGGCTGGAAGGTTAGCGGCACATTCTTGGCTTGATTCGCTTGATTGCGAATTTCCAGGCCGATAAGGACGACCGGTAATCCGTCCGGCGCAAATTCCGTTCGGGTAATTTGCAGCCCATTGGTCGAGGGATAATCGAGCCGGACAAAGCCAGGGCCGGAGGTAAATTTGTTGGCGGGACCGAGTGGCTGGCCGTCGAGAATCAAAAGATACGAATCGAGCAGTTTGAGGGGATGGGACCAGACCCCATTCATATGCCCTTTAATATGAAAGCCCATGCCCGGAAAACCGCCGTCCTGAGTGCCGACGACGTAGGTGCGGTCCCCGGCAGCGACATAACGCTTCTGGGCAAGGTTTTCCGTGTCCGAACGGGTGGGATGGCCAGTCAGGTGCTGTGCGTTGAGGGTCCACACAGGAGAAGCGGACGCGATGCCCGCAAAGAGCAGGGAACAGAACGATTTGCGATCCATGAATTGACCTCCAGCGAGCGCGGGTCGCGAGTGAAAACGGGGGCGCGCCCCGACGCTCTGCTTTGTACAAGCTTGAACCGGAGGGGAACGTCGTCAACCTGATTTCGCCTCAAGTGGGGGAGGTGAACAGCAGTGCGGCTCCTATTTCTCCTGCCATTGAGCGAATTACCCCAGGCTCATAGCAGCACCTACGACTCCGCCCCTGCCTCCGGTGTTCCCGGATGGCGGCCTGCTCGTTGGGAAAGAAAAGCGAGGCAAAGAATGATAAAGAGCCCGATGAGTAAAGAAGAGCTGATCCGGCTGAGATTGAACCCGCCAGTATCCACGGTTTGGTCAGAAGATCGCCCAACGCCGCGCCAAGCGGACGGGTGAAAATGAACGCGGTCCAGAATAGAAGGTACGGGAAATTTTCGTGAAAAAATATCCGGCGGCGACGAACACCAGTGCACCGGGGCTGCTGACTGCAACGACGGCTTAAAGAATCCTCTCCGTTCCGTTGGCTGCTTTCTGAGCGATAGCGTAGGTTTTTTCCTTTTGGCAACAGACCGTTTTGAGTTCACCCCTATTTATCCCGATTGCAATTACCCGGCGTCGGGGAGAAATTTTTTCGTATGGTTGCCAATCAAAAGATCATCGCTGCGATAAACGAACAGATAGGCAATGAGTTCAGCGCGATGCTGCAGTATTACGCCATCGCCGCTCATTTTGCTGCGGAAGCGCTGCTCGAGCTATCCGCCCATTTCCACAAGCAGGCCGAGGAGGAAAAGAAGCACGCGCTGCGTTTCATCCAGTTCGTCACCGACACCGGTGCCCGCGTGAACATTCCCGCTGCGTCCGCTCCAGAGGCGCACTTCAAAGTAGCTGAAGATGCGGTGAAACTTTCGCTCGAACAGGAAGAGCGGGTCACAACGCAGATCAACGCGCTTGTGTCCATGGCAAAGGCTGAGTCCGATTACGCGACCGACAATTTCCTCCAGTGGTTTATTAAAGAGCAGTTGGAGGAGGTCGCTTCGATGGAACAGTTGCTGCGGGTTGTTCAGCGTGCCGGCGAGGGCAATCTGCTGCGTGTGGAGGAATATCTGGCGCGCGAGAAGGGCCGCGGGGTCGCTTTAAGCGAGGAGGAATGAGCTGGCGAGTCAGGGGCGTCTTCTGACTCGACCGAGGTACAGCAACTGTTGCGAACGTCGCTGTGGCGGCAGTTAAGAAAACCGATAACGTGGCAGACCGATCTGCGACGCCCTGGGTTAGACGGTAATTCTGGTCACGAGTTCGCAGCTGGGGACAGGACTGTTACGCGAAAGCATTCGGTGTTCAAAAATGAAGGCTGTCGCGCTAGTACACGGCAGCCTTCCCTTTCCTTATATTATCTTTCGAACCGGATTCAAACTTATTATATCGGATCTTACCGGACCCCACGCGACCTCGAATTCCCCATACCGCATCAATGCGTACTATGCGGCCACTCGCTTTCGCAGGAGTATAGAGTTAGACCGTTAAACTTTGCCAATGTTCATACCAATCGTCGATGATAATAAGTTCAGTGCCCTGAACAGCGCTGTGTTCAGCGGTGGCAGTTTTATCTATGTTCCGCCCGGAGTGAAGGTAAAGCATCCGTTGCAAGCGTATTTCCGAATCAACGCGGAGAATTTTGGCCAGTTTGAACGCACGTTGATCATCGCCGACGAAGGCTCAGAGGTGATGTACATGGAAGGCTGTACCGCTCCGAAATTCACTACGACCACGCTCCACTCTGCGGTGGTCGAATTGGTTGCTCTGCCCGGAGCGAAGATCCAATATGTAACGGTTCAGAACTGGTCGCCGAATGTGTTCAATCTGGTCACGAAGCGGGGATTGGCGATGGAGGAAGCCGAAATCAAGTGGATCGACTGTAATATCGGATCACGGCTGACGATGAAGTATCCGGGCGTGGTGTTGAAAGGGCGCAAATCGCGCGGCGAGGTGATCAGCATCGCCCTGGCGGGTGATGGTCAGCACCAGGATACCGGCGCGAAAATGATCCACGCGGCCGATGAGACGACCAGCAATATTGTTTCCAAGAGTATCAGTGTAGGGAAAGGCCGCGCGACCTATCGCGGCTTGGTGCATGTCCCGAAACACCTAAAAGGCTGTAAGAACAATACTGAGTGTGATGCGCTTTTGATCAACTCAACCAGCCGGACCGACACTTATCCCGCCATCACGGTCCGTGGCACAGGCAACTCTACCCAGCATGAGGCATCGGTCAGTCAGATTGGCGCTGAGCAAATCTTCTATATGCAACAGCGCGGACTAAGCAAAGGTCAGGCGATGAGTCTGGCGGTAAATGGATTTGTGAACGACTTGGTAAGCCAATTCCCGATGGAATATAGCGTTGAACTGAAGAGATTAATCGACCTCGAGATGGAGGGCTCGGTCGGCTAACGGATTTCCGGGTAGATGCTTTGCTGGGTCTCCTGCTCAGCACTTGCTGGTCCCAATGGCTCGGCTCGAATCCGGGATTCGAGCAGGCAGGCGAGAACATTGTCGATGCTGGTTTCGAGGTTGTGAACGACGATAAAAAAAAGATGAGTCGAATTTCAGAATTCCCATCTTTGTTAGCGGTACAATCCCCTACCTGTCTCCGTACTTCGTGACCAACGCGGAGAGCATGGAAACTGTCCTCGAGAGCGCTTACATCCTGATCCATGAGAAGAAGATCACCAGCTTAAAAGATGTTCTTCCGCTGCTTGAAAAGATCGCTAAGGCCAGCGCCCGTTACTCGTTATTGCTGAGGATGTCGAAGGTGAAGCTCTCGCGACGCTGGTGGTAAACAAGCTGCGAGGCACCCTTCAGGTTGCTGCAGTGAAAGCTCCCGGCTTCGGCGACCGGCGCAAAGCGACGCTCGAGGACATCGCGGTACTGACCGGTGGTCGTTGTCTTACCGAGGACCTTGGGATCAAGCTTGAAAACCTCACGCTGGAAGATCTCGGCTGGGCGAAGCGGGTCACGATCGACAAGGAAAACACGACAATCATTGAGGGCGAAGGTTCTACCAAAGATATCCAAGGTCGGATTAACCAGGCGCTTCAATCTCCGCTCTGTTGCTCACCACTGAAGCATGGGTGACTGAGCTGCCCGAGAAAGAAAAACCGGCTCCAGGTGGGATGGGCGGGATGGACTACTAAGCCACACCATTCCAAGCTGAATTCGAAACGTCCCGATGTTCGGAGTTGAGGTGCCACTTGCCCCGGTGCTCGCTATTTTATTAGAGCTGCTAGGAGGGCCTTTAACTCGATCGTCACGATTTTGGTTGCCGTATCATTTAGGCCGTACGGCAGAACCAAACGATTACCGTTGACTAACGCCCCGCAAGTGTACACGACGTTGGGTACGTAGCCGTTTTTCTGGTCGGCCGTCGGTTCCAGAAGTGGTTCGTTGAGGCGGCCGATAACCTTCAAAGGACTTTGCAGATCTAAAAGCATGGCGCTGATACAATATTTGCGCATGGGGCCGACGCCGTGGGTCAGAAGAAGCCAACCCGCTTCAGTTTCAATCGGCGAGCCACAGTTACCTATTTTCACGAATTCCCACGGCCGCGTCGGTCGCAGCAGAAGCTCGGGATTGCTCCAGAAATACAGATCATCTGAAAGCACCAGGTAAAGGTTCTCGTCATCATAGCGGGAAAGCATTGCATAGCGTCCTTGGATCCGGCGCGGGAAAAGCGCCATCCCCTTGTTCCTTACCGCGGGTCCATTTAGGGTGCGGATGCGGAAATGAAGAAAGTCGGTTGTTTCTATGAGCTGCGACAGGACTGTGCGCCCGTCGTAGGCAGTATAAGTTGCGTAGTATGTCGCGCTGTGATCCTCATCGACAAAGCGAACAAATCGGGCGTCCTCGATTCCATTGCTCTCGTTGAGCGACAATGGGAAGAGGACGCGTTGGGAGAGCGGAATTGAGGGACTGAAGGTGACCTGGTAGTTCGATTCTACGAGCCAATGTACGCATTCGATGGCGCTCTTCACATCCTCGGTATGCAGTTGGGTTTGGTGAGCCGCGCGCTGCATCGATTCATCCAATTCGGTTCGTGTGAAGGTAACGCCCAGCTGGTTCATCACTGATCTAGTCCAGTTGTTCTCCAGGCCTTTCTCGCGCAGCTTGTGAAGAAAGATATTGTTCGGAAAAGTGGGATCAGGATCAATATCTGGTGCGGTTACAAGAGTCGACGTCTCGTCCATCTCGATGGAGTGATTCCTTCGGATGACTCCACTGCGAAATTCGAGCGATGAAATATGGCCCTCGCCGATGGCGCGAAGGGTCAGGATGAAACGAAGATCTTCCGCTCCGAGATCGGTCTGGTTCGGATGCGGAACGATCGATGGATTGAACAAAGCTGCGGATTCAATGGCATATTCTCCGGTGAAGAATGCGCCGATTAGGAGTCGTCGACTCGCCGAAAGAGACCCTTTATTCGACAAATAAGCCTTTACTTTCTCGAACTGTCGCAACCACGATCTTTCCAGGTCTGGGTGCCGCTCGTCGAATTCGATGCGCAAGCTAGCTAGCTGAGCCTCCGCCTCTGCCTCGGTAAAAGAAAGGACTCGGTCGATGACCCGGCTGACCCGACCGGGATCGGTGGGAATGAACGGTCGATTCAGTACACGACTGATGCTCGGTCGAAAATCGATCGCGGTTGAATTGACCTTCAAGTTGTTCCTGACCTTTCGGCTTCTCAAACGAGCACCGCTTCTGCTCGGGTCATTTCGGCCAGCGCAAGCTGGAAAGCGAGACCGGATTCGGCTCCTTGGTTTTGATTGACCCGATCGGGATGCAACGCGTCGCGACAGCCACCTGTGCTGGAATCGTAGAGTGGCTGCCCGAGATCGTTGCGGCCGAGGAACCATTCGAAGCAGCGACGCGCAGACCGGTGCCAAGTCGAGTCGCGGGTCAGCGAATACGCTTCCACGCAAGCGGCGATCATGGCGTAGGCTTCCAGTGGTTGCTGATCAAAGCGGGCGCATTCGTTGCCGCAGGTCCAGAAGCCATTACTGCCAATCGGCGCGAAGTGACCGCCTTCAGCTTTTTGCTGCTCCACCAGCCAGCGGAGCGACCGCAATCCAATTTCCACAACGTCACCTCGGGAAGTCCAGTAGCCACTGAGGATCATCGCCTGGGAAAGTCTCGCATTATCGTAAGTCGCTACAGGCTCAAACCACACCCAATCATCCGAGGAATTGGTGCGAAACAGCTCGACCAAGCGGTTGGTGAGAACTTCGCGCAGCTGATTCGCGCTTCGATCGCCGGAGAAGGCACGCAGATATTCCTGAATGGCGAGCAGCGCGAACGCCCATGCTCTCGGTGAAGTGAAGTTTTCGACAGTCGGTAGTCCGCGTTGGAACAAAAGTGCGCAGAGATTACGGTGACCCTCGTTCTTCGAGCGGCCCAGCGCCGTGCCGGCGGCCCAAAGCGCCCGCGCGTGGCTGTCTTCCGAGCCCTCTCGTTCCAGCCAATGTCGCTGGTGGCTCATGAAATTTCGAAAGCGACAGGTTTCTTGATCGAAAGCGTACCACAAGAACGCGAGGTAAATGCTGGCCAGGTGTTCGAATTGCAGCTGAGTCACAAGACTCGTTGTCTCCTCCAGTACCAAGGTGAGGATGAAAGCACGCGCGTTATCGTCTGTGCAATAGCCTTCCGCGAAGTTCGGTACGTTGAAGATGGCATGCTGGAAAATCCCAGTGTTATCAGTCATTCGCAGCAGGTGGTCTAGCTTCAGTGGCGGCAACTCATAGGGGCGATTGTCCAGCGTTCGAGCTGGCGAACGCCTTTCGTGGAGGCACGCTCAAGCTCGCCCGGGCGCGTTCGAAGCTTTCCATGTGCCGCTTGGCTACGACCGGCCAGATCATCCCACGACCCAGTTTCCATGCTCTTTTACGCGTGGCAGTCATGTGGACCGGATCGGAAAGAAATCGCTTCACACCCTCAGCAATTGCCTGGGCATTTGCGAATGGCACAAGAATGCCACGATCGTTAGCAAGCAACTCCTTCGCGTGCCAATAGGGGGTGGAGATGACTGCTTTGCCGGCGCCGAACGTGTAAGCCAGCGTGCCGGAAGTAATCTGCGATTCGCTGAGATAAGGCGTGATATAGATGTCGGCGGCGCCGATGAATTCTTTCAATTCCTCAAGCGTAACAAAGCGATTGTAAAAGATGACACGAGGCGCCACACCACGATCCTCCGCGAGGCGCTCCAGTTTAAGCCGATACGACTCGCCTTCGCGCGTGATGACGTTGGGGTGTGTTGCGCCGAGAATGATATACACCACGTTAGGATGCTGCTCGAGAATCGCCGGGAGGGCTTCAATGACGTGCTCGATCCCTTTGTTCGGTGATAACAGCCCGAACGTTAGCAAAACCGTTTTGCCCTCTACACCAAACTGATCCTTGTTAAAGCTAGGATCGATGAAGGGCATGTCCGGTATGCCATGCGGAATTACGTCAATCTTCTCGGGCGCTATGCCATAGATCTCCTCGAGGAAAGCTTTGCCTCGGTCGGCCATCACAATGAACCGGTTGGAGAGTTCATCGAGTTGCCTCATCAATGCCCGCTGATCCGTATTCGGCTCGCGCAGGACGGTGTGCAACGTCGTTACCACTGGCATGCGTACGTCGCGCAAAAGAGCCAGAAGATGGCTGCCGGCAGGCCCGCCGTAGATGCCAAACTCGTGCTGGACCAAGACTATCTCCACGTTGTTGACGTTGAGGAAATCGGCTGCACGGCGATAGGAATCGAGTTCCTTCTCGTCGATCTCGAATCGGATCCGATCTGGATAGTCGTAGCCTTCGGGTCGATCATTGACCGCGCCCACGATGCACTGACATTGGGGGAATTCCGCTGCAACGGCATCGCAAATATCGGAAGTGAAGGTTGCGATCCCGCACTGGCGCGGAAGATGATCCCCCAGAAAGGCTACTTGTTTGATGGTCGTGGCGATTTCCATGGACTCGACTGCTTTGACTATTGCTGTACCGAGCGGCGCGGGATGATATTTTCTTGCCTTTGGCTCAGGGGATTTGCTTGCGCTTTGAGTTTAGTGACAAGGTGAGAAGAGCTCCAAGAGCGAACCCAGCGACGGCAGTGATGAAAAGCAGAACTGCGTGAGGCATGACGATCGTAGCAAAGAGCAAGTGCGTTGCTACCGGATCCCTGTTTTGGACCACAATGATCGCTACCAAGATAGCCAAGATTGAAGCGACAATGATTTTCAAGTTGCGCATAAAGTCAAAGAAAGCTCTGTCCGCAAGACTCAAGCTAACCGAGACGCCAGCTCGCGAGAGAGGCAACGGCTGGCCCCCGCTCAGCGGCCCGCCCGCCACCCCTGTCTCTTTCATCAAATGCTCATTCGATCGGATATCGCCAATCTTCAGAAGTAACTTCAACCCGCGCAATCGTCCTGACATCGAGCCAGGATGCTTTCTCTGGTGCCAATTTTGGTTCGAAATTCTTAATCGTTTTTCTCATACTAAATCCTTAATCTCATTTCTCCTCACCCCAGATCGAAGAAGGTTGGGAGTTCCGTATTGGATACCGGCGACGTGCTACCTCCTGCGCCTAACGGTGTCGGTGAAATTCACTCACCGACAGCGCCCGGAACGCGTTTGCTTACCTGCCAACAGTCTCGCCCGCCTTCGTGCGATTCTCCTATACTTTTCTCGAACGATTGCGGTTGCTTTTTTGTTAGGACAGAGTCGGCAGTTACCGCCAGAATTCAGAAACCGTTCGTCGGCATTAGCCATAACGTCGAGTTGTTCGAACGAAAGCTTCCATGATAAGTTTGGTGACGAATGTTTGAATGGCGAAATCTTGGCCTCGCTGGCCGAAGCCCGCGTGATTATCGAGGCTGGGCGGGTGGAATACAATCAACGACGACCCCATAACGCCTTAAGCTATCTGACCCCGGATCAATTTGCCGCCCAGCAGCCGAAAGACAAACCCTGGGCTTCGGAGTCGCCTCGGCTCCAATGCGCGACTTACCCACGTACCTGTCCCAGGCATTCTCGCAGCACGGCGGCTCCGGGGCGATTATGGATAAGTCTGGACGCCACCTTGTAATAACACAAATTAGCTATCAACCAAAAACCAATCCGCAGAACTACACTTCAGACCTGTCCCGTTCCAGAAGTCACGTCAACCGCGATGGCTTCCCTTTTAAAGGAATCAATATGAACACCACAGTACCCCCCCACGATATCCACCGGCTTCTGCACGCTGAACATAATGACCCGTTTGGCGTGCTCGGATTGCATCAGATCGACCAAGTCTGGGTTGTGCGTAGTCTTAGACCGGATGCGAAAGAACTCGCGATTGTCGACCGTCGCCACGTCGAGCGGCGCTTCCCCGCGACCCGCGTCGCAAAGGAAGGATTGTTTGAAGCCCAACTAGAGGGCGTAACAGAGGCCTTTGACTACCTGCTACAGGTCACCACCTGGTCGGGAGAGACCTTCCAGATCAGCGATCCCTACTCTTATGGGCCGATCTTAGGTGAACAGGACACTCACCTGTATTGTGTAGGCAACCACTATGAGATCTACGAAAAGCTCGGAGCGCATCTTACGGAAATCAATGGACATGCGGGTGTGAGTTTTGCCGTTTGGGCTCCCAATGCTCGACAGGTCAGCGTGGTTGGGGATTTTAATGGCTGGGATGGACGTACCCACCAGATGCGAAAACGCATCGAAGCAGGGATCTGGGAAATTTTCGTTCCGGGGGTTGGTGAAAGCGCTCATTACAAATACGAGATCCGCAACTGCTTTGGCAATGTTGTCTTGAAAAGCGATCCCTTCTCTTTCTTCGGCCAGCATGGAGTTCAGACGGCTTCCCTGGTTTTCAATCTCGATCGCTTCAAATGGAATGACGATGCATGGGTAGAAGAACGGAAGACCCGGTACTGGCCTCATCAACCCGTCAGTATCTATGAGGTTCACCTTGGGTCGTGGGCGAGAGTCCCCGAAGAGAACAACCGATATTTGAGTTACACCGAGTTCGCAGATCGGCTGATCCCCTATGTGAAAGAAATGGGCTACAGCCATGTCGAATTACTACCCGTCGCCGAGCATCCGTTTGACGGTTCCTGGGGTTACCAGGTCACCGGTTACTATGCGCCAACGAGCCGTTTTGGAAATCCGGACGAGTTTCGCCATTTCGTCGATTGCTGCCACCAAGAGGGCATCGGAGTCATTCTCGACTGGGTTCCGGGCCATTTCCCCAAGGATGCCTTTGGGTTGGCTCAATTCGACGGAACACAGCTTTACGAACACGCCGATCCGCGACAGGGAGAACAGCGCGATTGGGGCACGCTGATCTTCAACTTCGGTCGGAACGAAGTACGTAACTTCCTGATCGCAAACGGCCTTTTCTGGCTCGACAAATACCATATCGACGGCCTGCGAGTGGATGCCGTCGCGTCGATGCTGTACCTCGACTACTCAAGGAAGGCTGGCGAATGGGTGCCCAACGTTCACGGCGGGCGGGAGAATCTCGAAGCAATCGAATTCATGAAACACTTTAACGCCGTTTGTTACGAACGTTTCCCAGGTATTATGACTATTGCAGAAGAATCGACTGCCTGGCCTGGCGTCTCACGTCCGACTTACTTGGGTGGGCTGGGATTCGGTTTTAAATGGAACATGGGTTGGATGCACGACTTTCTGCAGTACATGAGTCTTGAACCAATTCATCGCCGGTACCATCAAAGTGAAGCCACATTCTCTTTGGCCTATGCCTTCCAGGAACATTTTGTCCTGGTCTTGAGCCACGACGAAGTTGTGCACGGTAAAGGTTCGCTACTGAACAAAATGCCGGGCGATCCATGGCAAAAGTTCGCCAACCTCCGCATGTTTTATGCCTGGATGTACGCCCACCCCGGCAAAAAGCTGCTGTTCATGGGATGCGAAATCGGCCAGTGGCAAGAATGGAATCACGACCAAAGCAGCGATTGGCACCTGCTCCAAAACCCCTTGCATGACGGTCTTAGACGGCTGGTCCAGCATCTTAATTTCCTTTACAAGAGCGAGGCTGCCTTTTCGGAGAACGATGATAGTTATCTCGGATTTGAGTGGATAGATTTTCACGACGCCGACAACAGCATCCTCACGTTCCTACGTAAGGCGGAGTCCGGTTCCACTTTGCTCTTCGCGGTGAATGCGGCACCGGTTCCCAGATACGCCTACCGAGTCGGAGCACCTAGCGAGGGTTGGTACGAAGAGATCTTGAATACCGACGGCGGGATCTACGGGGGCGGCAACATCGGTAATTGGGGCGGAATGCACGCCGATCCGATTCCTTGGCAGGGACGCTCGCATTCCCTATGCCTAACGTTGCCGCCTTTGTCAACAATCGGGTTCAGACGACACGAGTATAAGTAACAGCGGATTCAGCGGGTTCAGTGAAGAGGTGGCGAGGTTATGTGGCGGATGGTTTCGCATAAGGGCGCCAAAAGGTCGGGGATCAAGCGGGCGTGAGCCCCATGGTCGGCATTCCAGCGCGATTCGCGCTGGAAGACCTTGTCAGTTCGGACCGCGTCAGCGGGATGGCTCTGGCTCATCAAGGGCGTCGCGCGGATTCCAGTCCCATGTCTGGCGATGCTGCTTCTGCTAACGAAGCAGAAAGACACTGGGCCCCAACGGCGCGGAACTCGTTACCAAAGTGGTGACGGGCACCAAATTCGTCGATGGAGAAGAATCAAAAGAACAAGCTGCCTAACCTGTTATAACCAACAGATGCGCCAACTCCTCATACCCAACTTTTGACAATATCTCGCAACACTTCCGCCAGGAGCACATCGGTCCAACCTGATTCAGACCACTCTGTAAAGTTGGAACACTTCCATCCCTAGAGCTTACGAACAAGCAGTCCAATCCATTATCGTGACCCGTTCGGTTAGTCAAATTTGAAACCGACCTGATCCCTACAGGCCGCGACCTGAGACGAGCCTTAATATTACCACGATGACAACGATCACCAAAATAATGTGAATTAGGCCTCCGCCAATATGGAACGAGAATCCCAGAAGCCACAAGATCAGCAAGATGACCGCAATAGTCCAAAGCATATGCCGAACCATAATTTTCGAACCGCGATCTGTTCAAGCCTTTTATTCTGCGAAATCTACCTGTTGGGTAATTCGTAGCTCGAGCGGTGAAGCCATCTGCTAAGGTAATTGGGACGGCTAGAGACTCATTGATGCCTTAGACGATAATGAAGAGCCAGAGGATGCATTCAGCGACATTGTGAGAAGGACTCCAAGAGCGAACCCGACAGCGGCGTTGATGAAAAGCAGAATGGCGTGAGGCATCACAGCCGTAGCAAACAGGAGATGCGTTGTTACCGGCTCCCTGTTCTGGACGACCAGGATTGCTACTAAGATAGCCAAGACTGAAGCGGTGATGAGTTTTAAGTTGCGCATAAGGTGATGATTGCCTTTGCGTCTACCGAAAGCGCGCAATCTGTTCGCCATCTCTGAACTGCTCGTCCTGACCCGGAGAGCTTGCGACCAGAGAGTCCAATCCAGTATCCGCGACGCGGGCCAGTCAGTTAAACGAATCCGGCGCTCATTGGCCTTGGGGTGGAGAAGGCGGATTTACGGGGAGGCGGTGTTCGGTGACTGGATTGCGCCCGGCAATGTGGAGCCCGGCTCTCGAACCAAACCTTCGGGCGCCGGGTAAACTAAGCTAAAAAGTGTCCAGCCCCAGACGCCACGCAGTGCTCCGAGAGCGAACGGTGTGTTAGGTGCCAGCAATGAGAAGAGAGATCGCCGAGTGATCAGCTGCGCCAGCTAAAGAGTTTGATCGAAAGACGAAAGGTACCCATTTTAGGTTACGAGGCGAATAAGCTTCAAAAGGCTTAAAGACGCTGCTATGTCTCGAGATTAAATGATCTTCCTGGCCGGAAGGGGTTGGTTGATTCGGTTGGCCTGGCAATGGTGCCTTGGCGCCTGCCTTGCGTGCGCGCTCCTTTTTGTAAGCGGATGCGCCAAGGTGAACGTGCCCAACGTGGAAGGGCTGACTCAGGCCGCCGCGACCACAGCCATTACCGGGGCGAAACTCATGGTGGGGACCATCACCCAGCAGACCAGTAACACGGTGGCTACCGGCAATGTAATTAGCCAGGATCCGGCGAGCGGGAGTTCCGTGGCGCCAGGTTCCCGGGTGAACCTGGTGATTTCTTCAGGGCCACAGATGGTGACCGTGCCCAACGTGGAGGGGCTGACTCAGGCCGCTGCGACCACAGCCATCACGGCAGCGAAACTCATGGTGGGGACCGTCATGCAGCAGACCAGTAACACGGTCGCTTCCGGCAAAGTAATTAGCCAGGACCCGACGAGCGGGAGTTCCGTGGCGCAAGGTTCTCCGCTGAACCTGGTGATTTCTTCAGGGCCACAGATGGTGACCATGCCCAAGGTGGAAGGGCTGACTCAGGCCGCTGCGACCACAGCAATCACCGGAGCGAAACTCATGGTGGGGACCATCACTCAGCAGACCAGCAACACGGTGGCTACCGGCAATGTAATTGGCCAGGACCCGGCGAGCGGGAGCTCCGTGGCGCAAGGTTCCCCGGTGAACCTGGTGATTTCTTCAGGGCCACAGATGGTGACCATGCCCAACGTGGAGGGGCTGACAAAGGACGCCGCAACCACAGCCATCACCGGGACGAAACTCACGGTGGGCACCGTCACCCAGCAGAGCAGTAACACGGTGGCTACCGGCAATGTAATTAGACAGGACCCGGCGAGCGGGGGCTCCGTGGCGCAAGGTTCCCCGGTAAACCTGGTGATTTCTTCAGGGCCACAGATGGTGAACGTGCCCAACGTGGAAGGGCTGACTCAGGACACTGCAACCACAGTCATCACCGGGGCGAAACTCACGGTGGGGACCCTCACCCAGCAGAGCAGTGACACGGTGGCTACCGGCAATGTAATTAGCCAGGACCCGGAGAGCGGGAGTTCCGGGGCGCAGGGTTCCCCGGTAAACCTGGTGATTTCTTCAGGGCCACAGATGGTGAACGTGCCCAACGTGGAAGGGCTGACCCAGGGTGCTGCGACCACAACCATCACCGGGGCGAAACTCACGGTGGGGACCCTCACCCAGCAGAGCAGTAACACGGTGGGTACCGGCAATGTAATTGGCCAGGACCCGGCGAGCGGGAGCTCCGTGGCGCAAGGCTCCCCGGTAAACCTGGTGATTTCTTCAGGGCCACAGATGGTGAACGTGCCCAACGTGGAGGGGCTGACTGACGCTGCGACCACAGCGATCGCCGGGGCGAAACTCACGGTGGGCACCGTCACCCAACAGAGCAGTAACACGGTGGCTGCCGGCAATGTAATTAGCCAGGACCCGGCGAGCGGGAGTTCCGTGGCGCCAGGTTCCCCGGTGAACCTGGTGATTTCTTCAGGGCCACAGATGGTGACCGTGCCCAACGTGGAAGGGCTGACTCAGGCCGCCGCGACCACAGCCATCGCCGGGGCGAAACTCACGGTGGGGACCCTCACCGAGCAGACCAGCAACACGGTGGCTACCGGCAATGCGATTAGCCAGGAGCCGGCGAGCGGGAGCTCCGTGGCGCAAGGTTCCCCGGTGAACCTGGTGATTTCTTCAGGGCCACAAATGGTGACCGTGCCCAACGTGGAAGGGTTGACTCAGGACGCTGCGACCACAGCCATCACCGGGACGGAACTCATGGTGGGCACCGTCACCCAGCAGACCAGCAACACGGTGGCTACCGGCAAAGTAATTACCCAGGACCCAACGACCGGGAGCTCCGTGGCGCCAGGTTCCCCGGTGAACCTGGTGATTTCTACAGGGCCACAGATGATGACCGTGCCCAACGTGGAGGCGCTCCCTCAGGCCGCTGCGACCACCGCCATCACGGCAGCGAAACTCACGGTGGGGACCCTCACCCAGCAGAGCAGTGACACGGTGGCTACCGGCAATGTAATTGGCCAGGACCCGGCGAGCGGGAGCTCCGTCGCGCAAGGTTCCCCGGTAAACCTGGTGATTTCTTCAGGGCTACAAATGGTGACCGTGCCCAACGTGGAGGGGCTAACTCAGGCCGCCGCGACCACAGCCATCACGGCAGCGAAACTCACGGTGGGGACCATCACCCAGCAGAGCAGTAACACGGTGGCTACCGGCAATGTAATTAGCCAGGACCCGGCGAGCGGGAGCTCCGTGGCGCAAGGTTCCCCGGTGAACCTGGTGATTTCTTCAGGGCTACAAATGGTAACCATGCCCAACGTGGAGGGGCTCCCTCGGGACGCTGCGACGACAGCCATCACGGCAGCGAAACTCAAGGGGGGGACCATCACCCAGCAGAGCAGTAACACGGTGGCTACCGGCAATGTAATTAGCCAGGAGCCGACGAGCGGCAGCTCTGTGGCGCAAGGTTCCCCGGTAAACCTGGTGATTTCTTCAGGGCCACAGCTGGTGACCGTGCCCAACGTGGAAGGGCTCACTCAGGACGCTGCGACGACAGCCATCACTGAAACGAAACTCATGGTGGGGACCATCACCCAGCAGAGCAGTAACACGGTGGCTACCGGCAAAGTAATTAGCCAGGACCCGGCGAGCGGGAGCTCCGTGGCGCAAGGTTCCCCGGTGAACCTGGTGATTTCTTCAGGGGAGAAGTACAAATGATTGTTAAAACAAGTATCGATTGCAGGTAAATCGTAGACCCAAAATCGACTCGTCGCCCTCGCCATCCAGGATTTAACTCGCAATCGACACCTGCATTCGATTCCAAAGTTGCAATACCGACCGCGTTTGCGGTGTTACCTGGATCAATCTTTTCGGTGACAACGCTAAAATTTTCGAGAAGATGTTGCCCGAACGCCATGGTGATAGGAACGTCGCCCGCGTCGCGTCCACCTCCGATTAGGACGCGGCCAATCCGGCGGCGGATATGCCGGGCATCGAAGGTATGCCAGTGTCCGCCAAGATAGGCTTCAAACCAGGCGCTGAAATCCATTGGATTGGGATCAGCAGGGACGCCAATGTCACCCAGATAGCCCGTGCCGTAGCGCGCGGGGATATTCAGGCAGCGGCACAAGGTAATCGCGAGATGGGTAAAATCGCGGCAGACGCCAACCCGCTCGCGGAAACCATCGAGCGCGGTGCGATCGGCGCGAGCTTTCAGGTAATCGAAGCGGAGATGGCCATGGACGAAGTCGCAAATCGCCTGCACCCGTGCCCATCCGGCCGGAGTGGCGCCGAAGGTTTGCCAGGCGAAGTCAAGCAGCTCGCTGTCGACTTCGCAGTAACGGCTCGGCAAGACAAAAGATAGGGTTTCCAGCGGCAGCTCGCGAACGTCGTGTTGAGGCGCGTCGGGTGCGTAGGAATCTAGTGTGCCAGGGTCGCGAATGATTGCGTCGTTGAGAAAACGTATGACACCTGCTGGGCAGTTGACGCGTCCGCAATGGTTGCCGAATCCATCAAAGTATTCCTCGACGCACAGTTCTGGCTTGATCCGGAAGTCTTCGGGCCTGACCAGGTCGCCTTTGCGCGCGGGATGGACGTGGAGCACGTAAATTACCGCAGTTGGAAAAGGGAGACGAAGCGCAATGTCGTAGCCGATTCTGATAAGCATGTGATTCGCGTAAGGATCTTTTATGTCTCCCCTCTGGAAGTTCAGCAAAGTTCATTCCACTCCCCGAAAACGATAAATATAAACATCAATAATGAACGCAGGCTCCCCGGATCCATTTTCCTGGTCCCAGCTTGGCCGAAAGGCGGCCGTGAACGTCGAAGGATTCGATCGGTGCGAGAGATGATCTTGTCGCCCCCATTGGCACAAAGTGTGCCGTCTCCGTTCTTGGCCTGTGCACGAAGTCCGACGTCTGGAACTCGTTGACTGATCTCTGTGGACTAGTACTTAGTTGCTTTAGTTCTTTATATTTATGAAAAATTATGATTTGTTGGATGGATGGCAATGGGTTGCATCAAACTTTCTGTGGAAAACCGCAAGCTCTTGGAGGGTTGGAGTCGAGCGCAACGGGTCGAACACCGGCTCAAGGTCAGGAGTCGGATTATCTTGAAGGCGGCAGCGGGCTTGAGTGGACGTGCGATTGCCAAGAGCCTGCGCATTCCCGAGGTGACGGTGAGTAAATGGCGGCGGCGCTTTGTGCGCCAAGGCCTGGCTGGCTTGGAAGACGCGCCACGCAGTGGAAAGCCGGCCAAGTATGATCAAATGACGGTCAAGCGGGTCTTGGCGCTGCTGGATGAAGATCCACCGGCGGGCTACGGGCGCTGGAATGGGCGACTGCTGGCGCAGAGTCTGGCCGATGTTTCCTCCGATCAAGTCTGGCGCATTTTGCGCCAACAAGGCATTGAATTGGAACGGCGCCGCAGCTGGTGCATTTCCACCGATCCGGAGTTTGTGCGCAAGGCCGCTGACATTGTCGGTCTTTATCTCAATCCGCCCCAGAATGCGCTCATCTTGGCCATTGATGAAAAACCAGCCATTCAAGCCCTGGAAAGAGCCCAAGGTTGGATTCGCTTGCCCAATGGCAGGGCGCTGACGGGTTTTAGCCACGAGTACAAGCGCCATGGCACCTCCACTCTCTTTGCCGCCCTCAACATTGCCAGCGGCCAAGTGCAGGCTGGTCATTACCGGCGCCAGCGCCGACGGGAATTCCTGGAGTTTATGAACCAGGTAGTTGCCGGAAATCTCGACAAAGAAATTCATGTGGTCTTAGACAACCTTGCGACCCATAAGCCAAAGCAAGATCGCTGGTTGAAGGCTCACCCCAATGTGCATTTTCATTTCACTCCAACCCACGCTTCTTGGCTCAACCAGATTGAGATCTGGTTTAGTATCTTGAGCCGCCAAGCCCTCCAGGGGGCAAACTTCACCAGCGTGGCAGAGCTGCGCAACGCCATCGACACCTTCATCAAGAACTACAATAACAATGCGGCTCCCTTCGAATGGACCAAATCCCAGGTACATCAGGGGAAAGTCGCCATACATATAACTAACTTACGCAATTAGGCACTAGTAGCATTCAGCGACCACGGTCTCTGCCCAGGCCGAGGTTAGAATCCCAAGAAAGAGCTATGACCACTTTACCATGGCAGGCTACTCCAGATTCTGACCTCGCAGTGGCTTGTCCCTGGGATATTTTGGTTGAAGAAATTCGGCGATCGAAGCCCCGCTTGGACGCTTTAGGGGTTGGGTTCTCGATATCCCGAGTCAAAGTCCGAACCCGAGACGGTAAACCGAAAAGACCTCCGTATTTTGCTTGTTGCTACAACGTGGGCAACCTCGGCAACGTCAATATTGTCGCCTTTATTACCCATTGCTCGCAGATTGGGACTTGCTGCAAAGCGAGATTTACAGCTATCGCTGGCGGATTCGATCCGCGATTCGGGAAGAAATGATTCACGCGGTCCAGGTCATCACTGTTGAAAAACGCTATGATCAGTCACCGGATTTGCGCGCTCGGTTCAAGAACGCGGAGAGCTGTTACGAGTCTCTGCTCGGAAAGATAATTGAGGAGTTAGCGACCAGCGAAGAAGGTCAGCGATTGATTCTCACCGCGGCAAAGCTTTACTACGAGGATTGGACAATAAATTCCATGGAGAAGCTGCGCAGAGCAGACAGAAAGTATCACGGCCGGGACGGTTACCTGGTCAGTGAGTTAATTCGTCAGCTTGTCCAGATACGTTTCGGCGAACCAACCAGCGAAGAAGCAAAAGGCAAGGCTTGGGATAGAAACCGGATTTTTTACGTAGGTGACTTCGGTACGACGGGAAATCTTTTGCGCTCGATGGCAGAAACCTTGGGACAAGCCGTTCCGAAGCTAGCGCACTTAAGCCCGACCCTGATTGAAGCGCTCGCGGAAATTGAAGAAACGATTCAAACAATTAAGCCGACGTTCCAGTTTTCGGATTTGTGAGCGTTCTTTCCCCCAGGCAACTCATGCGAAGCAAAATGACGCTTAGTCCGTCAGATTACGGTGGAGATTGCGACGGCGTATTGGAGTGATTGAGTAGGCCCAGTGATCGGTTTGTGCGCCATTATCGGCACAACATAGAGATGAGTTGTCAAAATTTTGCCACTCCGACTTATTTCAGTCACCGAACAGGCTGACGAGAAACTGTCGGAAAGTGGCGGGGTCGGATACCCTGAAGCGGGCTCGGGTGGGTCCGATGCCTACCTTGATGGTCAGCAAGCGCGGTCTATTGAGTTCAAACATGCTCTCGTCGGTGAGGTCATCGCCGGCACAGAGGGCTACGTCGTAATTATCGTTTTGCTCGAGCACCCGGGCAACGGCGGCCCCTTTATTATTTTCCGCTGCAGTCACTTCCACAATCTTCTTGCCGTAACGCACTTTAATCGGGTAGTTGGCGGTCAACGCGGATAATTCTTCCGTTAGCTGGTTCGCTTTCCAAGCACCGAATTCTTGGTCGGCTTTCCGGTAGTGCCAAACGATCGAAGAATGTTTCTCCTCGATTGTGCTGCCCGGAGTTGCCTGTTCGTAAAGCCGCAGGATCGCCAGGAGCTCCTCCTTCCAAGCGTAATTAATATTGCGATCCAATCGTTTCCACTCCTTCTTCCCCGGCCCCCGCAAGCTGGCGCCGTGTTCGGCGATGAGCCGGAAAGTATGGCCGCCCAGAAACGCTTCCATGTCCTCCTGGGAACGGCCGCTGATGACGGTAACATCCACGTTCGGCTGTTGGCCGAGCCGGTGCAGCAAAGTTTCAATGCCGGCATTCGGCGTCGCCGCCCGGGGGTCAAGTTCGATTTCGCGCAGCGTGCCGTCGTAGTCCAGAAAGAGAGCGATCCGTTTACCGGCCGAGACAGCCTGTCCGATTTGCTCGCGCGCATCTCTGATGTCGGCCTCCACCGTGCGAGCATCGCTGATTGGGCCTGACATCAGGTCGTCAATGAAAGAACGCGCCCAGTGTCGGGCATCGTAGCGCATGACGCGCTCCCGCATCGGCAGAATACGGTTTCGCTTTTCCGCCACGGGCAGAGCCAGGGCGTCAGTCAGGGTCCTGGCCACAGCCGCGGAGTCATAAGGATTGACGAGGAGGGCGTTGAAGAGTTCCTCGGCTGCGCCGGCAAACTCGCTCAAAATCAGTAGTCCGGCGTTTTCTCGCTGGCAGGCAATGAACTCTTTGGCCACCAGGTTCATGCCATCAATCAGCGGCGTCACCAGGGCGATATCAGCTAAGGCATACAATGCGCACAGGTCGACAAAAGGGATCGAGCCATGGATGAAATGGATCGGACTGTTAAGCAACGTGGCGTATTTGCCATTTAGCTGGCCGACCCGCGATTCGACTTCCTCTACCAAATGCTGGTATTCTTCGATCCCTTCGCGCGAAGGTACACTCACGAAGATGAAACGGATCGCATCGATCTTGTCCGATCCGGCCAGGAAATTGTCGATGGCCTCAAGGCGGTGCAGAATGCCTTTAGTGTAATCCATGCGCTCGACTGAAACGACAAGCCGTTTGCCTTCGTGTGCCAGGCGGAACTCCTCCCGACGCTGGTGAAACTCTTCCGAGTCGAGAGTTTGCTCAAACTTAGGCGCGTTAATGCCGATCGGATAAACGCCTAAGGCGGTAATGTGCCCTTCGCTCGGGATATGTGTGAGCTCCGTTTCGATGCCCAGGAGCCGTTGGACGGTGCTGCAGAAATGCCGCAAATACCCGAAGGCGTGAAACCCAATCCTGTTCGCGCCCAGCATTCCCGCAACCAGTTCGCGTCGGCGCGGATGACAGCGGAAAATCTCGTAGGCGGGAAAGGGCGTGTGCAAGAAAAACCCAATTCTGAGGTTGGAAGCCGCCGCTCTCAACATCGCGGGGAGAAGCATGAGTTGGTAATCATGGACCCAGACCAAATCGCCCTCGTGCACGGTCTCGAGCACCTTTTCAGCGAAGGTCCGGTTTACGTTCTGGTAATGTTCCCACCAGGCAGGTTCGTAACGCAGATAATTGGGCAGGTAATGCAGCAATGGCCAGATGCTGGAATTGGAAAAACCCTCGTAGAATGCGGTAGCTTCTTCTTCGCTGAGAAACACCGGGAAGCAGCCATGTTCTTCGGCTAGCTTCCGCGCGATTTCCTGTCGCCGGCTTTCTTCGGGAAACGCAGCACCCGGCCAACCGATCCACTTAGTCTTGTATTGTCCCTCGGGAAGGCCTTCCAGCGCAGCCACGAGCCCACCGGAAGACTTGGTGAGTCGATCCTCTTCCACGGTAACCGGCAAACGATTGGAGACGTTGATAAGAGTGTTAGGCATCGGGGTTCCTTTGGTACCGTCCGCTGCCGGGCCTAAACGGACCGGCGCCGCCAAAAGGCGGCCTCGAGACAAGCGACGATATGCCCAAGGCAACCAAGGAAAATAAACCAAAGTCCGACGCTAACAACAAAGAAGGCCAGCGCCGTGATGATCCGCCCTTGGATCAGCTGTCCTAAACCGGGAATAAAAAAGCTTGCAAGCGCTGCTATGAAATTCCCGGCTGAACTACTCATGTGCGCTTGCGTACTCCTGTTTGAGCTTCCCCCTTCAATTCATTCCAGCTCGTACGTGCGCTTAATGGTAACGGATGCTTAAATTATTTGCGAATTGACAGCCAAACGACCACACCTAGCGCAAACGCAACAGCCACCGCTTGCACAGGGTTCTCCCGGATCAGCTCGGTACCTCGGTGTTGCCAGTCTTTCGCTTGAGACCACGCGTCTTCGAACGCTGTCCGAAGCTTTTCGCCTGTTTTTCTGCCGCCGTGCGAAAACCCTTCTATTTTGTCAGAGGCCGCTTCCTCGAGGTCCTCTGCGGTGTGCTTGATGCCCTCCTTAACGTTTTCTGCAGCCTCCTTTGAAATCTTCTCTTTCCGGATTCTACCGGCTGGTATCTAAAGATTGTTCGCCGGCTCCCCTTTGGCGGTCAGGTGCTCCTCAATCTTACGGAACGTTAGAGTCCGTGCGACTGTCTCGGCAAGTTCAAGGGCAGCGTAGTCAATCACATTTTCATATTCACCGTCACCAGCCCTGGGATTTGTCGCTTTGGGCGTACTCCGGGCTTTTGTCATACACAAAACCACCGATAACTATCCGAAAAGAGTATTGGAGAAGCTCATGGATTGCGTTGACTTTAAGTAGTTTTAAATAGTTAGGTGTTAATGCCAAATGGAAATTTCGGTACGATTGACGAAAGGGAGCACGGCAAGATTGACTGGAAACTTTGCTATTCTCCTAGCCTGGAGGCGGCAGTGAAACTGATTCTCGGAGATCCCGCCTTTGTGGACGAGCGGGAAACGCCGTCGTTTAAATTCATCTGGGCTGCGAGATTCCTCAAACACAATGCTCCTCACGTGTTTCAGATTCGCGAGATGGGTACCGAGGCGAAGAACAGCATGGATCGTTGGCTCTGGGACCTGTTGGATTAGGAATATCGCCACCAGCTTCTGCCTGTTAAAGTAGCAGCGGCGCTTCGGTCATAACTGTTGGTTAGACCGGGAAGACGAACGCCACGCCAAAATTTGGCTCTAGCGTTCATGTGCCTGTTATACGTTCGAACGCCAAGCTGAAATAATAAGCTCGTCCCGATCGGTTAGTGTCTCCCATACTTTTATCAACGCGTTACCGTGGTTTTTGAGTATGACAGGAACTATTGTCTGATTGTTTGGAATAGCTCGGCAGCATCTGTCATGGCGTCTTCTAATACGCCTAGAAAGTGATTATAGGAAACAATATCTGCTCTTGCTCCTAGCCGTCCTTGGGCTCGCCGCTTTGATTCCGACGGAAGCGAAAGCCCAAGTTACCATTTCGTTAGGTTCAGGGTATTCCGACCGTGGCTACTATCAGCGGCAACCCTATTATAACCGTGAGCACGCCTACCGGCGTTACACCTACCGCCACGATCAGCGTTATTATCGCTCGCACCGTTGGCACAATAATGATTAAAAGGCAGCGGTAATTATTTTGTTCCGCAAATAAATTGAGATTTGCCGCATGCCGGGCAGGTCTTGTGCTTTTAATCAGCGTTTCAGTCTGAGCGAGCGGCTTCGGTGGCCGACCCTGTGCTGCTAGGGCGGCTAGTTGTCTTCAGTCGTTTCCGCGCCATCCCGGCGGAAGAGCTGGAAATTGCGAAGGCACTAGCATCTTGGCGCCTGCGTGCGTGATCTCCCGGTAAAATGGGACTCCTTGTTCAACGAGCCACTCCGCGGTCGCATGGTCGCGTTTGTAAAGATTGGCGGAAATATGATCCAGGAGCTCGGCATCTAGCAGTGTTCCAACGATTCGACCGGCAACCGGTCTTAACCCCACTTCGACCTTCTGGGTGCCCTTTCCGGGAACATTGCCGGTTATGACCGGAGGCACTTGTTGATCGTCCCAGACCGCGTTGCTTAAAGAATGATAATGAAAAACCTTCCTGTTCTCATCGGGGCAGCGGAAGCCATTAAACAAAGCATTGGCATTCTCGGTCCGGATGAAGCCGAATAAAAAGATGAACTGCTTCTCTAACGAGAGCACCAGTGATGCATAGGCCTTGAGTTGGCTTTCAGACTCGGATTCAATTATTCTTAGCAGGGTTGTTACGTCTTGAGCCATTCGCAAATGTCACTCAATCATCAGCTGTGATATCGCAGCTTTCACCAAAGGAATTCCTCGCTTGACAGACGCTCGGATTCAGCCACAACTTGCGCCACTTTCCAACTGCTGCAATTAATATTGCTCGGGAAAACTGCAAAGGCTTCAAGAGTCTACGTCTAATTCGCGCTTTCACCGGCCCCAGCTGCTCATCGAGTTTGGGAGTACTTTGATGTTGCGTTGTTGCCATACCCGCAAGCAATTATAACGCTTTAAAATGGGTATTGGAGAAGTTCAACGATTCGTGGGAAAGTAATATTGGGAATTATTCCCCAAAACGTTATTCGCGCAATTTCCTTCTCTCCTCTGAAGGCCGGTACTTTTCGGCGTCACTCGGTCTAGGTTTTAGCTCGATTCTAAGTGGGCGGCAGATGGCTGCACTCATGACTTAACGTAGACAGTCAAAATAGAATCTTCATTAAACTGAAACGGCTCCCTTTTGAACCTATAACAAACATATGAATGCCGCCCGACTTCGGAATCTACTCTTGGTGCTGGTCACCTTCTGGTTCGGGGCGACCACAGTTGATGCGGTTAATGCCGCATCCCCGGTTGGACTCTGGAAGGGTGAAGACGGCACCTTTGCGATGTTCGAAAGTGAAGGCAAACTCAGTGCCAGGATCGTGGAGTTGAGCGAGCCGAAGACGACCGACGGGAAAGAGAAGAGCGATATTTACAATCCGGATCCAAGGAAACGCAATCATCCGATCATCGGGCTTGTTTTTATATCTGGCCTGACGAAGAAGAGCGCCACTCGCTGGGAGAATGGCACGGTCTATGACCCGAAAAGTGGCAAAACCTACTCCTGTTTTGTCGAACTGCAGGGGCCAGACAAGATTAAACTGCGGGGATTCATTGGTGTCGCGGTTATTGGCCGAAACTACACTTGGACTCGAGTGGACTAAGTATCCGAAACGCGAAGGGCTTCGCCAGGTCAGAAAGCCGAGCCTGTTTGTCCTCTTGCTTGGCAACGCCGCCAGAGCAAAAGAGGACAGATTATTCAAGCATTCCGGCTGCGGGGGGACGTGGATATACGACTTTAGCCCTCTGTTTGTCACGATGAGACCGCCGGACGAAAGAAAGATTTTGACTCTATGTTTCATGCCTGGCTGAGCCAACGCTTCGCTGTCAAATACCCAAGGGGCGATTGCCAGCACGTCCTATCCGGATGCGATGTTGTAGACGTTCTCGACCGGGAAGGTCCGTTCTCCAATCCTGATGAGAGTACCCGTCCGACTAACACATGGTCGGCGCCGAGCCGAATTCCAGTAGTTCTGGCAACTAATGTTGGGTCAGCCAGGAAGCAGGCGTGAGCTCGGCATGGATCTGACTCTTAATCTGCTCTAGCAGCGGCTGGGCTTTTTCCAGCCGCAGCACTTGCCGATCGCTCTGGCTCAGACCCTGTTCGCGCGCCTGTGCATCGATGCCAAAAAGCTCGTCGAGCTTTGCCACAATCCCGAGCGCTGTGTGATCGTGCGCATTGAGTTCCACTGCCTGGAAAACTTGCGTCTGGCTGCGCCCAACAGGCTGCGTGCACTATTTGGGGACCACCGACTTGATCATAGGCTGCGTAGCCCTCGATTTGAAATGCTCTCGTCAGCGCTGTCGGGTCAGGCTGCCGCATGGCTGATGCGCCGGAACCACTCCATCGTCCAGCCCTTCCTGACGGTACGGGTTCATGTGCTAGAAGCGGCACCCTCGAAAAGGCGTTCCGGGCCATGCACCGAGGCTTGGAGACCGCCGAAATGCCCGGCGGCCCCTCCCTGAAGCACACCACAACTTTTTATGCTCACACACACACTCTCCCGCGTCCGTGGGCGGCTGCCGCTTTACAAAACGGGCCTGCGACCACATTTTTTGTTCGTCTTTAGCTCTTCCGAATGAAGCTGCTGCTCACCAATGATGACGGCATCGACGCCCCGGTCTGGCGGCGCTCGTGCGCGCTGCGCGCACTCTCGGCCGTGACCCCGTGGTGGCGCTCCGCACTACCGCAGGAAAGGGGTCGAGCCTGACGATTGGGAGCGCGTGACCCCGTGGGCAACATCCCTGCTGGCGGATCTGCTCGCCCGGCCAACGCCCCCCGAGGTCGACCTAGTGCAGTGTCTCTTAAAAGTCTTTAATATTATGCGATCTGCTGTATGATAAATGGATGGCAGGTCGACCGAAAGCAAAATTGGAACTCACCGAAGTGCAGCGGCAGGAGTTAGAGCGCATGGCCAGAACTGGCACTAGTCAAAAACGGCTGGTCTTCCGAGCGCGGGTAATCCTCGAAAGCGCGACCGGCGCGGACAACGTCGAGGTCGCCCAACGCTTAGGCACAAGCGAACAAACCGTGACGCTTTGGCGGGGGCGTTTCCTCCAAGAAGGCATTGGAGGTTTGGCCGACTTGGCCCGCAGCGGGCGCCCAGAACGCATTGCCCCGATGCTCAAGGGCAGAATCTTGAGTGAGGTAGTCCGGCCGCCAGCGAGCCTGGGACGATGGAGCACCCGTTCGATGGCCAGGCATCTGGGAGTGTCAAAAGCGACGGTGCAGCGCTTCTGGTCGACCAACGACATTAAGCCGCACCGGACGCGGGTCTTCAAATTGTCGTGCGACGAAGAGTTCGAAGCCAAGTTCTGGGACGTGATCGGAGTTTATCTCAATCCCCCCGACAAGGCCGTGGTGCTCTGTTGCGATGAAAAAAGTCAGTGTCAGGCCTTGCAGCGCAGCCAGCCCGGCTTACCACTGGGCCAAGGTCATGTGCGGACCGTCACCCACGATTACTACCGACATGGAACCATTACCCTGTTTGCTGCGCTCGATTACCTCAGCGGTAAAGTCATCAGTCAGGTGGCGCCGCGCCACCGGCGTACGGAGTGGCTCAAGTTCTTGAAGAAAGTTGATGCCGAGATTGCGGGCGATTTAAGCATTCACCTCATCGTGGATAACTACCCAACGCACAAACACCAAAGCGTCCGCCGTTGGCTGGAACGTCATCCACGCTTCCACCTGCACTTCACCCCCACCAGTGCTTCCTGGATGAACATGGTAGAGAGCTTTTTCCGGGATCTGAGTCAACGAGCCATCTTGCCCGGCAGCTTCGGCTCAGTCGCTGAACTGGTCGACACCATTAACCTCTACCTTGCGCAGCATAACCTGGAACCAAAACGCTACGTCTGGCACGCCGATGGCCAAGAAGTTCTCAATAAAATTCAACGCGCCTGGGAAGCAGCATCAAACCCCTCACTTCCTAAAGAGACTTAAGAGTCAGTACACTAGAATTTCGATTCTACGCGGTTCTCTCAAAAGCTGCTCAAGTGGCCTAGGGTCAAATCCACGCCGATCGAAATCCCGGGAACCGAAACGGCCGAAGGCCGCGGAAGTGTTCCGCGATCTGAAGCCGATTACGCGACCCGGGGAGGAATTCGCATTTGGAGTAAAAAGCCGAGTTTCCCAATGGGGCTACGCTACAGATAATGGCGTTCCTATTTGTGAGAGCTTTAGGGCGGGGATTAGCCAAACGAGCAGTTTTGCGGATTCTTTGAACATGGGATGCCTTCCTCAGGTTTCGAGTTTCACTTTTAACCAGCCCCATCTTATCGGATCTCCAACTGAAACGAAATACAAAGCCATGACATATCTTCTCGTACGCCACAAAGTTGCCGACTTTTCCAATTGGAAAGCTGAGTATGATGCCCATTTAGCGACCCGTCAAAAAGCAGGTCTTGAAGAAGAGCATCTGCTACGAAATATCGACAACCCGGACGAGGTAGTGCTTTTGTTTAAAGCAGAAAACCTCCACGAGGCACAAGTGTTTGCCCGCTCATCCGATCTACGCGGAGCAATGCAGAAGGCCGGAGTGGTTGATAAGCCGGATATCTACTTTCTTGCTTAGCATCGTAGCATCCGACCCGAAGCCTCAAAAAGGAGCCGGCGGCCTGTTGGGCTCCCTACACCAAACGGGTAAAAATACACGCAGTAAATTGGGTTAAAAGAGACAGCCCAGGCCGGTTCTTTAAACAAAAGGGGAGCCAACGAGACTCCCCTTTTTCAACTTTGAATTAGGCGTTACAATTTCTCGATCATCTACCGAACCTCGTCCACTTCCCGAGCGTCTTTTGAAGCCGTCCCCACAGTTCATCTGCCTTACCTTGCGGAAACTTCCCGTAGCGCTGTCTAAGCTTACCCTTCAACTCGTTCCACGAGCCTCTGATTTGAAGCTTGTTCATGAAAATTTAGACATTGAGAAGCGGCGATTGTTCAGCCGAAGGGTGCTCGTCGCGTCGCGGATTTCGTTGCGAAGCTCGACGAGCATTTCGCGGCGAACTTCCAACTGTTCGGCCTTGCGCCGTGTCCACTGCTGCGCGGTTCTCTGCAGACGCTGGTAAGCACTCGCGACGTAAGCGGAGGCCGCGTCGGGCAGTCCGGGACTGGCGAGCTTCCGCTCAAGCTGGCGCTGCGCTTCGGCCAGCTCCGCAAGGACGATCTTCTCCGCTGGAACACGGCGCAGCTTTCTAGTGAGGCCGAGCTTGGAAAGGGTCCAAATGATCCACTTCGTCGGGTCGATCTGCCACGGCTTCACGCCATTGCGATAGTCGTGCTGAAATTCGTGATGATAGTTATGGTAGCCCTCGCCCAAAGTAACGATTGCCATAAGCCACGAGTCGCGGGCGCTGCATTTAGAGGAGTACGGTCGCGTGCCAAGGTAGTGGCAGAGCGAATTGATGCAAAAAGTACAGTGCTGCAGAACGACGACGCGCGCCACCCCCGCAATGAGGAACGCACCGAGGGCTGAAATCCAGCCGCCCCAGATGAAGCCGAGGATCGCCGGGAAACCAAAGGCGACGAACGCCGCGATCCAGTGGATGTAGCGGTGCTGCCACGCGACGAGCGGATCCTTCTGCAGGTCGACTACGTTATCGAAAGGCGGGAGCGGGTTGAGCTTGAACATCAGCCAGCCCATATGGGCGTGAAAGAATCCCTTGGAGATGCAGTAAGGGTCTTCATCGTGATCGACATGCTTGTGGTGGCTGCGGTGTTCGCAGGCCCAGAGGAGCACGGAGTTCTCGAAGGCTCCGGCGCCGAAGATCAACGTGAGGAGCCGCACAACCCAGTGCGCTTGGAAAGTCAGGTGCGAATAGAGTCGGTGATAGCCGAGCGTGATGGAAAATCCACAGGCGCAGAACATCACAAAGAAGAGCGCGATTTGGAACCAATCGATCCCAAAGAACCAGAGATATGCTGGCACCGCGGTGAGCGACAGAAACAAGGTGCCGATGAGAAACGAACTGGTTGGCCAGTTGACTTTCTCGAAAGGGATTCGTGAGAACATGACGTAGTTAGGATTTTGGGGACCGGAAGCGGAGACCTCGAAGATGAGCGAAATGTCCGAATCCTCTTACCTCTGCGGAGGCCACAAATAATTGGAATGTTATCACCACAATCAAACTAGTGCACCGTAACAGCCAACTGGCCGCGGCCCAACGGGTTGCGTTGAAAATGGGTCGGCGGCACTAGCGGCTATCCTGAGAAAACGTTCATACATCTTGACAGTTCCTTTGCAATAACTGCCCTGAGGAACCTAGCCCGAGCCGGCTGGCTTCTCCTATACTTTTCTCGACGGGTTACAGTTGGCTTTGGGTATGACCGCGGCTGCGAGCCGAACACGACTGACGGGAGAGAGAAAACCGATATTTACAATCCAGATCCAACGAAACGCAACCGTCCGATCGTCGGGCTTGTTTTTATGTCTGGCTGTACGAAGAAGAGTGCCACTCGCTGGGAGAATGGCACGGTCTCGTGATTTGTAGTAAGTGGTCCCATGGAGTTCCAAATCAAGTGTCATCTCGGCTACGAAGTCGCTGAACCAGCCTCCTTCCTATTTAACGTTGCGGTCGCCCAAAATTCGTTTCAGCGCATCATTACCGAACATCTCGAGGTGGCAGGGGCAGAGTCCTGTCAGGAAATGCTAATAGGCGGCCAGCGCTATCACCGGACAACTGCGCAACGTGGTCCGGTTGAGCTAACCTACGAAGCAGTGGTGGACGCCACCCATGAATTGCTCGGAGATCCTTCCCGGCTTCAGGTGCCGCTCTTCGAACAAATTCCTGCTGAAGCCATGGTTTTCATTTACCCGAGCCGTTTCTGTCAGTCAGATTTACTCGCCCGGCTCGCGAAACGTGAGTTCAACCAGGACGAGTTTGGTTTCTACCGAGTTACACGGATATGTAATTGGATCTTCGAACGAGTTGAGTATCTGTTCGGGATAACCACGCCCACCACGTCAGCTTTCGACACCGCTACGCAACTAGCCGGCGTCTGCCGCGATTTCGCGCATCTCGCAATAGCCTTTTGTCGGTCATTAGGAATCCCAGCCCGATTCGTGAGCGCGTATGCCTACGGCCTGAATCCACCGGATTTTCACGCCTATATCGAAGCTTTTCTCGGGAATCGTTGGATTCTGTTCGACCCGACTCGCCTTGCTCCGCAGTCGAGCTTCGTGCGCATTGGCCAGGGCAGAGATGCTGCGGACACCTCGTTCGCGACCATTTTCGGCGGAGCAGTAATGAACAAGATGGAGCTTTCGATGCAGCCTACCACCGGACAACGTAATTCTCCCCAGTATACCACCGCTCCGATTTCGAATTATCCTAGTACAGCCCAATCTGAAAAACAATCTGCGTCCGAGGCGGGCACCTGAGAAGCTGTAACCAGCTGGCAGCGCATGCTAAGAAGTACAGAGACAAGGCCTGTCTCGGTCTTCGTGGCGCAGTCCTCCCCAAAGCAGTTCGGATAAAAGAAGCAATCTTGAAAAGGCAGCGGACGACGCGATGGAACGCGTTGTGGCTGCCACAACGGTGCCGGAATAAGCTCCGGTGCCTGCTTCTTCGATAAGTCCTTTCAGTCGGTTTGGATGACGCTGAGTATGCCCCTTCGTGCACCATTTCCGCTCGTTTGCGTTCTTCGCGTCGGCCTTAGCGGGCTTGACTCTCCCCGTTTCCGCCGGCACAGGTTTGAGCCAGGATGTCGACGAATCGAGAAACGACTGGAGCGGATACTGCGTCCGGCTTCCAGGCGGCCCCCACAGGCACCCACGCGCTGTCCTCGGGAGCCAGATCGCGGAAAATCACATCCTTGGCGGGTATCTTCTGCAGCGGCTCGCTGACCACCGCCACCCCAAACCCCGCCGCTACAAAGGCGAGCGCGCTAGCGGCACCGTCCGCTTCCTTGACGATTCGCGGCTTGAAACCCACGCGCCGGCAAACTTTCAAGAGCCAATCGCCGTAATTCGGGTACATACGATTTAGCCCGATAAAAGGTTCCTCTTTCAGGAGCGCTAAAGGAATCTCGCGGCTTGTTTGCATGAGGGTGGGACTTCGGCAGCGCCAGGCTCACCGGGTATTTAATCAAAAACCGGACGTGTAACAACTCCAACACCGGCCGATCGCTCGGCACAAGTATACCCACGGAGATGCGCCCCTCAAGCAGCGCCCTCTCCTGCGATACGGAATCCATCTCGATGCAATCGACGACGATTCCCGGGCGAAGTTAGCCGCCAGATTTCCAGTGCCTTACCCAAAAAATCGTGCGTCAGCGCAGAGATATAACCGATGGCCAATTCCCCAATCTCGCCGCGGCTGATCCGCTGGGCTTTTCTGATCGAGGCATCGCAATCTTCGAGGATCCGCCGGGCGTCGATCAGGAACGACTTACCTGCCGGCGTGAGCGCGACTCCTTTGCGCCGTCTCTCGAACAATTCTATCCCGAGTTCGCCTTCCAGGTCGTGAATTTGCTTGCTGAATGGCGGCTGAGAAACGTGCAGCCGATCCGCGGCGTGGGTGAAGTTCAACTCCTCGGCGGCAGCGTTCGCCGCGTTCAACTCCACCAAAATAACTTCTGTCTAATCCGCACTGTTTAGAAGAGTCCTTTTGGTTTCGACCTAACATTTTCGCGAAGCTCTGTGTTTCGTTCTTCGTGGCAGCCATGGCCATACCCAAAGCCAACTATAAGCCGTCGAAACGGGTATGGGAAAAGCCGATGAACTGGGCTAGATTCCGGAAGGAGTATGCGAAAAGGAAGACTAAACCTATGAACATCGTCCGTTATCTGCGTTATCCCCAAAGCGATCTATCTGCTGCCCTCGATCGAATTGCCAGTATGCGGGAGGAAATGGATCGCATGTATGACTCAACCTTTCGATCACCCGCTTCGTTGAGCCGTTGGAATCCCGCGGTTAACGTTTACCAAGACAAAGATCAATTCATCGTAGTCGCGGAGCTTCCTGGTCTTAAGAAGGAGGAGATCGAGATCTCGCTGCACGACGACACGCTCACCATCTCGGGCGAACGCAAACGCGAAGGATCCAGCGAGCAAGGATTAATTACCGAAAGATTCTACGGCAAATACCAGCGCAGCTTGACGCTGCCAAATGCCGTTGATGCCGACAAGGTGAAAGCCAGTTATAGAGACGGCCTTTTGCAGGTTGTGCTACCGAAAGCGGAGGAAGCAAAACCAAAACAGATCGAAGTCGCCCTCAAATGAAAATGCTTGGTGCCGTGGCGCTCAGCGCGTAGGTGCCGGAACCTGGAAAAAACAATGAATATTCCTTCCCAACCTCCAAAGGAACAAGCAATGGTTCTGAATGAGGAAAATCGCCCGGTGGGCTACGTGACCCCGCTGGTGGATATAGAATCTACAGATGATGGCTATGTTATCCGAGCGGAAATGCCGGGTGTCGAGAAAGGTGACCTCGAAATCACCGTCGACAAGGGCGAGTTGATGATTCTGGGTCGTCGGAAGCCGACCGAGTTTACTGCTGAGTTGATCTATCGGGAGATCGAGCCGCACGATTTCCGGCGCGTCTACGAACTCGATCCATCGATCGATACTACGAAAGTCAGCGCGAAAATCGACGATGGCGTTTTGACCGTTAGACTGCCAAAAGCTGAAACCGTGAAGCCTCGCAAGATCTCTGTGCAATAAACGTCGCTCAATTTGTGATCGAGACACTCGACCAGCTTTTTCGCTTCTTCGCGGCCGTCGACGTTGATCGCGAGCGGCATGAGTTCACCAGGCCGAAGACGGGACGCTGGCTCAGGCGGGGCAAAGAAGCACCTAAGGCCGTTCAAAAGAGGCCTGGAAGGTCGACCGGATTACGTCCGAAATCTTCAGAGCCAAGGGACCATCGCCCCCCACGACAACCGTATAAACAACAGGGATTGGGTTCGTTCTTTAGTGCCATGGGCCGCGCTCTCGGCTTTTCAACTCCTCGAGAACCATTGTAATTCTTACCTTTGCCTTCCCTCGTTCGGGAATAGCTCCGATTTCTGCCATGCGCAGGACGGAGCGAGAAGTAAGCCATCCCAGGGCCGATCCGACAACCGCCACTCCACCGAATCTTTCACCGGTTCGCCGAGCGCGGGGATCATCTGGGGCCTGCCGGAACTGCCGGTTTCGCAGGTGAAGTTCTCCAACGCGAAATCGGCGGAAGTTTACCGCGCGCAAGATCTGTAACGCTCTTGGCATCGACCCCCGAAACATGGCCAACTGAAGAACCTCAACTTGGTGTTCGTGATCCCACTCAGGGTGTGCTGCACACATGGCAGACGCACGCGCTAGCAACTAAATCGCCGACGTTCAAAGCGGGAGCGAGGTGGCACCATTTTTCTGTCCTCCTTCAGGCTGCTATAAGCGAAGCTCGTCCAACTCATATTCGCAGCAGAAGGCGTGACGGAGCGGAGCGACGGCGGGCCTCCTGCCGCGGCACTTTTTTCCATTTTGCGTTTCCGGAGCCCTGCCGCAAACGATGATTCGTCGAAAAGCCGAGGGCGAATGTGTGCGCCCATTCCGGGCCACGCTCCGGCCGGCGCAAGAAGCCGTCGGCCACTCGCGCCACGATGCTCGGAGAAAATTCCCAAAAAATCTTCCGGATTTTTCGAGCCTGCGCCAAGGTCATGACAGCGCCCCGGCAGATCAAACGCGCCTGTAAGGCGAGGTCAAAACCTTCGCCGAAGCAGGCAAAACAAAATAGCGAAAATGTCACGCCGCTGCTATCGTTAAGCGACAACACAAATGGACAAACTGACCATCGTTTTTGAGCCTTGCGAAGAAGGCGGCTTTCACGCCTATGTGAAGCAAATTCCGGGCGTGCATTCTCAAGGCGAGACCGCCCAAGAGACTGCCGAAAATGTTCTTGACGCTCTCAAAGAGCTCTTGACTTATCGCGCGGAAAGAGAACTGGCCTCTCGTCCCAATTCGCTCGAGCTCGATCTTGCCTTAGTAGAGTGAAGCGGCAGAAGCTGGAAGCACTCTTACGCGACCACGGGTGCAAGAAAGTTCGCGACGCTGGCAAACACGCAATTTGGGAAAGCCCCCACGGCGCGTCGGCTTCGGTGCCAAGGCATAACGAAATAAAGAAGTTCACTGCGCGCGGTATCTGCAAAGACCTCGGTATCGATCCTCGGAACGTAACCAGTTAAAGAAGACGCGACGGCGCAGAGCGAACAAAATAACTCGACTATAACTCGACTAAAATTCTCTTGCCTTTTTGTCTTCTGTTATTGGCTCTCACCTAAGTCCTTGATTCCGTGGCGGAAGGGGTGGGATTCGAACCCACGGTACGCTTGCGCGTACGTCTGATTTCGAGTCAGGTGCCTTCAACCGCTCAGCCACCCTTCCAGAATCGCGCAAAGAACACCTATTGGAGCCCATCCTCAGATATATCCATAACTTTTTTTTAAGATCTTCCTGGATGTCACTAGCGTCGCATTACAGCACAAGAAAGACCCCCAAATCTGACCTGCCGCCTGTAATTCGGTTCTTTAAGGCAGCGGGCCAAGAAAGTACTGAGGGCAGAGCGGAAGGCAACACAGAAATGCAATTCATTTCCCAAGAGTTTTGCCGTTCCGCTTCGTTCTAGTTTTTGATTTGTGCGGCGATTCGGACGCCAAAGAATGGACCGTCGCTCTCCTTCTGTTGTCTAGTAGTTCGTATCTCGGAGGAAGGGCGCAAGCCGATTTGGAAAGACCGGCAAATCGCTGCGGCGCTGCCTCCTTCATCATTATCCAGCGGCCCAACGGGGTCACCAAATTGCCGATCGAGAAAGCAGATTTCAGCTACAATTGACACCTGTGGACCTCAACCGTGTACCGCCGATTTTATTACAGACCTTTTTCGTAGTCGCTGAGGTTGGCCAGATTTCCGAAGCCGCTCGGCGCCTTCATCTTTCGCAGCCAGCGGTAACCGGCCACATCCGGAGATTGGAGGCCAATTTGGAAACAACCCTTTTCAGTCGTTCAGCCCGAGGTGTGACTTTGACTCCGCTCGGGGCCCGTCTGCGAGATCGACTGCAACATGTCTTTGCCGAGCTCGAGCGAGTCTTGGGCGAACTGGATATGAGCCGGGAAGTAACGGGAATCGTGACTCTGGCAGCTAGCACAACTTTGGCGAGGTATTTTGTTCCCAGGATTTTCCTTCGCTTCCATCAAAATCATCCGGCAGCGGCTCTCAGTCTCATCATGGGAAACACCGAACAGGTGCTGGATCATCTTCGGGAACATCGGGTGGGGCTCGGTTTGGTCGAAGGTTATCAACACAGTCCGGGTGTGCGTCTCGAGGAGCGACCAGTTGAAATTCCTGGCCTCGTGATTCGCCGGATGTTTTCCTGGGCTCTTCCAGCGGCGAACTAGGAGGCCTCGCCGGTACGTTCTTTCAATTTGCCAATTCGATCCGGAACGAGCTATCCGCGACGAGTATCCCCGCCTGAGCGAACGAACCCGGGAGCGCTTTTAAAGAGTCACGCCCACAATTTCCCGAGTCTCGAATCAAACTCGAATGTTTGAGGCTCACCAATCTTGATCCGAGCAAAGTCCTTGTGAAGCGGGTTCAGGATATAAATGTGCTCTGCAGCGATGACTGTGCTAGGGACCTTCAGCACAGCCGACCTACCCAAACGAGCCCATTGGTCGCCAATAGCGGCGGCAGATGGAGGTGGTGGATCCTTTTTCCAGTCATCCGGCAACTTGTCTGCGGAGCTGACCAGAGCCTCATCAAAATCCGCCGGAATCAAAACATAGGGTATCCGGTATAGATCCTCCCAATCATCTGTGTTCACAATTATCTCTAGAGCACAAATCGACGGGTTGCCGCCCAGATAGACAACCGACACGCCACGAGAGTTCCATCTACCGCCGTAACGAAATGCACCCTCGCCGCTGAACGCTGTCCCGACATACTTTTTCTTGCAGATTCGCCAGGCCCTCACGAGAACACGCCGTGCTCGATCCGCCCCAGGACGTCCTCTACCCATCGGGCGCCCGGCTCTGTCTCCATGAACTCAAGCGGAGTCTTTCCCCCGAGAGCCTTCGGTCGGGAAGAAAACCATCTCGCTGCGCGTTTCTCATCTTCAAACACTTCAGTCGCACGCGCGTACAAGCGGAGGAGCCTGAGAACGCGTTCTGACTCGTCCTGCTTAAGGCGTTCGCCTTGCTCAATCCTTCGATGCAGAGTGCGCTTTGGGAGGTAAATCAGCTCAGAGAGCTTTTCTTGAGAAATCCCCAAGCGGTTGGCCAGATCCAAAGCAACCTGGGCTGGGATGCCATGAGCGACCAGGGTTGCCATCTTCACATGGTCCTTGATATCCGATCCGCTGAACTCAAGCAGTTTTGCCATAGAGCACTATATACAGTGTCATTTGGCAAAGATCAAATCCGCCCTTTGACTAGTTCACGTATCCACTATTTTCCGCCTTACAAATCGATTACCACGTCGCCCTTAGGTTGCGAACAACAGATCAGCAGATTACCCTCGGCGGGCGCCTCAAGCGGTTCGGGCTGGTAATCGACATCGCCCGAGATCAACCCGCTTTCGCAAGTGTGGCAAACCCCCGTACGGCATGACCAGCGGACCGGCGCGTCACAGGCTTCCGCGAAATCGAGAAGGCTCGAAAACTTTGCGTTCCAGCACACATTGAGGCCGCTGCGCGCAAACGACACTCGAGGGCCCGAACCCACAGGTCCCTTCGGCGGGTGCGGAGGCGCAGGCGATGGATTGACGACGCCGGGCGTCATCGGTTTGCCTGGCCCAAAAATCTCCGTGTGCAACCGGTCGTCTGAAACACCCCAAGCCACCAGTCCAGCGGTCAAATCGCGCAGGAACGCGGCAGATCCGCACAGATAGAAAGCGGCCTCGCGCGGCACACCAATTTTTTCGAGCACTTCGACTGTGATGTGCCACGTGATATCGCGTGGCAAACCAATGTTGACGGACACAAGCCTCGCTGGCAATGCTTTCTCCTAGCTCCTTACTGACATTTACAACTAGCCGGTCTCGGCCGAACTTACCACTAACGGTTCGGGCCGCTTAAGTGAATCGCTGCGCCCACAAAACGTCTCAAAATACTGTGCTACACGGCAGGTCATCGGCCTGTTATTAGCCCACCGATGAAGCCATTTGTTATTGTTTGAGCCGCAGACCCTTAGGAACGAAGACGCGGTCAAATCCGTCAAAGAAGAACTGAACCAGCAATGCGAGCAAGGCAGCGGGAATTGCGCCCTCCAAAATCGTGCCGTAGTCATTGAGATTAAGCCCGCTGATAATTGGTTCTCCCAATCCGCCGACACCGATGAGCGCGGCCAGCGTAGCGGTGCCGACGTTGATGATCGCGCTGGTTTTTACTCCGGCCAAAATCGTGCGTGAGGCAAGTGGCAAGAAAACTTTCCAAAGTTGTGCGGATGGCTCTAATCCGAGAGCTGCGGCGGATTCACGGACCGCCGTTGGGATGTCCTGCAGACCGGTGGCGGTATTCCGAACGATGGGCAGCAGGCTATATAAAAAAAGAGCGAAAACCGCCGTTACCGGACTGATTCCGAAAAAGGGGAGTGGCACAAGCAATGCAAGTAACGCGAGAGACGGAATAGTTTGAATCATGCCGCTGGTAGCGAGAATGAAGTTGCTGACCGGTCCGGGACGACTCGCCCGAATACCAAGCGGTATGCCGGCAATAATTCCCAGGAAAAGCGAGGCCCCAACCAATTCCAAGTGTCGTAATGTCCAGCCCTCGATTTTTCCGGTGAGGTCATTGGAAGGGGAGACTGACTTTTGGCCAAAGTAAAGCGCGGCGGCCAGTGCGTAATTTTTTGTCCGCTCGGCTTCAGCATTTAAGCGCGTCATGCGTTTTTCATCGATTGTGCCCGCGAGGGCTTCCAACGCAGCCACGGCACGACTGTCCATATCGAGCCGGTAAAGAAACACCGCTTTATATTGGGGGAAAAAATGAAGATCATCATCAAGGACAACGAGATCGTTTTCCGCGATTCTTGCGTCCGTCGAATAGGCGTCTTTTAGGTCGATCGAACCGTTCGCCAGCGCGGCGTAGCCAAGCGCGTGATCGATCCCTCGCACGTTTCGCATCTGCAAGCCGTAACGCGCGCTCAACGGCATCCAGCCATCCTGGCGGTCGAGAAACTCGTGGGTCAGGCCAACGTTCAGATCAGGATGACTCCGCAGGTCGCTTATCTTGCGGAGGCCAAGCTTGGAAGCACGATCTCGCCGCATAACGAGAGCGTAGGTGTTGTTGAATCCAAGCTCTCCAGTCATACCCACCCCACGCTGCCGAAGCAGCGCGCTCATTTGATCCGCGCTCAGTGGCTGCTTCGTTTTCAGAATTTCCTCTTCGACCGTACCGGTGTACTCGGGGTAGAGCGTAATTTCGCCCCCCTGCAAGGCTTCCCACAAAATGATCGTTCCACCCATTCCTTGTCTGACCTCGGCTGCGAAGCCGGCCTTCTGCAAAGTCGTCTTGGCGATCTCGGCCAGAACGTAGGACTCGGTGAATTTCTTGGAACCGACCACAATTCGCTGGGCTTGAGTCGCAACGGGAAACGCGAAAATCAGTAAAATTGGAATGATCGGCTTCATATGGCCTCAAGTACGCGCTGAGCGCGTAGAAATTCCCGGACGAACTCTGTGGCCGGCCTCGTCCGCAGGTCATCGAGCGTTCCGGATTGGACGATGCGGCCTTCATTCAGCAGCACAATGCAATCGGCAAAAAAGCCGGCCTCAGCCATATCGTGAGTGACCATTATAATGGTCTGTTGCAGCCGTTTGAAAATTTCCTTCAACTCATCCTGCAGACGGGCGCGGACCATCGGATCAAGCGCGCCGAGCGGCTCATCCAGCAGCAGCACCGAAGGCTGAAGCATAAGCGCGCGCATCAGGCCTACCCGTTGCCGCTGGCCGCCGGAGAGTTCGACTGGATAACGTGGGAGCGCATCTTCGGGGAAATGACTCAACTCACAGAGCTCACGCAGGCGGGTTTCCATTCGCTCTGCTGGCTGTTTTAGATGCTTTGCCATGAGCAATATATTTTGTCTGGCTGTCAAATGAGCGAACAGCCCGCCCTCCTGAATTACATACCCGATGCGCCGCCGCAAATTGAGGATGTTTGCTGGCGTAACACGGTCGCCGTTAATTTCGATTGTGCCGCTGGTAGGCTCAAGTAAACCAATGATTAGTCTCAAAATTGTTGACTTGCCGCAGCCACTCGGGCCGATCAGTACGGTTGTTTTGCCGCCAGAAATATCCAGACTCGTTTCGTGAAGGGCGACTGTCGTACCGAATTCTTTGCTTACAGAACTGAGTTTGATCATTTTCGAAAGCTCATCTGCGCACGATTGGCGACGCGGCGATTGCCGATCCGCAATTTTAAAACAGGAGCTTTGCCCCCTTCGGCAGCGTTTGCGACGCTGTGCTTTCCAAGATGTCGCCTGTTACCGCGCCACAAGATGCTGTACGCAAAATAAGTGCTCAGGATCGGTCCAAACCTCCCGAACGCTCCATCCCGATCGCATCGCGAGGTCGCCGAACTCCCGAACGGTGTATTTGTACGAGTATTCCGTGGCAATCTGTTCTCCCTCGGCAAAGGCAATGCGGGTGCCATTCAATTGTACGGTCTGCTCCGTCAGGCTGACCAGATGCATTTCGATTCGGCCGATTTCTGCGTTGTAGAACGCGTGGTGGCGGAAATTTTCGCGCGGAATATCCACTCCAAAGCTGCGATTGATGCGGGCGAGCAGGTTCAGATTAAATCTGGCGGTTACGCCGCGCGCATCGTTGTAGGCTCGCTCCAGCCGTTTCGGTTCTTTTTTTAGATCTATGCCAATCAGGAGTCCACCGCCGGGACCGCAGAGCGCTGCTGTCCGGTGAAGAAAATCTTCAGCCTCAGCCGGCTCGAGATTGCCAATGGTGGAGCCAGGGAAAAATGCAACGATCCGTTGCAATGCCGACGGCACCTCGGGCAGCGCAAAGTCGGCTGTGAAGTCGGCACAGACCGGCAGAATGCAAAGGTCGGGATAATCGCCCGCAAGTCGGGCCGAGCATCGCAACAAATTGTTTCGTGCGATGTCGACCGGCACGTACGCGGCCGGCGCGAACAAATGGTCGAGCAGGATGCGGGTTTTGATATTGCTGCCGCTGCCGAATTCGATCAAAAGACACTCGGGTCCCAGTGCCCGGCAAATTCCGATCGCGTTTTCGCGCAGGATGTCGATCTCAGTACGAGTGAGATAATACTCGCCGAGTTGGCAAATTTCCTCAAAAAGGCGACAGCCAACCTCGTCATAAAAAAATTTCGATGCGATCCGTTTAGGGCGCTGTGCGAGACCGCGTAAAACCTCGTCGCAAAAACTATATTGATTCGGCTCTGTATCGCGTTGAACGGATTTGTTATGGGCATTCATCGGGCGAAAAAGTGATTTTTACGCGTAGTCCGCTCAGGGTTCGGTCAGCGTGATCTTCCGCTGATCATTGATAACTATTCGCTCCAAGCGAGAACCGCGGTCGCAGCGGGAGTGTTTTAAAGGAACGCTAGTGCGCGTCTTTGGCTAAACGAATTCCCATGAATTGCCAACGCGCGTTTGGCGGGAAAAAATTCCGATAGGTCTTCCGGATGTGCGACCGCGAGGTAGCGCACGAGCCACCCCGTAACACGTACTGGTTGCACATGAATTTACCATTGTATTCGCCCAGTGCACCCGGAGCGGTGACGTAACCCGGATAAGGGGAATAGGAGCTACTCGTCCATTCCCACAGGTCGCCAAATATTTGAGCGATAGATTCGCGGGGGGCCGATTCGTCGATCGGTTTCGGATGAAAAATTTCATCCTCGACAAAGTTTCCGGCGGGTGGCAAATCTCCAGCCGCAACCTCCCACTCAAATTCTGTAGGCAAGCGGGCGCCAGCCCAACGGGCAAACGCATCGGCCTCAAAATAACTGACATGACAAACGGGTTCATTCTTGTCTAATTTGCGTACGCCGCTGAGCGTGAAAATCGACCAATTCCCGTCACCGCCTTCCCAATAGAGTGGCGCTTCCCAGCGCTGTTCACCAACCGTGTACCAACCGAGTGACAGCCAAAATTCTGGCCGGCGATAGCCGCCGTCTTCGATAAATTCAATGTATTCTCCGTTCGTAACGAGGCGAGACGCGAGATGGAAATCCTCAACCCACTGCCGGTGCCGCGGCTCCTCGTTATCGTAAAAAAATCCGCCGCCAACGTGCCCGATCTGATAAACTCCGGCCTTGAATGGCACCCATCGTATCGGACGAACCGTGGAGCGGGTTGTTTCTGCGCGCTCGCGAAAGATGGGGCGTAAAGGGTTTTCAGAGAACACGTGTTTTATGTCGGTCAACATCAGCTCCTGATGTTGTTGTTCGTGATTGATTCCCAGGACAACAGTGGGCGCGAACTGCTTGAGGAGCTCCTCATTTTCCAAAATGCCTTCCATCAGCGCATCCACTTCACGTCGGTATTCTAAAGTCTCGCTTAAAGTGGGCCGCGAGATAAGGCCGCGCTTAGGCCGGCAGTGCATCTTACCAGCGGCATTGTAGTAGGAATTGAACAAATAAGCGTACTGCGCGTTGATCGGCGTGTAGTCCAACAGAGCTTCTTTGAGGACAAAAGTCTCAAAAAACCAGCTGGTATGCGCGAGATGCCATTTCGTCGGACTCACCTCGGGAACAGTCTGGACGACGCAATCCTCTGGCCGAAGCGTTTCACAAAGGCTTTCGCTCAGCTCTCGAACGCGACGATAGGCTGCGGCCAGGTCATCGGACCGTTTGTCTGGGTGGTTCCGTGATATTCTGGTCCCCGTCGAAGCTATTGGAAGGGTAGGCACGACGTAGACTTTAAAAGAAAAGAGGGACCACGCCAGAGATAAAACCGGCTCGGTGCCCGGCGAGTGAGCGACACTGGATCCCCGCCTAATGCACTTTAGATCGATCCCCCGTTGGGAGGGCAGGGATGACCGAGACGGAGGTCCGCAGCGCGGAAAAGTCAGCATTAGTCGCAAAACGGCCGATGACGAAAGTAGTTTTCGATGGAAAACCGACTCTAATCCTGCTCGCCGAGCGTTTGAACATAAGTCTTGCCATAAGCATAAAAGAGGTCCTTGCGGCCTTCCTTCCATGCGGCCTTCATTTCTGGCGTTGTGATATCCCAGTCCGGCCGACACTTTTGGGTGACGGCGCGGAGGTCCTGACGGAGATCCTCAAGCGTCGGCCGGCCGAAGAACCAATAGCCGTTGTAGATCTTGTATATGATAAGGCCGGGTTCCAGAACGATGACATGTGGAATCATCGGATTGTTGACTGGATCCGTGTATTCCGCAATGTCGAGATCCTTCTGAACGATTCGTCCCGCATCAGAGAGGAACGGCCAGTGAGCACCGACACCTGTGCGGTACTCGTTCGTAAGAGTGATATTGTCGGTGCTGATCGTGACTAGACGGCAATAGGCAACTTCCAGCTCCCGGTGCAGTTGGACTAGTAGTTCGGCCTGGCGCCGGTCCTTGGGGCAAAAACCTCCGCGGCTGAGCACGAGAACCATGGGATGCTGACCCTGCAGTTCTGAGAGCTTACGGCGCTTCGCAGCGTGATCAGTGAGTTCATAGTCGGGAAAAAGCGCGCCGGGCACAATATCGGATCGCATGATTACAAAAGCTCTTTTTGTCCTTAGGCTGGGATCTCAATCTTTTTTGAGCTTTGCTCATAACTGGACTGCTGCAGTCTCTGAAGCGTCTCAAAAAACTCAGGGTACCCCGATTGACCGGCTGCTGCAATTGCCGTCGTTCGAAGTAGTTCCCCGATATGCTCCAGATCGCCAAACGCGCCGTTGTCAGGCAGGCAACTCCGGAAAAAGATTTTTGCTGGGGCGAGAATCAGAAAGAGACTCCCTGGAGGGTGGCCAATCCCAATGGCCGGCTTCTTCGCCGTTAAAGCTATGGCGGACATGGTCAAACAAGTGCTCGCCTGGCGCTCGTCCGCCAAGGCGGATCGCCTGCCGGCGGGGGCCCGTTCCTCTAAACTCCTAATACACTTCCTCTTTCTCGGGATCGCGTTTTTTCTGTCCCAAGTACTCGTAGTTGTCCGAGAGCCGGTACATTGTGCGACGGAACAGGCCGACCACGTCGGGGGTCATCGCATCGAACCACTGGGAAGCCCGGAAAAAAAGAATTAACAGGCTGACCAATCGACTGCTGGTTAGGATTCCGGCGATCGCGTTCAGCCAGCCGAGAATGGCCTCGGGAGTGACCGTCAGCGAAGCGGGAAAAGTGGCCGCGTTCCACCACGCGAGGATGGTTGCAGCGGACAACAAGCTCGCACGCCACCCTAGTTTATTGGCTCGCGCGCCCCAGTAGAATCGCTCCGGAGGCACCGGTTCCCGGTGAGCGAACATACCTTGCAGCTGCCATTTTCGCGCCAGCTGCCGATAATCGCGGCCGGCTAGGACAGGAATCAAAATGCAGCCCAGAACAACCGCTGGAAAAAAAGCAAGACAGCTTAGCCATTCGCAGAAAGTAACGAAAAGCCAACTCAGGAAGCCGAAGACTCCCAAGACTTCGACCATAAGTAAAATTATAAGCGATCTTCACCGGAATGGAAGCCAACGTTTTAGCCTGCATCGTTCGCAAATCCTTAAGAATTGCGAGTGACGCAGGCTATTTCTTCGCCAGCAGTTTCTCCATGTCTTCCCGATTGCCGTGGATGGCCACCACGAAAGCGGTATCGTTCATACCTGTTACTGCACCCACCCACGACCCGTCCTCCACAATGTTCCATTTGCCGTTGTGCACCTTCACCCCGAGTTCGTCTGCGGGGAACAAGTAGAATAGCATCTTTTTCTCGCCGACGGCCATGATCTGCCCAACCTCCGTACCGTCAAATTTGAAGACCCGCCCCCCCAGTGTCTCCGTATCGGCAAATCGCGCGGGGACGCCAAAGTGCTCCAGACCGTGTTTCAGAAAGAACCAGTCTTCGACATCCTTGCCGGTGCTATCGACTGGCTCAAATTCGTCCCCCTTCAGGTCGTTGGCCGATTCCAGCAATTGACCGACGCGTTCCGAGCCGGTGAATGAGTTGAGCTGATCAGCGATTATCCAGACAATCATGGCACAGGTGGCAATGAGGCCGACACCGACCGCGATCAGAATTGTGCGGCGAGGAGCTCCGCTGGGCAGCTTATCGGTCTGCTCATCTGGTTTTTCTGGCTTGGTTGAACTTGGTCGAAACGCGCCGTCCTCCGCGTCATTGGGCGGAGAGGCCGTAGGACCAGGCTCGGGCGATTGGTTCGCGGTGGCGATTGGCGTCGTTGCCGGAACCAAAGGGAGCTTTGACTCAGCTCTGGACCCGCTTCTGGTAAGAGACTGCTCCAGTTCCGCCGTTTGCGGTTCGCTGAGAATGATCTTTCTGATGCCGGCGACTACTTCGTCATCAAAGGCGATCTGCCGCTGAAGCTCCGTGGCGCTGGCCGGATCGACTTGGATTTGGCGGACGGTGTCAGCCAGTTCCGGGGATCGTTCGTACGCCGGTCGGATCAGGGAAGCAAGCGGTCCGCTCATAACTGGGCCCGCTGCGTCCGGACCGCTGAACGAAGTGGCCGCGAGCAAGCGGCGTCCGGTCGAGACCAACGTTGCAAATTGGTCTAAAGAAACTTTGGCTGCGCGGGCGGCTGCGGCCGGCTCAAGGACTTCCAGGTAGAATAGGACAAGAATCGATCTCGTCGGCTCTGGCAGCCGGTGCAGGGCGAGCGGCCAACCGGATAACTCGGGATTGACCGATGGTAAATCGGCGTCTTTCCATTCGAGGACAGTTTGAAAGAGCCTCTCAAGATCAATGGCCGCCAGCCGGCCGCCGGCCTTTTCCCAAGCGGAACTCACCGTCTCCTGCACGACTTTCTGGGCGGTCGCTTTCCGCCCAGTCCGGATGAGAACGAGCCGGAAAAGCGCCTCGGCATAATCAAAAACAGTCAACGGATTCAAAGGCGGCAAAATGGTACTGTCATCTCGAAAGCACCTCAAGACTCGAATCGCAGCGCGCTTTTCAAGAATGACCCCACAACCGTCGAACTTGTTGTGGTTGCTTGTGGTCGGATGGACCGCGTTCCACTAGCGTAACGGGCGAGCCAGTGCGGCTTGCGACCAATGATGTGCGGTGTAAGCTTTGGCTGCTTTGACTCAAAAAAAATCAGTGCTGTTTGTTTGCACGGGGAATATCTGCCGCAGTCCGATGGCCGAAGGGTTGTTCCGGCGGCTGCTGGGTGACCGGACAGATATTCATGTCAGTTCAGCCGGGCTAAGCGCTTATCCAGGCCAACCACCCAGTGCGCATGCCGTCGAAGTACTGAAGGAAAGCGGCATTGATATATCCGGATTCAGAAGCCAGAGCCTTTCCGATGAACAGGTGAATGCGGCTTCCTGGATTATCGTGATGACCAGAAGTCATCTGGATCAGATGCTCTATTTCTATCCAGAGGCCGCCGAGAAGGCCTATCTGTTGCGGGAGTTCGAGCCCAATGCAGATTCTTTAGACGTCGCCGATCCGATCGGAATGGGGTATAATGCGTACGTAGCTGCCCGCGACATTATCGAACGCGCGTTGCCCGGTCTCCTGAATTTTGTGGAATCGAATGGGCGGGAACGCAACCAGGACAATGCACCAATGAATCTATCAGGGAATCGCGGTCTACGAGAAGTTGATCTCGAAATTTATGAGGCGATCGAGCGGGAAAAAAACCGCCAATTCGAGAATATCGAATTGATTGCCTCGGAAAATTTTGCCAGCCGCGCGGTAATGGAAGCACAAGGCTCCTTGCTGACAAACAAATACTCCGAGGGTTATCCCGGGCGCCGCTGGTACGGCGGATGCGAATTTGTCGATATTGTTGAACAGCTGGCCATTGATCGGGCAAAGCAACTTTTTGGTGCGGAACACGTGAACGTGCAGGCACACAGTGGGAGCCAGGCCAACATGGCGGTCTATTTCAGTGTATTACAGCCTGGTGATAAGATCTTGACTATGGACTTGTCGCACGGCGGACATTTGACCCACGGGAACAAAGCGAATTTTTCCGGGCGCTTTTTCGAAGTCACTCATTACGGGGTGAGCCAAGAAAAGGAGATCATCGACTACGAAGCGCTGGGACGCATCGCCCGCGAGACTAGCCCGCGCATGATTACGGCAGGGGCTTCGGCCTATCCGCGCGTGATCGATTTTCATCGGATGCGCGAGATCGCGGATTCGGTGGGTGCCTATCTGTTTGTCGATATTGCGCATATTGCTGGCCTGGTAGTGGCCGGTTTGCACCCCAGCCCGGTTGGTTTGGCCGATTTTGTGACCACCACGACTCACAAGAGTCTCCGGGGTCCGCGGGGTGGTCTGGTCATGTGTAAACCCGAATACGCCAAAACCATCGACAGCCAAATGTTCCCCGGAATTCAGGGAGGCCCTTTGATGCACGTGATCGCGGCAAAAGCCGTCTGCTTCAAAGAGGCTCTTCAGGATGATTTTAGGCAGTATCAACAGCAGATCCTGCTGAACGCGAAGGCGCTCTCCGCCAGCTTGGGAATGAAAGGATACCGCCTGGTTTCCGGAGGCACGGACAATCACCTGATGCTGGTTGATCTTCGGCCGAAGGGTTTGAATGGCAAACAGGCTCAGGAGACGTTGGACCGCGCCGGCATTACCGTGAACAAGAATGCCATTCCCTTTGACACTGAGAGTGTCTTTAAAGCGGGCGGAATCCGCCTTGGCACACCAGCGGTCACGACTCGCGGCATGCGAGAGGAGGACATGATGGACATCGCGGATTTGCTCGATCAGGCTTTGAGTTCACCCGGCGACGAGGCGGTGCTGGGAAAGGTTCGGGAGAGCGTGTGCTCGATGACCCGCCGTTTTCCGCTGCCGGGCTGAGGGGAGATTGCCAAGCCAATGACGGCTGGCCGATGACCAGTATCCAATGAGCAATGACGATAGCCAATAGCCGACAAGGTAGGCGGCCAATCGAGTCCTGATCGGCGTTACTGCGCAGGCGTTTCCGCTTTACCCTCTCGACCCAAGCGCATGCGCGATTGACATATTGGGCTTCGCTGCTCGATTATCGTCATTGGTCATCGGCTATCGGCCGTTGGTCATCGGTCATCCGCTATCGGAGCGCGCGAGCTCAGAATCACCGGCTCGCCGAGACCGATGCTCAACTCCCTTGAGGCGGAAGCGCGATTAAGCGAGATCTCAAGAAAACCCGCACTTCCGGCGATCAGGAACGGCTCGCGAGGATCTGCCGCTTCACTGTAGTAGGTCACGAGCCGGTTGATTTCGAGATTCCTCACGCGACAGCGAAAAGGCCTATCTGCGAGAAGTGGTTTGAGTTCGCTCCAAGGGAGATTTGTCACGCAATTCCCGAAATGATCAACATGGATGACGCAGCCGATTAGCGACCCATCTTCTGCGCGTTGAATTTTCTCTGGTTGCAGCCTTACCGGGTCAAGGATCGTTGGCCCGAGCTGATGAGGTTCAACACCCAGTGTAAGCGCGGCGGCTACCGGAGCAAAGATATCGCGCCCGTGAAACGTAGAACTACCTTCAGGAAGAAAGTAATCTGGATTCGTCGAGTGTGTGATGACAGCCTCCGAAACTCGATCGATAACCAGAGAAAAAAGTCCGTTGTCAGGACCCACGAAATATTGATTTGCTGCCTGGACCACGATCGGACGACGGGTCGAACCGACGCCTGGATCAACCACGGCCAAATGAATGGTACCGGGTGGAAAATAACGATAGGTTGAGAGCAAGGTAAAGGCGCCGGTCGCAACGTCCTGAGGCGGAATTTCGTGCGTGATGTCAACGAGATTTGCCTTCGGATTCCTGGTGAGAATCACCCCTTTCATTGCGCCAACGAAATAGTCGGCCAACCCGAAGTCGGTCAGAATCGTGACGATAGGTCGAGATTTTCTCGTCGTTTTCATAGGCGGACGTGGGTCACAGCGGCGTGCGTCCATTTGCGTGGGGCGAGGACGCATCGGTTGGAGGCAAATTCTACGCCGTCCGTGTCTATTGCCTTGATGATGTGGACGCCGACGAACTTATTCAAGCGCCTGTCACCTACTACGATGGGCGCAACGATAACTACCAGGCTCCACCTGTTGAGATCCGGCATCTTTGAACATCATTCACCAGTCGCTGACTCCAGCTCGGCGAAGACGTAGCCGATAAAAATGTCGGCTTCGATCCGCAGCGGGATCCGGAGGTTATCGTCGGAAATCCAAGCACGCCCGGTCTTGAATTTTTTATGCTGTTTGAGCTGAAGATGTTTATCGATCGCCTTTAACGACAGGTCCAGTTTGATCGCGTCGCGTTCGGTGCCGTTGATGTTGATTTTTTCTCGATTCGCTACTTTAACCGTGGCGAGATAAGGAGCGTTCGACGGATAAGCGACCAGCACTTCGTGATCGCCGTTATTGAGGGGCTGACTGCGCAACCAGAGCAGCGCGGACATCAGATCGTAGGCCGGAGCAGCCGAAAAATGCTGCGGTTTGGGCGGAGTTTTCTGCGGGAAAGTTTTCCGCAATGAGGTCACCTCATTTGCTTTGAAATCAATCGAGGTTTGTACCGTTTCATTGCGATATTTCTCCGTTTGTGAGACGTGGGCCGGGCGCAAAGTTTTTCGATTTCCCGCAGAATGATGGCGGACATCGAGCGGGAAGAGGGATCGCGCCAGGCCGGAAGTTCCTCCAGCGGCGTCAAGCAAATAATCGTCTCCAGTGTAGGTAAAATTGACGTCGACCGAGGCCGCATTGACTCCGCTCCAGCCAAATCGATACCGTGTATGAAGCGGCGGGAGCGACGGGAAATTGCCGACGGGTTTGTTCGTAGTGAGCGACCGGAGCCAATCGGGCGCGGTACCCGGGTCCCGATCAGCTTGGCCAGGCTGGCCAGTCAGACTCCAGAAAAGGAGGGTAAGGCCGCAGATCCGGACAACGCTCATTGCGGAATGAGTCGTTCAAATTTCCGAGTCGGTATCCACCCTAGCACTCCCGCCCCCGTCTGGCATAAGCTCCATTCTCCGCGCTCCGAGAGCAGCCGAATCTCCTGGCCGGTGCTCAAGGTCTCGACCGTCCGAGAACTGTTTGCCGGACCGAACTTCATATCGGCAGCACTCTCAATGACGACCGCCCGGCTGGGATCTTTACTGCCTTCTTTCAGGCAAACGGCGAGGATCATGTTCACGAGAAAGAGGGCGAAGAAGATCGCAAAGCCCCTTTTGGCGACTTGGCGTCCAGGTCCGAGAATCCAAAACAACGCGCATCCCGCGCTGAGCCAAAAAAAGACCGAGGCAAACAGCGGGAAATAGTCGGCATATTGTCCAACAAAATCACCGAAGTTGTGCCGTTCCTCGCTCTCCGCTGCGCGCAAAGCCATCTGCAGGTTGGCCGTCGCTTCCGGGGAATTTGGCTGCAGGATGAGAACTCTTTTATAGTTCAGGATAGCCCGGCCTTTGTCGCCAAGTTTGAACCAGGCATTCGCCAGGTTATAGAAAAGGTTGGCCGTGTAGAGCTTGCGCGAAACCAGCTGAAGGTAGTCCACTTTTGCTTCTTCAAAACGGCCGGCCCGGTAAGCTTGATTGGCTTGCTGCCAGAGATCGGGCGATTCGGCTTTGGCCGCCGTGAGCGACGCCAGGAGCAGAACGGCGCTTAATCCGATAAACCTCAGGAAATGTGCTCCCATTGACGAATGACCTGCTTGATCCTTGTTATCTCGCTTGCGGATAGGGGTTCCTGGTTCAGATGGCCGTAGATCACGCGATCGTTCCGAGCAAGCAATGACTCCAGTTCTTGTCGCAGTTTCCCGGAAACCGGCCGACTGCGGAGTGCTTGCTCAACCGAAACACCAGGATTTGCTCCACCATCTTTGATCAGGCAATCAAGCTGGAGCAGGCGAACGGCGGCCGGCAAGACAATCCGCGGATCGTCCAGCTCCAGTTTTCCTCGCAATACGGACCGCTCAGCCCGCCACGACCGGAGCGGTGCCCGTGATAATCGGAAGGTCCGAAGCCAGAAACCAGCGCCGATAACGATGAGAACCGCCGCGGGGAAGGTTTGCACGAGCCAAAAAGACGGTTGGCGCACCAACGGCACAAAGGAAACCAATGGCGAGTTCGTCGTCTGAATATCTAGAACTTCCAGAGGCGGAGTTGGGGAAGGAGGCGGGGCGGCAGGCGAGGTTTCGATCGAGTTGGTTTGAGCGCCCGGATCGACCAATGACCGCCCTTCGACTTGGACCAGCATTGTTGGGGATCGTAAAATGACGTACTTCTCGGTGCCTGGATCGAAGTAGGAGAACTCGACGACAGGAGCGCGCGAAACCGAGGTAGTTGGGACGGCGGCGTAGGTGAAGGTGCGCGCACCACTGATTTCGAGCTCGTCGTTTGCCGCGAAATCGCTGGAGGGCTCATACGTTCTCCATCCGACGGCATCAGTCAACATCGGGGCCTCCATGCGGTCGAAGCTGCCCAACCCTTCAATCGTTGCTCTGATCGTTATGGGATCGCCGACCCGTGTGCGCGCCGGCTGCGCGTCCGCTTTCAGGGTGAATTGGCCAATCGCTCCGGAAAAGCTGGCGGGTTTACCCGCTTCCGGCAAAGATTTGATCTCCAGCGAAGTGCCCGGAGCTTCGATCTTCACGTCCTTTCTTTCAAAGGAATCGAAGGGATTAGCTCCTGGCGATTGATCGTAAAAATCATCTGTTCCGGGCAGTGATCGACGAGTAACCGGTGTTCGAATCATAAACTCCTGATAAGCGCCTTGCAGATCCAGACGACCGCTTTTGACCCCCGTGATAGCAGTTTTATAGACCAGGACCTGGTATTCGCGACCGTTTATGATCTGCTGCTTTTCGGTCGGAGAGGGATACTTCTTGGTAACGAAGTCACCGCCTTCAATAATCGGCAGCTGACCTTGCGGGTAAGGTTCGTACCAGACGCGGGTATCGAAGTAGAAACGCAATTCGATCGGGATCGGCTCCCCGACATAAGCGGACTCTTTCGGAACGATCAGCTCCGCAAAATATAGCTTGGCGGCCGATGAATCGGTCTCGGCTGCCGGACGGCCGACCTTGAGAATAAGCTTCTCGGTCCGGAATTTCTTGTTTCCGACTTCAACCGCTATCGGCGGAATGACGAAAGTGCCCTGACGCTCAGGAACAACACTATAATTAAATGTCGTGGATGTTGTTGTCTGCCCATCGACGGTCTCGATGCCAACCGATTGGCCGTCGAAGGTAATCGCGAGTCCCGCTACATCGATCTTTGGCGGGCTGGTGATCTGGCCGGGTCGAATCGATAGTTTCAACTGAACCCGTTGATTGATCTCGGTACGGTCGCGCGAAAGCGAGGCGCTCACACTGGGCTGGGTTGAATTCGGCGGAGCCAGCGAAACCGCCAGGAAAAACAAAGGGAACAACAAATTCATACTACCAGTCACGGGCAACTCCGCGTTCACGTTTGCGATGAGTGAGGTCGACCTTATCTTCTTCGTTCTGGAGCGAATCGAGCAGCCCGAGCGCTTCGTCCGGAGTCATTCGCCCTTCGAAGTGTGAACCCGAATCCGGGGTTTTGTCCGTTTGATCGCCCGGGGCGTTCTCGCGAACATCGCCTTTTTTTTCCTTCCCGGGAGTCGGCTGCGGCTGCTGTTCGTCAGAGGAGCCGTTGTCGTCATCGTCGGAGTTCCCTTGATCTTGATCCTCACCGTTCGGGGATATTTGTCGCCGGCCTTGCTGCCCCGATTGGGCTTGCCCCCGATTGTTCGGTTGTTTGCGTCGATTGGAAGAGCGTGCGCGTTGTTGCCGCAATTGTTCCTTTTGCTCTTCCGCCTCTTTTATTCGGCGTTCAAGCAAGGCAAGGTTCTTTTTGGTCGGCTCGTCCTGCGGATTGAGATCCAGTGACTGATGGTACAGGTAACGGGCATCGTAATAGCAGGTGAGCCGACGCTCGATTTCTGACTGGCCATCGCCTTCTTTGAATAACGAGTTGCCAGCATTATAATACGCTTTTTGTCGAAGCCCTGGATCGGAGCTGCGCATCGCTTTGCTAAAGGCTTCGAAGGCTTCGTCGTAACGTTCGAGCCGATAGGCCGCATCGCCCGCATTATAATTCAGCCGAGGAGACTCCGGGTGGCGATTTAATTGCTCATGCAGGTTGTTCAAAGCGCCATCGAAATCGCCCCGCTGGTAGAGATCGAGAGCACTGGTACCCAGAGTTATTTCTGGCCACCAAGCCAGGATAATGAGCAAGCTCCCGACGGATGACAGGGATTTCTGGCTCAGCATCGCTGGTCGTCGCTTTTCGTTAATGACAAAATACAAAAGTAGCGAAAGCAATCCCAGAGCGAGAGGCCAGCGATAGCGTTCCACCGGATTTCGCACGGTGTGATCGCCAAAATTTCCCTGGGAAATTTGGCGGAGGCCTTCGTTGGCAACGCGAGCCACCGCATTCTGATCTAAATGAACATAAAATCCTCCGGTTGCCTCGGCCAGTTGACGGAGGAAATCCGGGTTCATGCGGCTTAGCACAATGTTTCCTTCTCGGTCGCGCATGAGCGTACCCGACTCGTCCGGAATATTTGCGCCGGCCGCCGATCCAACGCCGATCGTGAAAATACGAACGCCGTCCTGTGCAATTTTTCGAGCAGCTGCCAAGCCGTCCTCGTCGAGTTCCTCGCCATCGGTCAGAAGAACCAGCGCCTTGCTGATGCCTTCCTGACTGCCGAACGCTTGCTGAGCGGCCCGGATCGCGGAGGCAAAATCAGTGCCGCCTCGCTCTACGGTGTGAGTATCCAAGGCAGCAATGGTTTCCAAAATGCTCGGGTAATCGACGGTGACGGGCGCCTGGATCTGGGATTCGCCAGCAAAAGCAATGACCCCAAAACGGTCACCGGTCATCGCTCGGACCAGGTCTTCAGCGGCTAGCTTGACTCGGGTGAGCCGGTTAGGCACGACATCTTCCGCCAGCATGCTTTTGGAGGTGTCGATTGCCAGCAGGATTTCGCGACCTTTCTGCACAACCGGATGTTCCACTGCTCCCCACTGAGGGCGGGCCAAAGCCAGAATAAAGAACGTTAACGCAGCCAGAAGCAGCGCGCGCCGCAGGAGTTGCCGGGACAGCTCCACGGGCTCGAGCAGGTTGTCAAAAAGGCGAGGCGCGACTACCTGGGCGAGGCGGCGGCGCACGCCACTATCGGCTTGAAGCATCGCCCAAACCAGGCATGGGACGACCAGGAGTCCCCACAAAACCGCTGGTTCACCGAAACTCATGGGATCGTCCTCCAAACCGCTTCGTTCAGTACAGTGGCCGAGGTTAAAAGGAGAAGCCCAAAGCTGATGAGCGCGGGAAAGAAATCGCGATAGTTTTGGAATTCCTGTACATCGAAATCTCTTTTCTCCAGTTGATCGATCGAAGCGAAAATGTTGCTAAGGCTTCGGGTATCGGTCGCGCGGTAGAACTGCCCATGGCCGATCTCCGCGATCTGCCGACAAGCGTCTTCCCGGAAAGGCATGTATTGCTGAGTATAAAACTTGTTGCCGAAACGATCGGTCTCCGGGAAAGGCACTAGCCCGTTTGTCCCCGCGCCAATCGTGTAAATCTTGATGCCGATAGCGGCCGCTGCCTCCGCCGCTGTCTCCGGGGGTACCTTGCCGGCGTTGTTGTCGCCGTCGGTCAGCAGCACGATAACCCTGCTTTTCACGCTACGGTCCTTCAATCGATTTGCGCCGCTGACCAAAGCCGAACCGATTGCCGTACCATCCTCGGTCAGGCCAATTCGCAGCCGCGAAAGATTCTCGAGCAGCCAATCATGATCCAAAGTTAATGGGCTGACCAGGTAGGGACGTCCGGCGAAAGCAATGATGCCGATTCGGTCGTTGACGCGTCCCCGGATGAACTTCTCCGTGACTTGCTTGACGACCTCGATCCGACTGGCTCGCTCCGAGCCTATGGAGAAGTCCTCAGAAAGCATCGACCTTGAGACGTCGAGAAGAATCATGATGTCAATGCCGCTCGTGCGCAGACGTGAAGACACCATCCCCAGCTGCGGCCGAGCCAGTGCGCAAATGAGGAGCGCGGCGGCGGAATAAAAAAAGATGGGCGGAATCAACAGGGAAGGCGATCGATCGGCGCCGACCGATCCTCGCGAAAAGATCCAGCCAGGAGCAAAACGCAGCGAAGCTGGGCGGCGCACCCTGTTCCGAAGAAACCACACGACCGGCAACAACAGCAGCAAAAGCAGATACCAGGGTTGCTCAATCCGTACGTCAGTGTTCATCTTTTACAAAGCTGAAGGCCTGCTCTAGCAGAGTTTCGCCTTCATCTGGTCGCGCTTCAACCCGGGCGAACTTGATATCGTCAGAGATCCGGAGAAACTGGCGCAACCCATCGTGCTGCGATGGTGTGAGCGGCAGTCGTTCCGCGGCTTCGTCGAGAAACTCCGGCGTTGTCTGACGAACTGCTTGTATCCCGTACTGCTGCTCGATGAAGCCGCGGAGAACGTCAGAAACGCTGATCGCGACTTGGTACAGCGACATGTTGCGGAGCTTCACGCGCAGCTCCTCGAGGCGCCCGAGAGCAAAATCGCGCGGCAACGGCGGAGGGTTCGCTTTCTTTTGCGGTTCGGGATACAGCCGCCATGCAATGATGGCCAAAACCAGCGATCCAACAAGGAGGCCGAGCAGCCACGTGGTCAGGTCGGGGGCGATGGGCGGTTGAATGTCCTCAATTTCGTCCGGGCCATTGGAAAAAGCTGCCACCCACCACAACATCATCATATCCGACGTTTCAACCGTTGTTCCCGCCGTAAAAAAAAGGAGCGCAAGGCGGGAAAATAATCGGTGTTCGTCCGCAGGGGAAGCGAGTCAATGCTCTTTCGCCGGAACAACGATTCTCTTTTTTGTCTTTCGGCAAGCGCATTTTCCTGGAAATGCTGCCGGACCCGTCGATCGGAAAAGTTGACCCGAAACTGGGCGCCTGATTCCGGTTCCTCAATCTGCACCAAGCCGACGGGAGGAAGTACCATATCGCCCGGATCCTCAATTGGTACGGCAATCAGATCATGACGACGATTACAGACGGCCAGCGGCCGCTCATAGTCCGCTGCTTGAAAATCCGAGAAAAGAAATACCACCGCTTTTCGCGTGATGACTCGATTCAGGAAGTCGAGTGGCACAGTCAAATCGGTTTTGCGGCCGCCGGGGCGAAAATAAAGAATCTCACGAATCAATCGAAGAGTGTGGGTGCGGCCTTTGCGTGGAGGGACGTAGAGTTCGATCCGGTCAGTGAACAAGATCAAGCCGACCTTGTCGTTGTTTCGGATCGCGCAGAAGGCCAGCAGAGAAGCGACTTCGGCCGCTAGTTCGCGTTTGCTGATGCTTACGCTGCCAAAACCACCGGAAGCACTCAAATCAACCAGAAGAAGAACCGTCAGCTCCCGTTCTTCGACATACTTGCGGACGTAGGGTTCCCCCATCCGAGCGGTAACGTTCCAGTCGATCGTCCGAATCTCGTCTCCAAATTGATATTGGCGGAACTCATCAAAATTCATGCCCCGTCCCTTGAAGACACTGTGATACTGGCCGGCAAAAGCAGTTTCGACGAATCGGCGTGTTCGCAGCTCAAGGCGTCGAATTTTTCGAAGGATGTCGCGCGTCGATTGCATCTTTCAGGGAACCGGCAATCCGGCAAAGATTCGCTCGACGATCGATTCGCTGGTAACATCCTCCGCTTCCGCTTCATAACTGATGATGATCCGGTGGCGGAGAACATCGGGACCGACCGACTTGACATCGTGCGGCGTCACATAGCCTCGGCCGTCCAGAAAGGCATGGGCGCGCGCGGCTAAGGTTAGATTGATCGTGGCTCGCGGCGACGCTCCGTAGCGAATGAGGCCATTCATCGCGAGTTGGTAGTCAGCCGGCTGGCGGGTCGCCCAGACGACATCTACAATGTAATCTTTCACCAGGTCGTCGATGAAGATCTGGTTGACCACCTCGCGCGCGCGAAAGACGTTGTCCGGAGTCGCGACGGGATTAACTCCTAAATCCGGTGCGGACGTGCCCATCAAATCCAATATCCGCCGTTCCTCTTCTTTTGTCGGATAAGTCACGTTGAGCTTGAGCATGAAGCGGTCAAGCTGCGCCTCGGGCAGCTGATAAGTGCCTTCCTGCTCCAAAGGGTTTTGGGTGGCCAAGACGAGAAAAGGATCGGGCAGCGGATAAGTGACATCCCCGATTGTCACCTGGCGTTCCTGCATGGCTTCCAGCAAGGCGCTCTGTACCTTCGCCGGAGCCCGATTGATTTCGTCGGCCAGGATCAAATTGGCGAAGATCGGGCCCATCTTTGGTCGAAACTCGCCGTCACGCGGGTTGTAAATCAGGGTACCGATGATATCGGCTGGGAGGAGATCCGGAGTGAACTGGAGCCGCTGAAACTCGGTGCGAATGCACGAGGCCATCGTTTTGACCGCGAGGGTTTTCGCGAGGCCAGGCACGCCTTCCAAAAGGATGTGACCGTTGGTCAGCAGGCCCACCAAGAGGCGATCTACCAAGTATTTTTGACCCACGATAATCTTCGAAACCTCAGCCTGGACCGCGCCGATCCATTGGCCCGATTTTTTGACGTCCTCGGTGATGGCCTCGGTTGAAATTGTCATCCGCCAAGATTTAGCGGCTTCGCAGAAAAGCAACTCTAAGACAGTTTAGCGTTGAAACGCCCGGGAATCGTCAGCATTTTGCTTCTGCTTGTATCCGACTTCCTGGCAAAGAAAGACCCTCTGGAACGCGATTACCGCACTGTCGCTTCTGGTTATCGGCTCGATCGCTGTCTTGACAATCTACGTCGCGGCCCGGACGATTGCTTTCCTCCAGCCGTTGCTTCTGCCGGTAGCCCTTGCCGGGATATTGGCGTACCTGCTCGATCCGCCCGTCAGCTGGTTGGAAGGCCGCCGCATTCCGCGGCTGTTGGCGGTGCTGGTAGTGTTTCTCATATTTGCCGTCTTCGGAATCCTGCTGATTGGCGTCGTCGGCCCTTCTTTGTACAACGAAACGCAAAAATTTTCCCGAGCGCTTCCCACCTACCTCGAGCGCAGCTGGAACCAAATGGACGGGTTTTTGCAGAAAAATCTGGAGAAACTGCCGGGTGGCAGATCGATGCCTGACAGGTCACTCTCCACCGGCACGATCGACCGCTCCTCCGCCGGATTGGACTCGACCCCGGCCGATGGCCAGCTCGGGAAGTATCAAAAGAACGTCTATGTGCAACAGTTCTTGCAGTACCTCAAAGAACAACTCCCGGCTCTGGCTCAGCGCTCCTGGACGTTTGTCCAAGGAAGTTTGATGGGCGTGTTTGGCGTCTTCGGGTTTCTCTTCGGATTGCTGGTCGTGCCGATCTATCTTTTCTTTTTCTTGATGGAAGGGCGGCGCATCGCTGTCTCCTGGAGCAATTATCTGCCAATCCGAAAATCAGAGTTTAAAGACGAGGTCGTTATTGTCCTGACTGAGATCAACGGCTACGTCATCAATTTCTTCCGGGGCCAGCTCATGGTCAGTTTGATCGATGGCGCGCTCACTGCGATTGGGCTCTCGATTCTCGGCCTGCAGTTCGGGTTTCTGATTGGCCTGTCCCTGGCATTTCTTGGGCTGATGCCGATCATTGGGTTTGCCCTCTGCTACTTACCGGCGGTTCTGATTGCTTTTGTACAGTTCAATGACTGGGTCCATCCGCTTTGGGTGACCATCATCTTTTTTATCGTCCAACAAATTGACGGTATGGTGGTGGCGCCGCGGATCGTTGGAAACTCGGTTGGACTTCATCCGGTCACCGTCATTCTTTCGGTGTTCTTCTGGACTTTGATGCTGGGCGGGCTGCTCGGAGCAGTGCTGGCGATCCCGCTGACTGCGACCCTGAAAGTCTTGCTTCAGCGCTACGTGTGGGATCGGCAGAGAAGTATCTTCTTTGATGACGACGACCATCGGCCGACGCGCACCGACGAGATCGAGATTGCAACCTGAGACAGCTGAACAGCTGATCCGATAACAGTCACTTGAGCGGAGGAAGCGGCGGGAGCGGCTTCAGCGGAGGGACGTAGCGCGAGAGCTGGGAAGCTGAAAAACTGACCAGCGCTAGAAAGCCGAGAGGCCGCCCAACCAATTCGGCATCCGCGGTTTCCATTAGACTGTCAGTTATGCAGTTGAACAACTACATCCCTCCGCTGAAGCCGCTCCCGCCGCTTCCTCCGCTCAATTGACTGAACAGTTGTCAATTCATGTGCTGTATCACGTTGTCGCCGAATTCGGAACACTTGATTTCGGTAGCGCCTTCCATGAGCCGCGCGAAATCGTAGGTAACGCGCTTGCTGGCAATCGCGTTATTCATCCCTTTCATCACCAGATCGCCGGCTTCGGACCAGCCGATGTGGCGAAGCATCATTTCTCCAGAGAGGATTACCGAGCCCGGATTTACTTTGTCGAGATTGGCATATTTTGGAGCAGTCCCGTGCGTCGCTTCAAAAATGGCATGCCCGGTATGGTAATTAATGTTGCCGCCGGGGGCGATCCCGATCCCCCCTACCTGGGCGGCCAGGGCATCCGATAAGTAGTCGCCATTCAGATTCAAAGTCGCGATTACATCAAACTCGCGCGGCCGGGTCAGCACTTGCTGCAGCGTGATGTCAGCAATCGCGTCCTTCACGATCACTTTCCCGGCACGCTCGGCCGCCTGCAATTCATCGTTCGCCGCGGATTCTCCTCTTTCCTTCTTGCACTGCTCCCAGCGACTCCAGGTGTAGGTCTGCTCCGGGAACAAAGTATCGGCCAGCTGATAGCCCCAGTCGCGAAAACTGCCCTCGGTAAATTTCATGATGTTTCCCTTGTGAACCAGGGTCACCGATTTGCGTTTTCGCTCGATCGCGTAGCGAATCGCGGCGGCGATGAGCCGAACCGATCCAAGCCGGCTGACCGGCTTGATCCCGATGCCCACCTCGACCTGCGGCGGAGCGAGCCCTGGTTCCAGGGAAAGGAACGCTTTGGTTGCGTTCTCGGTTCCGAATCGAATCTTGGCAAACTCGGCCGGAAACTCCGTCTCCATAAATCGAAGGAAACGCTGCGCTTCCGCACTGCCGGAACGGAACTCGATGCCGGCGTAAATATCCTCGGTGTTTTCCCGAAAGATCACCATGTCTATTTCTTCAGGACGTTTCACCGGGGAAGGAACGCCTTGGAACCAACGGACCGGCCGGAGACAGACGTACAGATCCAGCAACTGTCGCAGTGCAACATTGAGGGAACGAATCCCGCCGCCTACGGGGGTCGTCAACGGGCCCTTGATCCCGACCAGGTATTCTTTGAAAGCGTTGACGGTATCGTCGGGAAGCCAATGGTCGAAACGTTCTTTGGCGGTTGCTCCGGCAAAGACTTCAAACCAGGCGATCTTGCGTGATCCGCCATAGGCTTGCTGGACGGCAGCATCGAATACCTTTTGGCTGGCAGCCCATATATCCGGCCCGGTGCCGTCTCCCCGAATGAAGGGAATGATCGGATGGTCGGGACAATGAACCGCGCCGTTAGTGGTGGTGATCTTCTCACCTGCAGGTGGTTGAAAGAGTGTGTAAGCCATAAATTTTCACAACAGAGGGGACCGTTTTTTCGGTGATCAACTTCGTCACCCAAAAAAAGAATCAATGCAAGGGTAGCCTGAGTTGGACGTTTGACTTTCCCCGTGCTTTACTCTCAGACACCGAAAGTTAAGGTCGTTAACTGTTTGGCGGCATGGTGATCACCGAGGATCGTTGCACGTTGCTGAGCCAGGCCGAAGAGCTGGCCGATATCGTCATGGAACTGCAGCGCCGTTTCTTGGCGAACCTCTCAGACGAACTCAACCAGGGCAGTGTCTCGTTTCCGCAATTTTTTCTGCTCACTCATCTGGAGAAGCAGGAGGTCATTACCATGTCGGCCATCGCCGCAAAAATGGGTCACACCACCGCCGCGGCTACCGGATTGGTCGACCGCCTGGAAAAACTTGAGTACGTCCAACGGACCCATGCGGTCGATGATCGGCGCAAGGTCATGGTGCGGATCACTCCGAGAGGCTCCAGCCTGGTTGCTCAGATCAGGCAAGACATGATTGACAAGATAACCACGATGCTTCAAGACCATCTGACTGCTGAGGAGGGGAAAATGTGGTTGCAGATTTACCGCAAGATTTCGAATCTTTGCGACAAATCTTTTAAAAAATAATGAGACTGATTTCGATCGCCTTAACCATCGCTGCCATGACCGTTGTCTCGATGGCGGGCGAAGAAACCGTTGGCACGCGTGGGCATGCTTTAACCTTAGACGACGCTGTTCAACTTGGTTTGCGCCAGAACCCATCGATCCTTGCGCAGATTCAGGTGCTGAAAGAGCAGAAGGGATTGGTTTACCAGGCGCAAGCCAGGCTTTTTCCGCAGCTCACGGCTACCGCAAACTATATGCAGAACGATCCTGGCCTTGTGCGGGTTGGCGGCGCGAGCTCCGGCATTCGCAATAACTTCGACCTATTGGCTTTACCTGCCGGCCAGCCGCTGGTCATCAATCCGGCAACAGGTACATCCAACCTGATCTCGATACCGAGCAGTTCGTTGCTTTCCAGCATTCGGAACACACCCACGGAGAGCTGGCAGGTACAGCTGACGGTTTCTCAACTGATCTGGGATGGCGGAGCGACGATCGCGTCGCGTCGAGCGGCGCGGATCCTGGAGGATCAGGCCTACTATGCTCTTCGCGATATTATCGATCAGACGGTCGCGACGATTCGTACCCAGTTTTACCAAATCCTGCTTAATAGAGCTCTGATCCAGGTGCAGGAAGAATCGGTTAATCTGCTGCAGAGCCAGTTGAATGATCAACGTAGCCGGTTTGAGGCTGGCACGGTGCCTCAGTTCAATGTCTTGCAGGCGGAAGTCGCGTTGCAAAACCAGATTCCGCAGTTGATCGCCGCCCGCAATAATTATCGCATTTCACAACTAAACCTGGCGCGGACGCTCGGGATTCCGGCCAACCGCCAATACGTATCCGACGAACCGCTGCCGGTCTCCGGAACGTTGGAATTCATTCCAATCAAGTTTGATCTGGCCAGCGCTTTGGTTACTGCGAGAAACAACCGGCCCTTTTTGAAGGCCCAGCGATCAAACGTCCTGGCCAACGTGGAAAACATCACAACGGCCGCGGCCGGATTTCAACCAACGCTGACGGCCAATGCCGGCTTGGAGCAAGCCAGTTCCGGCGTCAGCAGCAATCTCAAAGACACGCGGCAGGGTTGGTTCTTCGGCTTCCAGGGTTCCTGGAACATCTTTGATGGCGGCCTCACTTACGGCAAGCTCAAGCAGGCCAGAGGACAACTGGAACAATCGAAGGTTACCTTTGACGATTCGGTTCGCCAAGTCGAACTCGAAGTATCGACCGCAGTGAGCAATTTGCGGCAGGCTCAAGAGACCGTAGTTAGCGCGCAAAAGGCGATTGAGCAGGCCCGGGAATCTCTGCGTCTATCCCAGGAACGATTAGCAGCCGGTACCGGCACTCAGCTCGACGTCTTGAATGCTCAAACGGCGCTGACCACCGCGCAGACCAACCTGGTTCAAGCGGAGTTTTCCTACGAATCAGCGGTGTTCGAATTCCAGCGGTCAACCGCGACCGAGACCATTTTCAACGATCAGTTCGATAGTCCCGAAGGGCGTCCGAAGACGTTGATCCCAGCGGAAGCAAAAAGGGCGGCGCGGTCGCGGTTCAATTCGCCATTGGATCCCGACAAACCTTCCACCCACAAAGCAAAAATAGAGTCGTTGAGGCCTCCACAGGGCAAAGTTCCGGTTTCGGGTGGTTAGCAATGGCACCATTATATGAGAGACAGTGCATTAAGTCCTTGAATACTGAAATTCGATGTAGATGAATCAGTTTTTTTTTAAGTGGAAGCTTCTGGGGCAGAGCTCGGGTCTCTGATTGAGAGTTTTCCGGGATTACTCAAGGTCGATTCCGTCAGCCACGGATTTACCCGGCGCGTTCCTGGTCTGGATGTACAAACCGATCGGACGAGCGCACTCAAACGTTTGCGTTGTTTTCACCTGGAGGCAGTCGCTTTGGGGACGGGTAAACCCCTTCGTCTCGCGAGGCAGGTGCACGGAAACAAGGTGGCTCTGGTCGATCGCTCCACTCCCGAATTCGTGGATGAAACCGATGGTTTGTTGACCGGTGACCCGAACGTTGCGCTGGGAATTTTTGTTGCCGATTGCTGCGCCGTCTATCTCGTTGATCCGGTCCGGCGAGTAATTGGATTACTCCATGCAGGTAAAAGAGGAACGGCCCTGAACATCGTTGCTGCGGCCGTCCATAGACTGCGAAAATCCTTTGGTTGTGATCCGGCGGGGATTGTTGCTCAAATGAGCCCTTGCATTCGCCCGCCGCATTATGAAATCGACTTTGCTTCCGATATCAGGCGCCAGTTAGCCGAAGCCGGCATTGAGAAAATATACGGTTGCCAGAGCAACACCGGCGACGATCTCCAGCACTATTATTCTTATCGCATGGAGCGGGGGCAAACGGGCCGTATGCTCGCTTTCCTTGCTCTGAAGTGACACTGGATGTCCACGATACTTTGGGGACGGGTGCTAGGCTAGGACACCCGAAGGTGAATGCAGAGCAATAGGCTTGTCAGGTTTCAGGACCGGCTGGATTGCCGGTGTCATGGAGGCAAAGTCTGACAGACACGCGTGTCGTTCAGTTATTTTTAACACTAAATAAACATGTTCTTTCAGGTTTCGAGAGCTCGCGAGTACCGGGATGGGCTGTCCGAAATGATGGATCGGCCCCAACCAGTCTCGGCCGAGCTGCGCGACGACCTCAATAACCTCGAAGCACTCAACCGCTATTTTGGCAGCTATTCGCTGGTACGCCGGTTTCTGCGCCGATGGCTGAAGGCGGGTGATGCGGTGACGATCCTGGATCTGTGCACAGGGTCGGCGGATATTCCGCGCCTGGTTGCTCGCTGGGCGCGTCAGAACCGGGTGGAGGTCCGGATAACGGCAGTCGATTTTCAAAAGTCGACCTTGGAGATCGCGCGCGAGCGCTGTGATCCTGCTGACCCGATCGAGCTGTGTTGCTGCGACGTTTTCCAATACCAACCTGGAGAGGCGTTCGACTTGGTACTTTGCTCCTTGGCCCTCCATCATTTTTCGGAATCAGCAGCGACGCAATTAATGCGCAAAATCCGGAGTTTTACGAAAAAGCGGGCGTTGGTCGCCGATTTGGTGCGGTCTCGTTTGGGCGAGATCGGAGTGCATCTGCTGACGGACACTGTTTTCCGTGCACCGATGACGCGTTTCGACGCCCGCTTGTCCATGCGTCGCGCCTTTTCCTTTTATGAGATGAAGATTCTGGCTAATAAGGCTGGGTGGCAAAAATTTGGTCATCGCCGGTTTCCGATTTCGCGACAAGCGATCTGGTTGGAGTAATGAAGACGAACCTGCGAAAGCGACTCATTGTGCTGCTGGGTTGCTGCTGGCTGGTAAGGCCAATTCTGGCTGACGACACCGCCCTTGACCCGAGCCGCTGGCAACTCGCGACGGAAAAGGGCGCCAACGCCGGAATGGAAACGATTGCCGATACTGGCACAGCGGGGAAAACAATCCTGGTCACTGTGAGTAAGCCTGGACCAGAATTCTGGAGTGTCGAACTACGAGCGCCGGGCATTCCGCTCCAGAAAGGCAAAACTTACGAATTGAAATTCCGCGCCAAAAGCGCCCCCAAGGGATATGTTTACTTTGTCTTGGAGAAGGATTTTGGCGATCAGGCTTCCGTCGCCGCCGGAACGAATCTGGCCATGTCATCGGACTGGACCGATTGTACCGTGAGCTTTCAGGTCGAGGCAGATGCGACCCCGGGCCGGTTGACCATCAGCAGCTTATCCGTAGAACCATCCAAGTTCTGGTTTTCGGATTTTCGGTTTGGGGAAAAGGCGCCTTGAGCGCGCTTCGCGCGAATCGCAAGACGCAGATCACAGCGTCGCGCAGCCGTAGTCACAATCGTCCACGTGCTCGTCTCGCACGCGCTTGTACGTCTCGCTGGTCCACGACCGGTAGGGCGAAAATTTATCCGAGCTTCAGCGAGGACTCGTTTGAGCCGTCTTGGACGGTGGCAACTCCGGGGTCCGGCTCAAACAAGTTTTCGCCCTACCGATTTAGGGCGTTGCGAGACATGCGCTAAATTCTTCGCCCTACCGAATTCAGTTGTCCAACAAACCTTGCTGATAACGCCGGGCGAGTTCCGCCCGGCTTACTTTTCCACGGGTATCCACCGGCAGTTGTTTCCGAATCAGGAAGTCGCGAGGCACTTCCCAACTGTTTAAGCCAGCGCGACAGTGCGCCTCCAATTCTCCTCGCGAAAGCAAGACGTCTCCGGCGATATAGGCAATGAGGTCCTCGTTTCGCGCTAAAGATGGGACGGCGAAAACAATGGCATCGACCACTCCCGGAAAGCTGCGCAAATGTTCTTCGACCACGGAAGGATGAAACTTTTTTCCGGCGACATTGATAAAATCCGACGCTCTGCCGTAGACCTGCATGGCCTCGCCCGACCAGCGAATGAGATCTGCCGGTACGAAACGGCCAGTCTGTAGCGTGGCGGGATCTGACTCCGGAAAATAGCCGTCCGCCACGTTCGGCCCGGCGACGCTGATCCGATCGTCGGTCAGCCTGGTTATCTGCACGCCAGACATCGGGGTGCCAACAAAGCCGGTCGGCCGGTGAAGCTCACCCTCGCGGTCATAGGCTATACCGCCGCACTCCGAGGAGCCGTAAAAGCTGTGAATCCGCAGAAAAAAACGGCCAAAAAAAAGACGACTCACTTCCGTGGGGAGCGGTGCGCCAGCCGAGATGCAAAGGCGGATTCGCCCGAACGACGCATTTTCCGGGAGTGACGCTAATGCCTGGAAAAGGGTCGGGGTTCCCGGAAAAACCGTGGCTCCCGAGCTGGCTATCTGTTCGCAGACCGCTCTTGGCATCCGGTCTGAAGTACAGACCAGTGTCGTCCCTTGAACCAAGAGAGGAGTAATTAAGTTGCTGAAACCGTAAGAATGCGAAAAAGGAATCACTCCGAAGTTAATATCCTCTTCACCGATGCCCATGTTTTGACAGATGTTCCGGCAATCAGCGATGAGGTGTTCCGCCCGGACGCTTACTGCGCGAGGGAGTCCCGTTGTCCCCGAGGTAATCTTGAGCATATCGGGTCGGGGATCGGGCCAGTGAACAGAGTCATTATCTAATCTGCGGATTCCCGAGCTTTCGATCGCCGCGGCCGCATGAGTGAGATCGAAAATACGCTGCAGCTGCCGCTTCGAGAGGTCGGCTTCGGCCGGCACAACGACCAGGTTGCGATCGATGGCCGCGAGAAAAAATGCCGGCCAGCCCGGATGATTCCCAAGCTGCGCCACGACCGCCGAGTTCGGAGCAAAGCCGGCCAGGCGTTTGTGCCAGTCCTCGCGCTCCGCCTCGATCTGTTCGAAGCTTCGGAGGATCGTGCCTTCCCCAGAGTAGATGGCGCCCTTGGACTTATGTTTGGCGCAGACCCGACTCCAAATGGCGGCAAAGGATTCTGGCGGCACTTGCTTGTCTCCAGGCTTATGATAGACTCCGTCTCCTTTTACAGACATGAAGCCTGATATCCACCCGAAATACGAAGATACCAAGATCGTCTGCGCTTGCGGAGCGGTGTATCGTACTCGGTCCACGCGTCGCGATATCAAGATCGGTATTTGCGCTGCTTGCCATCCGTTCTTTACCGGGGAACAAAAATTTGTCGACACGGCCGGGCGGGTAGAGAAGTTTGCTCGTCGGTACGGTAAAACGCTTGTCGGCAAAGGCCGCTAGAAATTGTTCGAATACGCCAGGACGGTGAGCGCGTAATTTTCACGCCTTCACCGTCTTCTGTTTTATGGATTTTGCCCCGCTGATTGAGCAGAGAAAGAAACGCTTCCGCGAGTTGGAGGATGAGATTGGCTCCGCGACCTTGTTCGCCAATCCTGATCGCGCTCGGGAGGTGATGCGAGAGCATGCTCGTCTGAAGACTCTGCTGGAGACCTGGGCCGCTATGGAAAAGGCTCGGCGGGAGTTGGACGAGAATGAGCAGCTTGCCGCGGCCGAAGACTCCGATCTGGCGGAGCTGGCCGAAGCGGAAATCCCGTCTTTACGGGAAAAGATTGCGCGCCTTTCCCAAAGTGTGCAAGTCGCGTTGCTTCCACCCGAACCTCACGAAGATCGCGACGCGATCGTCGAAATTCGCGCAGGTACCGGTGGCAACGAAGCCGCGCTTTTCGCGGCGGATCTCTATCGCATGTACACGCGTTTTGCGGAAGCCCATGGGTTCCGGTTTGAGGCTCTCGAGAGTAGTCCTTCGGAGCTCGGTGGATTTAAGGAAGTCATCCTCAAGGTCAGTGGAGAGTCGGTGTTCCGCATGCTGCGATACGAGAGCGGCGTTCACCGGGTCCAGCGCGTACCTGTCACCGAAGCGCAGGGACGGATCCATACCTCGACGGCTACCGTTGCCGTTCTCCCCGAAGCTGAAGAAATTGACCTGGAACTGAAGCCGGAAGATCTGCGGATCGAAGTTTGCCGGGCCGGAGGACCGGGTGGGCAGGGTGTCAATACAACGGATTCAGCGGTTCAAGTTCTGCATATTCCGAGTGGCAAGATTGTCCGGTGCCAGGATGGCCGGAGTCAGCAGAAGAACAAGGAAAAGGCGTTGACCATTCTGCGCACTCGCCTGTTGGAAGAAAAGCAACAGGAGGAAAACGAGAGGTATTCGGCGCATCGCCGCAGCCTGATCGGCTCAGGCGGGCGCGAAGAAAAAATTCGAACCTATAATTTCCCGCAGAACCGGGTTACTGATCATCGGATCGGATTAACTCTCTATCACCTTGATCTTTTCCTGAATGGTCAATTGGACGAAATGATCGCTGCTCTACAGGCGAGTGATCTCGAACAACGTCTTAAGGAAGCCGGGCTCGAAAACGCGGTGGCCTGATTCCAATGGCCGGTGGCCGATGACGGATGGCCAATGATTAATGATCTATGGCTGTGACAGTCCTCGACGTGCTCCAATCGACTACCGCCTACCTGGCGAAACGCGGAATTGATCAACCGCGTCTGAATATCGAGCACCTCCTGGCTGAGGCGCTGGGAAAAAAGCGCCTCGAACTCTACCTCGAATTTGATCGTGCGCTGACCGAACAAGAGCTCGCTCCACTCCGAGACAAAGTTCGGCGCCGAGTCGAGGGTCACCCCTTGCAACATCTTCTGGGCAAATGGGACTTTTATGGTCGCACGTTCCTGATCGATAGCCGGGCCTTGATTCCAAGGCCCGAAACGGAGCAACTGGTGGAGATTGCTCTGACCGAGCTTCGGAAGTCCGTTGTCGAACCGGTCCGGCTTCTTGATATGGGGACTGGTTCCGGTGTTGTGGCAATTACGCTAGCGCTGGAGGGGCCCCGTTGGGAGATCACCGCCGTTGACGTTTCCGAAGATGCTCTGGTGCTTGCCCTGGCCAATGCTCGGCGATTCGGGGTGGCGGAGCGAGTTCAGCTACTCCAATCCAACCTCCTCGATAGTGTTATCGGTTCCTTCAGCGGAGTTGTGGCGAACCTGCCGTACATTCCGACCTCTGAAATTGACAACCTCAGCCCTGAGGTGAAGCACGATCCCCGGCTGGCCCTTGATGGTGGTCCGGACGGTCTTCAGCTGATTCGAACACTCATCAGAACGCTGCCGGAACATCTCTTGGCCGGCGCGTTGGTCGCCTTGGAAATCGGCCAGAACCAGGCGGAGTCTGTCCAGCAGCTGCTCGCCATGGAGAATTTTCGCGACATTTCGGTCAGGAATGACTACCAAGGGGTTCGTAGAATTGTGGTCGGCAGGTATGGATAAGATCATTGTACACGGAGGGCATCCTCTGGAGGGCACCGTGAAAATCAGCGGGTCCAAGAACTCAGCTCTGCCGATCCTGGCCGCAAGTCTGTTAACCCGGGAACCATGCGTCATTCAACGGGTACCGGATCTGAGCGACGTTCATTACATGCTGCAGATAATCAATCGCTTGGGCGCTGAGGTAGAGCGTGCCAGCGGCATTGTGACAGTGAGGGCGGAAAAGGTCGATACGATCGCGCCTTACGAAGTTGTGCGCAAGATGCGAGCATCGGTGTGCGTGCTTGGACCGCTGCTTGGGCGGGAACGTGAGGCAACGGTTTCTTTACCTGGGGGCTGCGTTATTGGAGACCGTCCGATCGATCTCCACCTCAAAGGATTCGAGGCGTTGGGCGCAGCTGTCCGAGTCCATGCGGGAAATATAAAGGTCTTTGCCCCGACATTGCACGGCACCGAAATATCGCTGCGCGGAAAATACGGCTCAACAGTGCTCGGCACCGACAACGTCATGATGGCCGCTGTCCTGGCTGAGGGAACCACCGTGATCAACGATGCCGCCAGCGAACCGGAAGTCGTCGATCTGGCTAATTTTCTCAACAAGATGGGTGCTCGCATCAGCGGAGCCGGTACATCGCGGATCGTTATTGAAGGGGTCGAGGAACTGCATGGCGCCGAGCACGAAATCATCCCGGATCGGATCGAAGCCGGAACTTTTTTGGTGGCTGGAGCAGTCGCTGGAAAATCGGTGACGATCACCCGGGCCAGAGCGGATCACCTGAATGCAGTGACCCATGCCTTGGAACAGGCGGGACACGCAGTCTGCTCGCAGAATGGAGCTCTGACGATCCAGCCTAATGGAGCAATCAAGCCATTGGAGCTGCGCACCGAACCTTACCCTGGGTTTCCCACGGACATGCAGGCACAGATGTGCGCCCTCCTGGCAACGGCCAATGGCTTGAGCGCGATCACGGAGGATGTTTTCCCACAACGTTTCATGCATGTTGCCGAGCTCAAACGGATGGGTGCGGCCATCGATCTGGACGGTGCTACCGCCCGGATAAAAGGGGTCGGCTCATTGAGCGGCGCGCCGGTCATGGCGAGCGATCTGCGAGCGTCCGCTGCGCTAGTCCTGGCCGCGCTCCGCGCCGAAGGAAAAACAGAAATCAACCGTGTATATCACATCGATCGTGGGTATGAATTGCTTGACGAAAAACTGCGTGAACTCGGAGCCAGGATCGAACGCGTCAAAGTATAGATTTTGAGTAGTGCCTCATTGTCCTGGGTCGGCAGGCGAAAAATAGAGATCGTCTCACAACACCCAAGCTCGGGAGGGGCAAGCTCCCGCTTGACCATTTGAGCGCAGGTCATCTCGCGATTGGGACGAGCAGGAGCTCATCCCTACCGGGCAGATGTCCATCCCTATCCATGATGCATTCCAAAAGCAGCTCGGCGCTGAGCGACGAGACGTTGTGAGACGTCCTCTTTATTCGAGCCTCGGCCGACGAATTACCGCCTGACTCGCTAAACTCTTTCGTATAGCGCTGCCAGTTCCTTCAGATATCCGGCGCTCTCGGACCAGAGTTGATCGAGCGCGTCCCGCGTAAAACGCCAACGCCAGTTGCCGGTCGCTTGACCCGGCGTATTCAGGCGCGCTTCGCTTGGAAGATTGAGGAGATCCTGCATCGGCACGACAAAAAGCCGCGACGGCGAAGCGTAACCCGCGCGAATCATATCCCACGGAACAGACTCACCGGAGACCTGGAGGTACCGGCGAAGAAAGCTCTTCACTGTTTCCGGCTGTTTGCTGAACCAGCCCCAGGCGGTGTCGTTGTCATGCGTACCGGGGTAAAGGACGGAATAAGGCTCCAGATTGTGTGGCAAATACTCGGTAGCTCCTTCAAACCCGAACTGCAGGACCTTCATGTCGGGCAGTCCGGCGTCCTTCACGAGCTGCCGGACGGGATCAGTGATAATCCCCAGATCTTCGGCAATCAGCTTGGCCTCGGGGAAAGCTTCGCGAATGGCAACGAACAGAGCCAGTCCTGGACCGGCTTCCCATTCAAAGATTCGCGCATTTACGGCGTCAGGCGGGATTCGGCAATATTCATCAAACCCTCGGAAGTGATCGATTCGGACAATATCACACAGGTCGAAGCTGGCCTTCAATCGGGCCAGCCACCATGAAAAGCCCCGCTTTTCGTGCTTCTTCCAATCGTAGAGCGGATTACCCCAAAGTTGTCCATCTGCCGCAAAGTAGTCGGGCGGCACGCCGGCCACCCCCAATGGTCGAAGGTCGTCACTCATCAGGAACAGCTCGGGATGGCTCCAGACGTCAGCGCTGTCCATCGCAACAAAGATCGGGATATCACCAATAATGGAAATACCGAGCGAGTTAGCGTAGTGGCGGATGCGGCTCCATTGGAGGAAGAACTGATATTGATAGAAAATCTGGGCGCCGATTTCGTATTCGAGTTTCGCGTTGGGCAGCGCGTGCTTTGCGCTGGAGTAATGCTTCTGCTCCTCCGGCCACTGCAGCCACGACTTTCCGTCGAAGAGTCCCTTAATTGCCATGAAACGTGCGTAAGGTTCCAACCAGCCTTTGTTGGCTCGTTTGAACTCCCGAACCAGCGACTTTTCGGCGGTGGACGCCTTCGTCAGGAAACGTTCGTAGGCGCGACGCAAAACCGGGGGACGGAGTAGCCACTGAGATCCGTAATCAACCGCATCCGAAGGCAGGGCCTTCAGTTCCTGGAAATCCGCTTCCTCTAGCCACCCCTGTTCCACGAGGATGTCGAGATCTATTAAATAGGGATTGCCGGCAAACGCCGAGAATGTCTGATAGGGCGAGTCGCCAAAACCGGTCGGGCCGAGAGGACAAACCTGCCAGTGCTTGAAACCTGACGCAGCGAGGAAATTCAGAAAATTTATCGCTTCCTTTCCCAAGGTGCCGATTCCGGTCTGTCCTGGCAGGGAGGTCGGATGCAGAAGAACGCCTGCTCCGCGGGTTTTCAGCCAGTTAAAAAGCGGTCTATGCATTCAGAATGGTCCACCTTTCGGGAGTGTGCCGCGGCTTCGCAAGAAGAAAAGGTGGCGGTCGCTGCGCGTCGTGAAGCGAGCGCGACTTTATCGCCGCTTTAGGATCGTGCGGAGCGCGACCGGTCCCAACGCCCGGCTCAAACCAGTTCTCGCCTGTCGCTCGAATGAATTTTCGCCCTACCGGACAGGGCAAGAAACGCGTTGTGAGACAACCTCCGAATCGTCGCCCTACCAGAAGCTGCCCTCACGCCAATCGAGAAGACTCCTTGCGCCGCTTCAAGAGGGTTTCTCGGTCTTCGCCACAGGCTCTTCGGTCTGCGACATCTCGGGTGGAAAGGAAAGTGTATCCATGAGAAATTCCTCGTATTTTTCCCGATGCGCGTCCATCCACTCGGTGCGCGCCTGCTCCCAGCTGAGCTGGCGTCCCTTTTCGCCCTCGATCCATTTATATTTTCGGATCTCTTCCTTGATGAGATAAGTGATCCGATAAAATGGATCGGCTAACATCATCGGCGGTACCTGAACGTATTGTTCGGTTTCAAGAATCTGGCGCATACGGTTTAGTTCTAGCGGATCACCTCTCAGTCTCGGCATCAAACAACGTTACTTTCTCCATGTTTACATATACGGTCAGGTGTTGTCCCATCTGGAAAAGATGTTCGCCATGAATCCGAGCAATCAGATTTCCGCCGCCCGTTTTCAGATAGACGATTGACTCGGATCCCATCGGTTCGGCGATGTCTACCGAGGCGGTGACCGGCGAATGAACCCCATTTTTTGACTCCTCGGTGATGTGTTCGGGACGGATCGCCAAAGACGATATTTTTATCGACATACTTGCCGGCTAGATTGGCCACCGGTCCACTGAGCGGAATAACTAAGCCGCCTTCCCCAGTTTCAGCGAAGACCAGACCTTCGTTCCGGCGCTCGATTTTTCCTTGGAGAAGATTCATGGGAGGGCTGCCGATAAAGCCGGCGACAAAGAGGTTCTCCGGTTTTCGATAGAGGGTCAATGGATCGGCGACCTGCATGATCAGGCCGTCCCGCATGACGCAAATCCGGTCGCCCATGGTCATCGCTTCGACCTGGTCGTGGGTGACGTAAATCATGGTCGAGCCCAGTTGCCCATGGAGTCGCGAAATCTCCGAACGCATCTGCACGCGCATCTTCGCATCGAGGTTCGAGAGCGGTTCGTCGAAAAGGAAGACCGTGGGATTGCGCACGATCGCGCGCCCGAGAGCCACTCGCTGACGTTGTCCGCCGGACAAGCGCTTGCGGTTTGCGTTCCAGCATCTGGTCCAGTCCAAGAGCCTTCGAGGTTCGCGTGACCGTCTCCTGGATGAAGTCCTTCTTCTTTTTCGCCAGCTGCAGGCCGAAGGCCATGTTGTTAAAGATCGTCATGTGCGGGTAAAGCGCATAGTTCTGGAAAACCATCGCAATCCCGCGATCTTTCGGCTCCAGATCATTTACTACGCGACCCCCGATGGAGATCGTGCCGCTGGAGATCTTTTCCAGACCGGCAACCATCCGCAGTGTCGTTGTCTTCCCGCAACCGGAAGGTCCGACCAAGACCATGAATTCGCCATTGCTAATGTTCAAGTTGATGTTCTTGACCGCGGTAAACGTCGGGCGACCACGATCATCCGTGTAAGTCTTCACGAGGTCTTTGATATTAACGGAACCGTCGCTCATGGCATTTGTCTCCTGGGGGTTTATTATTCTTTGATGCCACCAGAGGTCAGTCCGCCGATGACGAACCGCTGGCACAAGAAGAACATTACTGTAATTGGCACGCCACTCAAGACCGCAAGTGCAGCAAAACGGCCCCACAGTTTTTCCTGTTCGTAAAGAAACGAATTGGCACCGACCGCCAGGTCCACTTTTCGCCGGTTTGCAGGACGACCGAAGCCACCGGGTACTCGGACATATAGCCGATGAAGGAGAGAATAAATACGACCGCAAAAATCGGAAGGCTTATAGGCAGAAGGATGCGTGATGAAAGTCTGGAAATGCGAGGCGCCGTCGATTCGGGCCGATTCTTCCATGCTGCTGGGAATCGTATCGAAATAGCCCTTGATCATCCAGATGAAAGTCGAGATTCCGCCCAGATAGATCATGATCAGTCCGGCCTGGGTGTTCAGCCCGAGCCATTGCACATAGCTGGCCAGTGAAATCGAGAATGACGTAAAACGCGACCAGAGTGAGAACCATCGGGAACATCTGCAGGATCAGGAGGGCACTCAAAGTGAGTCGACGGAATTTGAAACGCAGTCGCGAGAAGGCGTACGCCGCGGTTCCGGAGAGGCAGATGATGCCGACTGCCGCGCAAAGACGACACCTTGATCGAATTCCAGAACCAAAGCAGCGGCGGCACGGCGGCGCGTGACCATGCGCTTTTCACCCGTAGCCGGGTTCACCACCTGCTCATAGGGAATGCCCAGAACATAGTCCCAATGCTCGAGACTAAACTCCGAGCGCGTGAGAAAAATCCGGCTGGGCGCAAAATCGCCGGTGCGAAAGGAAGCGACAACCACCATCTCGAAGGGAATCAGCACGAGCACGATAAAGAAGATCAGGAAACCATGGGCCAAAGCTTTCTGCAGGAATAGGTTTCTTTTGCGGCGCGACGCCGAGCGTGCGAGAGCCGGGTCAGGGGCAGACAATATCGCTGGCCTGATCGCTGCTGGCGCAGAAGGGAGCCGCGAAACTGTGCTCGTTTGCTCTGGGCTCGGTTCTCCGTCTGTCATAAGAGATTTAGGGGTGTGGCAATATCCCGCTTGTCGTTGGTCGGCAGGGCGATCCGCCGTGGCGGACGAGCGCCAGGCGAGGACTTGGATCTTTCCCTCATTTCACGCATAACATTCTAAGCGATGACTCGGCGGCCGCTGATCTTCAGGTTGATCCATGCGATGGTTCCAACAATAAAAAAAAGAACGGTCGCGACGGCGCTAGCCAGTCCATAGTTAGTGCCCGAGTCTCGAAAAGCGAGATTAAAGGTGTAAGTCACCAGGATATCGGTCTCTCCAGCGATACCGCCGCCCACCATTTTTGGACCGCCCGCCGTCAAAAGGTAAATCAGATTGAAGTTATTGAAGTTAAACGCAAAGCTGGAGATCAAGATCGGCAGCAAAGGAGGGAAGACGAGGGGGAGCGTGATATGGAGGAAGTCAGTCAGCGGATTGCTGCCGTCCATCGTACTAGCTTCGTAGAGAGTGCCCGGAATCGCTTGCAGCATTCCCGTGCTCAGCAACATCATGTAAGGGTAACCTAGCCACACATTCACGATCAGGATCATGGTGCGGGCAGCCCAGGGATCAGTTTCCCAAGACGGAGCAAAGCCGAAAATCCCTCTTAAGAGTTCGTTGACCGCGCCAAACTGCTGGCTGAACAGGCCTTTAAAGATCAGGATCGAAAGGATCGCCGGAACGGCATATGGCAAAATCAACAGAGTGCGATAGATCCTCCGATGCCGGAGTTCCTTCCAATCAAGAATCACCGCAAGAATGATTCCGACGGCGAAGGAAAAAAAGACCGAGAGCGCCGAAAAGGCCACGGTCCAGACAAAAATCCGGAAAAACGGTCCTTGGATGCGCGGATCGGTGAATATCTGCACGTAATTTGCGAATCCGGCCTTTGTGCGAAAACCGACATCAACTGGTTGGCCTTTCTCATCAACGAACCGGCCCAGCCTAAAGTCAGGGCGAAGTTTGCTTCCATCTTTCCGGTTCGTTAACGTTCCGTCCGGATTCAGCGACCAGAGACGCTCCCGGGGCGCAAATCGAACCAGACCCTGTTTTTCCAGAAGCTCGCCGGTCGGCAATTTGAACTGCAGAGCGCGCAACGGCGGGATCAGCTTTTCGCGGGTGATTTGCGGGATCTCTAAAGACTGGCCGCTGACAGTTTCACCGGCAACAAGCGGCCTGAGCTGGTAGGGCTGTGCCGGAGGATTGGTCTGTACTCCGGCAACCAGAGGAAACGGATCCGAGACGAAACGTTGCGCCGGATCTGTCGTATTTTCCAGGTACAAGAGGTAACGCCCATCAGGCTGCCGGTGCAATCGATAGGAAAAGGATACATTGGCCGGAACAAAGCTTTCCTGCAGCAGCAGATCGAGGGCGCGCTGATAAGTCAGCAGGTGCTGCGAATTGTACTTGGTGAAGCTGATCAGTACTGTGTAAACGAGCGGAAAGATGACAAACAGTCCGAACCCGACCAACCCGGGAAAGAGATAGCGCAGAAAATAAGCTCGTTGCGTAAGATAGGTGTAAATGCCTAAGCAAATGACCAGAAGAACGGCCAAAGCGAGCCAGGTGTTTCCTGCCCAGTAAATCGCGAAATTGACATACAGCGCGGGCAAGGCAACCAACGCCACGATGATGTACCGAATGGACAAAGACGGCCAGTTGGTGCTCACTTTTCCATGTTCTTACGAGCTTCGGCCAAGGCAGCAGCCGGGCTCGCCTGACCGTTGCTGGCGATTTGAAAAGCGGAGGCCATCGCGCTCCAGAATCGACCCATCTGTGGAATGTTGGGCATGACGACCCCGTTCTGCACGCTTTCATAAACACTCTTTACCAGCGGATCCCGGGCTGCGATCTCGTCGTAAGCCGTCTTCAAAGCAGGAACGCCGAGCGGCACGTCGGCGTCGACAGTACTTAATCCCTGAGGTGTGCAGAGATATTTTTCGATGAATTGGATTGCCAAGTCACTGTTCGGGGAGGACCGATTGATCATGGCGGTCAGAACCCCGACGAAGGGTCTGCCCGGGTTTCCCGCGACCCCCGGGACCGGAGCGAGACCGAAGTCAATCCCACTCTTCCGCAGATTAGCCCACGCCCACGGGCCACTGATCATCAGAGCCAGCTCGCCGCTGTTCATTTTCTGTTCCATGACACTGTAGCTTGCGCCCTTCGGCATAATACCCTGGTTAATCAGATCAACGATCGCGGTAAGGCCTTTGATCGCTCCCTCGTTTGCCACTCCGATGTCGTTTACGTTGTAACCCGTGGCATCTCGTTTGAATGGATAACCGCCCGCGCTAGCCAGAAAAGGCCAGCTGAAGTACGGGGTGGCGTAATCCCAAAGGATTGGAATCGCCTGGGGAAATTTGGCTTTCAACTCTTTGGCGAAAGCAGGCACCGCGGAGAGTTGGTCTGGCGGAGGTCCGGTCACGTACTTCTTATTGTAGATCAGCGAGACAGCTTCCAACGCGAGAGGGTAACCCCAGATCTGTTGCTTATGCGTGACAGCATCCCAGGCGATCGGGATGAATTGGCTCTTGAAGTCATCCGTAACGTTAAGCGGTTTCAGCAGACCGGCATCGGCCCATTCACCCAGACGATCGTGCGCCCAGCACATGATGTCCGGACCTTTGCCGGACTGGGCCGCGGCTTGAAATTTGTCAGTAGCGCTCTCCGGATGCTCGACTGTGACGTGAACCCCGAAATCTTTCTCAAATTTTTTTCCCACATCCGCTAAGCCGTTGTAGCCCTTGTCGCCGTTAATCCAGATCAGGAGTTCGCCATCAGTCCACCCAAATCCTGGCAAGCACGACCCGAAAAGGCACAACACAAGCAGGAGATGTTTTTTCATGGGGGGAGGTGAAGAAATTTGAGGATCGAAGAAGCAAACCATCGAAAACGAACCGATTCAAGCGGCATGAGCGGCTGAGTGGGCGAGTGCTTACGGCCGTAGCGCGGACGGCCTCGTCCGTACTCTCGCGGATGTCCGAATAGCTGTGCAATCTCTCGATCGGGGGAGCATCAATTTGGCAGAGTGTCTTTGGAGCGGGCGGCTTGTCGTCGCTTAGAGTACGGACGAGGCCGTCCGCGCTACGCAGCCAGCCGCTCAGGCCCTCAAAAAAAGCCTTTTGTCTCCGAAGAGGTCCGGCTAAAGGACACTACATGAAGCTTTGGATTAATATGTTCGGCGGTGCTTTTCTGTCGGCGATGGTTTGCCTGTCGAGTGCTTGCTCGTTTGGAGGGGCGAATGTCGGAGATGTCAATGCACCTCCGCCGGATTCGGCAGGACAGTCTGATAAGCCTCAGATTCCGGAGTCGATGAAAACTGGTACGGTAAGCGGCGAAACTGGAGGTCCGGTAATGCCCTGACGGTCAGGAGCCGGGAGTCAGGAATCGGGGAGCCAAGGGCTAATCGCCGCCCACTGTCCCCAGGCTTTGCTGATCACTTGTCGGTTGCGCTATGCGTTGTTGAGGCGCTATGCCGACAGAAACTCGCTCGCCAGTTCTGTTTTGGTCGGCACAAGCGGCGAGAAACAATGCGGCACCAATAGTAAAGAGCGCCACGGTTGCGCGGAATGGTTCTTTCATAAAAAGAAGCACCCCGCCAAACGGTGGCGGGGTGCTCTGGTTAAGGTTAAATCTGACGTAGCTGTTCTTTTAGAAGAACCACTCAACCTGGGTCCCAAACAACCAACCCTGGTTCGTGTTGCCATTGTAAGGAGGAGCGAATGTGCTGCCGCTCTCCTGGTAGGGCGAGGTTGCACCCCTCAAGGAGTGAGACCAGATCGCCCAAGTCGCGAAGACGCGTAACTCCGGCCTGGTGAAGTATCCCCCCTTCGGTTTGATCGTCGGGGCAATCGTGAACACACCCATTTCGCCGCTGCGGCCGAAGGCGTTGTGGTTATCAACTTCCGCTCCCACGACCCGGGTATTATCCTGGTAGCTTCCCCAGGCTTGGCCCTGGATTGCAATATTGTCGGTCAGCCAGACGATCGGCCGAATACCGCCCTCAACCATGTTGCGTCTCCCGGTTGTATGGTGCAACACATTGTTGATAATAGCTGCCTCGCCGAAACCAGAGTTATCCAGGTTCCAGAACGCCCAGACACCCAGAGAGAAGCAGGGGTTCGGATTCCAGATGAATTGGCCGCCGGCTCTCACGGTCAGCATTTTATCAATCGCACGCCCGGCACTGATGACTTCACCCGCGGGCGTGTTTGGGTTGTTTGCGAGGAACGCACTTTCTTTCCCGCTGATGGTACCGAAATCGTCGCCCGCGCTGAAATTTGTCGCGCCGCGGCCGCCCAAAGCATAGAGTTGTAAGAAGCTCTTGTTGCCGAAGTCATACTGCCAGACAAAGCCGCCGCCGATACCCCAGGCGTCGGACGTCTTCAACGGATTTGTCAAGGTGATGATATTGCCGTTGGTGTCATAACCTTTTTCAAAGGTGGCCCCCTTCTCGTAGTTACCGATCAGCACCAACATCAGTTTACCGAACCCAATGTCGATATTCTTGAGACGAAGGTCGAAGGTGTGCTTATAAAACGAACCGATTTGCTGCGAGATGAAGTTGTCGTTCAGTCCACCAAGGTAAGCGAACGCGAGCTTCCCGATTCCAACGTCGATGTTGTACACACCGGCGCCATATCCAGACGTATCCAGATAGAAAAAGTCGTTTGGATCGATGTTGAAACGATCATAGAACCGCTGACCGCCCCAGAACGTGATCTCGGGTGCTGTCTTGAAGACGTTCTTCATTTCGAGGAATGCCTGCCGCCAGACAATGTCAAAGTCGTTTCCGCTATTCTCAATTCCACCGTGGCTACTGGTGAAGGTGTTGCGACTCTGGACGTAACGAAACGCCGGGGTGAACGTCATGGAAGCATCCATCACGTCCGGACTATCGCCGAGGAGGTGAGCCTGCGCCCAGGTCAACTCGAAATAGGTGTCGTTTTCATTTCCGAGACGAGGCCGGCCGCCATCGGGATCCGGCGGTGAAAAGCTGAAGTTGCCTCCGCCACCGTTGCCGTTGAATTGAACGCCGGCACGGACATATGCCGAGAAAGTAAAGTTACGGGTCAAGGACTTCAGGAACGACTCATCCAGTCCTGGGGGAGCCCCGCCTTGCATCTCTTTACCGTCGGCATCCGTCAGAATTCGCGTGTTCAGGATGGAACCCGAATCAGCTTTGGACTCCAAAGCTTTCATCTGGCCTTCCATCGCCGAAATGCGTTGCTCATACTGCTTCTGCATGCGCTCCATTTGCGCCTTAAGAGCCGCAACGTCGCCCTGGTCCGTGCTTTGGGCATAAAGCGCGCCAGTTGCGAGAAGCGTAAAGCCTGCCACAACAGTATACTTCAGGCTTCGCAGCCTGGAGAACTCAACTTTGGGACACATTGTGATGTTCTTTTCTACTCCTTTTGAATGGGGTTTAGGTGAAGGGCAATGCGAGTCCTAGCTGATCGGGATCAAGGCTGTCGAGATTTTTTTTAAGAAATTTCAAACATTTTGTGAACGTGCTTGTCACGAGCTGCTTGCTCCAAATCGTCGCATCGCGATTTGGGACAGGTCTCTCATTCGTTATGGGTAGCGCCGACGGCCTCGTCGGCAATCCCGGCCCGGCGCAATCGGGGGGTGCACGGCGTCGTTTGGGACAGGTCTCTCAAGCGTTATGCGGTAGGGCGTCGTTGGGGACAGGTCTCTCAAGCGTTGTGCGGTAGTGCGGACGACCTCGTCCGGAATCCCGGTCTGGCAGCGCAGCACAAGCAGGTCAGGCAGGAGCTTGCCCCGACCGATATTGGGTTGTTGCGAGACAACCTCTTTATTCGAGCCCTACCGGCGCAGGGGAACGTCTGCGCTACATAACACGCGCGGCTGTCGAACACCGTCAGCGACATTCAATCATTTGACTTAATCAAATGATTGATTAGCCTTCTCCTTATGGATCGTATCCCCCGCGATGCTCGACAGCGGCTCCTCGAGGCCGGGCGTGATGTCTTCGGATCGCTCAACCTTGAAGGCGCAACCACTCGCCAGATTGCGCAGCGCGCCGGTGTCAACCAAGCGGCCATCGGCTACTATTTCGGCGGCAAAGAGGGGCTGTACGAGGCAGTGATCGAGGAGCTTCTCCATACCAAATTCGAGCTTGTCCGCCCGACGGTCATCGAAGTGCAAAAGCAGCTGGCCGTCGGTATCCCGGGGAAGGAAACGGCTCTCGCGTTGTTGAAACGGTTGCTCTTTGTGCTGCTTGAGACGGTGCTTACCCAGGGCGCGCACAGTACGTGGGCCCGGATTCTCATGCGCGAACAGATGCAGCCGACGGCTGCTTTTAATTTGCTCTATGAACGCGCCATTCGTCGAGTCCACGAGACTGTCTCGACCCTTTTAGCGAACATCCTGGGATTATCAACCACGGATCCGAAAGTCATTCTTCGTGCCCACATGCTGGTCGGTCAGGTTCTGATTTTCCTTTCCGGCCAGGAGACGATCAGGCGCCGCTTATCGTTGGAAGTGTATTCCGCGGCTGAGGTCGCTTTGATCAAAGAAGCGCTGGCCCAGCAACTGGATCTGCTGGCCAGCGAAATCACAGAAGACCAATGAAAAAGCGTCTACTGATCGTTCTTCCCGTATTGCTTCTTTTGGCCGGGGCCGGTTGGTTCGCCTACCAATGGTTTTATCGAAAGACTGATCGCGGACTCCAGATTTATGGCAACGTCGATATCCGCCAAGTCAAGCTCGCCTTTCGCGTGGGCGGGCGCGTGGCAACCATGCTCCGGGAGGAAGGGGACGTTGTGCACTCCGGCGACTTGATCGCCACCCTTGATCCCGGCCCAAATCAGGATCAGGTCAATATTGCCCGAGCGCAGTTTCAGCAGGCCGAGGCCAATTTCCAGAAAATGGTCAATGGCTTTCGGCCGGAGGAAATTCGACAAGCGCGGGCACAGGTGGCCCTGGCCAAAGCAAATGTCGACAATGCAGACCAAACTTTTGCGCGACAAAATGCTCTCGCGCAGACCAAGGTTATCTCCAAGCAAGAACTCGATAACGCCCTCGCTCAGCGCGACACGAACAACGCGCAACTTAAGGCAGCCGAAGCAAATCTCGCACTCGAGCTGGCCGGAAATCGCAAGGAGGATATCGATGCCGCGCGGGCTCTGATGGAGAATGCCCGGGCGGCGTTGCAGAATGCCGAACGAAATCTGGCGGACTGCCAATTGGTCGCGCCCTCCGACGGTGTCGCAATCACCCGGGCGGTCGAACCAGGCACGATCGTCAGCGCCGGTACCACCGCCTATGTCCTGGCTCTGAATGAGCCAATCTGGATTCGAACGTATATCGATGCGCCGGATCTCGGTCGCATTTACCCTGGGATGAGAGCCCTCGTTTTCACCGACACAAATCCGAAAAAGCCTTACCCGGCTCAGATCGGATTTATCTCGCCGGTCGCCGAGTTCACTCCAAAAACCGTCCAGACCCGCGAGCTTCGCACTGATCTCGTTTTCCGGTTACGGGTGATTGTCACCAACCCGGATCGTTACCTCCGGCAGGGCATGCCGGTCACCGTACGTCTGATCGATTCACCTGGTCATGATGAAGCCAGACCAATTCCCAACTGATGAGCAGCCGCTGGTGCGTTTTCGCGGCCTGGTGAAACGCTTCTCTCCAAACGGCCGGCCCGCTCTGGACAAAGTCGATGGAGATGTTTACGGAGGCAGGATCACCGGAATTGTCGGACCCGATGGCGCGGGTAAGACAACGCTCATCCGCCTCATGGCCGGTCTGCTGCTCTCAACCCAGGGCGAATTGACTGTCCTGGGACACGATCCAGCACGTGAAGCGGAAAACATCCACGATGAGTGCGGCTATATGCCGCAGCGCTTTGGTCTGTATGAGGATCTCTCCGTCCGGCAGAATCTGAATCTCTATGCGGATCTTCGGGCCATCACCGGTGAGGAGCGGCAATCGATGTTTGAGCGGCTTCTGAAATTTACCGATTTACAGCGGTTCGAATCGCGCAAGGCCGGAGCACTTTCCGGCGGGATGAAACAAAAACTGGGTTTGGCTTGTGCACTTCTCAGCACACCCCGGCTGCTACTCCTCGACGAACCCGGAGTTGGGGTCGATCCGATCTCTCGGCGCGATCTCTGGTCAATGGTCCAGGAGCTCGTTCAGCAAGGGATCGGAGTACTCTGGAGCACGGCATATCTGGACGAAGCGCAAAACTGCGACGAAGTCCTTTTGTTCCATGAAGGAAAGAAGATCTTCGGCGGTAAACCGGACAAACTGACGGCGCGGGTAGATCATCGGACCTTTTTGATCGATGTGCCGCGGAATCGCCGGCGGGTTCTGGCTCAGGCGTTGCAACGCAGTGACGTCCTTGACGGAGTTGTCCAGGGAGATAGTCTCCGCCTCGTTTTCAAGGATGCACCCCAGGATTTCCAGGCAGCGACGATCGGCGCCCCGGAGGCAGAACTTCGGCCGGTTAAGCCCCGTTTTGAGGACGCGTTCATCGACGCATTAGGCGGCGTGTCCAAAGGCGAATCCGCGGTGGCAAAGGTTTTGCCGCCGTTACCAGCGGATGTGAGAGCGGTCATTGAGGCAAAGGATTTGACGAAGCGCTTTGGCAATTTCACGGCAACCGACCGAGTGAGTTTCTCGGTCGCGCGAGGCGAGATCTTCGGGCTTCTAGGTCCGAATGGCGCTGGCAAATCAACGACCTTCAAAATGCTTTGCGGGCTGCTCCGCCCAACCAGCGGGACTGCTAAAGTTGCTGGATACGATCTGGCTCACGCCGCCAGTAAAGCGCGCAGCCGGATCGGCTATATGGCGCAAAAATTTTCCCTGTATTCGGATCTCACCGCCAGGCAAAACCTCGAGTTTTTTTCCGGGCTTTATGGCCTGAGCGGCGCGCGGCGGAAAGAAGCAATGGACACGATGATCTCGGTTTTCGGTTTCCGCGAGCTGGTCGATTTGCCATCTGGGCAGCTTCCATTGGGTTATAAACAGCGGCTGGCCATGGCCTGCGCGCTGATGCACTCCCCGGATGTCTTGTTTCTGGACGAGCCAACTTCGGGAGTTGACCCGATTACCCGCCGCGAGTTCTGGACGCACATTAACGCCTTGGTGGACAAGGGACGAACGGTCATGGTCACGACTCACTTCATGGATGAAGCCGAATATTGTGACCGGGTAGCCTTGATTTTTCGCGGCAGAATGATCGCGCACGGATCGCCGGATGAGCTTCGGGAACAAGCGCGATCGGCCGATAATACCGACCCCACCATGGAAGATGCTTTCATCGCTTTGGTGCGGCGGTCCGATCAAGAGGCAGGGGAAGGCGTTTGAGTATGTCCGAGAAGAAGTTCCTTGCTTTCAGTCTCCGCCGAGTGCGATCGCTTATCTGGAAAGAAGCAATCCAGATCGTCACCGACCCCAGCAGCATCCTGATCGCCTTTGTCCTGCCGGTGATCCTGCTGTTCCTCTTTGGCTACGCGGTTTCGCTTGATTCCACGAAAATGAGAGTGGGGCTGGTCATGGAGAATCGGACGCCGGAGGCGGAGAGTCTCGTGTCCGCTTTTCGTGGTTCCAGGTACTTCATCGTTCAGGTCGGCTCCTCCCGGCAACAACTGATCGACCAGCTCGTGGCTGGGCGCATCCGCGGAGTAATCGTCATTCCCATGGATTTCTCCCGCCAGCGAGCGAGCGATACCGGTGAACCGGCGGTCCAGATCATTGCTGACGGTAGCGAGCCGACGACGGCGAATTTTGTGCAAAACTACAGCCAGGCAGTGGTCGCTTCCTGGCTCCAGCAGTGGGCTCTGGAGACGGGTACGGCTGTTCCGGCCACGGTCGATCTGGAGACCCGCATGTGGTTCAACCCATCGCTGGAGAGTAAGAACTATCTGGTGCCAGGATCGATCGCCATCATCATCACCATGATTGGCACGCTGCTCACCGCGATGGTCGTGGCGAGGGAGTGGGAGCGGGGTACGATGGAAGCGCTTATGGCGACGCCGGTGCGCATTCAGGAAATCGTGCTGGGCAAACTGCTTCCCTATTTTTGTCTGGGGATGGGTTCAATGTTTTTCTGCACGCTTGCCGCGGTGCTGATATTCCAAACGCCATTTCGTGGATCCTTCATCGCGCTGTTTCTTTTTTCTTCACTCTTTCTCTTTACCTGCCTGGGAATCGGTTTGCTGGTCTCGACTCTGGCAAAGAGTCAATTCGTTGCCGGTCAATTTTCGATGGTCCTTGGTTTTCTGCCAGCCTTGCAGTTGTCCGGATTCATCTTCGAAATCTCGAGTATGCCGCGTCTGATTCAGCTGCTGACCTATCTGTTCCCGGCGCGTTATTTTGTGCAGGGGTTACAGACGATTTTTCTGGCCGGGGATATCCGACCGATTCTGCTAACAAACGGGGCGATTCTGGCCCTCTTTGCCGCCGTCATGTTCATTCTCAATGCGCGCGTAACACACAAGCGATTAGCATGACTGATGACCAATGACCGGTAGCCGATGCTGATGACTGATGAGCGATGACCAATGTGGAACCGAATTAAAACACTCGTAAAAAAAGAGATCCTGGTGGTCTTGCGCGATCCGCGTAATCGCGTTGCCTTGATCGCGCCGCCGTTGCTCCAGCTTTTCCTATTCTCCTTCACGGGCACGCAAGACCTCAAAAACATTCGCGTAGCGATTTTGAATCAGGACTACGGACAGCCGGCTTCCGAGCTGGTTCAGCGGCTCTCCGCTTCTCCCAATTTCACTCACGTCTTTTTCGTTTCGTCGCCCGGCGAGCTGCGCGACTTGCTGGATCGTCAGAAGGTTATCCTCGGAGTGACCGTTCCGCTCGATTTCTCGCGTCGTTTTGTTCGCAACGACAGTCCCGTGGTGCAAGTCGTGTTGGACGGCCGAAAGTCATCCCCGGCGCAAATCGCCCAGGGCTATGTTTCCACGATTGTTACCCAGTTTGCCAGCGACGAAAGTGGTTCCGAGCCCTCAGCCGCCAATGCTTCGGCGGTCTCCGTGGTGCCGATCAACTGGTTTAATCCAAACCTCGAGTATCTCTGGTTCACAGTCCCGAGCCTGGTCGTGCTCATCACGCTCCAGGTGTCCATGAATGTCACGACGATGTCGGTACCCCGTGAACGCGAAATGGGGACTTTTGATCAACTGCTCGTTTCGCCATTGACTCCGACCGAAATCATGATCGGCAAGATGTTGCCGGCTTTTTTCCTGGCTTTAACCGAGGCCAGTATCTTTGTCGTCTGTGCTATTTTAATCTTTCGAATTCCTTTTCACGGGTCGATCGGCTTGCTTTATCTCTCCTTGATTGTCTTTGTTTGCGCGGTCGTGGGAGTCGGACTTCTCATATCGGCAATTTGCGCAACCCAGCAGCAAGCGCTGCTCGGCACCATGCTGATTCTTTTCCCAGCTCTGCTCATGTCGGGATACACCAGCCCGATTGAAAACATGCCAGGCTGGCTGCAGCCGCTGACTTACCTGAATCCACTCCGATACATTATGGTGATCGTGAAGGGCATCTTTCTGAAAGACGTGCCTGCGGCCGTCGTCCTGCAGAATGTCTGGCCGATGCTGGCGATCGCTGTCGTTACGCTCAGTGGGGCGACCATCCTTTTCCGGCGCCGGCTCGGCTGATGGGCGATGGCCAATGGCCAATGACCGATGACTGGGCGCGGCGCGCGGTCGGGACACCGGTGATTGCTCATTGGCCATCGTTCATGGGTTATTGGCCATTGGCCATCGTCTATTGGCTATTGGTATTGCCTATCTCCTCGTGCATCTTGCTTTCATGCCACGACCGACCAAACGAACCAAAATTGTCGCGACGATCGGTCCGGCGAGCGATAGCGAAGAGGTGCTCCGGCGGCTCATCGAGGCGGGTATGGATATTGCCCGGCTTAATTTTTCCCACCGATCCGCCGAGCAGGCAAAACCGCTGGTCGCACGGATACGCCGGGTGGCCGACGAGCTGGGAGTAGTTATCGGTATCCTGGGCGACCTGCGCGGGCCGCGGATTCGGGTGGGGGAAATGCAGAACGGGGCGATCGAACTCAGCAAAGGGAATAAGATCACGCTTACGCCGGAGAAGGTGATCGGCGTTCCGGAGAAAGTTTCTGTCAGTTTCAAGAGCTTGGCGAACGATGTCGCGCATGGCACGATTTTGCTCCTCGACGACGGGAATCTTGAGCTGCAAGTAGCTGAGCTCGCGCCGAACGGTGAGGTTGTTTGCGAAATCCTGCGTGGTGGCAAACTGGCGAGCAACAAGGGAATGAATCTGAAGAATCGTTTAGTTTCCTTGCCCTCCCTCACGAGCAAGGATTATCAGGATCTCGATTTTGCGGTGGAACAGGGGCTCGACTTTCTGGCGCTGTCCTTTGTGCAATCGGCGGCGGATGTCCGGTTCCTGAAACAAGCGCTAGCGGAGAGAGGAGCGAACATTCCGGTGATTGCCAAGATCGAGCGGAAGAACGCGCTCGAAGACATACATAATATAGTAAAGATCAGCTACGGCGTCATGGTGGCGCGCGGCGATCTCGCTCTCGAGATGAGCTTTGAAGATGTGCCCATCGCGCAGAAGCAGATCATCGCCGCCTGCCGGCAGGCTGGAGTTCCCGTTATCACGGCGACGCAGATGTTGGAGTCGATGACCAATTTCCATAAACCGACCAGGGCGGAAGCGGCCGATGTGGCAAACGCGATCCTCGACGGAACGGACGCGGTGATGTTGTCTGCCGAATCAGCGGTCGGAAAGTTTCCGCGCGAAGCGGTCGCGACAATGGCGACGATCGCGGCGCGGGCGGAAGCGGCCTGGATGAATGGAGAGCTCCCGGCGCCTCCGGCTTTAGTGGACAGTCCCGATCTGGACGCCGCGGTCGGACAGGCTGCGCAAATGATCGCCCGCGAGGTTTCCGCATGTGCCATCGTCACCGCGACGACTTCGGGAACTACCTCCAAACGTGTGGCCTGTCATCGGCCGCGGATGCCAATCCTCGCTCTGTGCCCCTCACGCGAAGTCTGCCGGCGGCTTACACTTACCTGGGGAGTGGAGCCGCACCTGGTTCCTCCGTTGTCGAAGACGGCGCAGCTCGTGCGCCTCAGCGCGGAAGCGGCGGTGAAGTCTCTCAAAACCGATCCCGAGGATGTCATTACCATTGTCGCCGGAACGCCTTACAACGTTCCGGGCAAGACCAATTTGATCAAGGTAGAGAAAGTGGCCGATGCATTGAAGGCCGAGGCGGGGAATTTTGGAGAATGAAGCTGGGGATGAGCGGCCCGAGCACTCCAAAACCGCCAGGTTCTACAGAGAATTCAACCGCGCCCTGAACACCGGGCGAGGCTCGGATTCCCTGGTCCGGCGGAGATGGGTCCTTCGAAACGCCGAGCGAACCGGCTTCGCCTGCTTCAGCAATGACCAGATCAGGCCGCTGCGGTAGTTCTCGATCGCGAGGAGCGCCATCCCCAGATCAATCCCGATGACGTCTACATCGTACCAATCGCGATCGAGATTACAGGCATTGGCAAATCCATACCGGCCCCAGAGCCGGTCTCCAGGATTGCGTAGAGATCCCGCGCTGCCGCCGTCCCAAGCGCCGGAGAAAACATGATTGAGCTGATCGCTCCCGTCGGCGATACAGTTCCGTCTGCGGGGCCGTCCGGGGCGCCGTACGCTGTGTAGCCATCCGGTCCGTCGCTTGCATTCAAACCCCAGAAACCGGCGGCGTAAGTTCGGCTTTGGGCGGCATGATCTCGACAGAACTGCCGATGGATTCGCATCGCCTGGGCCGAGGACGCCCAGTAATCAAAACCCAGATCATCCCGGCGATTCTGCAGTGGAAAAAAGCTCTGGGGCATCTGGTGAACAAAAATGGGTCCTCCGGCCAATGACTCCAAGTCTCCGTAGTGTTGCAGCGGACGATCGATCGCGGCCCAGGTTTCGGGTGCCAAAGGATCTCGCGGCGCCCCTAAACCTAGGAGGTACAGCAGGATCGCCTCGCTGTAGGAACCGTAGTTGTAGGGAAGGAAGCCTGTTTCCGGCCGCCAACCGTGCGAGACGATTCTTTTCGCCGGCTCGGTTTGGTTATTAGTAAGGATCCATGGCCAATCGAGCCGTTGGTAGAGTTCGTTTTCGAGCAGGGTGATCTCAGCCGCGGTCGGGTCGGCCGCAAAATATTGTGCGCACACGAGGGCGCCCAGGACCAGAAGGGCGGTATCGATACTGGAATATTCACTTTCGTTGACGCGCGCGCCGTGGTCATTCGTGATGAAATGAGGCATCCATCCGTGGACCTGCGGCATGGAAAGGAGAAAACGCAGAGTCGTTTCCGCCCGGTAGAGTGCGTCTTTCCGTTCGAGCCATCCATGTTCGATTCCAATCGGCAACGCAGCCAATCCGAAGCCGGTGGCCGCACATGAAGAAATAGTGTAGCGATCCGTCCCAAAATTGTTCGCCCGATCGTTGACTAAGCCGGTTATGGGATGCGCTTTTTCCCAGAAAAAGAGAGTCGCGCGCCGCTGTATTTCCAGCAGGAGCTCATCTTCGCTCAACGGTGGCAGACGGGCGGATCTCACCTGCGTTCGTGCCTTGATCAACGAGCCGATCAGCCTCCCGAGAAAACCTGGCGCAGCCCGTTGCGGACTTGGATCGATTTATCGGTTCGCGTTTCGAGCGCCCATGCCGGTTCACTGGTAGACGAAACTAGTCCTGGCAAAGCGTCAGGCAATGCCTGAAAGCGCCCAACATCCAAGCTCGATCACGGAACTCGACCAGAGTTTTGCGGTGACCGACGCTGACGTAACGGTGCGCCAGGCCGATGGAGCAGGCGGCAGAAAGATCGGCCTCCGGCGCAGATCGTCAAGTGCAGACGTGGCTTCATCCAAAAGAGCAACGTTGGCTTGATGAGGAGGACAGGCTCGAACGCCAGTCGTTGTTGCTCTCCGAGCGACAGGCGCCGGGCCGAGTTGTCGGTGATTTCCAGCTCGTCCGCGAGGGCTCCAAGACCGACCGCGTCGAGGACCTCGACTAACCGCGCTCTTGGCAAATCTCGCGCAGTCGCGACCGGATAACGAACGCATCGGCCAAGGTACCGAGTGGAATATAAGAACGCTGCGGCACAAAGAGAACTCACCCCTTCTCAGATTGACGTACCGGTCGCGAATTGCCAAATTCCGGCGATCGCTCGCAGCAGGGTGCTTCTGCCGCTCCGCTGGGGCCGACGATGGACTTATTGGCTTACGCCACGGAGACGTCACTTTTCGGAGCAGCGGTGTCCCGTCCGGCAACTGAACGGCGATATTGAGTGTCACCTCAAACCCGTGGCCGCGTCGAGATACGATGACTCGACTCCTTTTCATTCAACAAATTCCTGGATGGTCTGCAGATGATTTTCGAAATTGCCGAGGCGCTCGGCGGCCGCTTGCCAAAGGGCGAAGATCGCTATAGGAAGTTTACGATAAAATACAGGGAAAGTCTGTACGTAAGAAAAGGCATTGACCATTTCCATCAAACCGCCCCAGCCAATCTGTCTGGCGAAATAGCGAGGCGAT